>JAHJOK010000075.1 GCA_018820205.1 Alphaproteobacteria bacterium
ACCGCATAGAGATCATGTTCGGACGGCTCAAGGACTGGCGGCGTGTTGCCACCCGATACGATCGCTGTCCGACCGTCTTCCTGTCCGCCATCGCCCTCGCCGCGACCGTGCTGTTCTGGCTATGAGTCCTGAGCCTAAGCGACGCTTCGATCGAGAACGATTTCGACGAAAAGCTAAAGCTTCCCGTTAATGTAATTATCGCCGAACGATACGACCTACTCCTGTACCGAATGATTACGTTGAATAATGGTCAGAAGCCAATGACCGCTCGACACCAAATCGAGATGCTGACGAAAGGTATGCTCGACATCGGTGATATTGGCATACACGTTTTCTCCGAGAAGGAGACGGAAACGGCAAAGCCGCCGCCTGGCTCATTCCGACGGAGCGACATTGCGGAAGCCTATACGGCGTTTCTGACAGACAGCGTCCACAACCAAAACGCCCGGATCATCGAGTCGAAGTTGGACGAGATCCTTGTCGGCAAAGTGATGGACAGCGACATCACGGAATCCGAAATATCATTCCATGACATTCTGGGTCTTGTTGCGAAGTTCGCCACAGACATTAAGGGGCGGGATTGGCTCCGGCTAGGCAACAATCTGATCGGTTTTACCGTTGGAGCGAAGCGGAGTTACGGAACACTCTCCAAGTTCGATGCTGAGCGTTTCGGCACTCTTACCGAACTCTTCGAAGAAGCGTTTGAGGCAATCAACGTTTCGAAGGTGAATGTTGGGAAAACGCGTCGGGAGCTTTCCCGTGACTTCATTGAGAAGGTTGACCAGTTCGCGGCGCGGGATGTCGACGAGGTGACCGAGGCGTTCCACGAGGCCACTTTGGTGGACTGACGTGGTCGGCATCCTCACGCTTAATGAGCCGGGACACGGAGGGTACCAGCCTGCCGCGCCCTTCGGGCTGCATTCCGATGGCGTGCCTCCGCACGAGATTCTTCGGCTGCTCCTTGGAAGCGTGAATGTCACGGAGAGCTCAACCGGTCGAACGGCGGCTCTCGCCACCAATGAATTTCGTCAGACCACGCGGAGGATGTGCAGGCCCGACAGAATATCCCTCTTTCTCTTCGAGGGAGACATCACTCTCGAAGAGTACGCTCATTTTGTAACGAATCTCTCTCAAAGAAATGCGACATACTTTGAGAGCCTGCGTCAGGAACTAACGCTCGCTTTACATGCGAAGAAGGCTGGAAGATTTACGGAATCGTTCCTATATTTTTATCGTCTCCTAGAGATGATTGCCGTAGTATTTCCTCTTCTATATGCAACGACGCAGACAGACTTCAGTCGAGCGCATGATTTCTTGCGCTCTCTTCTGTCGAACGAGAAGGACGGCGACCTTAAGGTATTGACGACCGCGGTGCCGGTGATCGCCCGTCAAGCCAATCTTACAGCTGTCACGTTCGATTTCTCGATAGCTGGATCGGACGCGGCGTGGGTCAGGTTGCTAAAGGCACAGATTGAGCGCTGCGGTATAAACAATACAGGCGGGTTTGAGTTCGAGTCTGACACCGAAATACTTTTTCATGTGCCGTTCAACTCAATGCCGAACCTGCTTGTTCAATTCCGGAATCGGATGTTTCATTACCGGGTAGGACAGTCGAACTTCGACTTGGGTGCCCTCGGCGGCTCGGAACGAATTTGCCAGATGCTGGTGTCAGAAGCGGCCCATTGGTTCGCGCTGATCTATGCAGAAATCCTGCGTGTAATGGCAAGGAGGCAGTTTTGACCGCCTCCAGCTTGCATTGCGACGCTAGAATTTGGCCCGCCGTGTATCAGTGGTCGGCGCGCGGGCGCTTCGTTCTATGCATTCTGATGCCAATGCTTATGGTCGCACAGGACGATAATCGGAGTGGGAGTCGAGGCCAGTGGACAAGGTTCGTTGGGTCAACGCTGTAGACCGCCACATGAAACGGGACTGGTGCATAAACACGGTAGATGCGGGACTCGATGAGAGTGATCTCAGGCGTTACTGGTTGTCCGGCGACGATCCGGCCACCTTTGTCGCTTGGTTCGCCGAGAAGTACGATCTGATCCGGTTCGAGCATCGACCGGTTAGAAGTGCGCTTTCCAAGCCTCAACCTCCAGCGTGACCGCCCCCTCCAGCGGCGGCGGCAAGACGAACAGCCCCGGCGCGGCCGAGAGGTCGTGGAGGCGGTAGAGGCGCCAGGCGGCGGGGTGTTCGAGGGAGACCTCGCGCTCGGTGCGGGTCAGGTAGAAGGGGGTGGTGGGGCCGCCTCGAGTGGCCTTGACCTCGATCAGGCGATCGACGCCGGTGGGGTCGAAACTCCTGATGTCGTAGCCGGCGCCGTCGCCGCGTTCCTGGCTGGTCCATTCGATGCGGCGGGCGAGGTCGGGGCGGTCGTGGGCGATCAGGCGGGCGCGCTCGTGGTGGAAGACGTGTTCCTCGCCCAGCTTGCCGAGGGCGCGGTTGCGGTGGTCGCGGGCGGCGGGGTCGTATTTGCGGACGAGGCGGGCGAGGCCCTCTGGACGCGGGGTGCGGGGCGGACCGGGAGGCGTTGCTTCGGTGAGGGTGAGGGATTGGATTCCACCCTCTCCGCCATCGAAGGGGGTGGCGGGTTCGGAGACGCCTTGGAACGACGGTGGGGCGTCAAGAACCCCTCCACCGCTTCGCGGTCCCCCTCCCCATTCGCCAAGGGGCGAACGGGGAGGAGACAGGTAGGCGTCGTCGGTGAGGACCTCGGGGTGGGCGGCGAGGTGGCGGTCGATGGCGTCGAAGATGGCGGCTTGGTAGTTGGCCATGGGGCGGTAGCCGCGCACGTGGGGCAGGCCCAGTTCGGCAGCGACGGCCGATATGTTCATGTGCTTGAACTCGACCGAGCGGTGGCTGCGACCCGTCTGTTGCATCAGGGCGCGGGCGCGGCGGGTCTTGACGAAGGGCTCTCCGGCGGCGTCGAGGGCGAGCATGGCGAAATAGTCGGCGACGATGACGTCGAGTTCGTCCGCCTGCCAGTCGGCGCCAACCTTGGATGGATCAATCATGCGCGCCTCCCCGCAGAGGTTGGCAGGGGCGGGTGGGTTTGACCAGGCGTCACGCCCATACCCATCAACGGATCGTCCGATTTCCGCTTACCGATCAACGCCCGGCATTATTTAGAGCCTTTTTACGCGCATGCCCTCGGGGCGCCCGCACACTGTTGGCATGACCCGATCCTATGTCGAAGCCCCCGCCACCCATTTCCGGCTGAAACCCGAGACCTGGGCGATCATCGCCGAGGAGTACAAGAACGGGGCGACGGCCAAGGATATCGGGGCCAAGTGGAAGGTCGCGCCGTCGTCGGTCTATCGCTACGCCTGCCGCGACGGCTTCACCAAGAAGCGGATGGGCGACGCGCGGGCGCGGGCCCATGCGCGAATGGTCGAGGAGGAAGAGGCCTCGGCGCGGTCGATGCATCCGGTGGGGTCGCGGGCGCTGAAGGCGCTGTTCCACCCGGCGCCGGCGGACGATGCGGCGGCGACCGATCCGGCCGAACTGGCCAGGGCGGCGACCCTGGCCAGCGGGCGGGCGATGAAGGGGCGGTTGTGGGCCGAGGCGAAGGCTCTGGCCGGGCTGGCCGAGACCTATGCGCGGCTGGGAGAGCGGGAGGCGAAGGCGGCCGAGGCGGCGCGGGTGACGATCGAGACGATGGACCTGCAACTGCTGTTCGACATCCTGTTCGTCGAGAAGGCCAAGGTCAGGGAGCGGTTCGGCATCTGGGGCGAGGGCGAGCAGGCCGAGAACTATGAGCTGAAGTCGCGCTTCTGGCGGCAGTGGTATCTGCCGGAGGTCATACTGCGCAAGGCGGTCGAACTGGGCGACCGGCGCGCCTGGCAGCTGGAGCGTCAGATCCGCGATCTGGGGGCCGAGCCGGTTCCGGGGGACACGCGATCGGCGGGACCGGCGATGTCCATGGACGACCCCGCCTTGCAACAGCGTAACCTCACCGCCTAGGGTGCCGGGCGCGGACCGGAGGGGGCCGCAGGGGAGCCTTTGCGATCGTGTACAGCGTTTCGGGACTGATGTTGGCGGGGGTCGTCGCGGCCCAGGCGGCGGGCGGGGCGCCGGCGCCGATCGTCCAGCCCGGTGCGCCGGGGGCGGCGTCGCGGGTCATCTCGGCCGAGACGGCGGTGGCGATGAGCCGGCCGACCTTCACCGAACACGACGTCGCCTTCATGCAGCACATGATCGTCCACCACGCCCAGGCGGTGGAGATGGTCGAGATGCTGGAGACGCAAGGGTCGGACCCGACGGTGAAACTGCTGGGCCGGCGGATCTCCCTGAGCCAGGAGGCCGAGATGGCGCTGATGCGCGGCTGGCTGACCGACCGGGGGCAATCGGTCGAGATGCCGATGGCGGGCATGGATCACTCCGGCATGGAACACTCCGGCATGGATCATTCGGCGCATGCGGGCCACGCGATGTCGGCCGACGACACGCCGGTGATGGCGGGCATGCTGTCGCCGCGCCAGATGCGCACCCTGTCGGCCGCGACCGGGACCGAATTCGACCGGCTGTTCCTGACCGGCATGATCCAGCATCACCAGGGCGCGATCGACATGGTCGACGCCCTGATGGACACGCCGGATGCGGCCGACGACCCGCTGCTGTCGGACTTCGCCAACTCGGTCGTCGGCGACCAGACCGCCGAGATCGCCCGTATGCAGACCCTTCTTTCCGACCTCTGATTTCCTTCCAGCCATGCCCAAGGAGCGGCCATGAACGTTCGCAACACCCTGCTTTGCGCCTCCGTCGCGCTGGGCGTCCTGATGACCGCCGCCGGGGCCTCGGCCCAGATCCAGACCATCACGCCGGATGAGCGCAGCACCCTTTCGGCCGGCCTGCACGACGCGGGCGAGGCGGCCTCCGGCCTGGCGCTGGAGAGCACGGTCGCGCCGCCGCCCGGCTTCTTCGATCCCGAGGCCCTGTTCTCCATCCCCGCCACGCGCGAGGAACAGGAGGCGATGCGCGCCCGGATGCGCGAGAACCCGCCGAAATTCAGCCCGCTGGCCCTGGCCAACAGCGACATGGCGATGTCGGGCGACCGGCTGTTCGTCGGCAATTTCAACGGCTTCAACATCTATAACGTCGCCGGCGGCGCGCCGGAGCTGATGACCTCGGTGGTCTGTCCGGGCGGTCAGGGCGACCTGTCGGTTCACGGCGACCTGCTGTTCATGTCGGTCGAACAGAACCGCGGCCGGCTGGATTGCGGCGTCAGCGACGCCGAGGGCGACGTCAACGCCGAGCGCTTCCGCGGCGTCCGCATCTTCGACATCTCCGACATCTCGAGCCCGCGCCAGATCGCGGCGGTCCAGACCTGCCGTGGGTCGCACACCCACACCCAGGTGCCGGATCCGAACGACGACAATGTTCTGTACATCTACAACTCGGGCACGGCGGGCGTGCGCGAGACGGCCGAGCTGGGCATCTGTTCGGACGGTCTGCCGACCGAGAACCCGGACACGGCCCTGTTCTCGATCGACGTGATCAAGGTGCCGCTGGACAATCCGGCCGCCGCCGAGATCGTCAACCGCCCGCGCATCTTCGCCGACGCCGAGAGCGGCCGCATCGCCGGTCTGTGGGACGGCGGCCGGTCGGGCGTCGCCAGCCAGGGCACGGCCCGCACCGACCAGTGCCACGACATCACCGTCTATCCCGAGATCGGCCGGGCCGGCGGCGCGTGCAGCGGCAACGGCATCCTGCTGGACATCACCGATCCGCAGAACCCCAAACGCATCTCCGAGATGTTCGACCCGGACATGGCCTACTGGCACTCGGCCACCTTCAGCAATGACGGGTCCAAGGTCGTGTTCACCGACGAGTGGAGCGGCGGCATCGGCGCGCGCTGCACCGCCGAAAGCCCGGCCAACTGGGGCGCCAACCTGATCGCGACGATCGAGGACGACACGCTGAAGGGCCAGACCTTCCACAAACTGCCCACGACCCAGACGACGTCCGAGAACTGCGTCGCCCACAACGGCAACCTGATCCCGGTCCCGGGTCGCGACCTGATGGTCCAGGCCTGGTACCAGGGCGGCATCTCGGTGATGGACTTCACCGATGCGCAGAAGCCGGTCGAGATCGCCTATTTCGACCGGGGGCCGATCGACGCCGACCGCGTCGTGGTCGGCGGGTCGTGGTCGGCCTACTGGCTGAACGGCCGGGTCTATTCCAGCGAGATCGCGCGCGGCGTGGACGTGCTGAAACTGGTCCCCAACGACCAGCTGTCGGCGGCCGAGATCGCGGCGGCCGAGGCGGTTATGTCCGACACCATCAACCCGCAGACCCAGACGAAGATCGAATGGGCCGACACCCCCGACGTGGCCGCGGCCTATGTCGATCAGCTGGCGCGTGGCGATGCACTGGCCGACGACGTCGAGACGAACCTGCGCACCCTGATCGCCGGCTGGCGTTCCGGGTCGGCGGACAAGGCGGCGGCCGGTGAACTGGCCACGGCCCTGGCGACCGCTCCGGCGACCGCCAGCGCCGCCGACAAGGCGCGGATGGCCTCGCTGTCCGGCCTGCTGGGCCGTCTGGCCGCCTGATCGGGCCTGACTGAAACAGGAGGGGCGGCGGGCCGGGCCCGCCGCCCCTTTTTTCGTCTATAGGAACCGGCGCCGGTTATGGCCGGAGACGATCGAAGGCAGGGTATGTCCGACGCCGCGAGGGATGCCGACCACCGCCCCATGACCCGACGGTCGATGGCCATTGCGGCCTTTTCGACCGTGGTCGAGTGGTATGACTTCACCCTGTATCTGTATCTGGCGACCGTGCTGTCGCGCGTCTTCTTCGGCGGCGGCGAGGCGTCGCTGCTGATCACCCTGGGCGGGTTCGCCGTGGCCTATCTGATGCGGCCGGTCGGCGCGGTGGTGTTCGGCCATATTGGAGACCGGTTCGGACGCAGGCGCACGATGCTGTTGTCGGTCGCCCTGATGACGGCGGCGATGGTGGTGACGGCCCTGCTGCCGACCTACGGGCTGATCGGGCCGGCGGCGGGGGCGGCCTTGTTGCTGGTCCGCTGCGTGATGGGGTTCTCGGTCGGTGGAGAATACACCGGCGTGGTGGCCTATCTGCTGGAGGGGGCGCCGCGTCACCGGCGCGGGCTGATCGCGTCTTCGGCCTCGGCGGCGAGCGAGATTGGCGCCCTGCTGGCGGTCGGCGTCTGCGCCCTGACGGTGCATCTGCTCAGTCCGGCGGATCTCGACAGCTGGGGCTGGCGCATCCCGTTCGTTGTCGGGGCGGTGCTGGCGGGCAGTGTCTGGCTGGCCCGATCGACGATGCAGGAATCGCCCGACTTCGAGCGCCAGAAGGCGGAGGGGACCGTGCCGGTCAGCCCCGTGCTGCACACCTTGCGCCATCATCGCAAAGGCATCGCGCGCGCGTTCGCCATCTCGGCCCTGGGGTCGATCACCTATTATGTCGGCATCACCTATGTGCCGGTGTTCCTGACCTCGGCCGGGTCGATGAGCGAGACCATGTCCCTGTGGCTGGCCACGATCGCGGCGATCGTGGTGATCCTGGTGACGCCGCTGGCGGGGATGCTGTCGGACCGCTGGGGCAGGAAGCCCGTGCTGATCGCGCTGGCCCTGTGCAGCGCCGCCGTCCCCGCCGCCATGTTCTCGCTGATGGCCGTCGGGGGGGCGGGCGGGGCCTTGCTGGGCGCCGTGATCCTGGCGGGAGTCGCGGGCGGGGTTTCGGCGGTCGGAGCTGTCGCCACGGCCGAGCAGTTTCCCGGCGAAGGGCGGCTGAGCGGGCTGGCGCTGGGGGCGACGGTCGCCACCGCCGTGTTCGGCGGCTTCACCCCCTGGCTGGCCCAGTGGCTGATCTCCGTGACCGGCGCCAACTGGGCCCCGGGGGCCATGATCGCCGTCGTTGCGCTGGTCGTCCTGCCGGTCTTCATCCAGGGGCCGGAGACCGCCCCGCGCCCGGTGCGTCCAAACCTGAGGAGGCGATGATGCGTGGACTGGATTTCAGCTCCTGGACGGGTCTGCTCAGCACCTTGGTGGGGTTGGCGCTGTTCACCCTGATCGGCGTCGGGGTGCGGCTGTTGGCCATGATGACCATCCAGCAGCGGCGCGAGCGGGTGAACCGCCAGATCAACGAGCGGCTCAAGACCCTGATCGCGGCCTACAAGGTGCTGGGCGGATCGTTCACCGGCGATCTGGACGTCGATCCCCGGCACCTGCGCGACCTGAATCGTTCTGCGGGCGAGGGCGAAATCGCGGCGGCCGAGCTGCACGGCGGGTCGGATCGCGGCCGTCGCATCCGCGACGCCGTGGAGGCGGCCCTGTCCGACATCATCCTGCTGGGCACGGAGGCGCAGGTCCGCCTGGCCGAACAGGCGGCGCGGGCCCTGGTCGAGGGGCGAACGGTGCAGACGCACGAACTGGTCGTGTCGCTGCGGGACTTCATCCGTCAGGCGCTGGACCTCGCTCCAATTCCCGCCGACGTCTCGCTGCCGCGACAGGGACCGGCCCGGCCGTCGGGCGGCGGCGGCAAGGGCGGCGGCGAGCGTGGAGGCGGCAAGGGCGGGGGCGGCGGGGGGATGGGCGGCGGCATGGGGTCGGGACGCGCCGGTCAGGACAACGCCGACGAAGACGCCGCCCCTCGCGCCTGAAACCTTCAACGCGCCCCGGTGAGATCCGACCAGCGCCACTGGCCCTGCCCCAGGGCCAGGCGCGGGCCGTCGGCGCCGTCGGCGAGGGTCAGCAAGACGAGACCGCGCATGGCCTGTCTGCGGCACTCAGGCGGAGCGAAAGCGATCTCCACCGCGATGGCCTGGCGCAGGCCCGCCAGTCCTCGTCCGGCCTCGCCCGGGTTCGACACCCAGTCGCCGTCCCAGACCAAAAGGGCGCGCTGGGATGCGGGCAGGGCGTCGTGGGCGCGGGCGGCGGCGGCGATCACGCCGGGGTTGTCGCGCAACGCGTCCTGGATTCGGCGGATCATGTCGCAGCGGCCGGCGCCTGTACCGGAACCGCCGCCGCCCGATGCGCCAGAGCCGCCGCCGCCAGACCCGGAACCCGCCGTGGCGGCGCCCGCCAGCTGGGCCTGGGTCAGACCGGCGGGCGGCGGCGCGGGGGTCGGGCCGGGCGGAGCGGGGGCGACGGGCAGGGGTTCGACATCGGGCGGAGCCGGCCGCGGAGTACGCGGGGCGGCGGCCGGCCGGGGTCTTGGAGGCGTAGGGGCGAGGGTCGCCGGAGCGGGCGCTTCGGCCGCCTGCGACGGCTGGGCGGGACCCGGCGGCGGGTCGGGCTGGGCGACCGGCAGGGGCGGCGGCGGCGGGCTCAGGGAGACGATCATCGGGTCTGGCGTCGGTCCCGCCGAAAAAATCGTGCGCTCGGGCGCGACCGTTATGAAGGCCAGAAGCACGGCCAGATGGGCCGCCAGGCTGACCGCCGCGCCGGGAAGCCACGCGCGACGGGAGGCCCGCGTCGCAGTGGTTTTCGAGGTCGGGTTTTTCTTTTGGCTGTCGTCGCTTGAGGGCAAGTCACGGTCCGAAACGGCGACGCGGGGGACGTCGGTCAGGCCTGTTGAGACCATTCCGCCGCGTCAGGAACGTGACCGCCCCGAGACCTGTCGCCGCCCCAATCAATACGGCCACGCTGCCGGAATCATGCCCCATCCCGGTCATGCGATGGCCCAGCGGCGCCGCCCTGATCACATCTGCGCGACGTTCGGAAGTGGCGCTCCGGCCCCTCAGGAGACCTCACTTGATCCAGTCCCAAGCCCTTTCCTTCAAGCCCGCCGACCTTCGGCCCGTCCTGATGACCGGCGTCGTCCTGTCGCTGGGCCTGCTCGCCAGCGGGTGCGCCACGCGCGGTTTCGTGCGCGACGAGGTCGCGGTGGTCGACCAGCGCGTCACCGCCACCGATACCCGTCTGGCGACCGTGGAAGGCACCGCCAATGACGCGCTGCAACGCGCCACGGCGGCCCAGCAACTGGCCGAGGGCAAGTTCATGTACGAGGTGGTCCTGTCGGACGACTCGGTGAAATTCCCGACCGACCGCGACGCCCTGTCACCCGAGGCGGAACAGCGGCTGACCGAACTGGCGAACCGGCTGAAGGCCGAGAACGTCAACGTCTATCTGGAAATCCAGGGCCACACGGATTCGGCCGGACCCGAGTCCTACAACGACGCGCTGGGCGCGGCCCGGGCCGAGGCCGTGCGCCGCTCGCTGAGCCGTCAGGGCATCGCCCTGAACCGGATGGCCACGATCTCGTACGGCGAAGAAGCCCCGGTCGCCGACAACGCCACGGCCGACGGGCGCGCCCAGAACCGGCGCGTGGCCATCGTCGTCCTGAGCTAGGACTTACCGGCGCGGAAGGCGGCGACGGCGTCCACCGCGGCGCGGACCGAGGTTTCGATCCCGGCCCAGTCGCCCGCTTTCACCGCCGCGTCGGTGATCAGTTTCGATCCCATCCCCGCCGCCACGATCCCGGCCCCGAACCATTTCGCGATGGAGGCGGGGTCGGGGTCGACGCCGCCGGTGGGCATGATCTTCGTCCACGGCATCGGCCCCATGACCGCCTTGACGAAGTCCGGGCCGCCGACCGACGCGCCCGGAAACAGCTTGATGATGTCGCAGCCCAGCGCATGGGCCTCGGTGATGTCGCGCACCGAGCCGCAGCCGGGGAAATAGGCCACCCGACGGCGGTTGCAGACCACCGCCACTTCGGCCACCAGCGCCGGCGACACGACGAACCGCGCCGCCCGGTTCAGGAACATCGAAGCGGTTCCGGCATCCAGCACCGAGCCGATGCCCAGAACGACGCCGGGGTCGGTGCGGGCCACTTCGCGCGCGATGTCGCCGAACAGATCGCAGGCGAAATCGCCACGGTTGGTGAACTCGATCACCGGCGCCCCGCCGCGCGCACAGGCGCGGATGACGTTCAGAGCGACCTCGGGGTCCGCATGATAGAAGACCGGGCACACCCCCTGGTCGGTCAGTGCGTTCAGGACATCGGTGCGGTCGTGCGGCATGGGGTCGGGCTCCACAATCGGGTCAACGGGGGATCGGACGCGGGCGCGGCGTCGTCAAGAGGCTATGCGGCGTCCGGTCACGGCCGGGCGCCCCTTTCTGGCCGCAAAGGGTGGCCCCCGGCGGGGGCTTGCTGCTAGGCAGGGGCATGGAACTCGGAACATACATCACTCTCGGCCTGTATTTCGCGCTGATGCTGGCCATCGGCCTGTGGTCGATGCGCGAGAGCACCGACGACGTCGCCGGCTATATGCTGGGGGGCCGAAAGCTGGGTCCGGCGGTGGCCTCGCTGTCGGCGGGAGCGTCGGACATGAGCGGCTGGATGCTGCTGGGTCTGCCGGGGGCCATGTATCTGTCGGGCCTGTCGTCGATCTGGATCGCCATCGGCCTGTTCTGCGGCGCCCTTGCCAACTATCTGATCGTGGCCCCGCGGCTGCGCGTCTATACCGAGCTGGCCCGCGACGCGATCACCATTCCCGACTATTTCGACAAGCGGTTCGAGGACCGGTCCCGGCTGCTGCGAATCGTTTCGGCCCTGGTCATCGTGATTTTCTTCACCCTGTACACCTCGTCCGGCATGGTGGCGGGGGGCAAGCTGTTCCAGACGTCGTTCGGGCTCGACTACGCCTGGGGGTTGTGGATCACGGCGGGCGTGGTGCTGGCCTATACGATGGTCGGCGGCTTCATGGCCGTCAGCCTGACCGACTTCGTCCAGGGCTGCATCATGTTCGTGGCCCTGATCCTGGTGCCGATCGTGGCCCTGATGCGGATCGGCGGCGTGGGCGAAATGACCACCAGCCTGAACGGGATCGATCCCGGACTGCTGGACCTGTTCAAGGACGCCACCCTGATCAGCATTCTGTCGGCCCTGGCCTGGGGGCTGGGCTATTTCGGCCAGCCGCACATCATCGTCCGCTTCATGGCCATCCGTTCGGTGAGGGACGTGCCGGCGATGAGGAACATCGGCATGGGCTGGATGCTGGTCACCCTGATCGGCGCCCTGGGCACCGGCCTGGCGGGTCTGGCCTACGCCACGACCACGGGTCTGGAGGTCGCGGACCCCGAGACCATCTTCATCCTGTTGTCGGACGTGCTGTTCGATCCGTTGATCACCGGCTTCCTGCTGGCGGCGATCCTGGCGGCGATCATGTCGACCATCTCGTCGCAGCTGCTGGTGTCGTCGTCGTCGCTGGTCGAGGATTTCTATGGCGTCTTCCTGAGAAAGGCCGCGCCGCAGAAGGAACTGGTGATGGTGGGGCGACTGGCCGTTCTGGCCGTGGCTCTGGCGGCCATCGGACTGGCCTATAACCCCGACAGCAATGTGCTGGGTCTGGTGTCCAAGGCCTGGGCCGGGTTCGGCGCCGCCTTCGGGCCGCTGGTGATCCTGTCGCTGACCTGGAAACGGATGACGCGGAACGGCGCCCTGGCCGGGATGATCGTCGGGGCGGTGACGGTGCTGTTCTGGATCTATGCGCCGGTGCTGGCGGACGGCGAGACGCTGAGTTCGGTCCTGTACGAGATCGTGCCCGGCTTCGTGCTCAGCTTCCTGGCCATCGTCGGCGTCAGTCTGATGGACAAGACGCCGGCCGCGAGCGTGACCGAAACCTTCGAACAGGTCCAGCAGGCGCTGGCCGACGCCCGGAAATAAGCCCTAGCAGTCGGGGCAGTCCGGCAGGACGTCGGTCTCGAGCTGCAGGGTGGTGTGGGCGATGGCGAAGCGGCTGCGGGCCAGGCCCTGAGCCTCGGCCAGCAGGGCGCGTGGATCGCCTCGGTCGTGCACCAGATGCGCCGTCAGGGCGGTGGCGGTCGTGGACAGGCCCCAGACATGCACGTCGTGGACGCCGCGCACGCCCGGCAGGGCGGCGAGGGCCTCCCGGACCGCCGTGACGTCGACCGATCGCGGGGCGGCGTCCATCGCCAGGCCGGTGGAGTCCTTCAGCAGGCCCCAGGTCCCCATCAGGATCACCGCCACGATGGCGACCGAGACCAGCGGATCGATGATCGACCAGCCGGTGAACATGATGACCGCGCCGGAGATGACGACGCCGATCGAGACTGCGGCGTCGGCCATCATGTGCAGATAGGCGCCGCGTGCGTTCAGGTCCGAATGCTGGTCGCGCATGAACAGCAGGGCGGTGCCCAGGTTGATGACGAAGCCGATGCCGGCCACGATCATGATGACGCCGGATTCGACCGGGGCGGGGTCGGCCAGCCGCCGCACCGCCTCGAAGGCGATGGCGCCGCAGGCGAAGATCAGCAGCAAGGCATTGGCCAGGGCCGCCAGGATGGTCGCCTTGCCGAAGCCATAGGTCAGCTGTGACCCGGCCGCGCGCCGGGCCAGCACGGCGGCGCCCCCGGCCATGGCCAGCCCCAGGACGTCGGACAGATTGTGTCCGGCGTCGGCCAGCAGAGCGGTCGAGCCGGACCAGATCCCGGCCCCGAACTCGCAGGCGACGAAGGCCAGGTTGACCAGCAGACCGACCAGATAGCGCCAGTCGCCGGTGTCGACCGGACCGTGGGCATGACCGTGATGGCCATGGGAATGATCATGGCCGTGATGATGGTCATGGTCGTCGTGCGAATGGGTGGCCATCCGGCGACCCTAGTGCTGGTGGACGACGACGAGAAGTCCGATCGCGATCAGGGCCAGGCCCAGAATCGCCCCCTCGTACCGCGCCCAGCGTTCAAGCCGCAGCACCGACGCACCCGCGCGGGCCAGGGTGGTGAATGTCGCCATCCCCAGAATGGTGCCGATCGCGAAGGCCAGGGTCAGCAGGGCGAGGGCGCCGGCTCCCTCCTGGGCCGAAGACATATAGATCGGCAGAAGGACTTCGCCGGGCGACAGCGCCATCACGGCGACCAGTCCCCAGAAGGCGGCGGCATGCGACACCGTAGGTTCGGCCAGGTCCAGCCCGGGGCCGCCGGCCATGACCGGACGACGCACGGCGGACCTGATCAGGTAGAAGCCGCCGAAGCCGAACAGAAGGACGGCCGACAGGTGCGGCAGCAGGCCGGCGACCCACGCGTCCAGCGCCATCCCGGCGGCGACGATCAGACTGCCGACCAGAGCCGTCGTGGCGATATGGGCCAGACCGGCGGCGGTGACCGCCAGCAGGCTGCGCGTCAGGGTCCAGCGCTGGGCGCGACCCACCAGGACGAACGGCAGCCAGTGCGTCGGCAGGGCCGCATGCAGGAAGGCGGCCGCGAACCCGCCCCCGAGAAGGGACAGAAGGACCGGCTGTTCAAGATCGGGCAGCGACATTGACCCCGATATAGCGTGTTACTTTATAACAGTCGAGAGAGTTTCGTCAGCGATAGAGATCGGCGCGGTCCAGGGACAGGCCCGACGGGCCCGGCCGGCGCTTCTGGGCGACCGTCTGGTAGACCTGCACCGATCCGCGCTCGAACCCCTTCTTGAACAGGGCGAAATAGATCATCCACAGACGGGCGCGGGCCTCGCCGACCAGGACGTAGGCCTCTTCGCGGCGAGCGTAGAGCCGCTGGGTCCAGTGCTGCAACGTCAGCTCGAAATGCTCACGCATGTCTTCGACGTCGAGCGTCTCGAACCCCAGCCGGCCCAGGTTGGTCACCGTCATGCCGATGGTGTCCAGCTCTCCGCCGGGGAAGATGAAACGGGTGATGACCCGGGTCGTCGGGGTGGGCTTCAGCGCGTCACGGCCGCCGCGTCGGACCGACGCCTGATGGAAATACAGACCGCCGGGCTTCAGCAGGCGGCGCATCTGGTTGAAATGCTTTTCGTGGTTGGCGAAGCCGGCATGTTCGAACATCTCGACCTGGGCGATGGCGTCATAGCCCCCGGCCTCGTCGACCTCGCGGTAATCCTTGAGCTCCAGCGTCACCAGATGCTCCAGACCCAGCCGGGCGACCTTGGCGCGTCCATAGTCGAGCTGGGCCTGGGACAGGGTCACGCCGTGAACCTGAACCCCGTATTTGCCGGCCGCCCAGCAGGCCAGACCCGCCCAGCCGCAACCGCAGTCCAGAATGCGCTGGCCGGGCTTCAGGCGCAGCTTGCGACAGATGCGGTCCAGCTTTTCGGCCTGGGCCGCCTCCAGCGTCGCGCCGTGATCGGTGAAATAGGCGCTGGAGTAGACCATCTCCGGGTCCAGGAAGAGGGCGTAGAAATCGTTGCCGACGTCGTAGTGGAACTGGATGAAGTCCTGGTCGCGCCGCGCGCCCCGGTCGCGCCCGACGCCATCGTCGCCGGTCGCGTCCCAGGCTGGCAACTCGGTCGCCGCGTCATCGCCGCCGCCCAGCAGGAATGGCGTCGCGTCGCGCAGCATCTGCATCTTGTCGAGATTGCGGGCCAGATGAACCGCGCGCCCGTGGTCCCAGCGATCGGCCGCGTCCAGCGGACTGCCGCCCTCGACCCTCAGGTCGCCCGAGCCGAACATCTCGAACAGGGTCATCAGGCCGGGCCTCAGCAACAGACGTCGGACGGCCGAGGGGCGGGCGATGACGATCTGGATGTCGTCCCGCGCGCCCGGTCCCAGCGGCAGCACCTCGCCGTTCCATAGCCGCAGGGACAGGTCGGCGCGCAGATGTTCGGCCACATGGGCGACGATGCGGCGCGCGGCGGCGACGCGGCGATCGGCGGACTGGATCATGGATGACTTCCTCGGCGGCCTGACATCCTCTTTGCACGGCCGGTCGAAAGGCGGCTAGACCGGGCGAGGAAACGCGTCCGTTCGGGCGTTTTCGGCGCGTTTCACGTTGACTCGAGGGGCGCTGTCCGTATATGTCGCCGCTCTTCGCCCGCGGGGTATCCCGGCGGGCGCCTTCTTTTTTGCGTTACGCTGAGGCTCAATATGTACGCGGTGATCAAAACCGGCGGCAAGCAGTACCGGGTCCAACCGGGCGACACGATCGTTGTCGAAAAGCTGGACGGCGATGCTGGTGCAGAGCTGAAGCTGGACAGCGTCCTGATGCTGGGCGGCGACAAGGGCGTGACCCTTGGCGCGCCGCTGATTTCGGGCGCTTTCGTCGGTGCGACCCTGATCGAGACCCGCAAGGGCGAGAAGGTCAAGATCTTCAAGAAGACCCGCCGCCAGGGCTATCGCCGCACCAACGGCCACCGCCAGATGGAATCGGTCCTGCGCATCACCGGCATCGACGGCGCCGGCGAAAAGGCGAAGTGGGACGGCAAGGTCGACCTGATGACCAAGGCCGAGATCAACCTGCGCGCCCGTGGCCTGGCCCCCCGTGGTCAAGAGGGGCGCGATGCGACTTCGGATCTGGGTTCAACCGAGACGGTCGTCGCCAAGGGCTCCAAGTCCTCGGCCAAGGTCGAAGCCGGCGTGGTCGAGGCTTCGGCCCCCGCCAAGAAGGCTCCGGCCAAGAAAGCCGCCAAGCCCGCCGCGACCGACGAAGCGTAAGAACAAGTATCGCGCCGGTCCGACCCGACGGTCGGCGGCGTAAAAGGAAAGACGGAGCAGACCTATGGCTCACAAGAAATCCGGTGGTTCGTCGCGTAACGGTCGCGACTCCCAGTCCAAGCGCCTCGGCGTGAAGAAATTCGGCGGCGAGAACGTGCTGGCCGGCAACATCATCGTGCGCCAGCGCGGCACCACCTTCCATCCCGGTGAGAACATGGGCCTGGGTCGCGATCACACCCTTTTCGCCCTCGAAACCGGCGCGGTGAAATTCACCAAGAAGGCCAACGGCCGTTGTTACGTGTCGATCATTCCCGCGAACGACGACCAGCAGGCCCTCGCCGCCGAGTAACGCGAACCCGGATTTCGGATCGCGTTGCTCCTGAAAAGCAGCCGATCCGGACCAGGGAAAATATTCCGCGGGGAGTCTGGATCACCAGGCTCCCCGTTTGCGTTCCCGCCTCGAAGTCCGCCCGAGCCCTTTCAAAGGAGGCGGACCGCTGAACGAGGCAGGACATGTGCGTCATTGAAACCTCTCCGGTCGTCGAGACCCGGCGTCTGGTGCTGCGCGCCCCGGCGCCCCAGGACGTGGGCGCGATCGCCCGCCTGGCCAACGACCACGACATCGCCCGCATGACCAAGCGGATGCCGCATCCCTTCGGCCAAGGCGACGCCGAGGATTTCGTCATCGCGGTCGCGGCCCAGGATCCGGCGCGCGCCGCCACCTTCCTGATCGAGCACGAGGATCACGGCCCCGTCGGGGTCATCGGCCTGTTCGAGGACGAGGATCGCGTGCCCGAGGCCGGCTACTGGATCGGACGTGAGTTCTGGGGCCGCGGACTGGCGACGGAGGCCCTGGAAGGGGCCATGGTCTGGGCGTCCAAGCGCTGGAAGCGCCGGGCGCTGGTGGCCGGCCATTTCGCCGACAACCCCGCGTCGGGCCGCGTGCTGGAGAAGGCGGGTTTCCTCTACACCGGAGAGACCCGCAAGGCGTTCAGCCGCGCGCGCGACGCGGACATCGATACGCGGATGATGGTGTGGCTGGCCTGACGGCCGGCTGCATCAGCCGCCCGCCAGACCGGGTCCGAAGACGGCCACGGCGGCGATGATCCCGCCCACGACGGCGGCGCCCGCCCCGGCCATGAAAGCGAAGGCCGTGCGCGTCTGACGACGCCGCATCCCGCCGGTGCGCACCGAGCGAATGATGACGAAGGGCGACCGGTCAAAGGCCTCCGAACCGACGATGTTGTGCTGGGACATGGATGCGCTCCCCGAACTGAAACCGATCCGACCTGGACCGTCCGGACGAAAGCGGGGCCGGTGCGTCTGAAAGATGGCGAACGGCGTTCAGACGCGATTCCGTGATCGGATTAACGCTGGTTTTCGAGGGACGGCGTTTCCGCGACCGCGTTCGGCGGGCCTATCCGCAGAACACCAGCCGCCCGGAATAGGCCCGGTAGTAGCCCGTCCGGGAATCATAGGAGCGGAAGCGCGATGCGCAGTAGGCCGCCCGGCCGGGGTCGCGCCCGCCGGCGTATGCGCCGCCATAGCCGCCATAGCCGCCCGACGGATAGACCAGATCAGGCCGTCCATAGGCGCCGGGGTAGGCCTGGGCCGGCGCCTGGCCATAGCCCCCTCCATAGGTCCGGGAATAGCCATAGCCCTGGCCGTATCCATAACTGCCGGAGCCATAGCCGTGACCGTAACCATAGCCGGAGCTGTACTGGCGCGTGAACGGGCGCTGGTCGCGCCAGCCGGCGCCGCAGTCGTCGCGGCCCCGATCCCAGTAGGCGTCGCAGCGATAATCGCCCGGCCGGTCCGCCTGGCCGTTGTAGTCGTAGCCGTAGCGCCCATAGCTCGAGTAGGAGCGCGACTGGTCGGGGTAGCCGTAGCCCTGACCGCCGTATCCCTGCCGGCTGTAGCCCTGACCCGTACGACCATAGTCCTGATAGCCGTAACCCTGTCCGGAGCGGCCGTAGTCCTGGCCTCCATAGCTCTGATACCCCGACGGTTGACCGTAGCCGACGGAGCCGGACGCGTAGCCGTAGCTCTGTGCGGCGACCGGCGCCGCCGTGAACGCGGCCAGGGCGAGGGCGATGGGGATGGCGGCGACTTTCATGGCGTGGCCTTGCGGGTCTGGGGCGGGTTCCGGCCCGCGTGGGGATCGAGCGTTACAGGGTGACGTTGGCGACGGCGCCCGCGCGGGTGACGACGTGGCGCATCAGGACGACGCGATCGCCGCCGGCGCTGACCGGGGTGATCAGGAACCATCCGCCGGCGGGCAGCCGGTCGAAGCGGAAGCGACCCTCCTGGCAGGTCGTCGAGCGGACGAACGAGCGATAGTCGGCGTTCGGGTCGGCCACGGTGCGGGCGCGCACGACCGCCTCGGGGATCGCGGCCTGATCGGTCGAGCCGTACAGGGTATGGAACCGGGCGCGGGTGTAGGGGGTGTCGGGCGTCAGGGCGACCGATCCGGTGCAGTCGAAGCTCTGGCCATCGCGGCCGAAGGCGACCCGCCCTTCGATGGCGGCGGTTCCGACCGGGGTCGACCAGTCGAAATCCGCGGCTCTGAACGGGGCGGCGCGGGGCGGGCCGGCCATCCCGGGGGCCGAGGACATTCCCGTCGTGGGCGCGCAGGCGGTCAGGGCGGCCGCGGCGGCGAGGATCGACAGCGGGGCGAACAGGGAAGGTCTCGACATCAGTCTCTCTCAGTCAGGCCCGCCGACACGCCTGGCGGGCGAGGTCACATGACCCTTAACGCAGGCGTAAGGTCAAGGTTGCGGGCGCCAGCGACGGGCGCCACAAGTCACCGACAACACAGAGCGGCGGGCCGTCACGGACCCGGCCGCCACAGGTCTACAGGGGCCCCATGACAGTCGTATTCGCGGACATCCAGGCGGCCCAGGCGCGGATCGCCGGACAGGTCGATCGCACGCCGGTGCGTCATTCCCGTCGCCTGTCGCAACTGACCGGGGCCGAGGTCTGGGTCAAATACGACAACCTGCACTTCACCGGCAGTTTCAAGGAGCGCGGCGCCCTGAACCGGCTGCTGTCGCTGACGCCGGACGAGATGAAGCGCGGCGTGGTGGCGGCCTCGGCCGGGAACCACGCCCAGGCCCTGGCCTATCACGGAGGTCGTCTCGGCGTGCCGGTCACGATCGTGATGCCGGAGGGCACGCCCTTCACCAAGATCGACGGCACGCGCGGCCACGGGGCGACCGTCGTGATCAAGGGCGCCGACTTCACCGGCTCGACCGAAGAGGCGCATCGGTTGAGGGACGAGGAGGGTTTCGTCTTCATCTCGGCCTTCGACGACGAGGGGATCGTGACGGGCCAGGGGGTCTGCGCCATTGAGTTCCTGGAGGACGCGCCCGACCTGGACGCGCTGATCATTCCGATCGGCGGCGGCGGGCTGATCGCCGGCTGTTCGATCGCGGCGAAAGCCATCAAGCCCGATATCCGCATCTTCGGCGTCGAGGCCGCGATGTATCCGTCATTCAGTGCACGGAGAAAGGGCCAGGCGCCGAAGTGCGGCGGGGCGACGATCGCCGAGGGCATCGCCATCAAGGCCGTGGGCGACATTCCCTTCGCCCTGGCCGATCCCCTGGTCGAGGACGTGCTGGTGGTCGACGAGCCGGACTTCGAAAAGGCCGTGGCCTTCTTCGCCACCCTGGAGAAGACCGTGGCCGAGGGCGCCGGCGCCGGCGGTCTGGCGGCCCTGTTGCGTTATCCAGAGCGGTTCAAGGGGATGAAGGTCGGGCTGGTCCTGTGCGGCGGCAATATCGATGCGCGGATGCTGGCGGTGGTGC
Organism: Alphaproteobacteria bacterium; assembly: GCA_018820205.1. Taxonomy (GTDB): domain Bacteria; phylum Pseudomonadota; class Alphaproteobacteria; order Caulobacterales; family Caulobacteraceae; genus Brevundimonas. The sequence continues at coordinate 20,188 of JAHJOK010000075.1, forward strand.
TGAACCGCGAGATGGTCCGTGAACGGAGATTGATCGTCTACCGGATCCTGGGCGACGACCGGCCGGGAATGCTGTCGGCCATGGCGGCGGTGATCGGGGGGCTGGGCGGCAATATCATCGACGTGGTCCACAACCGGCTGGCGCTGGACGTGCCGGCCAAGGGGGCGGAGTTCGACATCATGGTCGAAACGCGCGATAGCGCCCACGCCGACGAGATCGGCGCGGCATTGAAGGACCAGGGTTATGCGCTTCGGATGGGCTAGCATCGCGACGATCGCCGGGGTCGTGGCCCTGGCGGGATGCAATCGCGATGCCGCGGGCGGCGCCGATCTGGAAGCCAATGCGCGGGCGGCGGCCTTCTTCATGGAGTCCAACGCCAAGGCCGAAGGGATCGAGACCTTGCCCAGCGGGCTGCAGTACAAGGTGGTGCAGTCGGGACCGTCGGGGGCGGCGACGCCGGACCGCAACGATCTGGTGCGGGTCGACTACGAGGGCGCCCTGACCGACGGATCGGTGTTCGATTCATCCTTCTCGCGCGGCCAGCCCTATGTGACGACGGCCGAACAGGTCGTGCCCGGCTGGACCGAGGCCCTGCAGCGGATGAAGGTCGGCGACGAGTGGATGTTGTATGTGCCGCCGGCGCTGGGCTACGGCGAGCGCGGACAGGGGTCGGATATCCCGCCCAATTCGGTGCTGGTGTTCCGAATCAAACTGCTGGACGTCGCCCCGGTGCCGGGCGGCGGTCGCGGGACGGGGCTGGCGACCGGATAGGCGTCAGCCGATTCCGAACGCCGTCTCCACCCGCCCGATCCAACTCCTGACATTCGGATACCGGGCCAGGTCGAACCCGCCTTCGTCGGCGACGCGCGTATAGGCGACCAGGGCGAGGTCGGCGAGCGTGGCCGCCTCGCCCCCGGCTAGCCAGGCGGAGGTCGCCAGCGCAGCCTCCATCCGGGCCAGCGCCAGATGCCCGCGCTCCATCAGGCGCGGCTCGATCTCGTCGGCAGACTTTCCCGCATAGACGCGCTGGAACCGCGCCACGGCGACATAGGGTTCGTGACTGTACTGTTCCCAGAACAGCCATTCCAGCATCCGCGCCCGCTGATAGGCGTCGACGGGGATCCAGTCCGTGCCCTCGGCCAGATGCAGCAGGATGGCGTTGGACTGGGCCAGGGCGCGTCCGTCGTCCAGCACCAGGGTCGGAACCTGACCGGCGGAATTCAGGCCCAGAAAGGCGGGGGTTCGACTGCCGCCCGACATGATGTCGACCTCGACCCACTGATAATCACGTCCTAGCGCGTCCAGCATCCACTTGACCTTCAAGCAGTTGCCCGAACGAATATCTCCATGAACAGTAAGCATCTCGCGCCAGAAAAAGATGTTTGGACCCGATATACTGCTATCGCGATTTCAGGCTTTGCCCAACCCCGGTTCCGCTTATCTCAGTGAACGGTGGACTGATCCATCACGGTTGGTGACAGACGGCCGCACCGGGCCAAACGGCCCCAATGTCGCCACAGGTGCGAACGACACCGCCCATGCCGGTACAGTGTCGGGGACCGGCGTCTCGATGAGTTCGATCTGTGTTCAGCACCCTCGCGGCGTTCGCCATGCTCTGGGCGGCGGCCTTTCCGGCCGGCGATCCGATCACCTACGCGGAGGCCGTGGCCGCCGATCCGGTGATCGTTGAAACCCCTGCGGCGGCGACCGGTTCCGACGAGGTCCTGGCCGATCTGACGCCCCAACAGGCCGCGCTGATGGCTCGCGATCCAGACTGGAGCGCCCGCGCCAGCCTGTATCACGCAGGCGGCGGCGGGGCGACGGGCAACGATTCCCTGGGCTGCCGTCCGATTCCGATGCGCACCCTGGCCACCGATCCCCGCGTGATCCCGCGCCGGACCAAGCTGTTCATCCGCGAGACGGTCGGAATGCGGATGCCGGACGGCACGATCCACGACGGCTACTGGTATGCGTCCGACACCGGCGGCGCGATCCGGGGGCAGCGGGTCGATCTTTATACTGGCAACGGTCGCGGCTCGATGCAGCCGGTGATGCGCTTCAACCAGCGCCGCCTGACGATCTCGAACGCCGGCCGTTTCGACGGCTGTCCGCCCGCCTGGAACAGCGCGTCGAACTGAGACCCTGTCGACGGCTCAGGCGGCCGCAGGCTCGGCGCCCAGCAGCCGACGCAGGATCGGCCAGATGTTCGACAGGGCCGAGATAAAGCCCACCACGCTGGCCACGCCCTGGAACAGGGCCCAGACGCTGCCGAACACGGCGCCGGATCGGACCGTTTCCTCCAGCGGGAACAGCAGTTCGCTGACCCCGATCTGGAAGGCGGCGTAGACCTGGGAATATTCGATCGACCGGTCGGCGAAGAAGGCGATGCAGACCGCCGCCGCCACCGGCGCCCACATCAGAGGCAGGACCAGCAGCAGGGCCAGAACGCCGACCACCAGCTTGGTCCCGACCGTCTCGCGCGACACCAGGCTGGCGATCAGCCCGACCCCCAGGGCCAGCGCCGTCGCCGCCAGCATGACCGGCAGCGCGGCGTCGGCGACGGTGATCAGGTCGTAGAACAGCATCCCGATCAGGATCGCCACGCCGGTGACCAGGAAGGCCGCGACCCACGCCGCGCCGTATTGCCCGAGCCGTCTCTTGATATGCCCCAGACCGATCATCGCGAAATCTCCCGACGCCCCGGTCGATCATGCGCCGCCCGATCGCCCGTGTCGACTGACCGAACGGTGATTGACGAAGCCGATCAGACGTGCCCTTCGCTCAATTCCGTGAATCCGACGGCCGTTTCGACGCGGATGCGGTAGCGTCCCGGCCGCAGGAACAGCGCGTCGAACTGACGCCCGCGCAGACTTTGCAGTCCCCGGTGTCCGGGGCCTAAGCTGGGCCAATGGACGGGGTTCAACTTTACATGGGTTGGCGCGTGGCCCTGCTGGGTTTGGCCAGTCTGCAGATGCTCGTTCTGGCCGTGGCGATCGCAGGCCAAGCCGCCAACGCCCGCGCAAACCGTTTGCTGAGCGCCTTTCTGATTGTTCTGGCAGGCGTGATCACCCCTTATACGATCGGTTTTGCCGGCGCCTATGACGCCTGGCGCTGGCTGACGTTTGCGCCCTTCGCCCTGCCCTTGGCCCTGCCGCCCCTGCTGTTCGGCTACACCCACGCCCTGGTGAAAGGGCGCCGGCCTGAGCGGTTCTGGATCCATCTTTCGCTGTCCGGATTGCAACTGGCCTATTTCGCGACCTGTTTCGCCCTGCCACTGACGACAAAATGGGACTGGTACACGGGTGGCCACGCCCGTTTTGTCAGACCGGTGTTCGAACTGGCCCTGTTGGCATCGCTGGGCATCTATGCGGCGATGTCGCTGCGGTGTCTGCGCGACTATCGGCGCGACCTGGCCCAGGCCCGCAGCGATGACGACCGCTATGCCACCAACTGGCTGACCCGCGTGATTGTCGCCCTGGTCGGTGTGTTGGCGATCTATGCCGGGTTTACGCTCTGGGACTGGTTGAGTGGTGGAATCGATTATTTCCAGGAAACCGGCCTCTACCTCGCCCTGGTTGCGATCGGCCTGTATCTGGGCGTCGAGGGGTGGCGGCATGCGGCCGTGCGCTTTCCGGTCCCGATCTTGCCGACCCTGATCGATCCCGCCACCGGCCCCGACTGGAGCACCATCGCGGCCACCTTCGATGCCCGATTGCGCGAGGCCGACTGGGCGCGTGATGCCGATCTGAGCCTGCCCGTTCTGGCGCGGCGTCTGGCCACGAACACTGGCCGTCTGTCGCGCGCGATCAATCAGGGTCTGGGACGGAACTTCTCCACCTGGATCAACGGCGTTCGCGCCGAGACCGTCGCCGCCCAGATTGATGCCGGTTCGAACGACGACCTGCTGAACCTGGCATTCGACGCCGGGTTCAGTTCCAAGGCGAGCTTCAACCGGGCCTTCCATGCACGCTTCGGCGTTTCGCCCTCGCGCTACCGCAGGGGCGTCTCAGATCATGATTTTCAAGCCCGCGATGACGAACTGAGGCGCATCGTCGGCTGATCCGATCCAGGGTGTTGTACACCTTTGGAGAGGAACACCGTGCCTGCACTTTCCCGCCGACATCTGTTGCAGACCGCCGGTGGTTTTGCGCTCGCGGCCGCATCGCCCGCATGGGCAGGCCCGGCCATCGTCCAGGACTGGTCCTCGGACATCGCGATCCTGCGCCGGGCCTGGGAGACGATGCATCCGGGTCTTTACCGCTATTCGACGCCCGACCAGATAAGCGGCCGCCTGGACGCACTGGCAGTCGAGTGGTCTGGACCGAGCGCCTTTCGTCAGCGGTTTGCCGCCCTGACCCGCGTGACCGCTTCGGTTCGCTGCGGCCATACCTATCCCAGTCCTTACAACGGCGGGGAGGCGGTGCGCGCCCTGATTTACCCCGACCGCTCGCTGGTGCCGTTTCGCTTCGTCTGGATCGACGGCCGCATGGTCGTGACACACGATGATTCTGCCGAACAGACCCTTCCCCGCGGCACTCAGATCATCGCCATCGACGGGTTGGCCACGTCGGAGATTCTGGCCCAGTTGTTGCCGATGGCGCGCGCGGACGGGGCCAGCGACGCGAAACGTGTCAGCCTGATGGAGGTCAGAGGCGACGACGGCTACGAGACCTTCGACATCCACCTGCCGCTGATCATGCCGATCCGGGACAGGGCCGTCTTCTCGCTGAGAGACGGCGCCACCGTCCAGGCGGAACTGCTGACCCTGGCCCAGCGACGCGCCAACAGGACGGAAGCGGAAACGGTAACCGAGGGCGGGAATCCCTGGAGTCTGAAGAAAGATGGCGATGGGATCGTTCGACTGACGATGCCGGGCTGGGCGCTCTACGATTCCGCGTTCGACTGGCAGACATGGCTGGGCGGCGTGATGGACGATCTGACGGGTGACGGCGCGCGCGGCCTGATCGTGGACCTTCGTGGCAACGAAGGCGGACTGGACTGTGGCAACATCATTCTCAGTCGGCTGATTCAGCGCGACATCCCCCTGTCACGAAACCAGCGGTTCGTCCGGTATCGGCAGGCGCCTGAAGATCTCCATCCCTACCTCGACACCTGGGACCGGTCGTTTCTGGACTGGGGCGAACAGGCGATCGGGCCGGATGCGCGAGGCTTCTATCGTCTGACGCGCTATGATGACGGCGACGCGTCAACGGTCATTCCGGCCCTGGGCCGACGCTACGCCGGGCCAGTCGTCGTCCTGTGTGACGCCTCGAACTCGTCGGCCACGTTCGTCTTTGCCCAATCCGTGAAGGACTTGGGATTGGCCACATTGCTGGGAACCACGACCGGCGGAAACCGACGCGGGATCAACGGAGGGGCGTTCTTTTTCCTGCGGCTGCCGGCGTCGGGCCTGGAAATAGACCTGCCGTTGATCGCGAGCTTTCCAGGCCCGGACCTGCCTGACGCCGCCATCCAGCCCGACATTTTCGTTCCGGCCACCGCTGCCGATATCGCTGCGGGGTTGGACCCCCAGATGGCCGCCGCGAGCGCCCTGATCCTCAACGCCTGACTGAGAGACCCCCATGCACAATCGTCTTGCCGTGATCGCTCTGGCGCTGACCCTGTTGCTGCCGGTCACCGTCCGGGCCCAGAACGCCCCGTCCGCCACCGAACTGCGTCTGGGACTGGTGGGGCACTGGTCCGGATCGCTGGGATATCGCGACTATCAGAGCGATGTGCTGTTCGAAATACCGGTCACGACCGTGATCTCCACGCCTGGCGACGGGGCCACGCTGATCCAGCAGAGCCTGTTCGATGACGGGCCGACAAAGCCGGTATGGATCACCACGGTCAGTCTAGACGACACGACGGCGGGCGCCTCGACCTCGGCCAGTTTCCGCGTCGGAAACGCACCCGAACTGTCCACCGAGACGGTGCGCGTGGCGGCGTTTGCAGATCCGACCCACTGGACCTTGGTCTATTCCGAAACCGGCCGGGACGATGACGCGCCCGCCGACATCCGCGTGACCGATACGCGCGACGGCGACGGTCTGCTGTCGGTCAAGGAGGTCCGCCCGGTCGGAGCGGTTGAAGAGGCCTGGCGATTCCGCAGCCAGACCCGTCTGACGCGGATCGACGATTAGAATTTCCGCTTGCCGCTGACGGTCTCGAAGAACATGCGCCAGTCGCCCATCAGGCTCCACAGCGGGTATTTGAACGTCGCGGGCCGATTCTTCTCGAAGAAGAAATGCCCGATCCAGGCCGCGCCGTAGCCGACCAGGGGCATGGCCAGAAACCACCAGGCGTTGACGAACAGCCCCGCCAACGCCGCCAGGATTACCAGGGCCGAGCCGACGATGTGGATGCGCCGGCAGGTCCGGTTCGAATGCTCGTGGATATAGTACGGATAGAAGGCTTCGAAGCTGGCGAAGCGTTCGCCGTTCGCGGGCTGACTGGTCATGAGGCCAGCTTGCGCCCGGGAAACGGCGTCTGACAAGTCAGGCGATCAGTCCCGACCACAGCAGACCCAGCCCCAACGTCCCGACCACGATCCGCCACCAGGCGAAGGGGGTGAAGCCGTGCCGGGTGACGAAATCCAGCATGGTTCGCACCACGAACAGGCCGCTGATGAAGGAGACGACGAAGCCGATGGCGATCAGGGTCAGCACGTCGCCCGTCAGCAGGTCGCGGCTTTCCCAGAAATCCAGGGTGAAGGCCCCGACCATGGTCGGGATGGCCAGGAAGAACGAAAACTCGGCCGCCGCCCGCTTGTCGACGCCCAGCAACAGCCCGCCGACGATGGTGGCGCCCGACCGCGACACGCCGGGAATGATCGACAGACACTGGAACAGACCCACGCCCAGGGCGGTCTTCATCGAGAAGGTCATGGAGTCGTGCTCGCGCGGCTGCGGCGCCCAGCGCTCCAGGGCGATCAGGGCGAAACCACCGACGATCAGGCTGACGCAGACCACGGTCGGGTTGAACAGCACCGCCTTGATGAAGTCGTGGAACAGCAGCCCCACCACGGCCGAAGGAAAAAAGGCTAGCAGGACCGAACAGGCGAACCGCCGGGCCGCCGGATCCTTGCCCGGCAGGCCGATCAGCACCTTCCACAGGCGCGCGAAATAAAGGGCCACCACCGCCAGGATGGCGCCCAGCTGGATCATGACGATGAAGGTGTCCCACGGCTCGTTCGCCAGGCCCAGCGCGCTCTTGGTCAGCAGCAGATGGCCGGTGGAGGAGACTGGAATGAACTCGGTCAGCCCCTCGACCAGTCCCAGGATGATCGCCGCGATCCAGTCCGCCATGAAGTCCCCGGTTTCGTTCGCCGGGTCAGTCGCTGGCCGGTCGTGGTCCCACATAGCGCAGTCGCGCCCGGATAGGCGAGCCGTCGATCGCCTGATCGATCGCATGGGCCATCAGTCCGACCAGCCGGCCGATCAGAAGCACGTCGAGGGCGCCCTCGCGCGGCAGGTCCAGACGGCGCGCCATCACCGCCAGGGCTGCGGGAAAGGCCGCCCTGCGCCCGCTGGCCGCCTCGCCTTCGCGGATGACCGCCATCAGGTCGTCGGGCAGATCGGCCAGGGCCAGCAGGGCCTCGGCCCGGGGGTCGCCATGGGTAAAGCTGTCGCTGCCGAAGCCGGGAATGGAGCCCCGATCCGCCATCTGGCGCTGGGCCGCCCCGGCCGGGTCGCGCCGGGCGTGGACGACATAGGCGGTGGTCCGGGCCACGGCGTGGGCCGTCGGCGAACAGGCCGTCGTCGCCAGTCCGGCCAGGGCGGCCCCCGCCGGAGACGCCCCGCCCGACGCGGCCGCCCGGGTCGCCAGCACGGCCGGGCCGAGATCGTGATCGGCCGCCAGCACCAGGGCGCGTCTGAGATGGACGCTGTCGCGCTCCAGCATCTTCCAGCCGCGCGCCAGCCGCTGGTGGAAGAACAGCCGGGGACCCGGCCCCGCCACGGCGTCGACGGCCTCGTTCAGCGTCGAGGCGGCCTCGATCCGCAGCTGTTCCGGCGACCGGCCGGTGCAGGCCTCGTCCTCTTCCGCCCGGCGCGACAGGGCCGCGAACAGGCGCGCGCGATGCGAGACGCCGCCCGCCGCATCGACCCGGACGCCCAGACCGGCGAAGGGATTGGCGTCGCCGCTGTCCCACAGCAGGCGCGCGGTGTCCTCGAGCGTGGCGGACTGCGCCCACAGGGCCACGTCGTGCCCGCGATAGTAGAGCCGCCCGTCGGCCTTGAGGCTGACGGAGGACTGGACCAGGGCCTCGCCCTTCACTGCCGGAGGCTCGAACGGCAGGACCGTGCCGGGCGCATCCGCGCCGCCGGAGCCCTTCAGCCGGGCGACATCGGCGACGGCGTACAGGCTGCGGCGGGGGTCCTGGGGATCGGGACGGGCGGTGATCCGGCCCCGGCTGACATAGGCGTAGAGCGTCTGGGTCTTGACCCCCAGCAGCGACAGAACCTCGGCCCGGGGGATCCACCGATCCGCCGTCTCGCCGCTTCGTCCGTTCGCGCCCGCTGGCGTCATCGCCTCGTCCCCGCCCGTTACGGTTAATCAAAAGCCACCATGGGGCGGTTTCGTGACCTTAAGCCTAACGCCGGTCTGTTACCGGTCATCCATTGGCAACCGGAGGGCGATCAGCGAAAAGGACCGGGAATGACTTCTCCCGCCACGCCGCCATCCGAACCCGCCCCTCCGTCAGGCCCGTGGGGATCCGCCGCCACCCTGTCGCCGCGCCAGATAACCCGCGTGTCCGTCGGCGTGGCGGTCGTGCTGATCGCCTTGAAGGCGTTCGCCTTGGGCGCATCCGGGTCGGTGTCCATCCTGGCGTCGCTGGCCGACTCGTCGCTGGACCTGATCGCCTCGCTGGCGACCTTCTACGCCGTTCGCTGGGCCGCCGCGCCGGCTGACGCCCAGCACCGGTTCGGCCATGGCAAGGGCGAGGCGATGGCGGCCCTGGTTCAGGCCGGGCTGGTGTTCGCCTCGGCCGCCTTCATCGGCTGGGAGGCGTTGCAGAGGATCTTCGATCCGCGCCCGGTGGTCGGCGGCGGATGGGCGGTGGGCGTGGTCGTCATCTCGATCCTGGTGACCGCCGGCCTGGTCTGGCTGCAGACGCGGTCGCTGAAGGCGTCGGGCTCCGTCGCCGTCGCGGGCGACCGCGCCCACTACGCCGCCGACCTGGGCGCCAGCATCGTGGTGCTGATCGGGGTGATCTCCGGAACCTTCCTGTCCGCGCCGGGACTGGACGCGGCGGCCGGTCTGGTGGTCGCGGTCTGGCTGTTCTGGGGCGCCTTCGGGGTGCTGAAGGGCGCGGGCGACCAGCTGCTGGACCGCGAGGTTTCCGACGCCGACCGTGTGGCCCTGACCACGGCGGTCCTGTCCGATCCGCGCATTGGCGGCGTCCACCAGTTGCGCACCCGGCTGTCGGGCGACCGGCTGATGGCGCAGATGCACGTCGATCTTGATCGGACCCTGTCGTTCGAGGCCGCCCACGACATCGTCGTCGAGGCCGAAACGCGGGTGAAGGCGGCGTTTCCGAACGCCGACGTCCTGATCCACGCCGACCCGCGCGGACCCGCAAGGGCGGCGGTTCCCGCCACGCCGCCGCCCTCAGCGTAAACGAGACTTTAACGGCGGCGGGTGCAGGACGCGGGGGCGATGTCCGCCAATGTCCTGTTCCATTTCCCGTTCGATCCCGCCAGCCGCGCCGCGCGTCTGGCGCTGGGCGAAGCGCGCATCGAATGGACCGAGGTTCTGGTCCGGCCGTGGGAGGCCGACTGTCCGGTCGGCGACCTGAATCCCTCCGGCATGCCGCCCGTCCTGCAGGTCGGCGGCCCGCCCGCCCTGACCCTGTGCGAGGTCGGCGCCATCCTGGGGTGGATCGAGGACGGGCAGAAGACGCCGCTGCTGATGCCGTCCGACGCCGTCGAACGGGCCGAGGTCCGTCGCCTGATCGCCTGGTTCGAGCGCCGTTTCACCGACGAGGTCAACGCCGTCCTGCTGCACGAGCGGATGGAGAAGCCGCTGCTGCGGCTCGGTCCGCCCGAGGCCCGGGCCCTGCGCGAAGGCCGCGAGGCGCTGAAGGCGCATCTGGCCGTGTTCGAGGGTCTGACGGCGCGTCGCGACTGGCTGGCGGGGCGTCGGCTGTCGCAGGCCGACATCGTGGCCGCCGCCCATCTGTCGACCCTGGACTATTTCGGCGAGATCGCCTGGGCGTCATGGCCCGGGTTGAAGACCTGGTACATGAAGATCAAGTCCCGGCCGTGCTTCCGGCCCCTGCTGGCGGACCGGTTCCAGGGACTGGCGCCGGCGGCGCACTATGCGGATCTGGACTTTTGACCTCGCCGGGATGAGCGGTATGGGAAACGACCCATGGCCGACCCCCGCGACATCCTGCGTCTGAAGGCCGCCGAACTCGGCTTCGACGTCTGCCGTTTCGCCTCGGCGTCCGAGCCGTGGAGCGCGGGCGAGCGGCTGGCTCATTTCGTCGAGGCGGGCCGTCACGGCGACATGGGCTGGATGGAGACGACGCTGGAACGCCGCGCCCATCCGACCGCCATGTGGGACGGCGCCCGCAGCGCCATCGTCCTGGGTTTGAACTATGGCCCCGATGCCGATCCCCTGCCCGAGATGAGCGATCGGTCGGCGGGCTATATCTCGGTCTATGCGCGAGGCGACGATTATCACGAGGTCATCAAGGGGCGGCTGAAGACCCTGGCCGGTCAGGTCGCGGCCCGACTGGGCGCCGAGGTGAAGGTGTTCGTCGACACCGCCCCCCTGATGGAAAAACCCCTGGCCCAGAGGGCGGGGCTGGGATGGCAGGGGAAGCACACCAATCTGCTGAGCCGCGAGCACGGCAACTGGCTGTTTTTGGGCGTCATCCTGACGGCCGCCGAGATCGAGCCCGATCCGCCCGAGGCCGAACACTGCGGATCCTGCACCGCCTGTCTGACCGCCTGTCCGACGAACGCCTTTCCGGCGCCGTTCCAGCTGGATGCGCGGCGCTGCCTGTCCTATCTGACCATCGAACACGCGGGGCCGTGGCCGGTGGAGTTCCGGCTGGCGACGGGGTCCCGCATCTATGGCTGCGACGACTGTCTGGCGGTCTGTCCGTGGAACAAGTTCGCCGTTTCGTCGCGCGAGGCCCGGCTGACGGCGCGCGAAGCCCTGGTGTCGCCCCGTCTGGCTGACCTGGCGGCGCTGGACGACGCAGCCTTCCGCGCCCTGTTCTCGAAAAGCCCGATCAAGCGGATCGGCCGGGACCGCTTCGTGCGCAACGTCCTCTACGCGATCGGCAACAGTGGGGACCAGGCGCTGATCGCCAGCGCGGAGACGTTGCTGGACGACGCCTCACCCCTGGTCAGGGGGGCGGCGGTCTGGGCCCTGTCGCGGTTGACGGCGGTCGAGGCGTTCGAGGCGGCGCGAGAGGCGGCCCTGACGGAGGAGACCGACGAATCCGTTCTCGCAGAATGGGCGCTTCTCCCGCAGTCGGAGAAGGATTTCTCAGCGGGGCTCGGGACGTCCGCCTTCTGACCATTCGGGGGTGAAGTCGCCGTTGGCCATTGCACGCAACGGAGCCACCAGCGATTGGATGGCGGCGGTCATGAACTCCACATCGAGGTTCTCGATCGTGTCCTCGGCCGTGTGATAGGTCGGGATGGTGGCCCAGCCCGAAATAGTGTGGGCGACGATGCCCTTCAGGGCCAGGGCGTAGTTGTCCGACCGCTGGAAGAAATTCTGCTCGGGGTAAGGATCGGGTCCGATCAGGGCGCCGCCGTCGCGCAGGGTCGGGCCGAAATTCGAACGCTCGAACCCGGTCATCATCATCACGCCGTTGCCCAGGGTCGGGTCCTGTTTGCCGATCATCTCGATCTCGAGATTGGCGACGATGTCGGTCAGGGCGATCGGCGGGTGATCGACGAAATAGCGCGACCCCAGCAGGCCGGCCTCTTCCGATCCATAGGCGACGAACATCAGGCTGCGGCGATGGGGCTCGCCCGACGACAGGGCGCGGGCCAGTTCGATGACGGCGACCGTGCCCGAGGCATCGTCATTGGCGCCGTGCATGATGACGCCGTCGACGACGCCCAGGTGATCCAGATGGGCCGAGACCATCAGCACCCCGGCGGACGGGTCGGAGCCCTGCATCCATCCGATGGCGTTGGTGGTGACGCCCTGCTCGACCGTGGCCTGGCCCGGATCGAAGCTGGCGGTGCCGCCCGCGGTCTTCATGCGGTCGAAGGCCTCGGGCGAGACGACGACGATGGCCGCACCGGCGCGCGGCGGGACGTCCGCAAGCCGGATGCTGGGCCGTGAGGTATCGCCGAAGGCGGACAGGGTCGCGAGCGCGTCGGTCCGGCGCAGGACGATCAGCCGGGCCCCTTTCCCGACGGCGGCGCCGACCAGGGCGCGCATCGTCGGTTGATCGTTCGGGGCCGCGATCAGAACGACTTCTGCCGCGGGGATGGACGCCGGGTCCTGACCCTCCGCCACCGCGATCGTGCCCGAGGCGGCGCGGTTGGGACCGGACAGAATGGCGAGGTCCGACCCCTGGTTCAGCACGACATCGCCGACAGTCAAGGTCGCGGCGCCCGAAGGCGTGGTTTTCACGATCGGCGCACGCTGCAGATAGCCGTCCATGCCGGGAACCGGGGTCAGGCCGGCGAGCCGGAACTGGGCGGCGACATAGGCGGCGGCGATCGCCTCGTCCCGCGTGGCGCTGCCGCGACCCTGCAGTTCGTCGCCCGCCAGAAAGTCCATGTGCGCCTCGACGGCGCTCTGCTCGACCGCCTCGGTCTGCTGGGCCAGCGCCGGACAGGCCAGCAGGGCGAAGATCGAGACGGCGGCGAGCGACAGGCGTTTCATGGCGGGCTTCCCAACTGCGACGCCTGAACCGGTAGGGGTCAGCACGCGGTCGCGTCAAGCCGGGTGGAGCGAGGGGCGACGCTGGCCTAGGGTCCGCACATGAAGGATCATCCCGCCACGCCCCTGACCGGCTATGCCCCGATCACCGACGCCGAAAGCGTCAAGCGGGCGGGCGCCTTCCATCAGGTGATGACCGGTCGGCGGACGGTCCGCGAGTTTTCCGATCGGCCGGTCGAGCGGGCAGTGGTCGAAAAGGCCATCCTGACCGCCGCCTCCGCCCCGTCCGGGGCCAATCACCAGCCGTGGTTCTTCTGCGTCATCGAAAGCCCCGAGGCGCGCGCCCGCATCCGTCAGGCGGCCGAGGCCGAGGAACGCGAATTCTATGCGACCAAGGCCCCGCAGGAATGGCTGGACGCCTTGGCGCCGCTGGGCACCGATCCAGACAAGGGGTTTCTGGAGGTCGCGCCGGTGCTGATCGCCGTGTTCGGCCAGAAGCGGGGCGGGCCGCGGCCGGGGGACGCCAAGAAGAACTACTACGTGCCTGAAAGCGTCGGCATCGCCACCGGCTTCCTGATCGCGGCCCTGCATCACGCGGGACTGGCCACCCTGACCCACACGCCCGCCCCGATGAGTTTCCTGGCCGAGATTTGCGGTCGCCCGGACGGGGAGAAGCCCTTCCTGCTGCTGGTGGCCGGTCATCCGGCGGCGGATGCGACCGTGCCGGTGGCGGCGCTGGACAAGAAGCCGCTGGACGCCGTGGCGGCATGGATTTAACGCCGGGCCGTTCCCTTCGGAGAGTTCCCATGAAGCGTCTCGCCCTCGTCGCCTCCGCCGCCCTGATCGTCGTTCTGGGCGCAGGCGTCACCGCGACCCAGGTCTCGGCCTGGGGCTCGACCGGCCACCGGATGGTCGGCGTGGCGGCGATGCGGGCCCTGTCGGACGAACTGCCCGCCTTTCTGCGCACGCCCGGGGCCGTGGCCGAGGTCGGCGAACTGTCGCGCGAGCCGGACCGCACCAAGGGCGCGGGACAGCCGCACGACCGGGAGCGCGATACGGCCCATTTCGTCGACCTGGACGACGACGGCCATGTGATGACATCCGCCGGGCCGACGCTGGCCGAACTGCCCGAACTGAAAAGCGAATACGACGCCCTGCTGCTTTCGGCGGGCATCGAGGTCAATGACGCCGGATACCTGCCCTATGCGATCATGGACGGGTTCCAGCAGTTGGCGCGTGATTTCGCCACCTGGCGGGTGTTGAACGCGGCCGAGATGCGCGAGACCGACCCCGGCAAGAAGGCCTGGTATCGCCAGGATCGCGAACGGCGCCAGGCGCTGGTGCTGCGCGATATCGGCTATCTGTCCCACTACATCGGCGACGGGGCGCAGCCGCACCATATGTCGGTCCACTACAACGGCTGGGGCCAGTATCCGAACCCGGAAGGGTTCACCAACTCGCGCCAGACCCATGGCGCGTTCGAAGGGGCCTTCATCCGGCGCAATATGCGGCTGGACGCGGTTGAGGCGGCGATGCCCGAGCCGAACCTGGACGGGTTCGAACTGCGCGCGCGCATGGCGACCTATCTGACCACGACGGCGTCCCAGGTCGTCCCCTTCTATCGGCTGGAAAAGACCGGGGCGTTCGCGGCCGATGCGGACGGAGCGGTGCTGGCGTCCGGAGCCGAGTTCGCCACGGTGCGGCTGGCGGCGGGCGCGGGGGAACTGCGCGACCTGATCACCCTGGCGTGGCGCGCGGCCGGCGAACAGTCGATCGGCTGGCCGGCGGTCAAGGTGGCCGAGGTCGAGGCGGGCGCGGCCGATCCCTGGCTGGCCATGATCGGCGAGGACTGATCCGGCTTGTCTGAACTGACGCCCCCCGTCGTCATCCTCGATCGGCCGCAGATGGCCGAGAACATCGGCGCGGTGGCGCGGGTGATGGCCAATTTCGGACTGGATCGGCTGCGGCTGGTCAGCCCGCGCGACGGCTGGCCGCAGGAGCGGGCCTGGGCGACGGCGTCGGGCGCCGACTGGGTGCTGGAGGGGGCTCAGGTGTTCGACACCGTTGCCGCGGCCATCGCCGACCTGAACACCGTCTTCGCCACCACGGCCCGGCCGAGGGAGACCCGCCAACCGGTGCGCACGCCGCGCGAATCGGCGCGGGTCCTGTACGATGACACGGCGTCCGGCCTGAAGGTCGGCCTGTTGTTCGGGGCCGAGCGGGCGGGTCTGGAGACGACCGACATCGCCCTGTGCCAGGGGATCACGACCATCCCCATCGACCCCCGCCACCAGAGCCTGAACCTGGCCCAGGCGGTGGCGATCAACGCCTATGAATGGCGGACGCTGGTGCTGGACGCCCCGCCGCCGAACTTCCGCGAGGGCGAGGCCCCGGCGGACGGCGCCTTGCAACTGGGGATGTACGAACATCTGGAGCGCGAGCTGGAGGCGGCGGGGTTTTTCCATCCGCCGGAGAAGCTGCGCTCGATGAGCCAGAACCTGCGGGTCATGCTGGGTCGGTCGGGCTTCTCGGCACAGGAGGTGGCGACCTTTCGCGGCGTGATCACAGCCCTGTCGAAAGGGCGCGGGCGGGTGCTGGAGCGGCTGGCGGCCCAGAAGGCCGGTCGGAAAGCGTCGGACGACTGAACCGGCGCGAAGGGGCAGGGTGTCGTGAGAAGGAGCCCGTCATGATCGCCCGTCTCGCCCTGATCGCCGCCCTCAGCGTCGGCCAACCCGCGGCCGCCCAGTCGATGAATGTGCCCGGCATCGTTCGCGACGTGATGGGTCAGATCTGCGCGCCCTATGCGGAGGATGGGAATATCATCCAGGCGATCGCCGCCGCCCGGGCGCTGGGCTACCGGCCCGAGGGTCATTGGGCCGATCACCCGATCGCACCGAACGACCCGCCCCATGACATCAGTCTGACGCGCCGGCATCACGGCACGGTGACCCTGGCCAAAAACTACAATCGAGGTCTGTGCGCGGTCGGGATCGCCGAAGGCGGTCCGTCCAACATGGGCCCTGCGGCCGAACCGTTTCTGCGCGCGCTGGGGATGGAGCCGGTCGTGGATATTCGCGACGAACAGCCGCTGGATATGTTCGTCTGGCGTGGGACGGGACGCCAGGTCGTCATCGCCGCCAGCCCGCGCTTCACGCCCGGATCGGAACTGGTGCTGTCGTTCGACACCAACCGGCGAAGGCGCGCAGCGGTCGCGGGCGAAGGACGGCCCTAGGCGGGCTTCAGCGCGTTCGACACGCCGGTGATGGCGATCATGACCAGTTCCAGCGCCAGCTTCAGCAGGCACAGCAGCAGGATCGTCGCCGCCGGAGCGCCTGTCCCCAGGATCAGCCAGGCCCCCAGCAGGACGGTCAGGTGCAGGACGAAGATCCGGCCGTAGGGTTTGAACATCTCCGACCCCGGCGCCGCCTCACGCCAGCGTCCGGGCATCCACCATTCGCGCACCTGGGAGGCCAGGTGCAGGACAGCGACCGCCAGGATCGCCAGGTAGAAGCCGCGTCCGTCGTCGGCGTCCGCCACCAGGTCGTCGCCGCCGCTGACCAGTCGCGCCACCAGGACCATGACGAAGATCAGGTGGCCGAGGCAGAACAGGCCGTAGTGGACGATGAAGAACAGGGCCAGGCCGAACCCCTCTGGCCGGCCGCGACCCGCCGCGACGATGCGCGGAACGGTCAGCACGCCCAGAATGACATTCTCCATCCAGTACAGGATCAGGATCTGCGACGCGCTCCAGCCCAGGAAGGCGACGCCGAGGGCGGGGATCAGATTGCCGATTACGGCGGCGGCGATGGCGGCCGGACGGCTGGCGATCAGGGCGCGAACCTGGGTCAGGGTCATGCCCCCTTGTGCCGGGCGAACGGCGTCATGCCAACCCGGCGCCCTATTTGACCGGCGCGGCCCGGATTTTTTCCTCGATCCCGGTCTCGCCGATCCAGACGGTCAGCAGTTCCAGTCCCGCCTTGCCCAGGCACAGCATCAGCACGGCCCATTCCGGCGCATCGAACCGATTCATCACCCAGGCGCCGCCCATGACAGAGATGTGCAGCACCAGCAGGCGGCCGTAGGGGCGGACCATCTCGACCACCGGGTGGTCGGTCATCCAGCGGCGCGGCAGCCACCAGTCGCGCACCAGTGCGATGACATGCAGGCCGAACATCACCGCCAGACCGGTCATGAAGGCGGCGTTGAAGGGCGGATCGGCGGGTGCGTTCGGATCGGGGTGGTTCCGAAGAAAGAACTCCGTCGCCAGGATCAGGGTGAAGGCGCCGTGGACCAGACAGAACAGGCCATAGTGCAGGACGAAGAAGCAGCCGATCCCGGGCGAGGGGTTCGGATTGCGCGCGCCCGGATCCAGCACGAAACTGCGCGCGGCGATCACCCTGGGCAGGGTGACGAGGCCGATGGCGAGGTTCTCGAACCAGTAGAAGAACAGGATCTGCCCACCGTCCCAGCCCAGCAGCAGCACGCCGCCGATCGGGATCAGATTGATCAGGACGATGAACAGAAGGCGGAAATGGGCCAGCCGCACCGTCGCCTCGTTCAGCCATCGGGGGGTCATCTGCATGCGGGCTCACCATGGGTCACATTTCAGCGTTCACCCTGCCTAGCGGCATTGACGGTTCCTGTCCCCGGCCGACCTCGCTAGAACCGCCGTGACTCTGCGAAAGGACTGCCCCCCATGAAAACCCGCGCCGCCGTCGCCTTCGAGGCCAAACGTCCGCTGGAGATCGTCGAGGTCGATCTGGAGGGGCCGCGCGCCGGAGAGGTGCTGGTCGAGATCAAGGCGACCGGCATCTGCCACACCGACGCCTATACGCTGGACGGTCTGGACTCGGAGGGAATCTTCCCGAGCATTCTGGGCCACGAGGGCGCGGGCGTCGTCGTCGAGGTCGGACCGGGCGTGACCTCGGTCGAGGTCGGCGATCACGTGATCCCGCTGTACACGCCGGAATGCCGGCAGTGTAAAAGCTGCCTCAGCCGCAAGACCAATCTGTGCACCGCGATCCGCGCGACCCAGGGCAAGGGTCTGATGCCCGACGGCACCAGCCGCTTCAGCTACAAGGGCCAGGCCATCGCCCACTATATGGGCTGTTCGACCTTCTCGAACTACACCGTCCTGCCCGAGATCGCCCTAGCCAAGATCCGCAAGGACGCGCCCTTCGACAAGGCCTGCTACGTCGGCTGCGGCGTGACGACGGGCGTGGGCGCGGTGGTCAATACGGCCAAGGTCGAGCCGGGCGCCAACGCGGTGGTCTTCGGCCTGGGCGGCATCGGGCTGAACGTCATCCAGGGGCTGAAGATGGTCGGCGCCGACATGATCATCGGCGTGGACATCAACGGCGACAAGGAGGAATGGGGCCGCCGCTTCGGCATGACACATTTCGTGAATCCGAAAAATGTCCCGGACATCGTGGCTCATCTGGTCGAGATGACCGGCGGGGGCGCCGACTACACTTTCGACTGCACCGGCAACACGGTGGTCATGCGCCAGGCGCTGGAGGCCTGTCACCGCGGCTGGGGCGAGAGCATCGTCATCGGCGTGGCCGAGGCCGGCAAGGAGATCGCCACCCGCCCGTTCCAACTGGTCACCGGCCGCGTCTGGCGCGGCTCGGCCTTCGGCGGCGCGCGCGGGCGGACCGATACGCCCAAGATCGTCGAGTGGTACATGGACGGCAAAATCGAGATCGACCCGATGATCACCCACACCCTGCCGCTGGAAGACATCAACAAGGCCTTCGACCTGATGCATGCGGGTGAGAGCATCCGCAGCGTCGTGGTGTTCTGATGCGGTTCGTCGCCCTGGGTCTGGCATGCGGGGTGGTGGTCCTTTCGGCCGGCCTCGCCTCGGCGCAGGAACAGATGGGCGATGTCGAGTATCGTCCCGTGGTCGCCGACCCCGCATTCGCACGGGCCGAAGGGCCGAGGGTCGTTCTGGATCAAGGCCACGGCAGCGAGCAGACGAAGGAGGGCCGGTATCGCGGATTCGCGGCCCTGGTGACGGCGGACGGCTATCGGGTCGGCACGACAGATCGCCCCTTTGACGACGGGGGGCTGGAAGACGTCGATGTTCTGGTCATCGCCAACCCGGCAGGAGCGTCTCCGGAAGAGGGCGATCCCTCGGCCTTCACCGCCTCAGAAATCGAGGCGATCAGCGACTGGGTCGAGGCCGGGGGCGCGCTGTTGTTCGCTGCCGATCACGCCCCGCACGGTACGGCGGCCCAGGCGCTGGCGGCGCGCTTCGGCGTCGGCATGGGGCTGGGCTACGCCTTCCGGCTGACGCCGGACGACCGCGAGCCGACCGGCCTGACCACCAATCTGGACTATCGTTTCGACGCCGGGACCGCGGGCGCCCATCCGATCCTGGCGGGGCGACCGGGCGAGCGGATCGGCCACGTGCACACCTTCACCGGACAGTCGCTGACGCCGCCGCCCGCCGCGGTGGTGCTTCTGCCGATGAGCACGGGTTATTTCGAGAGCGCAGATCGCGACATCCTGGGGCGGATCCGTGAGCGGCTGGACGACGGAAATTCGGCTGAGAGCGCACTGGACGGTCTGGCCACGCCGGTCGTGGCCGGGGCCCAGGGTCTGGCCATGAGCTGGGGGCAGGGACGGCTGGTGGTGCTGGGCGAAGCGGGCTTCATGACCGCGCAACGCATCGTCTTTCCGCCGGAGAGTGGACGCAAGGACCTGCGTTTCGGCCTGAGCACGACCGACAACGACAATCCGCAGTTCGTGCTCAATATGCTGCACTGGCTGGCGGGACCTCTTTCGCCGCCGTCTGATCAACGACAAGAATAGCGAGTAAACCATGTTCACCCACATCACGGTCGGCGCCGACGACATCGACGCATCGCGGAAATTCTACGACGCGGCGCTCGGCGCGCTGGGCCTTCCGGCGGCGACCGGGCCGGATCCCAAGGGCCGCTACTGGTGGCGGACCGATCGCGGCGCCTTCGCCATCGGCAAGCCGATCGACGGCGAGCCCGCCTGCCACGCCAACGGCGGCACCATCGGCTTTCACGCCAGGACGGCCGAGATGGTGAAGGCCTTCCACGACGCCGGCGTCGCGGCGGGCGGCCGGTCGATCGAGGACCCGCCCGGCGAGCGCAACGGCCCGTTCGGCGTGCTCAACCTGGCTTATCTGCGGGATCCATCGGGCAACAAGATCTGCGCCTTGCACCGGGTGGGGTGACACGGAGTTTGAGATGGAAGTCACGAAGCAGCACCAGGTTCATGGCGGCGCCTTGAGCTATCTGAAGCACGACAGCGTTTCGACCGGCACGCCGATGACCCTGTCGGTCTTCACGCCGCCAGGCGACGGCCCGTTCCCCGTGCTCATCTGGCTCTCGGGCCTGACCTGCACCGAGGACAATTTCACCACCAAGGCCGGGGCCTACGCCGCCGCCGTCGAGCATGGACTGATCATCGTCGCGCCCGACACCTCGCCGCGAGGGGAGGGCGTCGCCGACGATCCGGCCTATGACCTGGGGCAGGGGGCCGGCTTCTATGTCGATGCGACGGAAACGCCGTGGGCGCCGCATTTCCGCATGGAGACCTATGTCACGGATGAGCTGATCGCCCTGATCGACGCGGAGTTCCCGACGACCGGCGCGCGTGGAATCAGCGGCCATTCGATGGGCGGGCACGGGGCGCTGACCCTGGCGTTACGGCGCCCCGAACTGTTCCGGTCGGTCTCGGCCTTCGCGCCGATCGCGTCGCCGACGCGGTGCCCCTGGGGCGAGAAGGCGTTCACCGCCTATCTGGGCGAGGACCGGTCGGAATGGGCGAAACACGACGCCGCCCTGCTGATGGAATCCGGCGCGGCCCGTGGCCGGTTCGACGACATCCTGATCGATCAGGGCGACGCGGACGCGTTTCTGGCGGAACAGCTGAAGCCGGAACTGTTGCAGGCGGCGGCGGATGCGGTCGGTCAGACGGTCACGATCCGGATGCAGCCCGGCTACGACCACTCCTATTTCTTCATGGCCAGCTTCATCGCCGACCATGTGGCCTTCCACGCCGCCCGACTGAAAGCCTGACGATGACAGAGACGCTGGATCACGACGCGATGTTCGCCGCCCTGTGCAACGAACTGGGCCTCTGCCTCCACGCCAAGGGACAGGCGAAGGTGATCGCGGCCCTGCCTGCGGGACTGGATGCGGCGGCGAAGGCCGTGCTCGACGCCGCCGGCGTCGACTTCCTGAATGCGCCGGGCAGTCTGAAGCGGGACGTGCGCGACTGTCTGAAAGCCAATCCGCCGGCCGGCGCCGACTAGGCCGGGAAGGCCGGGCCACCCCTGGCGCACAGCCGTTCTTCGACGCGCTGGTGGATTCGCCCTCGCAAGCGGCGGCGATCCCGAAGCGTGTCGTGAAGCGCGTCGGCGACGCACAGAATCTGTTCGTCGGACATGTGCTCGGCCGCGTCGAGCAGTTCGTGGCAGAGGGCGTCCAGCGACTTCTGGCTCAGTTTCGGCGGGGAGTAGGCATACGTCTGGCCCATCTCGGGTGCTCCTTCCGATGGGCAATGGCTGTCCTTCGACCGCCGTTCCCCGAAATCGTGGTTAACGCGGGCCGAAAGGAACGAAATCGGCGATACCGGCTTGGCATGGGCGTCGGGACGCATATCTGTGGACCCCCGAGACAAACTCTAAGGAAGGAGCCTTCCCATGGCCTTTACCCTGCCGCCCTTGCCCTATGCCTATGACGCGCTGGAGCCGGCGATCGACAAGGAAACCATGACCTTCCACCACGACAAGCACCATCAGGCCTATGTCGACAACCTGAACAAGGCCATCGACGCGGACCCGAGCCTGCAGGGCAAGTCGCTTGAAGACATCTTCAAGGCCGTGTCGTCCGCGCCCAAGGCCGTGCGCAACAACGGCGGCGGCCACTGGAACCACGCCCTGTTCTGGGAACTGCTGGCCCCCGCAGGCAAAGGCGGCGAGCCGTCTGCTGAACTGGCCGCTGCGATCGACCGCGACCTGGGCGGGATGGACAAGTTCAAGGATGACTTCAACGCCGCCGGCGCCGGCCAGTTCGGCTCGGGCTGGGCCTGGCTGATCGTCCAGGACGGCAAGCTGAAGGTGACCTCGACGCCGAACCAGGACAATCCGCTGATGGACGTGGCCGATCAGAAGGGCGCCGTCGTGCTGGGCGCCGACGTCTGGGAGCACGCCTATTATCTGAAATACCAGAACCGCCGGCCCGACTATCTGAAGGCCTTCTGGACCGTGGTGAACTGGAACAAGGCCAACGCCCTGTTTGCGGCCGCCAACGGTTGATCGTGATTTCGGGCGGACTTCAGGGTCCGCCCGACTGGCGTAACAGGCATCATCGCCTATCTGAGCTGAGCCGTTCGCTCTCCCCGAGGATGCCATGACCACCCAGTTCAAGCTCGCCGCCGCCCTGATCCTGTCCGGCATGATTGTCGCCGGCTGTTCCCGTCCCGCCGAGACCACGGAGCCGGCCTCAGCCGCCCAGGCCCCGGCGACCAGCCCCGACGTCCATCGCTTCACCGTCGGGGCGCTTCAGGCCGTCGCATTGAAGGACGGCGAGATGGCGCTGGACAACGCCGCCGGACAAAGCCCCTGGGCCGATACGGCGGGCGTGACGGAGGTCCTTTCGCAGACCGGCGATCCGAAGATCCATCTGTCGATCCAGCCGCTGCTTATCCAGGGCGAGGACAAGGTCGTGCTGATCGACACCGGCGCCGGCGGTCAGATGGGCACGCAGAACAAGCTGCCGGCCTCGCTGGCGGCGGCCGGGATCCAGCCCGGCGCGGTCACCGACATCCTGATATCGCACGGGCACGGCGACCATGTCGGCGGGTTGGTGACCAACGGCGCACTGACCTACCCCAATGCCGCGATCCGCATGAGCGCCGACGAATGGGCCGCGATCCAGGGCGACGCCGAACTCGCCGCGCTGGTTCCGATCATCACGCCCAGGGTCGAGACCTTCGAGGCCGGCGCCCAGGTGACGCCGTCGATCACCGCGGTCTCCCTTCAGGGCCACACGGCCGGGCACACCGGGTACGAGATCGTCTCGGGCCAAGACCGGCTGCTGTATATCGGCGACGCCCTGCACAGCTCGATCATCTCGGTGCAGCGGCCCGAGTTCGTGAATGGCTGGGACTACGATTCCGACGCCGCCATCGCGACGCGGCTGGCCTTGCTGGGTCGTGGGGCGACGCAGAACCTGCGCATCTATGGCGTCCACTTCCCCTTCCCGGGCCTGGGCAAGTTCCAGCGTCAGGCCGACGGGTTCGTCTGGGTTCCGGAGACGCCCGCCCAGCCCTAGGGGGTTCCGTATTCCCAGTCGTAGGGCACGCCGGTTTCGCCCAGCACGACGCGGACCAGATCAGCGAAGCCTGGTTCCGACCGCACGTCGTTGGACAATACGACGAGGCAGCGCAGTTCACGCTCGACACACACCAGGGTGTTGCCGGTCGAATCGTTGTGCCCGCCCTTGAAGAAGCCCGGCCCCTGAGGCCCTGTGAATGTGACCACGCCCAGGCCCGCCTGAAGGTCGGCGCGGCGGGCGCCAGGCGGCAGTTCGGGCAACAGGGTCGGAAACTGTTGCGGGGTGGTGATCGGCAACTGGGGACGCAGCATCTCTGCGCGCGAGGCGCGGCTGATGCCGTCGCCACGCATCAAGGCAGCGGCGAACAGGGCGATGTCGTGGATGGTCGTGTCCATTGATCCGGCCGCCCGCACCTGGCTGCGTTCGTCGTGCGGTTCGACCGCGCCGTCAGCCTCCCAGCCGTCCGCCAGGTTCGCAGCGAAGTCCGGCCGCCACATCAGGCTGGTGTTCGTCATCCCCAGCGGCGTGAAGACGCCGTCCTGAACGTCACGTCCGACGTCGCGGTCCAGGCCCTGTTCCAACAGGAATTGCAGCAGGATCAGACCGTCGCCCGAATAGGCGTAACGTGTGCCGGGATCGAAATGGATGCGGATTTTCTGGTCCGGCTCCAGCCAGCCGAAATTGGCGAAACCTGTCGAATGGGTCAGGGCCATGCGCGGGGTGATCGTGCGCCAGCGCGCATCCTCGGCCAGACCGCGCCAGTCGGAATAGCGGTCCGCGAGGCCCTCGTCATACATCGTCGGCAGGTCGGGCAGCGTCTCGGCCAGCGGGCGGTCCAGATCGATCACGCCTTCGTCCACCCTCTGCATGACGGAGTAGGCGAAGACCGCCTTGGTCAGGGAGGCGCCGTACATGACCGTGTCGGTCGTCAGCGGGTCGCCGGCCTGGTTCCTGTCGCCATAGGCCTTCACATAGGCCACCTGTCCGCCGTCGATGACCGCAAGGGCCAGGTTGCGCGAACCGGTCTGGGACATCAGTCGCGCCACGGCGGCGTCGATCTCCGGACCTGGCGGCGTCTGGGCCACGGCGGGGGCGGCGCACAGGCCAAGGGCGGCGGCAGTCACGGCGAGCAGTCTGGACATCATGTCGGGGCTCCGCGTTTGAGGCCCAAGGCCTAACACGGGGGCCGGCGCACGTTGACTTAAGCTTTGTCCATGGGCATAAGCCCCGCCTTCACGCACCCGACCCCGGTCGGGCGCGCGAAACCACTACGGACGATGCGTGGACCGCCGTTGAGATCGTCCCTCCATTCGGGGAGGGGCCGGGCCGCATCATTTAGAAGAGAACAGAATGTCCAAGCGCCATAGCGCCAAATACAAGATCGATCGGGCCATGGGTGAGAACCTGTGGGGCCGCGCCAAGTCGCCGGTCAACAAGCGTTCCTACGGTCCCGGTCAGCACGGCCAGCGCCGCAAGCAGAAAGTCTCGGACTTCGGCCTGCAACTGAAGGCCAAACAGAAGCTCAAGGGCTATTACGCCAACCTGACCGAGAAGCAGTTCCGCAAGACCTATGACGAGGCTGCGCGCCGCAAGGGCAACACCTCGGAAATTCTGATCGGCCTGCTGGAAGCCCGTCTGGACGCCACGGTCTATCGCGCCAAATTCGTGCCGACCCCCTGGGCCGCGCGTCAGTTCGTCAACCACGGCCACGTCACCGTCAACGGCAAGAAGGTGAACATCGCTTCGTATCGCCTGCGCGTCGGCGACGTCGTCGAGGTCAAGGAAAAGTCGCGCAACATGGCGCTGGTGCTGGAAGCCCAGCAGTCCGGCGAGCGCGACATCCCCGACTACCTGGAACTGGGCGACCGTGGTTTCTCGGTCCGCTTCGTCCGCTTCCCCGAACTGGCCGACGTGCCGTTCGCGGTGAAGATGGAGCCGAACCTGGTCGTGGAATATTATTCGTCCTAAGCGCGCTGACGCTCGCGACGCGGTCGCTCTCTGCCTGAGCGCGACAACATTGATGGGGCCCCGGAGCGATCCGGGGCCTTTTTCGCATCTGCGGCCAGGCGTCGGCCAGAAGAAAGGGCGCGACCCTTTCGGATCGCGCCCTCCTTGCGGACAATCAGCTGGCCCGAAGCGGCAACCTAGCGGCGGCGGTTGTCGCGGTCGCGGCGTTCGTCACGGATCTGGGCCGACAGACGGTCGAAGCGACGGTCCAGATCGGTCCGCTCCCACTGCGTCAGGCCGCCCCGACGATAGCGGGCCTCCAGGCGAACCAGGCCGCTGAACTCGCCGCGCAGGCGGGTGGCCTCGCGCCGGCTCAGTTGACCATTGCGGACGCCCTGGTCGATGCGGCGGTCCAGATTGGCCTGGCGCACGTTGATCGACTGCCATCCGCCGTAGTTCTGGTTCTGGCTCGGACGGTTGTAGTTCTGGGCCGCGGCCGGCAGGGCGGCGGCGGAGACCGAGGCCAGGACGAGGGCGGGAACGAGCATCTTCTTCATCATCGGATCACTCCATCTCTTGATCGCCGCAACCGGAATGGCTGCGTTGATCCGATAAGAGCGGAGCGCCGCTGAGCCGATCCTGAACATGGCGGATCAGCTATGGTTCATCTTGGCGGAGACAGCGGTTTCCTCAGGCGCGGCGCGAAGTTAAACGGGACTGACCTCGATGTTCAGCCGCCGTTCAGAGCGTGCGGCGCAAAAGACCCGCCATGACCCGCCTGTCCGCCATTCTCATCGCCGCCCTGATCGCCGCCGCGCCCCTGAGCGCTGCGACGGCGCAGGACCGTGGGGGGCGCAACGACCGCGATCGGTCCGAGGCCAGCCGCGAACCCCGGCGGATCAGCCAGGCCGAGGCCCAGGGCATCGCCCGTTCGCGCGCCGGCGACGCCCGGCTGGTCGGGTCCATGGGAATGCGCGGAAACAGTTATGTCTTCCGTTTCGAACGCCGGCGGTCGAATGATCGTCCGGCTGAAGTCTTTGACATCGCCGTCGATTCGCGCGGCGGCTAGGGAGGATTGACGATCCATGCGGGTGCTTCTGGTTGAAGATGACGTCGATCTGTCGCGGCAGCTGAAACAGGCTCTGGGCGACGCCGGCTATGCGGTGGATCACGCCCCGGACGGCGAGGAGGCCCATTTCCTGGGCGACACCGAGCCCTATGACGTCGTGGTGCTGGACCTGGGTCTGCCCAAGATCGACGGGGTTTCGGTGCTGGAACGCTGGCGGCGGGACGGCAAGACCACGCCGGTGCTGATCCTGACGGCGCGCGGCGCCTGGTCGGACAAGGTGTCGGGGTTCGACGCCGGGGCCGACGATTATCTGACCAAGCCTTTCCACACCGAGGAACTGCTGGCGCGACTGCGGGCGCTGCTGCGTCGTTCGGCCGGCATCGCCTCGGCGACCCTGTCGTGCGGCGGTCTGCGGCTGGATCCGCGCGCCGCCCGGGCCACCGTCAACGGAGAGCCGCTGCGGCTGACGTCGCTGGAGTACCGGCTGCTGCACTACATGATGATGCACCAGGGCCGGGTCATCAGCCGGACCGAACTGGTCGAGCACCTGTACGATCAGGACTTCGACCGCGATTCCAACACCATCGAGGTGTTCATCGGCCGGCTGCGCAAGAAGGTGGGGGCCGACCGGATCGAGACCGTGCGCGGCCTCGGCTATCGTCTCACGCCGCTGGCGGGCGAGTCCGAGGCGGCGTGACCGAGGCTCCGGTGTCGCCCAGACCGTCCTGGGGCCGCTGGTTCGGCCGCCCGGGGCGCAGTCTGACGCGGCGCCTGATCTGGCTGGCCTCGGCCTGGATCATCGTCGCCCTGATGCTGACCGGTTGGATGCTGACCAGCCAGTATCAGGAGAGCGCCCTGCGTCGGCTGGGCAATGAACTGGGCCTGGCCATCGACGACGTCGTGCTGGCGACCGCCGCCGGCCCGGACGGGCTGAGCGTGGCCGAGATCAAGGATGCGCCCACCCTGCGCGGCCTGTCCGGCAAATACTGGATGGTGGGCGAGGTCGACGCGGGCGGCGGCGTTCGGGTCTTGGCCAGATCGCCGTCGCTTGCGGGCGAAAGCCTGTTTGTCGCGCGCGAACTGCCGGATCGGCTGAGCCAGGCCCGGGGCGACATGATCACCTACAACGATCGGGGCATCCTGCCGGACGGCAGCCAGCCGCTGCGGATCGGCGCCAGTCTGAAATCCCTGCCCGGACGGGAGGCGCCGCTGGTGTTCATGGCCGGGATCGACCGCGCCCAGATCAATACCGACACGCGTCAGTTCGCGACCTTCACCTGGACGGCCCTGCTGATCCTGGGCATCGGACTGGTGATCGCGGTCTTCCTGCAGGTGCAGATCGGACTGCGGCCCCTGTTCGACCTGAGAAACGAGATCGCCGATGTGCGAAAGGGCCGGACGGCCCGGATCGCCCATGCCTATCCGACCGAAATCCAGCCGCTGGCCGAACAGGTCAACCGGCTGCTGGATCACAATCAGGAGGTGGTGGAGCGCCAGCGGACCCACGTCGGCAACCTGGCCCACGCCCTCAAGACGCCGTTGTCGGTGATGCTGGCCGAGGCGGGCGCCGACGATGGCGCCCTGGCCGACATCGTGCGGCGCCAGTCCGAGGTGATGAAGGGCCAGGTCGACCACCACCTGCGTCGAGCCCGCGCCGCCGCCCGCGCGGCCCACGGCCTGGGCGAACGCACGCCGGTGGCCGAGGTGATCGACGAACTGGCGGTCATGCTGGAGCGGGTGTTTCAGTCGAAGGATGTCGAGATCGACTGGCGCGCCCCGGACGAACTGGCCTTTCTGGGCGAGCGGCAGGATTTGCAGGAGATCCTCGGCAATCTGATGGAAAACGCCTGCAAATGGTCGGGGCGCCGCGTCCGCGTGTCCGCCGGCGCGAATGGCCTGGGTCAGATGATCGCCGTGGTCGAGGACGACGGCCCGGGCCTGCCCGCCGATCAGCGCGAGGGGGTTCTGAAGCGCGGAACCCGGCTGGACGAGGATGCGCCGGGGTCGGGTCTGGGATTGTCCATCGTCGACGATCTGACCCGCGCCTATGGCGGCCGGCTGACGCTGGCGGCCAGCGACCTGGGCGGGCTGAAAGCGGTTCTGGAGCTGCCTGCGGCCGAGGCCTGAGCGCTTCGGTTCCGGATTCTTAACTCCGTGCATTCACCGTGACGCCCGGTCGTGCATCTGCGGCCTACGGAGTGTTGCATGGCCGAACTTTCGGTCGCTCATCGCGCGGTGCTCGCCCAGATGCTGGAGCGTGTGCCCGATCGGGTGCTCAAGACGCTGTCGAAGGCCGTGGCCAAGATGCCGGGCGAGAAGGCGCGCGCGCTCAGCGCCATGCTGGCCGACGAGGCCGACGACCGCCGCCGCCGCGCCATCGTCTTCGCCCCCCTGTTGCCGATGTTCCAGCGCCGCCCTGACGGCGTCGAGTCCCTGAACTTCCCGCCCGCCGTCCTGCCCCGGCTGTGGAAGGCGGCGTCCAGCCGCGAACCCGAGTTGCTGTCGGCGCTGGATGACTATCGGCCGATCGACGACAATCCGCGCATGCGGGCGGTCGCGAACCGCATCTGCATCGCCGCCGCGGCCGCCATCCGCGACCAGGCCGACATCATCTGGCCTCCCGAGGGCGCCGAACCGGAGGCCCGGCTCGAGGCCCTGGCTGAAATGGCGCTGTGTTTCGACCTGGCCACTCTGGCGCGGCGCGGATTGCTGACGCTGCCCGACCTGATCCTGCGTCCGACGCCCGACCAACTGGCCGAACTGCGCCTGTTGATCCGTGACAGCGCCGAGGTCACCGCCGACGGCGGGCCGCGCATGCTGGAGATCATGTTCGCCCATCTGGGCGACGCCTCCCTGATCCTGCGACTGGTGGTGCAGTCTTCCAAGGCCTCGAACAAGGAAGGCTTCCTGTCGGAATCCGAGATGGCCGGCTTCGTCAACCGACTGATCGCCGAGGTCGAGGCGCGGGTCGGCCGGATCGCCGCCTTCAAGCCGGGCGGCAAGGAGGATCCCGGTCCCGGTCTGCGCGCCGACATCGCCTGGTGCGCCGAGACCCTGAGCGAACTGGACGTCACCCTGCAACTGGATCCGCACGGGTCGTGGGGCACCCAGGCTCGCGAGGCGCGCGAACGCATCAACCGGACCCTGTCGGCGGTCCTTCGCTCCGTGGACAAGGGGCTGGACCCCATCATGCCCACCAAAAAGGTCCAGACCACGGGGCGCATGTCGCGCCAGGCGCCCGACCTGGACGTTCAGGTTCCGAACGAGGCGGTTCAGGCGGCGGTCGTGCTGCTGATCGTCGTCGGCGCCGTGCGCGGCGCGGCGCAGACGTTCGGCTGCGAGACCCAGCGCTACCAGCTGGTGCAGGCGGTGCTGGAGCGGATCACAGCCTATGCGGAACAGGTCATCGACGCCGTCAACGCCGGCGCTTCGCCCGACGCCCGACGCTCGCTGGCACTGGCGGAAACACTCGCCAAATGCCTGTTGCTGATCGGCGAGACCGAAGCGGGCCGCACGATTCGCCGCCGCGCCGCTTCGGCCGGGGCGCGACCCAACGCCCAGACGACGCACGAGGCCTCGCCCCGCGCCGCGTGATCGGCTAACGCCATCCGATGATCGTATTCTGGACCCTGGCGGGCCTCGCAACCGCGATGGCCGGTCTTCTGGTGCTGAGCTTCGCGCGCGCCGGCGCCGAGCGCAGCCAGCCGGCATCGGACACGGGCGCGGCGGAGCTGGCCGAGCTGGACCGGTTGAAGGCGCGCGGCCTGCTGGATGACGACGCCTATGCCTCCGCCCGCGCCGAGGCGGGGCGCCGGTTGTTGGCGACGCCGGACGCCGTGGAGGCGCCTGTGGTCGGGGGGCGGGACCGCACGGTCGTTCTGGCCGCGCTCGTCGCGGCGGCGGCCGCGGCGCTGGGCCTGTATTTCGTTTTCGGCGAGCCGGGCCTGGAGGATCAGTCCTATGAGCGCCGGATCGACGCCTGGGCCGACAGCCCCGAGACCCTGGACGCGCCCCAGATCGCGGCGGTGCTGGGACGCGCGGTGCGACGCGAGCCGGACAACCGCACCGCCCTGACCATGCTGGGGGCCGCCCGGTTCGAGGCGGGCGACCCGATCGGTGCGGCTTCGGCTTTCCGCCGGGCGCTGGCCCTGGACCCCGACGACGCGACCAGTTGGGCGCGGCTGGGCGAGAGCCTGGTCCGGGCCAATGAAGGTTCGGTCGGCGGCGACGCGGAGGCCGCCTTCGTTCGAGCCCTGGAGATCGACCCGGAACAACTGGGCGCGCGGTTCTTCCTGGGCGAGGCGGCGCTGGCGAGGGGCGATGCGGCCCGCGCGCGTGAGATGTGGACGCCCCTGATCGCGGCGCTCGATCCGGCCGATCCGCGCCGGGCCGATCTGGTCGCCCGCCTGGACGCGGCGGCATGACCCGTTGGAGCCCGGGCCGGCGGGCGCTATATGCCGCGTCTCCGCAATCGCCCGAGACCGCCGTACGCCGATGAGCTGGCTTCCGAAATCGCCCAAGGCGCGCCGCCGCCTGTGGGTCGTGGCCGCCGCCGCCCCTGTGCTGGCGCTCGCGGTCGGCCTGTCATTGTGGGCCATGCAGGACAGCGTGACCTTCTTCTTCTCGCCGTCCGAGGCCACGGCCGAGGCCGCGCCCGAAGGCCGGGTCATCCGCCTGGGCGGACTGGTCGAGGCGGGCAGCGTCGAGCAGCACGGGACCACTGTCGCCTTCTCGGTCACCGACAACGCCGCGACCAGCCGCGTCGTCTTTCACGGCGATCTGCCGGACCTGTTCCGCGAGGGGCAGGGGATCGTTGCCCAGGGTCGGTTCGGACCCGACCGCGTGTTTCAGGCCGACACCGTTCTGGCCAAGCATGACGAGACCTACATGCCGCGCGAAGTCGCCGACCGGCTGAAGGAAAAAGGCGAGTGGAGGCCTGAAGGCGGTCGGCCGCGCTCGAGCAGCCCGAGGGGCGATAACGCCCGAAGAATTTCATGATCATCGAGTTCGGCGCCTTCGCGCTGATCCTCGCGCTGGCGCTGTCGGCCTTGCAGACGGGCCTGGCGGCGGCGGGCCGGATCCGGCGCAGTCCGCTGCTGGCGGGCGGCGCCGAGGGGGCGGCGATCGCGGCGGCCCTGGCCACCGCCCTGGCGTTCGCGGCCTTGATCTTCGCCTTTGCGACCTCCGACTTCTCAGTCGCGAACGTGGCCAACAACAGCCACACCGACAAGCCGATGCTGTACAAGGTCGCCGCCGCCTGGGGCAGCCACGAGGGGTCGCTGGTGCTGTGGTGCCTGGTCATGACCGGGTTCGGCGCCGCGTTGACGCGGGCGCGGGGCCTGCCGTTCGGACTGAAGACGTCGGCCGTCGGGGTGCAGGGCGGGCTGGGGACGTTGTTCCTGGCCTTCGCGGTCTTCACTTCCAACCCGTTCGCGCGGCTGGATCCGGCGCCTTTCCAGGGGGCGTCGCTGAACCCTTTGCTGCAGGACCCGGCGCTCGCGATCCATCCGCCGCTGCTCTATGCCGGCTATGTCGGGTTCTCGGTGACGTTTTCGCTGGCGGTGGCGGCCCTGATCGAGGGCAGGGCGTTTTCCGGCTTCTGGCCCGCCTGGGGACGCTGGGTGCGGCCGTGGGCCCTGGCCAGCTGGGTGTTTCTGACCATCGGCATCACCCTGGGCGCCTTCTGGGCCTATTACGAGCTGGGCTGGGGCGGCTGGTGGTTCTGGGATCCGGTCGAGAACGCCAGCTTCATGCCGTGGCTGGCCGGGGCGGCGCTGCTGCATTCGGCGGTGGTGACCGAGCGGCGCGGGGCGCTGGCCGGCTGGACCGTGTTTCTGGCGCTGACCGCCTTCACCTTTTCGATGCTGGGGGCCTTTCTGGTGCGGTCCGGCGTCCTGACGTCCGTCCATGCTTTCGCCGTCGATCCGGAGCGGGGGCTGATGCTGCTGGGCATACTGGCCTTCACGGCCGGGTCGGCCTTCGCCCTGTTCGCCTGGCGGGCGCCGCAGCTGAAGGGCGGGGGCCTGTTCGCGCCGGTCAGCCGCGAGGGCGCGCTGGTGCTGAACAACCTGTTCCTCACCGTGGCGGCGGCGACGGTGCTGCTGGGCACCCTGTATCCGCTGATCCTGGAGGCGGCGACCGGCGCGACCATCTCGGTCGGCCCGCCCTATTTCGCCCTGACCTTCGTGCCGCTGATGACGGTCGCCTTCCTGATCCTGCCGGCCGGACCGCTGCTGGCCTGGAAGCGGGGCGACCTGAAGGGCGCGATGCAGCGACTGGCCCTGGCCGGCGGCCTGGCCATCGCCTGCGGCTTCGTCGGCTGGCTGGCGTTCGAACCGAAGAAGGCGGTCGCGGCGGCGGGGCTGGCGGTCGGCGCCTGGCTCATCCTGGGCGCGCTGGCCGAGGCGGCCGAGCGGGTTCGCCTGTTCCGGGCGCCGCTGGCGGAGGTCGGTCGACGGGCGAAGGGCCTGCCGCTGGGCGCCTGGGGCATGACGCTGGCCCATGCGGGTCTGGGGGTGTTCGTGCTGGGCGCCGTGGTCGAGACCGGCTTCAAGATCGAGGCCGCCGCCCCCCTGCCCATCGGCGGCGAGGTTCGCGCCGGTCCATGGGCCGTGACGCTGGACAGGGTCCAGATCATCGAGGGACCGAACTATCTGGCCGAACAGGGCACGCTGACCGTCGGATCGGTGGACGGCCGGGCGTTTCCCCGCACGATCACGGCCGAGCGCCGGTTCTTTCCGGCGGGCGGACAGACGACCACCGAGGTGGGGCTGGATTTCCGGGGACTGGACGACGTCTATGTGGTCATGGGCGAGCGGCGATCCACGCCCGAGGCGGCCCAGGCCTGGACGGTCAGGGTCCATTACAACCCATGGGCGCGGCTGATCTTCCTGGGGCCGTTGGTGATGGCGCTGGGCGGGCTGCTGTCCCTGATGGACCGGCGGCTGAGGCTGGCCGTCGGCGGACGCAGGAGGGCGGCGGGATGAGGGGGCGACTGCTGCCGGTCGTCTTGGCGACGCTGGCGATCGGGGACGCCGCGATGGCCCAGGAGCCTGCCGCACCGCCTGACCGACCGCTGGCCTCTGCGGGTCAGGAGGCGCGCGCCCAGGCCCTGTTCGAGGTCGTGCGCTGCGTCGTGTGTCAGCACGAATCCATCGCCGACAGTCCGGCCGGCATCGCCGGGGACATGCGCCGCCTGATCCGCGAGGAGATCGCGGCGGGGGCGACCGACCAGGCGGTCAAGGACGATCTGGTGCGGCGCTGGGGCGACTATGTGCTGTTCACGCCGCCGGTGCGCACGGGCACCTGGCTGTTGTGGTTCGGGCCGGCGCTGCTGGTGCTGGCGGGCGTCGCAGGACTGGTTCTGACCGCACGGCGCAAGGCGGTCGCGACCGCGCCGCTTTCGCCCGAGGAGGAGCGTCGCCTCGCCGAACTTCTCAAGACGGAAAGGGTTCGCCCTGATCCTGACGCATCCCCGCCTCACGACGGGCGTTGAGCGGGAGGAAGCCTGACGGTGCGGCGATTGGCCAATCGGGCCGACGCCCTATATCAGAAGGCCAAACCGGCTCGACCGACCTGAATGAGGATCGCAAGACAACGATGCTGAAGCGCAAGGAATTCATCCTGGGGGCCGCCGTCGGCCTGACATTCGCGGCCGTCGCGACCGCCGGCGGCGTGATCGACTGGCCGGGCGCCCAAGCCCAGGAGCGTCCATCGGCGGGTCGATTGATTCCCTCGGCCGGCGCCGCCGGCTTGTTCGCCCCGCCCCAGGGCGCGCCGCTCAGTTTTGCCGACATCTTCGACCAGGTCTCGCCCGCCGTGGTGCAGATCGACGTCGAGTCCCGGGTCGAGCGCCCTCGCGGCGGCCTGATCCCCATTCCCGGCCTGCCCGGCTTCGGCTTCCAGGCGCCCGAGACCGAACAGCCCGACGAGGAAGACGCCCCGACCGCCCAAGGCGCCGGCTCCGGCTTCTTCATCTCGGCCGACGGCTATATCGTCACCAACAACCACGTCGTGGCCAACGCCGAGAAGATCACCGTCAAACTGTCGGACGGCCGTGAGCTGCCGGGCCGTCTGGTCGGCCGCGACCCCGACACCGATCTGGCCGTGATCAAGGTCGAAGGGACCGAGTTCAACTTCGTGACTTTCGAGGAGACG
Source organism: Alphaproteobacteria bacterium (assembly GCA_018820205.1). GTDB lineage: Bacteria > Pseudomonadota > Alphaproteobacteria > Caulobacterales > Caulobacteraceae > Brevundimonas. Next base: position 54,544 of record JAHJOK010000075.1, read on the forward strand.
GCCGAGCCGCGCGTGGGCGACTGGGTCATCGCGGTCGGCAATCCGTTCGGCCTGGGCGGCACGGCGACGGCCGGGATCGTTTCGGCCCGCGCGCGCGACATCGGCGACGGCACCACGCCGTATACCGACTACCTGCAGATCGACGCCGCCATCAACCGGGGCAACTCGGGCGGACCGACGTTCGACATCTATGGGCGGGTCATCGGCGTGAACTCGGCGATCTTCTCTCCGACCGGAGGCTCGGTCGGCATCGGCTTCGCCATTCCGGCCTCCATCGCCAAGTCGATCACCGACCGACTGGTGCGCGGCGAGACGATCGAGCGCGGCTATCTGGGCGTGGCCATCATCACGATGACCGAGGAACAACGCATCGCCTACGGTCTGCCGGAGGGTTCCGACGGCGCTATCGTCGGCAGCGTTACCGAAGGCGGTCCCGCCGCAGAGGGCGGCCTGCGCGAGGGCGATATCGTCACAGCCCTGAACGGCGAGGATGTCGACACGTCCACTGAACTGACCCGGCTGGTCGGCCGCGCCCGCCCGGGCGATCAACTTCGACTGGAGATCATTCGCGAGGGCCGTCGCCAGAGCGTCACGGTCCGATCGGGCACTCGCCCGTCGACCGAGGTCCTGAACGCCCAGAACAGGGGCCAGGAGCCGGAGGATGCGCCGGACCGTCCAGCGCCGCCGGCCGGTGAAGTGGTCGAGGGCATGACGGTCGCGCCCGTGACCGAGGCCCTGCGCAGCCGGTTCTCGATCCCTGACGGCGTCCAGGGCCTGGTGATCACGGCGGTGGCCGACGGTTCGCGGGCCGCCCGCGACCGCTACGAGCCCGGCTTCGTCATCCTGCAGGCCAACGGTCGTCCCGTGCGGACAGCGGCGGACCTGCGCGCCGCCGTCGCCGCCGCCCGGGCGGCGGAACGCGAAGGCATCCTGTTGCTGCTGCGCGCGGGCCGGAACGGCAACGTGCCGATCGTGCTCGAGCTCTCCGAGGCTGAATAAGCCGTAACTCACGGTCTCGCCGCCGATGCGCTAACATCGGCGGCGATTCTGTTGGAGAGGGCTGGCCCGTGAAAATTCTGGTTGTCGAGGACGATGCCGAGGCGGCCCAGGCCATGGTGCGCGGCCTGACGGAGGCGGGGCATGTGGTGTCGCACGCCATCGACGGCGCCTATGGCCTGCTGGAAGCGCAAAAGGGCGAATACGACGTCTATGTCGTCGACCGGATGATGCCGCGCCTGGACGGCATCGGCATGGTCGAGACGCTGAGAAAGGACGGCGACCAGACGCCGGTCCTGTTCCTGTCGGCCATGGGCGAGGTCGAGGATCGGGTCGTCGGCCTGAAGGCCGGCGGCGACGACTATCTGGTCAAGCCCTACGCCTTCGCCGAGCTGATCGCCCGGGTCGAGGCCCTGTCGCGCCGTCGCGAGACAGGCGGCGTCCAGACCGTGCTCAAGGTCGGCGACCTGGAAATGAACCTGATCGCCCGCACCGTGCATCGGGGCGCCAGCGAGATCGACCTTCAGCCGCGCGAGTTCCAGTTGCTGGAGTTCCTGATGCGCCACGCGGGCCAGTCGGTGACCCGCACCATGCTGCTGGAGAAGGTCTGGGAATACCATTTCGACCCCCAGACCAACGTCATCGACGTCCACATCAGCCGCTTGCGCTCCAAGATCGACAAGGGGTTCGACCACGCGATGCTGCAGACGGTCCGCGGCGCGGGGTATCGGCTGGAGGCGTAAGCGTCCTTAATGACCCTGCCCTCCCTTTTCCGCCGCACGCCTTTTCGGCTGACGCTGCTGTTCCTGGCCCTGTTCGCGGCGGCGGCGAGCGCGATCCTGGCCTACGTCTATGTGGCCTCGGCGGCCGAGGCGCAGGCGCGGGCCCGGTCGGACGTGGTGGCCGAGAACGCGGCCCTGACGGCCGTCTATCGCGAGCGGGGGGCCGATGTGCTGAACCAGGCGCTGGTGGACCGCATCCTGACGGGCGGGCCGTTCCTGTATCTGTTCATGGACCGACAAGGGCAGGGGATCACGGGCAATCTGAGCGTCACCGGTCAGGGCGCGGACGGCGCGACCGCGCGCCAGGCGCTGAATGAATCGCCGATCGAGGACTATACGGGCGGCGAACAGTGGGCGACCTTCCGCTTCACCGACACCGAGGCCGACGGACGGGTGGTGCGCAAGGAGGCGTTCGGGGTCCAGACCACCCTGCCCGGCGGCGAGATGCTGTATGTCGGCAAGGACCTGGGGGACACCGAGGCCTATCTGACGCGCCTGACCCAGGCGCTGTGGATGGCGATGGGGATGGTGCTGCTGCTGGGGGCCGGCGGAGGCCTGCTGATTTCCCGAAATGTCGAGCGGGCGATGGGGCGGCTGAACACGGTCGTGACGTCCGTGCAGGAAGGCGATCTGAAGGCGCGCGTCGCCGTGCGCGGGTCGGGCGACGAACTGGACGAACTGGGCGTAGGACTGAACCGGATGCTGGACCGGTTGGAGGCCTCGATGGCCTCCACGCGCCATGCGGGGGACGCGATCGCCCACGACCTGCGCTCGCCCCTGACACGGATGCGGGCTCGGCTGGAGGTCGCCCTGATCGATGCAGAGGCCGGCAAGGTGTCCGGCGTCGACGCCCTGGAGGTCGCCCTGAACGAGGCGGACACCCTGCTGAAGACCTTCAACACCGTGTTGGCGATCGCGCGACTGCAGGCGGCGGCGGGCCGGGTTCCGGACGCCGCCGTGTTCGACGCCGCCGATCTGGCCGCCGACATGGCCGAACTTTACGAACCGGCCGCCGAGGACAAGGGGTTGGAGTTCTCGGCCGAGATCGAGCGCGGACTGTTGATCGAGGGCGCGCGACCGTTCCTGGCCCAGGCCCTGGCCAACGTCATCGACAACGCGATCAAATACACCCCGACCGGCGGGGCGGTGATGCTGCGCGCGCGCCGGCGCTCGTCGGGCGAGATCGAATATTCCATTACCGACACCGGGCCGGGCGTGCCCGAGGCGGATCGGCCGCGGGTGATCGAGCGGTTCGTGCGGCTGGACAACAGCCGCACAGAGGCCGGGTCGGGCCTCGGTCTGTCCCTGGTCGGCGCCGTGATGGAGGCGCATATGGGCCGGATCCAGCTGGACGAGGGACCGGGGGCCTATGGCGGGTCCGGGCCGGGGTTGCGGGTCGCCCTGGTCCTGCCGGCCGCGAGCGCGGGATGAACGATGCGGGGCTTGGCCAGCATCTGAAACCCTGTGGCCCGGTCGTGGACGGCGGGGCCGCCGAACGGGCGCGTGAGCGGCTGTCCGCACGGGCAGGGGAGGCCGGCTGGGGACAGGATCTGAAGGCGGCCTGGTCCGCGCTGGAGCCGGTGTTTTCCGCGTCTCCCTATCTGCTCGGCCTGGCCCGACGCTGGCCCGACGTTTTGCGGGCGATACTCGCGGACGCGCCGGCTGCGCGGCTGGACGCCGTTCTGGCCAGAACCATCGCCCTGACCGGAGGGGCGGACGACATGCGCGCGCCGCTCAGACTGCTGAAGGCGGAGCTGCATCTGCTGACGGCGCTGGCCGATCTGGGCGGGGTCTGGGATCTGGATCAGGTCACGGGCGCGCTCAGCCGGTTCGCCGACGTCGCCTCGCGCGCCGCCCTGTCGGGCGTGGCGGAAGACCTGCGGCGGCGGGGCAGGCTGCTGACCGCCGCCGACGACAGCTGCGGCCCCATCCCCGGCCTGTTCGGTCTGGCCATGGGCAAGCATGGCGCGTTCGAGCTGAACTATTCCTCCGACATCGATCTGAGCCTGTTCTTCGACCCGGAGCGGTTGTCGCCGGTGCTGGCGGAGGGCATCGAGGCCCAGGGGCTGATGAACCGCGTGGCCCAGGGGGTGGCGTCGCTGCTCAGCGAACGCAGCGCCGAAGGCTACGTCTTCCGCGTCGACCTGCGGCTGCGGCCGGACCCGTCTTCGACGCCGCCGGTCGTGGCCGTGCCCATGGCGCTGGATTACTACGAGGGGGTCGGCCAGAATTGGGAGCGGGCGGCCTTCATCAAGGCCCGCGCCATCTGCGGCGATTTCGGCGCGGCGAGCGATTTCCTGAAGGCCCTGGACCCCTTCGTCTGGCGTCGCAGTCTGGACTATCAGGCGGTGCTCGACATCCAGTCGATCAAACGACAGATCCATGTCCACAAGACCGGTGAGGGTCTGGAGGCGGCGGGCGCCAATCTGAAGCTGGGGCGCGGGGGCATACGCGAGATCGAATTCTACGCCCAGACCCAGCAGTTGATCTTGGGCGGACGCGACGCCTCGCTGCGCAGTCCGCGCACGGTCGATGCGCTGGCGGCCCTGGTGCGCCAGGGCCACCTGCCGGCCGATGTCGCACAGGAAATGACCGCCGCCTATGTCGCGCTGCGCGGTCTCGAGCATCGGGTGCAGATGCTGGAGGACGAGCAGACCCACATTCTGCCGGCCGATCCGGTCCGTCGGGCGGCGGTCGCGGCCCTGGCGGGCGAAGGCGATCTGGCCGCCTTCGATTCCGGGGTCGAGACGGTGCTGGTCGGCGTCAACCGACATTATGGCGAACTGTTCGAGGGTGGGGAGGAACTGTCCTCGCCGTTCGGCAGCCTGGTCTTCACCGGCGTGGAAAACGACCCGGAGACGCTGGCCACGCTGGAACGGATGGGATTTTCAGAACCCGCCGCCGTCGCCGACACGATCCGGTCCTGGCACCACGGGCGCATTCCCGCGACACGGTCGGTCAGGGGGCGCGAACTGTTCACCCGGCTGGCCCCGCAGTTGCTGACGGCGCTGGCGCGGACGGGCGCGGCCGATGCGGCGTTCCGGCGCTTCTCCGTATTCTTCAAGGGGCTGGCGGCGGGGGTCCAGGTCCAGGCCCTGTTCCTGAACCAGCCCGAACTGTTCGAGCGGATCGTCGGGGTGATGGCTTTCGCGCCCCGGCTGGCGCGGACCCTGGGCCGTTATCCGGCGGCGCTCGATTCCATGCTGGATGCGCGGTTCGAAACCGAACTGGGCGTCAACACCGGCCTGTTCGACCAGATGGACGAGGAGGCGAAGGCGGCCGGCGATTTCGAGGGGGCCATGAACGCCGTGCGGCGTCTGCACCGCGAACAGGCCTTCCGCATCGGCATGCAGACCCTCAGCGGCCGCGTCGGTCCGGAAGCCGCGGGCAAGGGGTTCACAAATCTGGCGGACGCGGTGATGCGAACCCTGTCGGCATCGGCCCTGACCGAGACCGAACGGCTGGGCGGGTCCATGGCCGGCGCGGTCGCCGTTATCGCTCTGGGCAAGGCCGGATCGGGCGAGATGACGGCCGGGTCCGACCTGGACCTGATGACCGTCTACGACGCGCCGCCCGAGGGCGTGTCGGCGGGCAAGGGGTGGTCGGCCGACACCTTCTATGTGCGGTTCACCCAGCGTCTGATCTCGGCCCTGTCGGCGCACACGGCCGAAGGCGGACTGTATGAAGTCGATATGCGGTTGAGGCCCTCGGGGTCGAAGGGACCGGTGTCGGTGCCGCTTTCGGGATTCAACGCCTATTACGCCGATGACGCCGCCACATGGGAATTCATGGCGCTGACGCGGGCCCGCGTCGCCTGGGCCAGCGATCCCGCGTTCGGCGTGAAGGTGACCGAGGCGATCGAAGGGGCTCTCCGCAGGCCTCGGCCGGGGGTGAAGGTCGCCGCCGACGTGCGGGCGATGCGCGACCTGATGGACAGGGAACGGCGGCCGGCCGGCTTCTGGGACCTGAAACTTGTTTCCGGCGGCCTGGTGGACGCCGAGTTCGTCGGCCAGTTCCGTCAGCTTCAGTCGGCGGGGAAGGGCGGGCCGCTGACGGTATCGACGCTCGGCCAGCTGGCGCACGACGCGCCGCTGCGGGAGACCTGGGCCCTGCACCAGGCGCTGGCGCAGCTTCTGGCCTGCGCCTTCGACGACAAGGGCGATCCGGAAGCGGAATCCGACACCTTTCGCGCACGTCTGGCCGAGGCGGCCGGAGAACGGGACTTCCCGGCCCTGCGCCGCCGTCTGGAACGGGTGCGGAAAACGGCCCGCAAGGCTTTCGAAAAAGCGCTTCCCGTCGCCCGCGACGGATAGTCGGTCCAACCGCGTTACATCTTCAAGACAAGGGGATTGCCGGAGGCGTGTCCAATGACATGCCAGCCACTGGAGATGAACACATGAGGAAGACAACCCTGGCTATCGGCGCGGCCGCGGCCGTGACCCTGATGGTCGGCGGCGCCGCCCTGGCGCAGCAGGCCGGCGCTCGCGGAGATGCAGACGGCGACGGCCGCATCAGCCGTTCGGAATTCGTCGACGGCCGCATCGGCCGACTGACGGCGATCGACGCCAACCGCGACGGCTCGGTGTCGGCGGAAGAGTTTCAGTCGGGCGTCGACACGCGCCGCAACCAGCGCGTCTCGGCCCGCTTCGAGGCCCTGGACAACGACGGAAACGGCGCGGTCAGCCGCGAGGAGTTCACCGCCGAGCGCGAGATGCGCGGCGGTCGCCATCGGATGGCCGGACATCGCGGCGGACGCGGCGGCATGGGCGGTCATCGCCGTGGAGAACGCGGCGAGGCGCGCGGGCCGATCAGCGTCGCCGAGATTCAGACCCGGATGAACACGCAGTTCGACCGGATCGACGCCGACCACGACGGTTTCGTCACCGCTACGGAACGTCAGACGGCGCGGCAGGCGATGCGCGGTCAGCGGCAGGAGCGTCGTGCGGAACGGATGGCGCGCCGCGCAACCCAGGCGTCGCCTTCGGCGCCCGCTTCGGAGTAGGATGATGTCGGGGACGGCGGCGATCGCGCTCGGCCTGCCCATCCGTCTGGAAAGGGCTTGCTTGGTCGCTGTCGCCGACCCCGACGAGGATCTGGTGCGCCGCGTGGGTCAGGGCGACCCCGCGGCCATTCAGGCCATGGTGGCCAGGAAACTGCCCCGGATGCTGGCGCTCGCCCAACGGATGCTGGGCGACCCGGTCGAGGCCGAGGACGTGGCCCAGGAGGCCATGCTGCGCGCCTGGAGACAGGCGCCGAAGTGGCGGCCCGGCAAGGCGCGGTTCGACACCTGGCTGCACCGGGTCGGGTTGAACCTCTGCTACGACCGCCTGCGTCGCCGGCGCGAAATTCCGACCGAGATTCCGCCGGATCGGCCCGATGACGGCCCGGCGCCGGATCGGGGCCTGCTGGCGGCGGAATTGGGCGTTCGGGTGGACCGCGCGCTGCAGGCCCTGCCCGAACGTCAGCGCGAGGCGATCGTGCTGTGTCATTATCAGGAACTGACCAATATCGAGGCCGCCGGCCTGATGTCGGTCAGCGTCGAGGCGCTGGAAAGCCTGCTGTCACGGGGTCGACGGACCCTGCGGCAGGTGCTGGCGGATCTGGCTCCCGGCGCCGAGCCGGCGGCCGAAGGAGGACGAGGATGAACGCGGAACGTTTTGACGCACTGGCGCGGGCCTGGGGCGCGGACCTGCGTCGCTGGCCCGAGGGCGAGCGCGCGGCCGCCCGCGCGTGGGTCGAGGCCGATTCGGTCCGGGCCGAGCGCGCCCTGTTCGATGCGCGTCAGACCGACGCCGCCCTGGACGCCTCGCCGCGCCCGGACGTTTCGGCCGCATTGCGCGACCGGGTCATCGCCTCGGCCGCGACGGCCAGTCTGAAGGCGCGGGCCGCCTGGCCGGATCTGCGCAAGCTGTTGTGGATCGGCGGGGCGGGCTGGGCGGCCGCCGCCTGCGCCGGGGTGGTGTTCGGCACGACCCTGGGCGGCCAGATGGCGGCCGACACCCAGGCCTTCTCGGTGTTGGATCAGGCGGCGGCGACGGGACTGGACGATACGGAGATTCTGGGATGAAGACGCGGACCCTGGTCATCGTCCTGGGCGTCGCCCTGGCCGTATCGGTGGCGATCAATCTGTTCGCCGCGACGGCCGCTTTCACGGCGCTGAACGCCCAGCACCGGATCGAGCGTCGCGTCGACGGCCCGGACCATTCGGGCCGCCGCCCGGGCCCGCGCGAGCTGGTCGCGGCGCTGCGACCCGAAGCCAGAGGCCCCGTGCGCGAGGCCCTGCGCGCCGCCGGCCTGCGGGCCCACCCGGACTTCAAGGAATCCCGACAGGCGCGGCGCGACGCCGTCGCCGCCGCCGCCGCCGATCCCTATGACGCCGCGCGCGTCGGCGCCCTGCTGGCCCAGTCGCGCGCCGCCGAGGAACGCGGCCGGGCCAAGCTGGAGGCCGACGCCCTGGCCATCCTTGCGACTCTGGAGCCCGCCGACCGGGCGGCTTTCGCCCAGATTCTGAACAGCCGCAGCAAGGGCGGGGGCGGCAGGGGCGAGGCGCGGGCGGAGAAACGATAGCTTCGCGCGCTTCCGCTCTCGCCTCGAGCGCGATTGCGCCTAGGCCGCCCGTGCCTGTTGGTCCACCTTTTCCTGCGGTCTGTGCGTGGGGATTTCGAAGCTGACCGTCGTGCCGACGCCGGGCTCGCTTTCCATCAGCATCTGGCCTTCGTGCAACTCGATCAGGGCCTTGGTCAGGGACAGGCCCAGCCCGGTGCCCTGGGTGGTCTTGGAATGCTGGCCCTCGACCTGTTCGAACGGCTGGGCCAGCCGGGTCAGGTCCTCGGCGGCGATGCCGATGCCGGTGTCCGCGACGGCGATCCGCACACGGCCCGGCGCCGCCTCCGCCACGGACACGGTGATCTCGCCGCCCTCCGGCGTAAACTTAACGGCGTTGGAGATCAGGTTCAGCATCACCTGCTTCAGGCCGCGGTAGTCAGCCTCGATCTCGGGCAGGTCGGCGTCACGCAGCGACAGGGTCAGGCCGGAATCCTGGGCCTTGCCGCGCATCAGCCGGATGGCGTCCTCGCACACCTCGGTCAGGGAGACGGGTTCGTAGTGCAAGGTCATCTTGCCGGCTTCGATCTTGGCCATGTCGAGGATGTCGTTGATCAGGCTGAGCAGATGCTGGCCGGATTTCAGGATGTCGCCGGCGTAGCCCTTGTATTTGGCGTCCCCCAGCGGCCCGAACATCTCGCCCGCCATGATCTCCGAAAAGCCGTTGATCGCGTTCAGCGGCGTGCGCAGTTCGTGGGACATATTGGCGAGGAACTCGGACTTTGCCTGGTTGGCGGCCTCGGCCCGGGTCATGGCGATCTCGTATTTGCGGGCCAGCAGGCTGAGTTTTTCCTGGCTGGTCTCCAGCTGGTCGACCATGGCGCGGAGCGAATCCGCGGCCTTCTGGCGCTCCAGCTCCTGGCGCCGGATGGCGGTGACGTCGGCGGCCGTGACGACCGTGCCGCCGTCGCCGGTGAAACGCTCGGCCAGCTGCAGCACGCGGCCGTCATGCAGTTCGACCTCGCGTGCGCCGGCGCGGCCCTCGGCCGACGGGCGTTCGGTCTTGATGGCCAGGGCGGCGATGCGCGTCAGTTCGTCCTTCTGCGCGCCCTTCCTGACGGCCTCGTCGGCGAAACCGAAGGCGTCCTTGAAGGCCTGGTTCCACAGGATCAGCCGGCCGTGACGGTCGAACAGGACGAAGGCGTCCGACACGCTCTCGATGCCGTCGCGCAGCCGGCCCTCGGCGGCCTGGGCCTGGGCCTTGGCGCGGCGGGCCTCGGTGATGTCCAGCGCCACGCCCAGGATTGTGGAAAAGCCGTTGTCGCCGCGCCGGCCCCGCGCCTGACCGCGGGCGTCGATCCAGCGGGCGCCGCCGCCCTCCAGAGGAACGGGAAAGGTGACGTCGAACGCGCCCAGAGTGGCGGCCTGGCGCAGGGCGTGCTGGACCGGTTCGCGATAGCGGGGATGGATACGCTCCATCACCGTCTCGGCGCTGACAGTCCCGCCTTCGGACAGGCCCAGCAAGGCGGCCATGAAGTCCGAAACGGTGACCTCCTCGGTGTCCAGATCCCATTCCCAGACGCCGCAGCGCGCCGCCTCGACGGCCACGCGGAAGCGATGTTCGGTCTCGGCCCAGGCCTTGGACGCCCGCCGCTGTCGCCAGCGCTGCAACAGCGCCAGGCCCAGGACCAGAACGCCCAGCCCCAGCGGCGCCGCCAGCAACCAGAGGTCGCTGATGATGGCGGCCGCCCCGGTCGTTTGCGGTCTCCACGCGACGACCGTCAGGCCGGTGTCGCCGACAGGGGCGGACGTCGCCTCCATCGCCCGTCCTGGCCTCGGCATGCCCCGAGCCGGCGTCTGTGAGGTTTCCAGGGTGGCCAGATCCACGCCCAGACGAGCCTTCAGCGACGGATTTCCGGCGCCGTCGATCACGCCGTCGGCGGGAGAGACCACCAGAACCCGCAAGCCCTGCCGCGCCGGAACGGGCGTGCGTGCGACGACGCCGGTCGCGTCCTGAGGCGCGCTGGACAACAGGGCGCGCCGGTTCCAGGTCGGTTGCAGACCTGCGGAGCGTGACGTGTCCAGCGGCTGGAAATCCCCGGCATCGGCGCCGGCCACGGCGCGCGCGCGCCCATCGATCTCCATTACGGCGAAGGCGCTGCCGGGGGCTGCGGCGTGCGCCGCCTCGACGGCGTCCAGCGGGCGATCCGGTTGGGCGGCCAGGGCCTCGGCCGCCACGGTCAGTCCGATCCGGGCGCGGGCCAGCTGGGCGTCCAGGGTCGCCGCCCCAAGGTCGGCGTCTCGGCTCAGGGCCTCGGCGCGCAGCACATTGGCCTCCCGCGCCGGACGGGTGCTCTCTCGGGCGAACAGCACGACATAGATGGCCAGGCCCAGAGTCAGGGCCAGAACCAGCACCCGCCCCCAGCCGGGCAGGCCCTCGGGTCGGTCGACGGACCGTCGGCCCGGATGCTGAATGCGGCGCTCGCTGCCCCGCAAGGCGCTCTCCCGGACATGATCGCGGCGCTCCCGGCCCCGATGGCCGGGTCAAACGCTGGGCGATTCGACGACACCTGGGAATCTAGGCTGCGTCGCGGAATCCTGTCGAGGTTTGGTTAACGAAAGACTTCAGGCGGCGTGTGCGCGAGACGTCGAGCTCATGGGAGACTGGATTTCGGGCGCGGCGGCCAGCACCTCGGTCACCGTTTTCAGAATTTCGCGGGCCTGCCGGGCCAGGGCCAGGGTCTGGGGCGGGGCGTCCTCGGGGCTTTCGGCGACGGCGTCAACCAGTGTCTGAGCCAGGGCCATCAGGCGCGGCGACGCGGCGATCAGCCGGGCCTGGAATTCGATCCTTTGAGGGTCGCGGTCGTATTCGGCGCCGGGCACGCGCCAGCCTCCCCAGTCCGCCCTGTCGGTCACGACGACCGGATAGGTGCCGGGATAGGGATGGTGCGGCACGTCTTCGGCGGGCTGCCACTTGTTGCGGGCCCGCAACAGCCGCCAGCTGTCCATGTCCTCGGCGGCGGCGTCGTCATCGGTCGGCAAGAGCAGTTCGGCCGCCTGGAATTCTCGACCCAGACCGACGTCGTACGTGACCTTGACCGGCTCCTCGAAGCCCTTGGCCCAGACGGGCTGGACCTTTTCGATCTGGGCCCAGGCGCCGACGCATTCGACCCAGACCTTCTGACCCTTCTGGAACTGCGCGCGCGCCATGGGAACTCCTGTCTTCTGACCCGACACCTTGGCGGGTGACGCCTTGACGCCGGGTTCAGAGACAGGGTGACGCGCGGGTTAACTCTGTCGGGTCAGTGGGGCTGGGAGATCGTTTCCAGCGCCTCGCCGGCGTATTTTTCCTTCACCCGCGTGGACAGGTCGCCCAGCGAAACGACGCCGACCAGTTTGCCGTGCTTGTCGATCACCGGCAGACGGCGAATCTGCCCGCCGCCCATCAGGTCCAGCGCGGACTGAAGGTGGTCGGTGTCCAGCACGGTGGTCGCCCCGGTCGTCATGACTTCGGTCACCGGGGTCGAGACCGGCTTGCCCAGAGCCACCGCCCGCACGGCGATGTCACGATCGGTGATCGTTCCGGCCAGGGCGTCGCCGTCCGCGACCGGCAGGAAGCCGAAGTCGCCGGACGCCATTCGGGCGGCCGCCTGTTGAAGGGTGTCGCCGATGTTGGCGACCTGAACGTCCTTGCTCATCACATCACGGATCTTCACGACCGGCTCTCCTTGATCATTGGGTTGAGCCTTTCGAACCCGTGGCCGGCCGCCTCGTTCCGCAGGCCGCCCCAGGCCGGGCGCCCTTTCGCTTCATTCGGCCTGCGGCTAAGCCGCCTGCATGACCGCAGCCGCCGACGCCCGATCCATCCTGACCCGCCTCGGCATCGACGACGCGGTGTTCGACCCCCAAGGTCTGGCGACGCGCTCGCCGATCGACGGATCGACCGGCGCCCCGGTTCGGGCGGCGGATGCGGGAGAGGTCGAGGACGCGCTGTCAGCGGCCACGGAGGCGTTTGACGCCTGGCGTCGCGTGCCGGCCCCGCGTCGGGGCGAACTGGTCCGGCTGCTGGGCGAGGAACTGCGCGCGGCCAAGTCCGACCTCGCCGCCCTGGTCACCCTGGAGGCCGGAAAGATCACGTCGGAGGGTCTGGGCGAGGTTCAGGAGATGATCGACATCTGCGACTTCGCCGTCGGCCTGTCGCGTCAGCTGTACGGCCTGACCCTGCCCAGCGAACGGCCCGGCCACCATATGCGCGAGACCTGGCAGCCGCTGGGGCCGGTCGTGGTCATCTCGGCCTTCAACTTTCCGGTCGCGGTCTGGGCCTGGAACGCGGCGCTGGCCCTGGTCTGCGGCGACCCGGTGATCTGGAAGCCGTCGGAGAAGACGCCGTTGACCGCGATCGCCGTCCACGCCGTGGCGCAACGGGCGCTGGCCCGGTTCGGCGACGCACCGTCCGGACTGGTCCAGCTGCTGGTCGGGGGCCGCGATGTAGGCCGGGCCCTGGCCGCCGATCCGCGTGCGGCGCTGGTCTCGGCCACCGGATCGACCCGGATGGGCAGGGCGGTGGCGTCCGCCGTCGCCGGTCGTCTGGGCCGGTCTCTGCTGGAGCTGGGCGGCAACAACGCCATGATCCTGACGCCCAGCGCCGACATGGACATGGCGGTGCGCGCCATCGCCTTTTCCGCCGTCGGCACCTGCGGCCAGCGGTGCACCAGTCTGCGCCGCCTGCTGGTGCACGAAGACGTGGCGGACGCCCTGGTCGCGCGGCTGGCGCGGGCCTACGCCACCCTGCCGGTCGGCGACCCGCGCGAGGACGGCGTGCTGGTCGGGCCGTTGATCGATGAAGACGCCGTGCAGGGCTTCGAGGCCGCCTTGGTTCAGGCGGTGGAGCAGGGCGGCGAGATCCTCGTCGGCGGGGACCGGGTCGAGGGCGGCTATGTCCGTCCCGCCATTGTCCTCATGCCCGGCCAGAGCGCCGTGGTGATGGCCGAGACCTTTGCGCCGATCCTGTATGTCGTGACCTGGCGGACGTTCGACGAGGCGGTGGCGATGCAGAACGCGGCGCTCCAGGGTCTGTCGAGCTGCGTCTTCACCGACAGCGTCCGCGAGGCCGAGACCTTCCTTTCGGCCTGGGGCTCGGACTGCGGCATCGCCAACGTCAATATCGGGCCGTCCGGCGCAGAGATCGGCGGGGCCTTCGGCGGCGAGAAGGAAACCGGCGGCGGCCGCGAGTCCGGTTCGGACGCCTGGAAGGCCTATATGCGTCGCCAGACCCAGACGGTGAATTTCTCCGCCGAACTGCCGCTGGCCCAGGGCGTGCGGTTCGAAGTTTGAGAGAAGTGCGGACGTCCACGTCCGCCTGATCGGGGCTCTGCGGACCTGAAGGTCCGCGCTCCGGCCTCGACACGGCCGCACGCGATCCCCACTGTCAGGACATGAACCGCCGCGCCCTCCTGACCCGCGCCGTCCTGCTCGCGGGCGGCCTCGCCGGCGCCTGGTGGCTGAGGGATCACGTGCTGTGGCGCGATCCGGGGGTCGCCTTCGGCCCTGAAGGAAGCAGCGGCTGGCTGGACTATGACGAGCGGCGCGCCTCGGTGCCGACCGTCGCGGTGACGGTGGCCGGCCGGACCGTCCGCGCCCTGGTCGATTCCGGGGCCCAATATTCCGTCATCGATCGCGGCCTGTTCGCCGATCTGGGCCTGACCCAGGCCTTCGACCTGCCGCTCGTGGCCTATGGCGTCGGGGGCGGGGCGCAGATGGGCCGGGGCACGACGCTGACGGTCACGCTCGGGACGATGCGGATCGAGGCCTTGAGGGCCGCCATCCTGTCACTGGGGCCGCTGGCCGCGGACGATGGACTCTCGGCGCCGCTGATCCTGGGCCAGGACGTGCTGGGCGAGACGGTGCTGGAACTGGACGCGCAGGAAAGCAGGATGCGATTCCATCCGCGTCAGGATTATCTGATGCCCGGCGACGTGGCGCCGATCGCCGTGCGCCGCGTCCGGGGCGCCCTGTCGACCGAAGTCACCGTCGAGGGCGCGACGATCGACGCCGTCGTCGACACCGGGGCCTCGGCCATTCTGGCGCTGTCGCGCGAGTCGGCCGAGGGCGCGGGCCTGCTGGACGGCAGGCCGGCGGAGCGCGGGGCCAGCATCGTCCTCGGCGGGGCCATCGCCTCCGAGATCGTCCGAACCCGGACGATCACCGTCGGAGACCAGCTGTATCGCGACGTGCCGACCCCGATCTATGCCGACGTCGCCCTGCCGGGCTTCCCGTCCGCCCTTGTCGGGATGGAGGCCTTCGCGGGGCGCAGGCTGGTGCTGGATCTGGGGGGCGGACGCCTTCACGCGTCCCGCCCGCTGGACCTGACGGTGGGTCGGCCGCGTCGGTGACGGCTCAGGGGTGCAGGACCATGTCGTCGCGATGGATCGCCACGCCCGGACCCTTGTAGCCGACGACACCTTCGATCTCGCCCGAATGCCGCCCCCGGATCCGCTGCATTTCCTCGGCGGCGTAGGCGGCCAGACCCACGCCCACGACTCCGCCGTCCGCGCGCGCGATCCGCACGCAGTCGCCGCGATCGAACCGACCCTCGACCCCCTGGACGCCCGACGCCAGCAGGCTGCGCCCGCCCGCCAGGGCCTGTGCCGCGCCGTCGTCGATGGTCAGGGCGCCGGCCGGTTCGAGACTGCCGGCGATCCAGGACTTGTAGGCCTGCAGCGGCGTCGCCGGCGCCGTGATCAGACTGGCTCGCGCACCGGCCGCGACGGCGCTCAGCGGTCTCGGTTCGACGCCCGAGACGATCAGGGTCGCGCACCCGGCCGAGCGGGCGATGCGCGCTGATTCCAGCTTGGTCGCCATGCCGCCGCTGCCCATATCGGCGACGGCGTTCGCCCCGCCCGCCATGGCCAGAACCTCGGGGGACAGGGTTTCGATCAGCGGCAGGTGCCGGGCCGCAGGCTCGCGACGGGGATCGGCCGTATACAGACCATCGACATCGGACAGCAGGATCAGCAGGTCCGCGCGCACCAGTTGCGCCGTCCGCGCCGCCAGCCGGTCGTTGTCGCCATAGCGGATCTCTTCGGTCGCGACGGTGTCGTTTTCGTTGACCACCGGTACGACGCCCAACTTCAACAGCGCCTCCATCGTGGCCCGGGCGTTGAGCCAGCGGCGGCGGCGTTCGGTGTCGTCGCGCGTCAGCAGAACCTGGCCCGAGGTCAGGCCCGCCCCCGCCAGCGCCCCTTCCCACGCCTGCATCAGCAGCGACTGCCCGACCGCGGCGGCGGCCTGTTTCTCGTCCAGCCGGGCGTTCTTCTCCAGGCCCAGCCGACCCCGGCCCAGAGCGACGGCCCCGGATGAGACCAGCACGATCTGGCGCCCCTGCGCCCTCAGGTCCGCCAGGTCATGGGCCAGGGCCGCCAGCCACGCCGTGGTCGGGGACCTGCTGTCCGCATCGACCACCAGCGACGAGCCCACCTTGACCACGATCCGTCTCGCCGCGGCCAGGCTGGCGGAGGGAGAGGCGGGATCGGGCGTGGCGGGAGCGGAAGCGGTCACGACGCGACCATGGCGCGCCGAGCGCCGCCCAACAAGCGGTCCCTACAGGTCCCGGAAGGTATCGCAGCTGGCCGGATCGCCGGTCTGATAGCCGCGCTGCAGCCACTCCATCCGCTGGGCCGACGAGCCGTGGGTGAAGCTTTCCGGGCTGACCTGACCGCCCGAGCGGCGTTGCAGGGCATCGTCGCCGATCGCCGAGGCCGTGCGCAGCCCCTCTTCCAGATCGCCCCGTTCCAGCGCCACCTCGCCGTTCGACACGGACGCGGCGTTCGCGGCCCAGACGCCGGCGTAACAGTCGGCCTGAAGCTCCAGCGCCACCGAATACTGGTTGGCCTCGCCCTCGGAAGATGCGCGCTGTTGGGCGGCTCGCACCTGATCCGACGCGCCGGTCAGGGTCTGGACGTGATGGCCGATCTCGTGGGCCAGGACATAGGCGCGGGCGAAGTCGGCGCCCGAGGCGCCCAGCTGGCTTTCCATCTCGTTCCAGAAACCCAGATCGAGATAAACCTGCCGATCGGTCGGGCAATAGAACGGGCCCATCGCCGACTGACCATAGCCGCACCCGGTCGGAGTGCCCTGTTCATACAGGACGATATTGTCCGGCGGACGATAGCCGTCCAGCTTGGCGGCCCAGACGTCGTTGATGTTGCGGCCCACCACATCGACGAACAGGCCGGCCTGGTCCTCGGGCGTGCCCTGGGTTCCTTCCTGCGCCGCGCCCGCCTGACCGAACTGGCTGGCGACCTGGGTGGTGGTCGAGGGGTCGATGCCGAAGACGAAATAGCCGATCAGGGCCAGGACCGCGACGCCGATGCCGCCGCCCGCGACCGCGCCGCCGCCCATGCCGCGGCGGTCCTCGATCCCGCCGCCCCGCTGTCCGCCCTGCCAACGCATCGTCGTCTCCCGCTTTTCCTGACCAAGCTAGGCCGGAACGCGGGCGCAGGGGAAGGGATGCAGCGCTTCGACAGGTCGATCAGCGCGGCGGACGCGCCAGCCAGTCATCAACCTGGCCCACGCCGGCCGCGACGGCTTCGCGCCGCCGGGTCGCATCCAGCCGCGCCTGGCGTTCGGCCTCGGGCGAGTGCAGCGGCGTCGCGGCCAAGGGAATATAAGGTTCCGGGGCGCGCGCGGACCGGATCTCCATCTCGGTCAGGCGGCTCTCCAGCCGGTACTGGCGTGCGAACGCCGCCTGTTCGGCTGAACGCTGGCGCTGCAGTTCGATCGCGTCGCGATGCTGGTCGGCCATCCAGTCACCGACACGGGGCTGGCCCGGGCAGGCGACCTGGGCCGAGGCGGTCCCGGGGAGCATTGCGAGGACAGAGGCGGCGACAGAGGCGATCACGGCATCACGCATGATCTCGAAATGGGGATCAGCGACCCGTCCGCCAAGCGTGGCCGCAACCCTATGGCGTCGAGGCGGTTTTCTGGACCGAACCCCATCAATGCAAAGGAGACCTCCCATGGCCCATTCGCTCACCGGCAAGACCGTCGCCGTCCTCGCCACCGACGGCGTCGAGCAGATCGAACTGACCGATCCGGTCAAGGCGCTGAAACAGGCCGGGGCCCAGGTTCACGTCGTGTCGCCCAAGGGCGGTACAATCCAGGGTTTCAATCACCTGACGCCCGGCGACAAGATTCCCGTGGATGTCGTCCTGGCCGAGGCCGACGCCTCTAACTATCACGCGCTGCTGCTGCCGGGCGGCGTCGCCAATCCGGACCAGTTGCGGGTCAACGAGGATGCGCTGACGTTCGTTCGAGCCTTCTTCGACGCCGGCAAGCCCGTCGCCGCCATCTGCCACGCGCCCTGGCTGCTGATCGACGCGGGCGTGGCCGAGGGCCGTCGCCTGACCAGCTACAAGACCCTGCGCACGGATCTTCGCAATGCCGGGGCCGAGGTGGTCGACGAAGAGGTGGTGGTGGATGACGGCCTGGTCACCAGCCGTTGTCCCGACGACATTCCCGCCTTCAATCGCAAGATGATCGAGGAGATCGCCGAAGGCCGTCACGGTCACGGCGGCAAGGGCGGCCGGGCCGAACAGGGTCTGGAGGGTCTGCGCACCCTCAGCTGACCCTCAGTCGAGGGCGAAGACCGAACTGCGTTTGATCGCGAAATCCTCGAGCTCGCGAGTCGTCGGCACCTGATATTCCGCCAGCAGGGTCAGGCCCTCGGTGCGGAAATAGGTTCGGTGCGGGTCGCCGATCAGGACGCGCGACCCCTGCGCGCGCGCAAGCCTCAGCCAGACCATGACCCGCTCGGTCATCGGCTTCTCGTAGCAGACGTCGCCGGCCAGGATGACATCGACGCGCGGCGGATCGGCGTCCAGCAGGTCGTGGTTGGTGAACGCCATCGCGACGTCGTTGGCCTGGGCGTTCAGGGCGACCGCCGCGCCGCAGAAGGGGTCGATGTCGGCGCCGATCACCCTGTCCGCGCCGGCCTTCAGCGCCGCGATCCCGACCAGGCCGGACCCGGTGGCGAAGTCCAGCACGGTCTTGCCCGCGACATCCGCGGGATTGTCCAGCAGCCAGCGCGCCAGCCCCTGACCGCCCGACCAGGCGAAGGCCCAGAAGGGCGGCGGCAGGCCGAGTTGATCCAGCTCCGCCTCGGTCAATTTCCAGATCGGCGTGATCTCGTCGGCCAGCCACAGCGAAATCTCCGGCGCATGCGGCACGGCCTGTAGCCGCGTGTTGGCCAGGATGAAGGCGGCGGGATCGGTGATGGTCACGCGGGGTTGCGGACCCGTCCGGCCGAGGCCTGTCTCAGCACGCTGACATAGCCCGGTGCGATCTCCATCCGCCCGCCGGGCTCCGTCGCCCGGATCGCCCGGTGCAGTCGCGGCAGGTTCCAGCAGGGGACATGCATGAACAGGTGATGTTCGGCGTGGAAATTGACCCAGTAGGGGGCGATCAGCGCGCGTTCCCACCAGCTTGCACGCGTCGTGCGGGCAGCGCGGAACGGGTCGGTGGCCGAGCCCTCGACGCAGGCGTGTTCGGCGATGTTACGAAGGCGGGTCACCAGCGGGAACCAGGTCGCCATCGGCAGCAGCCACAGGGCGAAATACGCCCACCAGACCCCGGCCAGGGCCAGACCCAGCAGCAGGGCCGCATTGAACAGCAGGAATGGCGCGACCGAACGGCCGGTGACGATGGCCTCATAGTCGTGCGCCTCTCCGCTGGCCGCACGTTTGCGCAGCATGGCCAGCGGCAGCAGCACCCGCTGTTTGAAGAAGGTCTGACCGGTCAGGTCGCGGATCATCTTGCGCCGCAGCGACGCGCCCGAGACGGGGAAGGGCGCCGACAACACCAGATCGGGGTCTTCCGCCTGCTGGGCGAACCGGTGATGCGACAGGTGATAGGGGCGATAGGCATTCAATGACGCGCCGATGGGCGTGGCGCACAGCCAGTGACCGAGAAAGTCGTTCAGCTTCAGGTTCCTGGCCAGGGCCCCATGCGCGGCCTCGTGCATCAGGATCGCCAGACCCAGCTGGCGCGTGCCGATGATCATGACGCACAGCGGGATCAGGATCGGCTGCCACACGCCGACGACGATGCTCAGGGCGATGACGCCCCAGGCGTGAACGACCAGCAGCGACCCCTTCCATGCCGAACGCGACTGGAACGGCGCCCATTGATCGGGCGTGAACAGCTGGTTTGGAGAGATGCGCGGAGCGGCGGCCATGGGTCGAACATTAGGCCGCGCGGCGGCATCGACAAAGTCCGGATAGCGCCAGCGCGCGCCGTCAGGACAGGCTTACAAAATGTCAGGTTGACACGACATCAAAGTCGAGTCAGGTTGTCCTGACACAAAGTCAGGAGCACACGACATGACCACCTGGAGCCAAGGCACCCCCGCCGAGCGGAAATACGTCATCCGAACCATGGCCTTCACCATCCCGTATGTGGCGGTCAACATCGCCGCGATCTTCGGCATCTTCGATGAGATAATCGGCAAGCCGGCGGCCTGGGGGCTCGCCGCGGCGGTTTCCGCGCCGATCCTGGGGTGGATCTGGTCGATCCTGACCCTGATGAAGAACTCCGACGAGTTCATGCGCGCCGTTCTGGCGAAGCGCTTCGTCGTTTCGGCAGGCATCGCCATGGCCGTCGCCAGTTTCTGGGGCTTCGGCGAAAGCTACGCCAACGCGCCCCACATCCCGAACTGGATGATCTTCCCGCTGTTCTGGGCCTGCTTCGGCATCGTCACCCCCTTCATCCGGACGTCACGCTGATGAAGAACCGCCTGAAACTGCTCCGAACGGAGAAGGGCTGGACGCAGGAACAACTGGGCCAGGCCCTGGGCGTCTCGCGCCAGGCCGTCAACGCCCTGGAAACCGAGAAACACGACCCTTCGCTTGATCTCGCCTACCGCATCGCCGTGTTGTTCGGCCGCCCGGTCGAACAGATTTTCGACAATCCCCACGCCTGACGCCGTCAGGATAACCTTACAAGGACATGATCATGCTGCATCACCGCCATTTCGTCGGGCGTTCGACCCTGCGCGCCCTGTTCCTGGCCTCGGCCGCCGCGCTTGCGATCGGGGGCGTGGTCGCCGCCATCCCCGCCCAGGCTGAAACGCTTCCGGCGACCCAGGCCGCCGCCTTCACCTCCGACCGGCTCTCGGTCGAGGTGGTCGGGTCCGGCCCCGACGTCATCCTGATCCCCGGCCTGGCCTCGTCTCGCGAGGTCTGGCGTCCGCTGGCCACGCGGCTGTCGGCCACCCACCGCGTGCATCTGGTCCAGCTGGCGGGTTTCGCCGGCGAACCCTGGAGCCACGGCGACGGCCCGTTCGTCGCGCCCGAGGTCGAGGAACTGGCTCGCTATATCGCAGAGGCCGGTCTGGAGCAGCCCGCCGTCATCGGCCATTCGATGGGCGGCCTCAGCGGCCTGCTGCTGGCCCAGTCGCACCCCGACCGCGTCGGGCGGCTGATGGTCGTCGACGCCCTGCCGTTCTACAGCGCCATGTTCGGCCCGACCGTGACGGCCGAGGCGGCCCGGCCGTTCGCGGCCCAGGCGGCGGCAGGCATCCTGGCGGCGGACGAGGCGAGCTTCCGTGCGCAGCAGGCGCAGACGGCCGCCAGTCTGGCCCGCGATCCGGCCATGCGCGAAAACATCGTCGACTGGTCGATGGCCAGCGACCGGCACGCATTCGCCGCCGCCATGACGGACGTGATGACGACCGACGCCCGCCCGGGTCTGGCCGCCATGACCACGCCGGTCACGGCCCTCTACGCCGCCGACGCCGACGGCGGCCCGCCCCCGGCGATGGCGCAGGCTATGTGGGAGAGCCAGTACGCCGCCCTGCCGAACGTGGAACTGGTCGGGGTGAACGACAGCCGCCACTTCATCATGGCCGATCAGCCGGAACGGTTCGACGAGATCGTGGATGCGTTCCTGAAATGATCAGGCCGCCGGGGGTTTCGGCGCCCCGGCGAACTCGTCGGCATAGGCGGGGGCCAACAGGGTTCGGAAGGCGGCCTGGGGCACGGTGACCTCATAGCTGCCTTCCGAATAGGGGCCGACCATATAGGGGCCGATCAGGAAGGTCAGGCCGCCCGCCTTGCCCGGCGCGACCCCGGGCGCCAGGACGAAGGGCGTGGCGGCCGCGCGCGGGCAGTTCCAGTCGGCGCTGGTCAGGCTGATGGTCTGGGCGGCGGGGTCGCGCTTTTTCTTCTCGGCGTTGACGGCGGCGCACAGGGCGGCGTCCAGAGCGCTCAGGTCGCTTCCCTTGGTGAACAGGTCCGGCCCCGCGATCTCGCGCTTCAGGGCCTTGTCCCACAGGATCGCCGAGAACGAGGCGTTGGGGTGGGCGCCGCCGGTGTATTCGCTGACCGTCCGGATCAGGCTGAACAGCTTGCCGGTCTCGGCGCCGGGCGTGACTTCGATGGTCTTGTCATAGGGCGGCTGGCCCGCATCGCCGCCGGCCTCGGTGCGGTCGGCCTGGGCCCCCTCGGTGAACTGACGCAGGTCGCGGACGCCGGCGGCATACAGGCGGGCGTGCAGGTCGGGCTGGGACTTGATCGCGACTGGCAGGGTCAGGCTGACCTCGGCGAACGGGGTCTTGGATTCGAAGGCCATGGGGGCGGCGGCCTCGGCCGGGGTCACGGCGGCGGGCGCGCCGGGGGCCGGCGCAGCCGGCTGTGTCTGATCGCGATCCCGGTTGCAGGCGGCCAGCGTCGCGGCGGCTGCGAGACAGACAAGGGCGAGGCGGGGCGAAACGGTCATGGCGAACTCCGGTCAGAGGCTGAGTGATAGCCCGCCCAGGGCGATGGCCGCCAGCAGAACCAGCCCCGCCTCGCGGTTTGACTTGAACAGTTTCAGCGCCAGAACGCCGTCATCGGGCCGCAACGACCGCACCTGCCAGGCCAGATGCAGGCCATAGGCGACCATCACGACGAAGAACGGCAGCCACAACCCCGCCGCCACGCCGGCCAGCCCGACCGACAGCACCGACAGGCCGTAGAAGATCGCGACGCCGCCCTTCACGTCCTTGCCCAGACGGCGCGCCGAGGACTTCACCCCGACCATGGCGTCGTCCTCGATGTCCTGAAGCGCGTAGATGGTGTCGTAGCCGAGGGTCCAGAACACGCCTCCGAGGTAGAGGAGAATGGCCGCAGGCCACAGCGCTAGTGGCGACGCCGCAGGTTCAATCCGACAGGGCTGGATCACACCGTCCCACGCGCACAACTCGAGCGTGGTCGCGGCATAAAACAAGGAGGCGATCACCGATCCGGAGAGAGCCGCCGCATATCCCATCAGCGCGCCCCAGTTGAATGTCAGCCCCAGCCACGCCTGCGGCCACCAGGTGATCCGCTTCATGAAGGGATAGGCCGCCACCAGCGCCAGCGACCCGACGCCCAGCAGCACCGCCGTCAGGTTCAGGGTCAGCAGGATCAACAAACTGGCCAGACTGCACCCGACCACGAACCCCCAGGCCTGTTTGACGCTGATCCGGCCGGACGGGATCGGGCGGGCGGCCGTCCTGGCGACCTGTGCGTCGATGTCGCGGTCGACGATGTCGTTGAAGGCGCAGCCCGCCGCCCGCATCAGACAGGCTCCGATGGCGAACCCGACGAACAACCAGACGTCATAGGCGGTGGGCGCCCTCTGCGCCGACGCCAGCGCCAGGGCGATCCCCTGCCACCCAGGCAGCAGCAACAGCCAGATGCCGATGGGCCGGTCGAACCGTCCCAGCTTCAGCCAGGGCTTCAGCGCCTCGGGCGCACGGGCGTCGACCCAGTTCTGGCCGGCGTCGGGGAGGGGGGCGGACATGGGGCGCAGATAGCACTCCGCCCGCCCGACGTCAGGTCACAGGTTCAGCCGCCCACGCGCGTCCATCGCCAGATAGAGGCAGATGGCCAGCAGCCCGACGTCCTTGGCCAGGAACTGGCCCGTCGATCCCAGCGCCGGAAATCCATACCCGTCTGCCACGATGCCGGGGGCGGTGAAGAAGAAGCTCAGCGTCACCAGGAAGGTCGCCACCCCCATCAGGGCCCCGACCAGTCCGGCCCAAGGGCATCGGCCGCCGAGCGCGATCAGGGCGCCGGCCGTGACTTCCAGCACGCCGATGACGGCCGACGCCCCGCCGACCCCGACCAGCGGATACAGCCAGCCGAACAGCCAGTAGTCCTCGGCGATCCCCCTGACCCCCTCGGCCTCGTACGGCAGGAATTTCATGTAGCCGAACCACAGCAGGATCAGCGCGATCCCGAAACGCAGCGCGGCCCGACCGTCGAGGCGGCCGTCAAGACGGGGGGTGGACAAGGATTCGATCATGGCGGCTCCGGCGATGCACGGAGCCCCATTCGCCGGGCGCCGCCCGAAGGTTACGGCAAAGCTCAGCCGCGCCGCACCAGGATCACGCCGCCGATCACCAGGGCGACGCCGGCCAGCCGGGTCAGGCTGATCGGGTTCTGCGGCACCCCCAGCGCGCCGAAATGATCCAGGGCGAGACTGATGATCAGCTGACCCGCAACCATCAGGGTAATCGTCGTCGCCACGCCCAGTTTCGGCACGGCCCAGGCCGCCGAAACCACGAAGATCGCGCCATACAGGCCGCCGACCCAGGTGAACCAGGGCAGGCTACGGGTCGCGACCATGTCCGGTCGGGCGTGCAGGGCGGCCGCCAGAATACCCAGGGCGGCCGTGCCCACGGCGAACGACACAAAGGCGGCATTGACGGGTCCGGCCACGGCCCCGGCCAGTTTCGCGTTCGTGGGGGCCTGCAGCGCCGTGGCGCCTCCGGCCAGGACGACGGCCAGCATGGCCAGATAGGGAGCGAAATTCATGCTTCGCCTCTACCAGCGCGGATCGATCGGCGCACCGTCGAACATTTCGTTCAGTCGCGACCGGGTCGAGCGGTGGGCGTCGGCGGGCAGGGCGGAGGGATGAAACCAGCCGGTCTCGGCGATCTCGCCGTGATGGGTCAGTTCGCCCGGGTCGAAGGCGTCGAAGCGATAGACCAGCACATGATCGCCGCGAAAGAATCGCTCGTTGGAATGGACCGAGACCAGCCGGCCCCGCGCGGTGGCCCGGAGCCCCGTCTCCTCGAACAGTTCACGGGCGGCCGCGTCGCCGGTGGTCTCGCCCCGATCGACCCCGCCGCCCGGCAGCCACCAGCCCGCCAGATAGGTGTGACGCACCAGCATGACCCGTCCCTCGGCATCGACCGCGACGGCGCGCACGCCCAGGGTCATGCCGCGCACCAGTCTCGATACCGCGAAGAAAATGGGCCGGGTGAAGGGTTCGATTCGCACGCGCCAGGGCATGGGTCGTCTGTGCCAGAGTTCGGCAGCGGACCCAACTTGCGTCCCCCATTAATTCGACTATTCTGGAAGTATGGAATCAGAGAAGGCGTTGCTGGGGTTCGCGGCCCTGGCGCAATCGACCCGGCTGGACGTGGTGCGCGCCCTCGTCAGCTGTGAACCGGATGGGCTGAGGGCGGGAAACCTGGCCGAGCGCTTGTCGGTGCCCGCCAATACGCTGTCGTCGCACCTCAACATCCTGTCACAGGCCGGTCTGGTCCGTGCGGAGCGAGCCGGGCGCGCCGTCACCTACAGGATTTGCCTGGATCAACTGAGGGGGCTGGTGCTGTTCCTGCTTCAGGACTGCTGCGGGGGCCGAACCGACCTCTGCGAGCCTCTTCTGGCGGATCTGGCCGCCTGTCGCGCCTGAGGAACCCATGGACGTCGTCATCTATCACAACCCCGCCTGCGGAACGTCTCGCAACACGCTGGCCCTGATCCGTCATGCAGGCATCGAGCCGCACGTGGTCGAATATCTGAAAACGCCGCCGTCCCGCGCCATGATCCAGCAGTTGGCCGGGCGCTCGGGCCAGCCGCTGCGAAACCTGCTGCGCCAGAAGGAAGTCGTGTTCGCAGAACTGGACCTGGGTCGTTCAGATCTGACGGACACCCAGGTTCTCGATGCCGTCGAGGCCCACCCCGTTCTGCTGAACCGGCCGATCGTGATCACGCCTCTGGGGGTTCGACTGTGCCGACCGTCCGAGGCGGTGCTTGATCTGTTGCCGGCGAACGGCCTCGGTCCCTTCGTCAAGGAAGACGGCGAGGTCGTGATCGATCAGGCCGGACGGCGGGTGCGCTGATGGTCGAGACCTCGGTCGCGGTCGATGAGGCGCCGCGCCGCCTGTCTTTTCTGGACCGGTGGCTGACACTGTGGATTTTCGTCGCGATGGGTCTGGGCCTGGTTCTCGGTACGGCGATCCCCGGCCTGCCGGTCTTTCTCGAGAGCCTGTCGGTCGGATCGACCAACATTCCCATCGCCATCGGTCTGATCCTGATGATGTATCCGCCGCTGGCCAGGGTGAAGTACGAGGAACTTCCGGCCGTGTTCGCCGACAAGCGGATTCTGGCCGTGTCCCTGTTGCAGAACTGGGTTCTGGGGCCGGTGCTGATGTTCGCCCTAGCGGTCATCTTCCTGCGCGATCAGCCCGAATACATGACCGGGGTCATCCTGATCGGCCTGGCCCGTTGTATCGCCATGGTGCTGATCTGGAACAGGCTGGCTGGGGGCGACAGCCAGTATGTCGCCGGCCTGGTGGCCTTCAACTCCGTGTTCCAGATCGTCTTCTTCAGCGGTTACGCCTGGTTCTTCCTGTCGGTCCTGCCGCCTCTGCTGGGCCTGGAAGGCAGCGTCGTCGATGTCGGGTTCCCGACGATCGCGGGCGCGGTTCTGACCTATCTCGGGCTCCCGTTTCTCGCCGGCTACCTGACGCGCCGTCAGCTCATCGCCCGCAAGGGCGCGGACTGGTACGAGCGCCGTTTCCTGCCGCGGATCGGACCGATCACCCTGGTCGCCCTGCTGTTCACCATCCTGGCCATGTTCAGCCTCAAGGGCGGGCAGGTGGTCGCCCTGCCGCTCGATGCCCTGCGCATCGCGATCCCCCTGACGATCTATTTCCTCGTCATGTTCATGGTCAGCTTCCTGATGGGCCGATGGATCAGCGCCGATTACCCGCGCACGACCGCGCTCGCTTTCACCGCCGCGTCGAACAATTTCGAACTGGCCATCGCCGTGGCCATCGCGGCCTTCGGTCTGGCCAGCCCGGTCGCCTTCGCCGCCGTGATCGGTCCGCTGGTCGAGGTCCCGGTGCTGATTCTGCTGGTGTCAGTCGCCCTGTGGCTGGGGCGGCGCTTTTTCCCCGCAACCACGCCCGGCGCCGGCGCCGCTTGAACAGGCGGCCCGGCCCCTCTATTCCCTCGCGTGAACAGGAGCATCCCCATGCTGGCTCTCGCCATCATCATCGGTTTCGTCGTCGTCATCGGCGCCATCAACGCCTTCGAGTTCGGGCGGGTTGACTGAATCCCGACCCGGCGCGGCGCTCGTCACGGGCGGAGCGCGCCGGATCGGCCGCGCCATCGTCCTGGCCCTGGCGCGCGCCGGTCACGACGTCGCCATCCACCATCGCGAGTCCGACGACGAGGCCGAAAGCCTGGCCGTCGATGTGCGCGCTCTGGGCCGCCGCGCCGCCCTCCTGTCCGCCGATCTGACCGACGAGGCCGCGACCCGGGC
Source organism: Alphaproteobacteria bacterium (assembly GCA_018820205.1). GTDB lineage: Bacteria > Pseudomonadota > Alphaproteobacteria > Caulobacterales > Caulobacteraceae > Brevundimonas. The sequence continues at coordinate 81,444 of JAHJOK010000075.1, forward strand.
CCTGATCCCCGAGGCTGCGGCGGCGCTGGGGCCGCTGTCGGTGCTGGTCAATAACGCCTCGGTGTTCGAGGACGACCGGGTGGGCGATCTGTCCCGCAAGACCTGGGATCTGCATCTGGAGACCAATCTGCGCGCGCCGGTGGTGCTGGCCGAGGCCTTCGCGGCTCAGGCGCCGGACGGGTCGGCCATCGTCAACCTGCTGGACCAGCGGGTGCTGAAGCCCGATCCCCGGTTTTTCTCCTACGCCCTGTCGCGAAACGGCCTGTGGTGGGCGACGCGGACCCTGGCCCAGGCCCTGGCCCCGCGCATCCGCGTCAACGGCGTCGGACCCGGCCCGACCCTGGCCTCGATCCATCAGGACGAGGCCCAGTTCGCGGCCGAACAGGCGGCTATGCCGCTGGGCCACGGCCCGGACCCGGAGGATATCGCCAAGGCGGTCCTGTATCTCGTTGACGCCGGGTCGGTCACCGGCCAGATGATCGCCGTGGACGGGGGTCAGCACCTGGCGTGGCGCACGCCCGATATCGTGGATTGACCCCTCCTGTGACCGATTTGATTCCCGCGCGGCGCGAGCGCCTGACCGTCTTCGTCAAGGGGCTGAAGGTCGAGGCCGGCATCGGCGTCTATGATCACGAGCACGGCCGGCTGCAGACCCTGGTCATCGACGTGATGCTGGATCTGGGGCCGGTCGAGATTCACGGCCTGGCCGACACCATCAATTACGAGACCGTCGCGGCCTCGGCGCGCCGGATCATCGCCGAGGGCCATGTCGGCCTGGTCGAGACCTTCGCCGAGCGGCTGGCGCTGCATTGTCTGGAGGATGCCCGGGTGCGGGCCGTCACCGTGCGGGTCGACAAGCCGGGCGCCCTGGAAGCAGCCGAGGGCGCGGGCTGCGAGCTGACCTATACGCGCTGAACCTTGCGTTTCGGCCGCATTGGCACGACATGTCGCCGCGCAATGCCCCAGGTTCGTTTTACCCGCCGTTTCTCGATGGCCCACCGTCTGCTGTTCGACCCCGCGTCGCGCTGCGCGGTTCCCCATGGCCACAACGAGTTCGTCCACGTCGTCCTGGCCACAGACGCCGAGATGGATTTCGGCGGGTCGAACCATGTCGCCTCGTTCGAGGTCCTGAAGGGTCGCTGGCATGGCTTCATCGACACGTCGGTGGACCATGCGTTTCAGCTGAACGCGGCCGATCCCATGCTGGACTGGTTCAGGGTCAACGAGCCCCATCGGGTCGGTCAGCTGATGGTGTTCGACGGCGATCCGACGACCGAGGCCTTCGCCCTGGCGCTGCGGCGCAAGCTGGACGCCATCCTGGTCGACGATGGTTCGCCGTTCCGCTGCGTCGAGCTGACGCTGGAGGAGACCCCGACGAACGCAGTCATCGTCGGCGAGACGCTGAGCGCCGCCGAGCGCGCCTGGGGCGCCGGAAGCTGGATGGACCGGCCCGATCTCAGCATCAACGACCTGACCTGAACCCGTCCGGCAGGCTTGCCTCGACGGGGCGCGCCCGCCATTGTCGCCGCCTTGCCCCCGAGGAGTCCGATGGCCGAACCCGGCGATCCCAAACCGCCCGAGCCGCCTTTCCCGCCGATCGTACCCGGCGCCGATCCGGCCGTTGATCACGATCAGGACGTGGGCTTTTCCTCGGCGGCCTCGCTGCAGGGCCGGACCCGGGGCGAACCCGGGCTCGAGGCCGAACCTCAACCGGTCGTGGATCCGGCGCCCCCCGTTCGCGAGTCGGTCGCCCCTCCGCCGCCGCAACCCGCCGTCGCCGAGCCGGTTCCGTCCTGGGCCGTCGAAACGCCGCAACCCGCCCCGGCCCCCGCGGCATTCGGCGCCCGCAGACGCGAGCCGCCGGTCGAGATCGAAGGCGGGATGGGACTGTACGCCGTCTATGCCCTGATCCTGTTCGCCGTGCCGACCCTGGGCGTTTCGGCGCTGATCGGTATTGTCGCCGTGACCGGCCGGCCCGGTCCGACGACCGACATCGGCGCCAGCCATTTCATCTTTCAGCAGCGCACCCTGTGGGCCGGCGCGGTCGCGGCCCTGCTGGGCGCGATCCTGATTGCCGTGGGTCTGGGCGTGTTCGTGCTGTTCCTGTTGGCTGTCTGGCTGATCCTTCGGGGCGCCGCGGGCGTTCTGAAGCTGAAGGCGGGGCGGCCGATGCCCAATCCCCGCGGCTGGCTGTTCTAGGAAAGCGCTGATGACCGACACATCCCAACCCCGGCTGGCAGGCGGCCATGAGTCGGAGGGCAAACCCGCCGCCTTGATCGCCTGGGGCCTGTATATCCTGTCCATCCCGTCGGCGAATGTGCTGGTCCTGGTCGGACTGGTGGTCGCCTATGCGGCGCGCGGATCGGCGACCGGCCTCGCACGTCAGCATATGGACGCCCAGATCGCCCTGTTCTGGTCGGTCTTCTGGTGGACCATCGCCCTGTGGGTGCTGATCGTGATCAGCATGGTGGCGTCGGTGGTTCTGGTCGGCATCCCGTTCCTGTTGCTGTTCCTGGCCCTGTGGTTCCTGCTCAGCGTGTGGTTCACGGTGAAGAGCATCCTTGGGGTCATGAACCTGCTGTCGGACCGTCCCGCCTGAACAGGGGCGCTCTCCTGGGGAACGGCCGTCCGACCCTGGTGTTGTGGTCCCGAGCAAGGGGATCATCATGACCGAATTCAGAGACGTTTCCGCCCAGCAACGCTACGAGCAGGGGTTCGCCGACGCCGACGGCCAGATGCGGCGCGTCTGGGCCGACTACGCCGTTCAGGGCGATCGCCGCGCCATCCTGCATGTCGAGGCCGAGGACGAACTGCGCGGTTCCGGCGCCGCCGGCCGGTTCATGCAGAGCCTGGCCAATCACGCCCGCGCCGAAGGCCAGAAGCTGACGCCCCGCTGCAGCTACGCCGTGGCCTGGTTCAAACGTCATCCCGACCAGGGCGACGTGCTGGCCTAGAGCGGGATCCCGAAGTGTAGGCGGCTTCAGGACGAGATCACGCGCCCGATCCTAGCCGCCCGCGTACCCGCCGATGACGCGTACCCGCCGATGATCGGCAGCACCTCGCCGGTGATGAAGCTCGACATCTGGGGCGAGGCCAGAAAAACATAGGCGGGCGCGATCTCCTCGGGCTGGGCCGGGCGTTTCATCACCGTGTCGCCGCCGAACTGCGCGACCGTGTCCGCCTGTTTGTCGGCCGGGTTCAGCGGCGTCCAGACCGGGCCGGGGGCCACCACGTTCACGCGGATGCCGCGCGGCGCCAGATGGGTGCCCAGCGACCGGGCGAAGGCATGGATGCCGCCCTTGGTCATCGAATAATCCAGCAGATCCTTGTTGCCCAACAGGCCGGTGACCGATCCGGTCATCACGATCGCGCCGCCCGCCTTCATGTGAGGGACCGCGGCCTGGGTCAGGTTGAAATAGCCGTACAGATTGGTCTTCAGGGTCCGGTCGAAATGGTCGAACGTCAGGTCCTCGAACGCCTCGACATGTTCCTGGAAGGCGGCGTTGGGCACCACCACGTCCAGCCGACCGAAGGCCTTCAGCGTTTCGGCCACCGCCATCTTCGAGAAGGCCGGATCGGCGACGTCGCCCTTCAGCACGATGGCCTTGCGCCCCTCGGCCTCGACCGCGCGTTTGGTCCCGGCCGCATCGTCGTCCTCGTCCAGGTGACAGATGGCGACGTCGCAGCCCTCGCGCGCGAACAGCACGGCCACGCCGCGCCCGATGCCGGAATCGCCGCCGGTGATCAGGGCCGCGAACCCGTCCAGCTTGCCCGAGCCCTTCCAGAAGGGCGCGTCATACATGGGGGCCGGATCCAGCGCCGCCTCGTCTCCGGGCTTGGTCTGGTGCTGCTTCGGGAAGGGCGGTTCGGGGTAATTCCGGGCCCCGGCCTGGACGGCGCCCGCCGCCTTGCCGCCGCCGTTGCCGGCCTTGGCGTCGATTTCGGCCTGGATGGCGCGCTCGTCGTCGGCAACGGTTTCCGCGGCGGGGGCGAAGCGGTCGGTCATGGTGGGTCTCCGTGTCTGACGACGGAAAGCGAACGGACCCCGGCGGGGTTCCGGGCATTATGATATCGACGGTGCGCGACCGGGCAGGAGGGCTTCATGAACGGCCTCGACCTTCAGGGACTTCAACAGGGGCTGGGCGTGGCGGCGGGTCCGTTGCAGACCTGGGTGCTGCCCGCGCTGCTGGGGCTGGGCCTGGCCTCGGCGACCGGCTTGCGGACGTTTCTGCCCCTGTTGATGCTGGCGCTCGCGGCCCGGTTCGGCCTGTTTGGCATCCAGTTGAACGACCAGATGGCCTGGCTGGCCGACTGGCCCGCCATCGCCGCTTTGGGCGTGGCGGCCGTCGTGGAGTTCACCGGCGACAAGGTTCCGGTCGTCGATCACGGCCTGAACGTGCTGGGCGCCTTCACCCGGCCGGTCGCGGGCGCAGTCGCGGCGGGCAGCGTCTTCACGGCGTTGGATCCAACCACGGCCGCCATCGCGGGCGTCATCGTCGGCGCCCCCGCCGCCTTCGCCTTCAACGCCGCGCAGGGCGGCGCGCGGTTGACCTCGACCGCGACCACGGGCGGCGTCGGCAACCCGGTGCTGTCGCTGATCGAGGACGTGCTGGCCTTCCTGACCGTGACCCTGGCCTTCCTGGCCCCGATCCTGGTTCCGGTGCTGCTGATCGTCCTGGCGGTGGTGGTGTTCCGGCTGGCGAACCGGATGCGGACGCGGCTCTACGCCCGCGAGGGCGTCACTGGGCCCGGGACACGATCAGTTTGATGGTCTCGGCCTTCTTGGGCAGGTCGTCAGCCAGACGCGAGGCGATCTCGCGGGCTCCGACCGGATAGGCCTCGCCGCCCTTGGCGATGTCCTGGGCCATGCGGGCGGCTTCGACGAGAAGCCTTTCCAGCGCCTCGACCTGCTCAACGGCCAGGGCGCGGGCTTCGGCCTGCAGCCGCTTGACCCGGTCCGCCGTCGTCTGGGGACCGCGCATCAGGTCGTAGATCTCCGCTTCGGCCGAGACGAGACGCAGGTCAGGCTTGGTCTGGGTTCCCGTGGACTTGGGCATGGTTCAATCTCCTGACCGCTGAAAACGTCCGGCCACGGTGAAGTTTCCCCGATTCGAAGAGACAGGGCAGGTTCGCCGGGTCCTGTTGCGCGGGCGCATCACCTCGTTTCACCCGATCAGGCCTGCTCCTGCTCGCGCTCCTCGCTCTCTTCGGCGATCATTCCCTCGGCGTCCTCGTTGAGGGCCTGACCTTCGCGACGGGGCTTCATGTAGGGCTGGGGCTGCGGCGTCGAAGTGTTGTTGCGCCACAGGCTGCGTCCCGCCTGCAACCCGCCCGTGACCTGCAGGATCAACCGCTCTTCGTCGCGGTGACGCACATCCTCGATGGTGTCGCGCGCCTCGTCCTCGGAAAAGCCGAGGTCCTTCAGCACATGTTCGCCGAACGCCAGAGCGCTTTCGAAGGTCTCGCGGATATGGAACTCGACGCCGGCGTTGATCAGCCGGATCGAATGGCCCCGGTCATAGGCGCGCACGAACAGCTTGGTCAGCGGGAACTCGGCCTTGACCAGTTCCACGATCCGGTCGGCCGTCTCGGGCTTGTCGACGCAGACCAGGATGGTTTCCGCCGTCTCGGCGCCCGAGGCTCTCAGAACGTCCAGCCGCGATCCGTCGCCGTAGTAGACCTTGAAGCCGAAATTGCCGGCCGCCTGGATCATCTCCACGTCCATGTCGATGATCGAGACATCGACATCGCGCGCCAGCAGCGGCTGGCAGACGACCTGGGCGAAACGGCCGAAGCCTATGACCAGCACCCGCTCGCGCAGGTTCGTCGCCCGGTCGACGCCATCGGCGGAATCCGGATCGAGCGTTTCGTCGGGCCTCAGCCGGTCGGCGATGAACAGACGCAGCGGCGTCAGCGCCATCGACAGGATGACGATGGCCGACAGGATGGCCGCCGTGCGCGGATCGAACAGGCCGGCCGCCCCGGCCGTGGCGTACAGGACAAAAGCGAACTCCCCGCCCTCACCCATCAGGGCCGCGCGCAACAACCCCTCGCCATGCGTCTGTCTCAGCCGGGCCACGGCATAGACGCCGATCATCTTAAGGGCCGAGAAGGCCGCGACCCCGCCGACCACCCAGGCCCAGTCGCGCACGACCACGGCCAGGTCCAGCGACATGCCGATGGCCAGGAAGAACAGCCCCAGCAGAATACCCCGGAAGGGCTCGACGTCCGCCTCCAGCTGGTGCCGGAAGGTCGATTCCGACAGCAACACCCCGGCCAGGAAGGCCCCCATGGCCATGGACAGCCCGCCCAGGCTCATGGCGAAGGCGGAGCCCAGCACGACGACCAGCGCCCCCATGGTCATCACTTCGCGGCCGCCATAACGCGCCAGAATCCGGAACAGCGGGTTCACCAGCCAGCGACCGGCCACATAGACCGCGGCCACCGCCCCCGTCGCCAGCCCGATGGTCACCCACGCCGGTCGCGCCGCCTCGACGGCGGTTCCGAAGGCGCCGGCCAGGGCCGCGACCATGGCCAGCAGAGGAACGATCGAGATGTCTTCGAACAACAGGACCGACACGACCCGCTGGCCGGCGGGTTCGGACTGTTCGTTCCGCTCGTCCAGCAACTGCATGACGATGGCGGTCGAGGACAGGGCGAAGCCGAAGCCGGCGACCACGGCCGCATACCAGGGCAAACCGGCCAGAAGCGCCGCCCCGGTCAACAGGGTGGCGCAGACCAGCACCTGCACGGCGCCGAGGCCGAAAATTTCCTTGCGCAGACTCCACAGCCGCGCGGGCCGCATCTCCAGGCCGATGATGAACAGGAACAGCACGATGCCGATCTCGGCGACATGCAGCATGGTCTCGGGCTCGACGACCACGCCCAGCACCGACGGGCCCAGCACCAGTCCGGCGGCTAGATAGCCCAGCACCGCGCCCAGGCCGAACCGTTTGAACAACGGGACGGCGACGACCGCCGCCGCCAGCAGCGCCACCGCATGGCCCAAGCCCATTCCCGTCGGTTCGGCCATCGTCCGTCCTGTGTTGCGATCTCCTATAGTGGCGATGCGCGTTCGCGATTGCGAGAGCCCACGGTCAGGCTTTCGCCAGTTTCGCGATCCGTAGCACCAGGGCGCTGTCCGGATCGGCCAGCGGGTCCAGCACGGTGAAATGGTTCAGGCCTTCCAGGGCCTCGAACCGGGTCTCGACCCCCCTGTCGGCCCAGAGGTCCGCCATGTCCCGCGACTGACGCACGAACTCGGCGGTCTCGTCCGCGCCGACGACGCAGTCCAGCACCGTACCCCCCGGCGTCGAACCGTTCGGCGCGGGCCAGTGGACCGGCGACAGGGCCGCGGCCTCACGCGCATCCAGCCGCAGCGCGATGTTCAACGACGTCGGGACCAGGGGCTCCAGATCGAACAGACCCGAGATCGCCACGGCGGCCGAGGCCCGGCCTTCGCTGAGCATGCAGGCCGACATGTGCCCACCCGCCGAATGGCCGAAGACGACGGGGCGCTGGCCTGTGCGCGCCCGGATCAGCTCCACCGCGTCTCTGGCCTGACCGATGATTCTGCCCAGCCGCACATGGGGGGCGAGGTCGTAGGACGGCACGGCGACGCTGACCCCGTGGCGGAGCAGGGCGGGCGCGACCCAGCTGAACCAGGACCGGTCCAGCGCCTGCCAGTATCCGCCATGCAGGAAGACCGCGACCGGCGCGTCCGGCCCGGCTTCGAACAGGTCCATGACCTCGCGCTCGCCGGAGCCATAGGGCAGGGCGGTCGGGGGATGGGCGGCCCGCGCGGCCTCGGCGTCCGCCTTCCAGCGCGCCATGACGACGGGGTGATCCGGCACGGCGGCGCGGTTGTTGTACTCGGCTTCGAGCCGTTTTGTTGAAGTACTGGGGGTCTTACCGGCCACGTCCGCATCCGCTACTCAGACCCGCGAACACCGGAGCCCACGACCATGATGACCGCCATCTTCGTCTTCATCAAATGCGAGCTGGGCCACGCCAACGACGTCGCCGCCGACATGGTCGACAATGTCGAGAACGTCTCGGAGGTCTATTCGACCTCGGGCCAGTATGACCTGCTGGCCAAATTCCAGCTGCCGAAGGAAATGGACATCGGCACGTTCGTGACGAAATCGGTCCAGACCCGCCCGCACATCCGCGACACCTTCACCGTCATCACCTTTTCGCCGTTCCTGCCGACGAAGTGATTCTCCTCCCCGTTCGCTTCGCGAATGGGGAGGTGGCGCGGCGCGGCTTCGCGGCGTGACGGAGGGGGCGAGACGATCTTGGAGACCGGACTCCCTCATCGTCGATATCGAGTCGCCCCCTCCGTCTGCTCGCAAGGGCTCGCATCCACCTCCCCATCGCCGAAGGCGACGGGGAGGAGATGACGCTACGTCACCCGATTTTCTTTGCTAACCTGTCCGTCTGAGACGCAGGCACAGGCGTCAGGGAGACGACCCATGGCCGATCTGGACACCTTCCGCGCCGAGACGCGCGCCTGGCTGGAGGCGAACTGCCCCGCCGAATGCCGGGGGCCCATCGAGAACGATGAGGACCGCGTCTGGGGCGGTCGCAACCCGACCTTCAAGACCCCGGCCCACAAACAGTGGATGGACGTCATGGCCGCGCGCGGCTGGACCGCTCCGCAATGGCCGACCGAGTATGGCGGCGGCGGGCTCGACCGCGAGGAGGCCAAGGTGCTGGCGTCGGAGATGCGCCGCATCGACGCCCAGATGCCCCTGTCGTCCTTCGGCATCTGGATGCTGGGCCCGGCCCTGCTGCAGTTCGGCACCGAAGAACAGAAGAAGCGCTTCCTGCCCGAGATCGTGCGCGGCGAGATCCGCTGGTGCCAGGGCTATTCCGAGCCCGGCGCCGGTTCCGACCTGGCCGCAGTCCAGACCCGCGCCGAAGACAAAGGCGATCACTGGATCATCAACGGCCAGAAGATCTGGACCTCGTATGCCGACAAGGCCGACTGGATCTTCTGCCTGATCCGCACCGATACCGAGGCGCCAAAGCATCTGGGCATCTCCTTCGTCCTGTTCGACATGGCCACGCCCGGCGTGACGACAAAGCCGATCGAGCTGATCTCGGGCAAGTCCGCCTTCTGCGAGACCTTCTTCGACGACGTCCGGGTCGAGAAGGAAAACCTGATCGGCACGCTGAACCGGGGCTGGGACGTGGCCAAGGCCTTGCTGGCCCACGAGCGCACCATGATCGGCGCCGTCGGCGACATGGGCCGTCCGATGAGCCAGGTCGCGGTCGATTCCATCGGTCTGGACGACACGGGCCGTCTCGACGAGCCGATGCTGCGCACCAAGATCGCCGAGCTCGAAATCGACGCGGCCGCCTTCCGCCTGTCGATGGAGCGGGTCGGCGATCAGGTGAAGGCGAAACAGGTGTCGCCCGCCATCGCCTCGATGCTGAAATACTACGGCTCGGAGCTGAACAAGCGCCGCCACGAACTGGCCATGGCCGCCGGCGGCTCGGACGCCCTGGAGTGGGAGAGCGACCGAACCAAGAAGGGGACGCCAGCCCGCGACTGGCTGCGCACCAAGGCCAACTCGATCGAGGGCGGCACGTCCGAGGTCCAGCTGAACATCATCGCCAAACACCTGCTTCAGCTGCCGGGAGCCTGACACCCAGACGCCGTCATCCTCCGACTTGATCGGAGGATCGGACGGTCCGCCGATCGTGCGAAGACGCCGACGCACTGCCTGCACAACATCCGATCCTCGGATCAAGTCCGAGGATGACGGAGTGGAAGAACGAAATGCCCCTGATCCTGACTGAAGAGCAGACCATGCTGAAGGAGGCCGCTGACGGTTTCCTGTCGGAAAACGCGCCCCTTTCGGCCTTCCGCAAGCTGCGGGACTCGCACGACGACGACGGCATCTCCCGCGACCTGTGGAAGGCGTTCGGCGAGATGGGTTTCGCCGGCGTCATCATCCCCGAGGAACACGGCGGCTCCGGCCTCGGCGCGGTCGAGGCGGGCATCGTGGCCGAAGGTCTGGGCCGCACCCTGACCCCCTCGCCCTATTTCGGCTCCAGCATCCTCGCCGCCCGGATCCTGATCGACGCCGCCTCCGCTGAGCAGCAGGCGGCCTGGCTGCCCCGGATCTCGGCGGGCGAGGCCATCCTGTCGCTGGCGCTGGATGAAGGCCCCAAGCACCAGCCCTCGCGCATCGCCACGACGGCCGAGCGCAGCGGCAACGGCTTCAAGCTGAACGGGGCCAAGGGCTTCGTGCTGGACGGCCATATCGCCGACGCCCTGATCGTCGCCGCCAAGACTGACGCCGGTACGACCCTGTTCCTCGTCGATCCCAAGACCTCGGGCATCGAGATCGAACGCACCGTCATGGTCGACGCCCACAACGCCGCCCGCATCACCCTGACCGACGTCCAGGTCGACGCCGACGCGGTGATCGGCGATGTCGACGCAGGCGACGCCGCTCTGGAGGGCGCGCTGAACCTCGGCCGCGCCTGCGCCGCCGCCTGCCTGACCGGCGCCGGCGACCAGGCCTTCCTGACCACGGTCGAATACCTCAAGACCCGCAAACAGTTCGGCAAGCTGATCGGCGAGTTCCAGGCCCTGCAACACCGCGCCGCCCACCTGTTCACCGAACTGGAACTGGCCAAGGCGGCGGTGCTGGGCGCCCTGCAACGCCTCGACGCCGACGCACCGAAAGCCGACCTCGCCGTCTCGGTCGCCAAGGCCAAGGCCGGCCGGGTCGCCGAACTGGCCGTCCAGGAAGCGGTCCAGATGCACGGCGGCGTCGGCATGACCGACGAGTTCGACGTGGGCCTCTACATGAAGCGCGTCCGGGTGCTGAACGAACTGCTCGGCGACGCAGGGTTCCATGCCGAAAAGCTGGCGCGGGCGGGGGGATACTAAATTCTTTCGTCATCCTCCGGCAAGCCGCGCCTTCGCGGCGCAGACCGGGGGACCCAGCGGCGCGCGCGAGCGCGAACCTGTCGCGCGCACGATGCGTCCGATATCCTCCCTGAACAGGTCGCCTTCGGCGCCGCTGGGTCCCCCGGTCTTCGCTGCGCTACGCCGGAGGATGACGAAAGAGAAATACAGGTGAGGTGACGCTCCGCCTTCCCCCCGCTAAACCTCCCTCAGGGAGACGACACGCATGACGCTGAACAGCGCGACCTACCTTTCCGGCTTCGGCAATCATTTCGCCACCGAGGCGGTCCCCGGCGCCCTGCCGGTCGGCCGGAACTCACCGCAGAAGACGCCCATGGGGCTGTATTCCGAACAGCTCAGCGGCACCGCCTTCACCGCGCCCCGGTCCGAGAACCGGCGCAGCTGGCTGTATCGCCTTCGCCCCTCGGCCCAGCACCCCGCCTATCAGCCGTTCGATCAGGGCCGCGTCCGGTCCGGTCCGTTCACCGACGCCCCGCCCAGTCCCAACCGCATGCGCTGGGATCCTCTGAGCCTCCCGGAACCGGCGACCGACTGGGTCGAGGGGCTGGTCACCTATGGCGGCAACGGCGATGCGGACGTGCAGGCGGGCGTCGGCATCCACCTGTACGCCGCCAACCGGTCGATGACCGACCGGGTCTTCTACGACGCCGACGGCGAGCTGCTGATCGTGCCGCAGCAGGGCGACCACGCCTTCGTCACCGAGTTCGGCCGCATCGACGCCGAGCCCGGACACATCGTCGTCATCCCGCGCGGCGTCCGCTTCCGGGTCGAGTGCGATGGACCCATCAAGGGCTACGTCTGCGAGAACTACGGCGCCCCCTTCCGCCTGCCGGACCTGGGTCCGATCGGCTCCAACGGCCTGGCCAATCCGCGGGATTTCGAGACCCCGGTCGCGGCCTTCGAGGACGTCAGCCGCCCCACCGAATGCGTGCAGAAGTTCGGCGGGCGGCTGTGGGTCACGACCTTCGACCATTCGCCGCTGGACGTGGTCGCCTGGCATGGGAACAACGCCCCGTACCGCTGGGACACGGCGCGGTTCAACACCATCAATACTGTCAGTTTTGACCACCCGGACCCGTCCATCTTCACCGTCCTGACCAGCCCGTCCGACACGCCGGGCACGGCCAACTGCGACTTCGTCATCTTCCCGCCGCGCTGGATGGTGGCCGAGGACACCTTCCGGCCGCCCTGGTTCCACCGGAACGTCATGAGCGAGTTCATGGGGCTGGTCGCCGGCGCCTATGACGCCAAGGAGGGCGGGTTCGCTCCCGGCGGCGCCAGCCTGCACAACTGCATGAGCGGCCACGGCCCGGATCAGGCCAGCTATGACAAGGCGGTGGCGGCGGAACTGAAACCGCACAAGATCACTGACACCCTCGCCTTCATGTTCGAGACCCGGTTCCCGATCCGGACCACGGAATGGGCGCAAACGAGCCCGACGATGCAGCTCGACTACGACGACGTCTGGACCGGGTTCGCCAAGGGCGATGTCGGCCAATAGCCAAGGATCGCCCATGCGCCTGCTGATCGCCGCCCTCGCCCTGGGCCTGACCGCCGCCTGTTCGCCGATGGCGAGCCAGGCGCCCGACGCCGCCGCCCCGGCCCAGTCCGTCCCGAGCCAGTCCGCCGAGGCCGCCTGCGCCGCCCGGGGCGGGTCGCTGCAGCGGGTCGGCCGGCTTCAGTCGGTCCAGTGCGTCATCGCCTATGCCGACGCCGGCCAGCGCTGCACCGACGGCGACGACTGCCGGGGCGACTGCGTCATGGCCGAGACGGGGGCCCCGGCCGGCGCCGCCGCGACGGGCCAGTGCGCCGCCGACAGCAACCGCTTCGGCTGCATGACCCGGGTCGAGGACGGCAAGGCCGACGCGACGCTCTGCATCGACTGACCCGACCGCATGACCCTGCCCGAGATCGCCGGCCTGCTGGGGCTGAACCTGGCCCTGCTGGTCGCGGCCATGCTGGGCCTGTGGACCCTGGCCCTGAGGCTGAAGGACGTCAGCTTCGTCGACGGGGTCTGGCCCCTGGGGATGCTGTTCCTGGCCCTGGTCACCTTCGCCCGCACCGACGGCGACGCGGTGCGCAAGGGGCTGCTGCTGTGGCTCTGCGGCGTCTGGGCCCTGCGGCTGGGCTGGCACCTGCTGAAGCGGTGGCGCGGCCACGGGGCGGACGGCCGCTATACCGACATCGTCGAGACCCAGGAGAAGAACCACGGCTGGTCCTTCGGCAAGACGGCCCTGCTGATCGTCTTCCTGCCCCAGGCCGTGCTGGGCTGGCTGACCTCGCTTCCGGTGCAGCTGGGACAGGTCCAGCCCGCGCCGCCGATCGGCTGGATCGGCTGGATCGGGGCCTGTATCGTCGTGGTCGGCATCGCCTTCGAGAGCATCGGCGACGCCCAGCTGTCGGCCTTCAAGAAAGACAGCAAAAACAAGGGCAAGGTGCTGGACACCGGCCTGTGGCGCTATACCCGCCACCCCAACTATTTCGGCGACGCCTGCGTCTGGTGGGGGCTGTGGCTGATCGCGGCCGAGACCGGCTGGGTCGGCGTCGTCTCCATCGGCGGGCCGATCTTCCTGACCTTCACCCTGACGAAATGGTCGGGCATCGGCATCACCGAGAAATCGACGGCCAAGACCAAGCCGAAATACGCCGACTATGTGCGCCGGACCAGCGCCTTCATCCCGATGCCGCCGAAACGCTGACGTCGGTCTGGGGCCACGCCTCCGCCGCCCCCTCGGGCAGGCCGTGTTGCGCCCGCCACGTCGCCCGGTTCAGCCGCACCATCGCCCAGGTCATGGCCGCGACCGACCCCATCCGCCCCTCGGCGTCCCAGATCGCCCCGGCCCAGTCCTGCCTCGCATTCCGCTCCCGGTCGTCCGCCGCGACCTCGGCGCCCAGATGCTCGGCCCGCCAGTGCAGCACGAAGGGCAGATGCCACAGCGGCACATCCTCCGGCCGCTTCCCGACCAGCCCCGCCGCCAGGGCCCGCGCCAGATCCCGCTCCTCTCCCAGCCTCGCCTCGAACGCATCGACCTTGTTTTGCGCGAACATGGCCCATCCCTCGGCCGGCTCGACCGGCCCATAGACGGGATTCGGCCGTTTCCACCCCTCCGCCTCGCGCCGCTTCCATAGGGCCGGCACGCCGACGTCATACCGTTTCGCCACCGACCGCGCCGTCTCCCCGCCCTCCCACGCCTTCCGCGCCTCGGCCCAGACGGCCTCGGGACGGATCTTGCGGCGGGTGGGGGCGTCGGTCATGGGCGCAGGAGTAGCGCGCGGGGGCGTCAGGGACGGACGTACCCTCCCTCTCCCTATGGGATAAAGCTAGAGCACTAAACTACTAGAAAATATCGACATTATTTGCTATAATATTGCTACACGATGTATGCACGTCACGGCAGATCAATGACTTAGAGCCGCTATGTGCACAAAATCTGCACGACGATGGAGGCTGTCATGGCGTTTGTCACGGATAAGGAAGAGTTGAAGCCCGGACTGGTCATTTTCCGGCGCGGTGATTTGCAGACGCGGGATTGGTACTGCCGCGTTCGGCTGCCGAAGGCGACGCGCTATAAAACCATTGCCTTGAAGACGCCGGACATCACGACGGCGCGAACCCTGGCCTACGACCACGAAAGCGAAGTCCGCTTTGCGTTGAAGCGCAATCTGCCGGTGTTCAACCGCCCGTTCTCAGCTGTGGCGAAAGACTACATAGCAGAACAGAGACTGCGCGCGCAGCGCGGCGAGATCACCATTGGCCGCGTGAAGCTCATCGAGTCGGTCGTGAAGAACCAACTCAACCCCTACGTCGGCAAGACCCAGATCGATCTGATCGCTCTGGACCGTTGGCAGAACTACCCGTCCTGGCGGCGGTCGCTAGGTCAGGGCCGCATGACCCGCCACGGCAATGTGCGTCCGATGACGGAGGTGGAACGCTCTGCCGCCAAAGAGGTCGCCGAGGGCAAGGCTGCGGAGAAGCGGCGCCGGAGCGGCAAGGAGCCCGACGCGAACACCAAAGCGGAGCAGACGGACTGGATCATCGTTAGCGACGCCACCATCCGGTTCGAAATGAAGATCTACCGGGCCATCATCAACAACGCTGTTTCGAAACAGGAAGCCCCGCCTCATCACCGGATCGAGGGCATGCCGTCGCTTGAGAAGCAGCGCCGGGATGCCTTTTCGCTGGAGGAATACCGTCGCCTCCATACCCACGCCCGCACCAAGTGGGCGGACGCCGCGAAGACCGAAACCGCCCGCTGGTACCGGGCCATGGTTTATCAATTCGTTCTGATCATGTGCAACACGGGCATGCGGCCCTCAGAGGCGCGGAACCTGCGTTGGCGCGACTTGATGGAGGCGACGGACAAGAATGGCCAGCCAGTGACGGTGTTGTCCGTGCGCGGCAAGGGGAAGTCCCGCCAGCTTGTCGCGCCGAGCGGGAACGTGGGAAAGTACCTGGACCGCATCCGGACCATCGCGGTAAGCACCGCGCCCGAAGCTCCAGTGTTTAGCAGTGCGACCGGCACGATGGAACGCAACCTCTACAAGACCTTTATCGCCGACCTTCTGGACGACGCCAATCTCCGCGTCGGTCCATCCGGCATTCTGCGCTCGACCTATTCGTTCAGGCACACCTACGCCACCATCCGCCTGACCGAGGGCGTCAGCGAGTTGTTGCTGGCCGAGCAGATGGGAACATCGGTGCAGATGATCCAGGAGCACTACGGCCACGTGGACACCATCAAACACGCCGACCTCGTGTTGCAGGGCATGAGCGATTGGGAGCCGCAGGAGCCGGTCATCCCAACAGACGAAAAGCAAACCCTTCAGGCCAAACGAAACGCCCGCGCGAAGATCACTACCGAGCCGCGCAAGCCCCATTGATGTCCTGCCCTTCGCCGCCGAGGATCACGCGCCGAGTTCGGCGCGCCGCTGGTGGCGAAAGGCTGGGTCTATGTCTCGCCATACGTCTGATGCGCAGCCTGCGCCCTTGATCGGCCGTCTGGCAAAGCAGGCCGGTGGAGCAAGCCGCGTCGAGTTCGATGCGGCCCGCCGGTCTGCGTCTTCCGCAGCTAAGCCCCCGCGCGCCGTGGCGCTCTTCGAGGGGTTTAGCAAGGGCCTTCTATTGTAAGGCCTCACTGACAACACTTCATCGACGTCGATGAGCGGTAAGCGCTGTTCTCAGGCCACGGCGCGGATGGGCGCGACGTAGGCCCTGGGCAGGAGCTGGTCGAGCCAGCTGTTGGGATGGCCCTGGACGATACGGGTGATGACATCAGTGATGTAGCCCTGCGGGTCGATGCCGTACAGCTTGCAGGTCTTGATCAGCGAGGCCAACACCGCCCAGTGTTCGCCGCCGCCGTCGGAGCCGGCGAAGAGGGCGTTCTTGCGGTTGAGCGCGATTGGCCGGATGGAGCGCTCAACGATATTGGAGTCGATCTCGACGCGGCCATCGTCGAGGAAGAGACTGAGCCCGTCCCATCGGCGAGTGCATAGCGGATCGCCTCGGCGAGCTTGCCCGAGGCCTTCAGTCGTTCCAGCAGCCGGGTGTGCAAGGGCTTGAGCAGCCAGGCGGCGCGGCCGGTCCAGTCGGCCAGGGTCGAGCGGTCCAGGGCGATCCCCTGCGGGCGTAAATCTGGGCTTGGCGATAGAGCGGCAGGTGGTCGGCGTACTTGAACTTCTCGCGCACATGCTGGATCACCTTCGACGATCTGGGGACCACCTCCAGCGTCTCGGTGACGTCCTCGCCGAGCTTGCTCAGGCGCGTGCCCCCGCAGAACAGACAGACGCCGGATCCCGGCACGAGGACCCGCTCTCGGGGCAGATGCTCCGGGAACGGCTTGCGGGCGGGCCGCCGGCGCGTGAAGGCCGCCACCGTCGTGGTCTCGGCGGCAGCCGCCTCGGCGGCGATCTCGTCCTCGGTGGCCGAGGCCTCCAGCTCTTCGAGCTGCAGCTCCATCTGATCCAGCAGCCGGCCGGTGCGCTCGGCGTGCGCGCCGTACCGCTGACGGTTGAGCTTGGCGAGCTCCAGCTTCAGATGCGCGATCAGGGCCTGGTCATCGGACCGCTGGGCGCTGGCCTCGGCGAGCTCAGTCTGTGCCCTCGCCAACGCCGCCTTCAGCGCTTCAAGGTCTTGCGCGGCGGGGGTCGGCTCGGCGTCCATGACTCGGATAGAATCATGAAACTCGCCGCTTGAGGCGCCCCTATCTGCACGCCCCGGTCTCCCCATGTCGGACGTGAGCGCTGATAACGGCAGGTCGCCGGGGCCTGTCAACGAAACGAACGTGTTCGCCGATACTCAGAAGGCGCTGACGCCCGTCAACGCCCGACCGATAATCAGCTGTTGGATCTGGGTCGTCCCTTCGGGGATCGGCAGGATGATCGCCTCCCTTGCGAGTTTCTCGACCAAGAAGTCGGTCGTCACCCCTGCCGCGCCGTGGATCTGCACGGCCTGACGCGTCACGGTCACCGCCATCTCAGTCGCCCGCGCCTTGGCCATGGCCGCCTCCATTTCGGCCGGCAAGCCGGCCTGGATCATGGCGGCGGCGCGGTGAACCAGGAGCCGGGCCGCGTCGACGTCGGTCGCCATCTCCGCCAGCATGGCCGAGATCAGTTGATGGCCGGCGATGAGCTTGCCGTGCTGGCGTCTCCCGGTCGCGTAGCGGATCGCCTCATCAAGCGCCCGCCGGCCCAGGCCGACCCCCATTGCGCCGACGAAGACGCGCGACCGTTCGAACAGGGACAGGGTGTTCCTGAGCCCCTGCCCCTCCTCGCCGATCCGGTTGGCGACCGGGACGCGGACCTCGTCGAGGAAGATCGAGGCCGTGGACTGGCCGTTCAGCGCGATCTTGCGGATGTCCGAAACGACGTACGGATGGTCGACCCGGTCCAACAGGATGTGGGTCAGGCCGGAGCGGGGATCGTCGTCGGTCCGGCAGGTGCAGATCAGGAAATCCGAATAGGCGCCGTTGCTGATCCAGGTCTTCTCTCCCGAGATGACATAGTCGTCGCCATCGCGACGGGCGCGCGTGCGGATGCCCTGGACATCGGAGCCGCCGCCGGGCTCGGAAATCGCCAGACTGCAGAACAGCTCGCCCGAGATCAGGCCGGGCAGATAGCGATCCCGCAGGACGTCGGACGCGAGCTGTTCGAGCATCTGGGCGCCGAAGGCGTTGATCAGGATGGGAAGGGCGACATCGAGCGCAGAGGCCGAGACCTCCTCCATGAGCATGGAGTTGGTCAGCCAGTCGAGGCCCAGACCGCCATGGGTCTCGGAGACCATGCCCGAGACCAGCCCGAACTCCGCCAGCTGCTTGGTGAAGCCGGCCATCCGCTCACGCGGTACGAACGCGTCCCTCAGTTCCCCGCTGAACAGCGGCTCGATCTGGTCGTTGAGGAAACGCCTCAGACCGTCAATGGCCAGTTGCTGATCCTCGTCCCGAAATACATGGCCCACGATCTGTGTCCCTCGTCGGTCCGCCCATGGCGGATATCTGGTGCGGAACATCCGCCGGGCCTTCAGCGTCCGGTGAAGACCGGCGGTCGGCGTTCACGGAAGGCCAGCAGACCCTCGTTGCGGTCGTGGCTCGAGGCATGGCCGAGATTGGCGTGCTGCTCGGCCTCAAGCCCCTCCGCGACACTGCGATCGAGAGCGGCGTCGGCCAGGGTCTTGATCACGCGCAGGACCAACGCGCTCTTTCCGGCGATCTGGGCGGTGAGGGCGTCGATCTCGGCTTCCAGTCCGTCGACGGGAACGATCCGGGTGACCAGCTGGGCGAAGATCGGATCGTCCACGGGCAGCAGCGCGCCGGTGAAGAACAGATATTTCGCGTGGTTGGCGCCGAGCTTGCGCGGCAGGCGGACCGAGGCGCCGCCTCCCGGGAGCAGGCCGTAGTTCGCGTGGCCGTCGCCGAGACGCGCCCCATCGCTGGCGATGACGATGTCGCAGGCGAGCAGGATCTCCATCCCGCCCGCCGTGGCGATACCGTTGACCGCCGCGATCACGGGTTTGGAGAGCGCCTCTAGCCGCGAGACCATCCGCGTGGCCTCGCCCAGGAACTCGGCCGTGGCGGCCTCGCGGTCCTCGACTGGGAAGCCGAGCACGAACTTCAGATCGGCGCCGGCGCAGAACGCCCTGCCGCGCCCGGTGATGACAAGGCAGGCGATGTCGGGATCGGCTTCGACCTGATCCAGGGCGGAGTTGAGCTCGTCGATCATGATCGCGGTCATCGCGTTCAGCTCGCCGGGCCGGTCCAGGGTCACCCAGGCGGCCGCCCCGCGGCGTTCATAGGCGATCTGTTGAAAGGACATCTGTACGGGTCTTTCTGAGGAAATCGGTTAGGCGTAGCGAAGCAGAAGGTCGGTGACGGCTTGCGGCGCCTCGAGCATCAGGTCATGGCCGACGTCCAGCCTCACGGCGTCCCAGTCCGCACGCCCGACCGCCCGGTCGTGAGAGGTCGTGAAGTGATCGGCGCCGCCGAGGCCTCTCCAACCGGTCGCCTGGACATAGACCTTGCGGGAGACCCGGTCCCACGCGCCCGTGAGCCGGATCGGCTCCCGGACGGTGGCGACCGGATGGCGATAGGTCTGGGCCTTGAGCCAGGCCTTTCGCTCTGCGGTCAGGCCCGCCGCCGGGGTGATCGGCATCTCGAGCGAAGCCCCGTCCGGCGAAACCTTCGACAGCGCGAAATGGCCATCGCCCAGGATCGAAGCCAAGGACTGGCCGTCCTCGGGCACGAAGGCGTCCAGATAGACAAGGGTCGCAATCCGCTCCGGCGCCGCATCGGCGGCGCCCGTGATGACGAAGCCGCCGTAGGAATGGGCGACCAAGACGACATCCGTGAGATCTTCCCAGGCCATCAGGCCCACGATCTCGTCGATATGGCACTGGAGGGTGATCGAGGCGTGCGGCGTCCCCGATCGCTCGGCCAGGCCCGACAGGGTTGGCGCATAGACCTCATGGCCGGCCGCCCGCAAAAGCCGGGCGACGGGTTTCCAGGCCCAGCCGCCATAGCCGCCGCCGTGGACCAGGACATAGGAGCGTCGGGCCTGCTCCGCGGTCAGGCTCATGGGGTCTGGATCGAGAATCTGAGACCGATCTGTCGGCCTCGCGAATAGGCCCCGACCACAGCCGACGAACTGGCCGGCTGTAGTGTGCCGTATTCGAGCACCTGTTCGTCGGTCAGATTGCGACCGAACAGGGACAGCCGCCAGGCGCCGTCGGTCGGTCCCACGTCCAGGTGGCCGTCGATCTGGGCGAAACCCGATTGTTCCATGCGCGGGTCGTTATAGGCGCCGGCGTTGTATTTGGTGCGGGCGAAGACCGAAGCCCCCGCCGCCATCGTATAGGCGCCGTCGCCGAGCGGGCGGCGATAGTCGACCCCGAGCGACCCCGTCCATTTCGACGCATACTGGGTCGGGGTGCCCGAAAGATCCTGGGCCGCGGCGACGCACCCGGGGTCAATGCCGGCGTTCTGGCCGCTGTGGCAGGCCGCGCCGGGGAAGTCGACGAACTCGGCGTCCACATAACTGCCGGCGAAGCTGAAGCGCAGCTGATCCGTCGGCCGCAAGGTCAGGTCAAGCTCGATGCCCTGCGAACGGGCCTCCCCGACATTGGAGACGACGAAGGCAATGTTCTGCAACACCGATTGCTGCAGGTCGGTGAAGGTGGTGCGGAAGGCCGCGATCGAATAATCGAGCGACCCGTTCAGGACTTGGCCCTTCAGACCGAGCTCCCAGGATTCGGCCTCCTCGGGACGGAACTGGGCCTGGGCGGGGTTGCCGCCCGAGAAGCTGCTGTCAAAGCCCCCGGCCTTGGCTCCCCGGACATATTTCAGATAGGCCTTGTTGCGGTCGGCCAGTTCGTACTGGACGATCGCCTGCGGCTGCCAGTGGTCCTCGTCGAGCTCCAGCGATCCGAAGGCGAAGTCATGGACCGTCGAGCCGAAGATGGCGCGGAAGGCCGCATCGAGCGATGTCGTCCGATAGGCCGCCAAATCCTCCCGGGACGTATCGAACGTCAGATTGGGAATGATTGGCGTCGCATAGAGGGATTGGCCGGCGCGCTTGTTGATGTCGCTATAGCGAACCCCGCCCGAGACGCTGAGCCGGTCGGTGACCCGGTAGGTCGCATCGACGAAGCCGGAGAAGGTTCGGCTCTTCTGGGCATAACTGCTGACCCGGCCGATCGGCGTGGCGGCGATCCCCGTAAGGCCGAAGCCGCCCAGGGTGAACTCCACCAACAGGTCGGTGTCGAGGGTGTCGCGCTGAAAGTAGCCGCCCCCGGTTATATCGAGCGCGCCATAGGTCCCGTTGAACCGGACCTCCTGGCTGAACTGTTCGTAGTGCTGCCACAGGGCGTTGAAATAGGTCGGGGCGTGATTGATGCCGTCGCTGCCGAACTGCATGGCGTCATCGGTGTCGCGCCAGGCCGTGGTCGAGGTCAGGGTGCCGCCCAGCAGGTCGTAGTCGATATCGGCCTGATAGAGCTGGGCGTGCATTTCCCCGAGCTCGTCGGAGAAATAGGGGGCGACATTGTAGTTGGCGTAGCGGTGCTCGGTGTCGCCCACGACCGGCCAGGGTCCGATGCGCGGCGCGAGCGGCTGACCGACGGGGACCACGGCGCTGCCGTTGTCGCGCAGCCGGTCGACCTCGGCCTTGAGCCGGATCTCCAGCCCCTCGACCGGCGTCAGCCGCAGTGAGGGTCGGAACGCCCAGTTCTCGGTCGTCGGTTCGCTCTCGCCCTTGATCGGATTGTCGAGACGGCCCTCGTCGAGGTTCTGGTAGAGGCCCGCCAAGCGAAGCGAAGCCCAATCGGCGAGCGGTAGAGTGACCCCGCCCTGGGCCTGGATCTCGCGATTGTAGAACTCATAGCCGACCGAGCCGTCGGCTTCGAACGCATCGCCGGGCCGCCGGGTCGTGATGTTCATCGCGCCGACGGTGGCGCTATTGCCGAAGGTCAGGACCTGCGGGCCTTTCAGCAGTTCGAGCCGCTCGATGTCGAACAGCGGAATGCGTCCGTCCTGGCCGCGGCCGTAGGAGATATTGTCGATGAATTTGCCGACCGACTGTTCGAAGGAGGCGAGGGCCCCCGAGCCGAAGCCGCGGATGAAGGTGAAGGGCTGCACGGCGCCGTAGCTGAACTGGAAGCTCGGGGTCACGGCGGCCAGGTCGATCACCTGGGTGATGTTCTTGGTCTGCAGCTGTTCGCCCGAAATGGCGGTGATGGCGACCGGGACGTCCCTGAGGTTCTCGGTGCGTTTGCGCGCCGTGACCACGATCTCGTCGAGGGCGGTGGCGACCTCGGGCTCCGTCGCCGGCGCCGCGGTCGGCGCTGTCTGCGCGGCCTGTGCCGCGGACGCGGGGTCCTGGGCGTAGAGCGGGGTGGCGACGGCGAGCGCCAGCGCGGACACGCCGGCAAGACCCATGGCCCTCAGATGCGAACGACGCGCGAGGCGCGGCGAATATTCCGTCATGGCGTGCTTCTCCCCCTAGCTCGATCAGCTAGCCACGCGCCCCCTTTGATGGTGGCTGCGCGTCGGCACTAAGCGACTATTCGACTCGTGAGTCAATAGTTCGACGTGTTGTACTATTTCTGCTACGGCTGGTCAGGTCGGCGCGGCTGTCCTCGGTCAGTCTCGTGACGGACGACCGGTCCTTCAGGGGGCCGGAAGCCTGCAGCCTGGTTCGCTTGCGATCCGGCCGGGGATTGGATATCGGGCTAGCGGTCGCTCGCTCGACCGGTGAGTCGAATGAAGGACGAGGATTTGGCGCTCAGCACCCGACGTGCCCCGGCCTGGAAGGATGCGGTGCTCAGCCGCGACGAACAGTTCGGGCTGAAGCGGATCGCCCTCGTCAAGGAGGCGGCCCGCGCCTTCAGCCTGCGCGGCTATCACGACACCACGCTCGAGGATGTCGCCAAGGCCCTGGGGGTCACCAAGGGCGCCCTCTACTACTATGTGATGAGCAAGCAGGAGATCCTGTTCGAGTGCCACGTCATTTCGAACGATCTCGGCGACCAGGCCATCGCCTATGCGACCGCCCTTGAGGGCAGCGGCTGCGACAAGGCCGTGGCCCTGGCCCGGCGCTATATGGAGCTTCTGGTCGGTGAAGCGGGCATGCTCGCCGTCCTGACCGAGTTCGACGCGCTCGAGCCGCAGAACCGCAAGATCATCGCCGCGCGACGCGCCATCTTCGACCGCACCTTCCGCGAGTTCATGGCGCAAGGGGTGTCGGACGGTTCGATCCGACCCGGCGTCGATCCCAAGATCACCGCCTTTTTCTATCTGGGCGCAGTCAACTGGGCGACGCGCTGGTTCGACCCGGCCGGCGATATCTCGGGATCGGAGGTGTCGGACCGGTTCGCCGACCTGTTCGACGCCGCGATCCGACTGAGGTCCTGAGCCCCCCCCCCCGACGGTCAGGCCGCCGGTCGAAGCCCCGCCCTGGCGCGCAAATACTCCTCGGCGAACCGGCCGATGATGTCGGCAGCCGGCTCCACGGCCTTCACGTCATTGACCCCGTGGCCCGCGCTCCAGATGTCGCGCCAGGCCCGCATGGTGGCGATCTCCTTCTCGACGCTGAACGGGCCTTCGGCGACCTCCTTCGACGGCTTGAAGCCCGAACGCTCGATGCTCTTGCGCAGCATGTTGGCCGGAATCCCGGTCACCTCGGCGGTGGTGATGATGTCGTCGGCGCCGCTTTCGATAAGCATTGCGCGGTAGTCGTCGGCGGCCAGGCTTTCGCTGGCGGCGATGAAGGGGGTGCCGACCAAAGCCATATCGGCGCCCAGCCGTTCGGCGACGTCGACGACGGCCCCGCGTGACACCGCTCCGGCCAGAATGATCGGTCCGTCGAAGAAGGCGCGGACCTCGGCGACGAAGGCGAAGGGGCTGAGCCAGCCCGTCTGCCCCCCTGCCCCGGCGCAGAGCAGGATCAGGGCGTCGGCGCCGCTCTCGGCCGCCCGTCTCGCATGTTTGACGCTGGCCACATCGGAAAAGACCAGACCCCCATAGGCCTTCACCCGGGCGACCACCGGAGACGGATTGCCGACGCTGGCGATGATGATTGGAACCTGGTGCCGGATCGTGATGTCGAGATCGGCTTCAAGCCTGGGGTTGGAATGGTGGACGATGAGGTTGACCGCATAGGGAGCCGCGTCCGCCTCGTCCTTCAGGGCCGAAAGCTCGCTCAGCCAGCCGTCGAAGATATCGCTGGTGCGGGCGTTGAGCGCCGGAACCGAGCCGATGACCCCGGCCCGGCAGCAGGCCGAGACGAGGGCTGGCCCCGAAACGAGGAACATAGGCCCGGCGATGATCGGGACACTCGATCTGACCCTCAAGGCGGCGGCAAGCGTGGCGTCTCCCATACGTTCCATAGCGCCTTCTCCCTGTTTGAGAGTGACGCGTGCCGCAATTTGACTTGCCGGTCAAATCATAGTCTAGGAGGAGAAAATAGGAGCAGACCACACAGTGGAAGACGTTTACGTCGTCGGCGTCGGCATGACGCGTTTCGGTCGGCTTCTCGATCGGAGCGTCAAATCCCTGACCCGCGAAGCAGTGGATCTGGCGCTTTCGGACGCCGGGCTCGACAAATCCGCGATCCAGGCCGCCTTCTTCGCCAACGCCGCCCAGGGTTATCTCGAGGGCCAGCATATGGTGCGGGGCCAGGTGGCGCTGCGCAGCATGGGGATCGGGGAAATTCCGGTCATCAATATTGAGAACGCCTGCGCCAGCGGCAGCTCGGCCCTGGCTCTGGCCGCCTCCCATCTCAGGGCCGGAGAAGGCGACATCGCCCTGGCCGTCGGCGTCGAGAAACTGTTCTCGACCGATCGCAATCTGATGATGGCCGCCTTCGACAGCGGCTGGGACGTCAGCGACGCTCCGGCCATCCGCGACCGGCTGATGGCCCTGGGCGCCGGCGTCGAGGTCCCCGAGGGCACGACCTCGCTCAAACCCTATAGCGCCTTCATGGACGTCTATGCCGCCTTCGCCCGTCAGCATATGCGCGAGTTCGGCACGGTCCAGCGCCAGTTCGCCGCCGTCGCGGCCAAGAACCACCGCCACTCGATCCACAACGACCTGGCCCAGTTCCGCGATGACTATTCGATCGACCAGATCCTGGCCGCGCCGCCCATCGTCTATCCTCTCACCCTGCCGATGTGCTCGCCGATCTCCGACGGGGGCGCGGCGGTGATCGTGGCCACGCGATCCGGGATGACCCGGTTGGGCCTTGATCCGCGACGCGCCATCCGTCTGCTGGCGACCGTGATCCAGACCGGCAGCGACCGCGACCCCCTCGCCGCCGACCGCCATCTGACGGCTCTCGCGGCCAGGTGCGCCTATGAGAAGGCGAGCGTCGGTCCCGAGGACGTCTCGGTCGCCGAGGTCCATGACGCCACCGCCGTCGGAGAGATCATCCAGATCGAGAACCTGGGGTTCTGCGGCTTCGGCGAGGGCGGCGCCCTGACCGAAAGCGGCGCCACGACGATCGGCGGCCGCCTGCCCGTCAATCCGTCCGGCGGCCTGGAGTCCAAGGGCCATCCTGTCGCCGCGACCGGTCTCGGCCAGGTTCATGAACTGGTCCTGCAGCTGCGCGGCGAGGCCGGCCCGCGCCAGGTGGAGGGCGCCCGGATCGCGGTCGCCGAGAATGGCGGCGGTCTGCACGGCGTCGAGGAGGCGGTCGCCTGCGTCATCATCCTGGGCCGATGACGCCCGGCTGACGCCGGCGACGATCAACAGACGACGAGAGACGCCTGCGGGCGCACATACTGAAAACGCTCCGGCCGGTCACAAGGCCAGACACTAGGGAAGAGATCATGGATTTGACCAACAGGACCGCTATCGTCGCCGGCGCGGCGTCCGGCCTCGGCCTAGAAAGCTGCCGTGCCTTGGCGCGCGCCGGCGCTCGTATCGCCGCGTTCGACATCAATGAGGCGGGTCTGGAGGCTCTCAGGGCCGAGTTCGGCGACGCCTGTATCACCCATCGGGTGGATGTCTCCGACGAAGCCAGCGTCGACGCCGGCTTGGACGCCGCGATCGAGGCCTTCGGCGCCGTCCATGTCTCGGTCAACTGCGCCGGGATCGAAGGGGCCGCCAAGACCGTCTCGCGCGGCAAGTCCTTTCCGCTCGATCTCTGGTCGCGGGTAATCGCCATCAATCTGACCGGCAGTTTCAATGTCATTCGTCTGGCGGCCCTGCGAATGTCGACCAATGCGCCCGACGGCGACAGCGGAGAGCGCGGCGTGATCATCTCGACCGCCTCGGGAGCGGCCTCCCAGGGCCAGGTCGGTCAGGCGGCCTACAGCGCTTCCAAGGCCGGAATCGTCGGCATGACCCTGCCGATCGCCCGCGACCTGGCGAGCTACGGTATCCGGGTCGTGACCATCTCCCCCGGCGTGTTCGAGACCCCGATGATCGCCGGCGTCCCGGACGCCGTGCGTCAGTCCCTGATCGACAACGCCATCCTGTTCCCAAAGCGGATGGGACGCTCGTCGGAGTTCGGCGAGCTCGTCCGCCACATCGCCGAGAACGCCTATTTCAACGGAACGACGATCGCGCTGGACGGCGGCGCGCGGATGGCCGCGCGATGACCGGTCTCACGCATATCGGCGCCGCTCCTGCCGGCCCCGCCCTGACCAACCATTCGGGCCTGACCGTCAGCGGTCAGGCGCTGACGGCGCTTCGCCGCTTTCCCGACCGCGTCGCGTTCTCGTGGGACGGCGGAGCCCTGCGTTACGACGCGACGCTTGACCTGATCGGCCGCATTCAGGCGGTCCTCGTACGACGCAATCTGCCGGTCGGCGGGGTGGTCGCGATCCTGTCGGACAACAGCGCGGAATCCTGGTGCGCCAATATCGCCGCCCAAGCCCTCGGTCTCGGGGTCACCTGGCTGCATCCCAAGGGCTCCGTCGCCGACATGATCTTCCAGATCCGCGACTGCGAGGCGGTTTGCGTGATCATCGACGCGGTCGGTCACGCCAAACGCGCCGACGCGATCGCTGCGGACCTGTCCCCCGACGTCGTCCTTCTGGCGATCGGCGCCGGGGATTTCGCGCCCGACCTGATCGCGGCCGCTCACGACCACGGGAGCGCCACGGCGCGCAACCTGGCCACCGCCGACGGCCTGTCGATGATCCACTACACCGGCGGCACTACCGGCCAGAGCAAGGGCGCAGTGCGTAGTCACAGGACCGCGGCGGCCTTCCTCGTCTATACACCCCTGTCGGATTGGGAACTGCCGGCTCGCCCTCGCTATCTCGGCATCGCGCCGAACAGCCACGCGGCCGGCACCTTCATCATTCCAACCCTGATCCGGGGCGGCCAGCTGCATCTGGAACGCAGCTTCGACGTGGAGAAGGTCCTGAGCGTGATCGAGCGCGAGCGGATCAACTGCACCTTCGTGGTGCCGTCCCAGATCTACGCCATGCTCGGCAGCCCCACGCTTGACGGAGCCGACCTCACGAGCCTGGAGCTTGTCATGTATGGCGCGGCGCCGATGTCTCCGACACGGCTGGAGGAGGCTCTGGACCGAATGGGCCCCGTCTTCTCGCAAGGCTATGGCCAGACCGAATGCCTTCCGGTCACGAGCCTCAAGCGTGAAGATCACGACCCGGCACGACCCGATCTTCTGGCATCGTGCGGCTTTCCCGTCTCCTCGGCCGAGGTCCGTCTGCTCGACGACGACGGCCAGGAGGTGGCCCCCGGAGAGGCTGGCGAGATCTGTATCCGCAGTCCCGCCGCCCTCGATCGCTACCACAACCGTCCCGAACAGACGGCCGAGACCCTGGCCGGCGGCTGGCTGCACAGCGGCGACATCGCCCGCAAGGACGAGCGCGGCTATCTGACCATCATCGACCGCAAGAAGGACCTGATCATCTCCGGGGGCTTCAACGTCTATTCGCGCGAAGTCGAGGACGCGCTCGGAAGCCACGAGGCGGTCTCGGTCTGCGCCGTCATCGGCATGCCCGACGAAAAATGGGGCGAAAGGGTCACCGCCTTCGTCATCCTCCGGCCCGAGGCGGCGGCTAGTTCCGAGGCCCTAATCGCCCATGTGAAGGCGCTCAAGGGTTCGGTCCAGGCGCCCAAACAGGTCGAGTTCGTCAGCGAACTGCCGCTCACCCCGCTCGGCAAAATCGACAAGAAGCGGCTGCGCGCCAGCCTGAAGCCAGCCTGAGGCCCGCCCGATCCTCTTCAATGAACTCCCATGTCGTCCTACGCGCCGCCCCTTTCCGTAATTCGCCGCGCCCTCGACCAGGCGAACCTGGCCGAAATCTCGCGCCTGTCCGCCTTCTTCGACAAGCGCAACCCGTCTGGCCCGGCTAGGAAGCATAGGAATCCGCCATGTTGCCTTCCATGTTCCAGAACCGTCTGTCCCTGCCGGCCATGGCGGCGCCGATGTTCCTCGTCTCCGGGCCCGATCTCGTCGTGGAGACCTGCAAGGCCGGGATGATCGGCACCTTCCCGAGCTTCAACCACCGCACGCCTGAGGGCTATGGCCGGTGGCTTAGTGACATCCGCGGCCGCCTGTCGGACCAGGACGCGCCTTTCGGCGTCCAGTTCAGCATCCACATGACCAATGAGCGGCTCGACGCCGATCTGGCCCTGACGCTCCAGCACCAGGTGCCGATCCTGATCACCGAACTCGCCGTCACGCGCGAGGTCACCGACGCCGTCCATGCCTATGGCGGACAGGTCTTCCACGGCGCCACCACCGTCCGCCATGCCGTCAAGGGGCTTGAGGCCGGGGTCGACGGCATCATCGCGGTCAGCGCCGGCGCTGGCGGCCACGGCGGGACCTACAATCCGTTCGCCTTCACCTCCGAACTTCGGCCGATCGTTGGCGACAAGGTTCTGATCCAGGCGGGCGCCATCAGCGACGGCCAGGGCGTCGCCGGCGCGGTCGCGGCCGGCGCCGATCTCGCCTCGATCGGCACCGCCTTCATCTGCACCACCGAGAGCATGGCCGCCGAGGAGATGAAGCAGGCCATGGTTGCCGCCACCGCCAAGGACATCCTCTATACCGACAAGGTCTCGGGCCTTTACGCCAACTTCCTGCGCGACACCGTTCCGATCGATGCCTCCGCCCCCGAGGGCCCGTTCAATGTCACCGAGGAAATCAGCCCCAAACGCTGGCGCGACATCTGGACGGCGGGCCACGGCGTGGGCTCCATCCACGATATCGTTCCCGCGAGCGTCCTCGTCGACCGGCTGGCCAGAGAATTCCGGACGGCCTCAAGCCGGCTTTCGGCAATCGCTGCGACGCCTTACCGGACCCGTATTCCCGGCCAGGATGCGGCCTGAAACCCATCTTCGAGCGAGGCCCACAAGCGTTGCCCCACGCATCCTGTCTGATGAAGTGCTCATGGAGAAGAAGCCCTTCCGGGTCGTCCCGTCGCACTCACCAACAATCTCGCCCGCATCGCAAGGGTCGTGCTGACACGCAAGAAAGCCAATCAGCCCTCCGCACCGACGAACTCCGGATCACTGAAATACCGCACCTTCAGTGCGGCGACTGGCGCTTGGCCCTGCTGCAGCAAAATCTCGAGACTGGAGTCCAGCCGCATCACCTCATCCGGCGTCAGCAGTTCGCGCTTCACGAGATGGTCTGTCGTGGAGGTGTTGGTGGACGTCTGCGAGAACATCATCGGCCCCGGCGATTGGGATTCTCCGCTGCTAGCCGTTCGGTAGGCGACGGTCCCCGAGCCCATCGACCGGGACACCCAACTCGCGGTCTCGACATCGCCGACATTGAAAATCTGGATCAGGCCAGCGTTTGATAGGAAGGTCCCCGCCCTTTCGCCATAGACGCTCCGCAGTTGGTGCAGGTCCTGAAGGATCGGCCACAGTTGCAGGCCATAACCCGCCATCAGACCGAAGGCCTGCTCCAGCGGCTCCAATCGACCCAAAGCCGCGAATTCATCAAGCAGAAGCAGGACCGGCGGTTCCGGCCGCGCCGTGGCTTTGGCGAGGTCGCCGATGGCCTGGGCCACCAGCAGACGCAGCCAGCGCGCATGGGTGCTCAACCGCTCGGGCGGCAGGACCAGGAACACCGTGCAGACCTCGGCCTTCAAAGCCTCGAAACGGAAATCCGAGTGCGCCAGCACGGCCGCCATCCGCTGGCTGTCGAGGAAGTGGGTATGGCGCTGGGCCGATGACAGCACGCCCGCCGCCTCCCGACCGCTCTTGCTCAAATGCCGATTGGCGGCCCGCGCGACGAGGCCGCCGGCGCACCTGGACTTTTGCATGACCGACAGCATTTCGGCGAAGGCCTCTGGGGCGCTGGTGAGCCGGTCGCGCACGGTGACGAGGTTGCGGGTGCCCGGAGATTCGGAACAGACGACATGGAGGATGACGCCGGTGATCAGCGCCTTGGCCTCCTCGTTCCAGTGCGCCTCGCCGGTCTGACCCGGCGGATCGTAGACCAAGGCGTCGGCTAACAGCGCCGCGTCTTCGGCCAACTCCAGACTGTCTGGATCGAGGCCCTCCAGCGGATTGAAGGACGACGACGGGATACCCGAGACGCCGAACGGGTCCAGCACTTCGACCGGCCCGAAGCCCTGCCGCGCCCGCACGGTGATCCGCGCATTCTCGCCCTTCGGATCGATGCACAGGATCGAGCGGTCGGCAGTCAGCAGATTGGGGATGATGGCGCCGACGCCCTTCCCCGATCGGGTGGGGGCGATGGTAATCAGATGCTGCTCTCCAGCGTAGCGCAGAAGCTGGCCGCCCCGCCGGTTCTCCCGCCCGACGATCAACCCTTCGCCGCCGCCGAGCGAAGCCCTAACCTCACGTTCGCTGGCCCACCGCGCCGAGCCATGCACGTCGCCGGTGTCTGCAAGGCCAGCGTCTGCCGCCCGCCATCTGAGCCATGCGATGAGAGCGCCGGCCGATCCGGCCGCGAGGAACAGCCAGTTCTGTTCGGTCACATCGAGGCGCCGGATTAGGGCGAACGGGATGATGAAGACCAAGCCGACGATCGTGCCCATCAGGTAGCCGCCGATCAGGGTGACGCTCAGCCCGACGAGCCCGAAGAGTCGGCGCAGCACCCCAGCGCCCCGATCAGGTCTTGTCGGGCAGCGGCGCCGCGCCGCTCTTGCCGATCAAATCGGGGAAGAGCGCGGCGTCGTCGTCGCGGGTGATGAAGCCGGGCAATTCGCGCCGCAGCCAGTCCGGAAGTTGGTCTTTGGAGAAGGCGTCCTGACCCTTCTCCAGCCGGTGCAAGACCAGGGCGCCGAGCAGGATCTTGCGGCGCGTATCTTTGGCCCGCTCCTGTTTGCCGAGCTTGGTCTGTAGCGATTTCCGCTGGGCTTCCAGTTGGGCCAGCCGTTCGGCGATCGAACGCTTCGCCATCGTCTCCTCCGGTTATCCGCTCCTTTGCTAAGGCTCAGCCTAACCCAAGATCGCCAGTTCGTCACATGACTCCAGCAATGCAGTGTATTCATCGCGCCGTTGCCGCCGATCGCAAGCACGGCCATGCTCCCGCAACGTCTCGTTTCGATTCGGACAGCGACGACCGTCCAAGGTGCTGAACGGCATCTCTGAGTTCTCCCGCCACTTGCTCACAAGCGCGCCCCACCGAGCCGATCGAACGAAGTGAAGATTTAGCGAAGGGCGCACTTACGAGTTGCTGCGCAACTCAGGGCTTGTTATCGTCAGATCGACGGACCCAGGTTGCATCCTGGCTTTGCGTGATCTCGGCCCGCCAGACTGGCCGCCACCGCGGCGGCTCCCTGGAGGTCGTCGTGGCGATCTATCATCTGGCGATGAAGCCGATCAGCCGGGCGACCGGACGGAGCGCCGTCGCGGCTGCCGCCTATCGCGCCTCGCAGAAGCTGACCAATGAACGCGACGGCCAGACCCACGACTTCACCGCACGTCGCGGCGTCGAGCACACCGAGATCGTCCTGCCCGAAGGCGTGGACGCGGAATGGGGGCAGGACCGTTCGACCTTATGGAACGCGGCGGAGTTCGCGGAGACCCGGAAGGATGCACGGGTTGCCCGCGAGGTCGAGGTGGCGCTGCCGCATGAACTGACGCCCGAGCAGCGGCTGGCGCTCACGCGGGAGTTCGCTCAAGGCATAGCCGATCGCTACGGCGTGGCAGTGGATTTCGCCATCCACAGTCCGCACGGCGACACCGACGTGCGCAACCACCACGCCCACATCCTGCTGACCACCCGCAAGGTCGAGCGCGAGGGCCTCGGTGAGAAGTCCGAGATGGAGTTGGAGAACAAGCGGCTGATAGCGCTCGGCCTGCCGACCTCGCACGATCAGCTCCGGGATATCCGGCTGGATTGGGAAGACCGGGCCAACCGTCATTTGGCCCTCGCCGGTCACGACCTGCGCATCGATCATCGCTCCCATCAGGCCTGCGGTCTGGAGATCGAGCCGACCCAGCATATGGGCGTGCACGCCACCCAGATGGACCGGCGTGGCAAGTCCGTGGTCCGTGCCCGCCAGGATGCTGAACAGGCGCAGCGCAATGCCAGACTGATCCGCGAGACGCCCGAACAGGCTTTGACCCTCGTCACGAACGAGAAGAGCGTGTTCGACCGCACTGATGTGGCCAAGGTCATTCACCGCTACGTCGATGATCCCGACCAGTTCCAGAGGGCCTTCGCCACGGCGATGGCGTCCCCCGCCCTGGTCGAACTCCGCTCCGAGCAAAGGGATGAGTTCGGCCGCACCCTGGAGCCGGCGCGGTATTCCACCACGGAGATGATCGCCGTCGAACAGGCGATGGCCGACAGCGCCGACCGGATGGCGGACAGCCGAACGTTCGGCGTCGCCCGCGCTCACACGGAGCGGGCCTTAATCGAGCGCTCGTTCCTGTCCGGGGAGCAGACACAGGCGGTCCGCCACCTCGTCGGTCCCGAACGCATCCGGGCCGTGGTCGGCATGGCGGGCGCCGGAAAGAGCACGATGCTGGGCGTCGCGCGTCAGGCGTGGGAGGTCGAGGGTTACCGGGTCATGGGCGCGGCCCTGGCCGGAAAGGCGGCGGAAGGCTTGGAGGAATCCTCGGGCATCGCCTCACGGACGCTGGCGAGCTGGGAACGGAGTTGGGAACGCGGCCGCGACACCCTAGGCCCGCGTAGCGTGCTCGTGATCGACGAGGCCGGAATGGTCGGGAGCCGGCAGCTCTCGCGTGTTCTGGCCGAGGCCGACCGATCCGGCGCCAAGGTGGTGTTGGTCGGTGATCCCGAGCAGCTCCAGCCTATCGGACCCGGCGCGGCCTTCCGCGCGGTGGCCGAGCGCGTCGGCTTCGTCGAACTGGGAGAAATTCGGCGCCAGCGCGAGGGGTGGCAGCGCGAGGCCTCGGTGGACTTCGCACGGCACCGGACAGCGGAAGGGCTGGGCGCTTACGCCGAGCACGGCGCCATCCGGTTCGAGGCAGACACGGGCGCGGCGCGTCAGGCGATCGTCGCCGACGTGATCGCCGACATGGACGCGCGGCCGGACGGGTCGCGTCTGGTGCTGGCGCACCGTCGCGTGGACGTGGCGGAACTGAACGATGCGATCCGGGGCGCGCGGCAGGACCGAGGCGAGCTTCGCGGCGAGCAGGTCTATCGGACGACGGAGGGCGAGCGGGCCTTCGCCGCCGGGGACCGCCTCCTGTTCCGGGAGAACAATCGCGACCTCGGCGTGAAGAACGGGATGCTGGGGACGGTAGAACGGGCCGATGCTGGTCGGTTGGAGGTGCGGCTCGACACCGCCAAGGGGCCGGGTCAGGGCCGGGCGGTGTCGGTGTCGATGGCGGACTACGCCGCCGTCGATCACGGCTACGCCACCACCATTCACAAGGCCCAAGGAGCAACGGTGGACCGGACCCACGTGTTGGCGTCCGCCACAATGGACCGGCACCTGACCTATGTGGCCATGACCCGCCATCGGGAGGCTGTGACCCTCTATGCCGGGCGCGAGACGTACCGGGACGTGGAGGCCCTGTCGGCGCGGCTGTCGCGGGCGGGCTTAAAGGAGACCACGCTGGACTATGCCGCGCGACGCGGCCTCGAGGCGCCGCCGCCGGGCGGCCCGAATACATTGTCACGTGAGGCTGACAGCCGCGCCGCCTCGCAAGAGATCGTGCCCCTTAAACGCGGGATGTTCGATGAGTTGAACCTGAACCGGCGCGCGGCGGCGCCGTCACTCGACGGCCTGGAACGACTGTCGTCGTCCTCGACGGGGCTGAGCCCATCCGTTCCGGCACAGACGCTGGAGGCCTCGGCGGAGCGGTATGCGCGGGCGATGGACGATACCGAGCGGATGCGCGCCCACAAGCTCCCCGTGCTGGCCCACCAGACGCGCGAACTGCGCGACGCCGGGGCGGCGCTGGATCGCACGCGGCCGGGCGCGACGCGCGACCTGCATGAGGCTCTGCGGCATGAGCCCTCCACCTGGCGAGCGATGCGCGATCTTCGCGGGGAGGCGCGCGGCGCCGAGCTGGCGGGCGCCATCCGCCATGAAGCGCGGGTGCGGGCCGATCCGACCCTGAAGGCCGACCGTCTGGTCAAGGACTGGACACGGCTGGAGGCGCAGCACGACCGGCTGGACGGCTGGCGGCACAGGCCGGCGCGCCAGCGGCTGGAGGGCCGGATGACGGCCATGGCCGGCGCGCTGAAGCGCGATCCCGAGCTGGAATTCCTCGTCCGGTCGCGGGCGAAAGAGTTGGGCGTGGGGTCGGGTTCGACGCTCGGGCGGGTGATCTCTGCGCCGAGCGTGCGGCAGGCCGCTCTGGAGATCGGACGGGACCAGGACAGAGGCATGTCCTTGTAGCAAAGGTGGAGGCGAGGATGGCGGAGGATCAGGCGGGGGACCCCGCCCAGGCGTTCGAGGATCTGCGGGCCGAGGTCTCGGTGCTGCGGCGCGCGATCGAGGGCCTCCCGGCCGCGATGCGCGAACACCGGCCGCCCGACTACAGCAAGGACCTCGCCATTCTCGGAAAGGGGCTCGACGACATCGGCCAGTCGCTGGAGACGGTGCTGGCCTCGCCCGCCCTGACCCTGACGCCGGAGCAGCAGGGTCAGGGCATCGCGCGGGCGGGGTCGTCGCTGGTGCGCGAGGCGGCGCAGAGGCTGGATCGGGCGGCGCAGGAGACGGAGCGCGAGCGGGCGCGGCTGTCGGGCCTCATTAGTGAGGCTTGGGCGCGGGATCGGCAGGTCCGGATACTGTACTGGACGGGGGGCGTGGCGTTCGCGGTCGGGCTGGTGCTGTCGCCGATTCTCGCCGGCGTGGCGCCGTTCGGGCTGAACACGCAGGTGGCGGCCCTGGTGATGCGGGAGGATCGGTGGACGGCGGGCGGGGAGCTGATGCGGGCGGCCAATCCGGCGAATTGGGGTCAGACCGTCGCCGACAGCCAGCTTGCCGACGACAACCGCGAAGCCCTCAATTCGTGCCGGGCTGCGGCGGTCGCGAGCGGGAAAATGCAGCGGTGCACGGTGATGGTGGCACCGCCGCCGCGAGAGGCAGTGTCGGAGCGGCAACCGTAGCAAACTTCGGCACAAATGTCGGGGAGTTCATTGGAGCGCTGCCTGAAACGCGTCACCCATTCCGGCTGACGCTCGGGTGACGGATGTTCGCTTCTGAAGAGTCGCGATATCGCAGATCGACATACTTCGGTACCTAGTGACGGCCGTTTTTGGCGCGAAACGCGCTGACGATGGTGCCGTTAGTGGATGGCGCTTCCACTCCAATCGCCTTAGCTCGGCGAGATGCAACGTAAGCCATCGGCCCTTCGGCCTGCCGCACAGTATGTTCGAATGTCCACTGATCATCAGCGATATTCACTGGTCAATCAGAAGGCGGCAATGTCCGCATACGCCACCGCCGAAGGCTTTGAGATCGTCCGCTCCTATGCGGACGCGGGGAGAAGCGGCGTTACCACCAAACGCCGATCCGGCCTGAGTGAACTCCTCGCCGACGTGGTAAGCGGCAAGGCCGAGTTTAAAACAATTCTGGTCCTGGATGTTAGTCGATGGGGTCGATATCAGGACGCCGACGAGGCTGGCCACTACGAGTTTCTTTGCAGGGCTGCGGGCGTCGAGGTGATCTATACCGCTGAAGGTTTCACCGAAGGCTTGGCGGGGTCGATCTATAAGCACCTCAAGCGGGTGATGGCGGGCGAGTACAGCCGAGAGCTCTCTGCCAAGGTGCGGGCATCAAAGACCCGACTAGCCACGTCGGGGAATGCCCCCGGTGGCACCTGTGTCTACGGCCTCGCTCGGCAGGTGATTGAGCCCGACGGGTCGCTCGGGAAAGTGCTGGCGCGCGGAGAAAGAAAGGACCGACCTGAGCAGGCCGTGCAGATGATTGAGGAAGGACCTGAGCAATCCAGGGTGCTTCGCCGGATTTTCGACCTGTTCCTCACCGAGCAACTCTATCCTGTCCGCATCGCTGCGAAATTGAACAAAGAAGGGATTCCTTGGCTTGATGGAACAGGGTGGACTCCCAATCGGGTGTCCAATGTCCTGCGCTGCGATCTGGTTACGGGTCGTCAACCGTTCGGCAAGACCACGCACCTCCTAGGCCAACCGATCCGTTACAACGCACGGGATACTTGGGGCTCCGTTCGGGTCTTTGGGCCAATCGTTTCGGTCAAGGTCTTCAATGCAGCGGCTGCCCGTCTGCGAGCACTGAACGGCCATCATCACAAGACGGATGAAGAACTCCTCGACGATCTTCGGGCCGTCTACATCAAGCATGGGCGGCTCTCGAACGCGCTCATGGCCGCTACGCCGAACATGCACCGGCACTCGGCCTACCGCGCTCGCTTCGGATCGCTTGAAAATGCCTTCAAGCTTGTGGGAGCGTCCTATGCGGCCAGGCCGCGCGGCCGCAGACCAGACGGCACCCGCCTTTCGCGCGAGGAGGTCCTGGACCGTATTCGGGCGCTGTATGCGCGGCATGGGACGATCACAATGGCGCTCTGCCATGCCGACAAATCGCTACCTCCCCTTGAGTATATTAGAGCCGAGTTCGGCGGATTGGCTGACAGCTTCGAGGCCGCTGGCATCACAACCCACTTCTCCAGAGGGCGTCGAGCGTTTGCGAAGCGTCCAAATATTGATCCGGAGACCGGTGCCCGCGACCTGGGCAATGGCATCAACATCGGGGTTCAAGGCGGCCGTTACTTCCTAACGAAGAACGGGACTAAGCGGTATGGGATGTGAGTGACCGAAGCTGGCCCCCAGATGATGGACGCCCCTAGACTACTCCACCACATGAAGGTCGTCGCTGTGCTGTAGGTCGTCGGCTAGCGACGTGACCCCGGTGATCAGTCGGCTTGGTCACAGGCTGAACGGCGGGTTCCCGCGCGGGTCAATCGAAGCCCAGTAATCGACGGGTGCCGACACACCGCCACGCGTTTCGATCTGAATTGCAGGATCCGGAATCGTGAGACGAGCGTGACGCCCGTCCTCGCAGAAGGCGTATGCTCGAGCCCACGATTCAATTGCCGCGTCCGTCGAAGGTGCTGAACATGCGGCGCTGACGCGCTGGCAAAACTCGAGGGACCGAACGAAGATTGAGGGATCGCCGCGTCGCGATAAAGCACGAAGGGCGTCGAGATAGTCGTTGCGATAGACGGTGGGGATGACGATCCGAGACAGGCCCGCTGCCGCCAACTCCTTCGTCATCATGATCCGGCTCAGGCGTCCGTTGCCATCGTTGAAGGGATGGACGTCGGACAACAGAAAATGGACAAACAAGGCCCGGGAGAATGGGTCCGATATCGACCGGAATATCGTCATTCCCTCTCGCAGGGTCCCGATGACGAGCCCGGGAAGGACGAAACTGGTATCACCGGCTTTGTTGGCCTTGGTCTTGAACACGCCGGGCCTGACCGAAGGGCGAGCATTCATCAAAAGCCGATGGCGCTCCTGGATTTCGTCGATGAAGGCGTCGGGATCGACCGCCGCTGCCGATCGCGCCCCGAGATCGACGAGCTGAAGATAGGTGCCGAGAATGTCGTGGCCGTCTTCGGGGCGGGCGTCGGGCATCTTTCCCTCGAAGACGATTTCGGCGGCTTCGCTGACAAGGAATTCCGTGCCTTCGATGAAATTCGAGAAGTAGGCCTCTATGAATGCGCCGGCGGTCTTACGTTCCGGCGTCGTGACGGCGTCCAGGATGCTCACCGGCGCGCGTGATTGAAGGTACTCGACCAATTTCACGAGCCGTTCGATGCAATGGGGATCAAGGGGATTCCCTTGGGCCCTGGCTCGTCCCTGGCGCGTCGAGACAGTTGATTCCCGAGTGCGCAACAGCGCGCCGATCAGGCTGTTCAGCACGATAAACTCTTTGTCGCGGTCGATGAGGGGGGCGAGGTCACGGGCTGCGTCGCGGATGTGGTTAAGGTGGTCCTCGCCATGGGTGGAGCAGAGGCTATCAAGTTGCGCCTCCACCGCCGCCAGTCCGGTTGTGCGCGATGGGCCTTTGCCGCCAGCGCGTGACGGGGTGATGTTGTCGAGCAGCTTTCGGATGGGACCCGCCAACCATGTGCCGAGAAACGGAATATCTCCATCCACCGGGCCCCTGCCTTCGCGGAAATTGATCACGAGACCCGGCACCCTGATGATGTCGCGCGTGCGCGGCGCGCTCATGAAGACGAAGGCGTCTGTCTGAGCACCGTCGGCTGAGCCGTCACGCCAAGGCTTGCCGTCCATACCGGTTCGATCTGTCGCGACCCCGTCAGGCACCAGCTTGCCGACGATCTTGAACCAATTTCTGCGAACCAGGGCTTCGATCGGCTCGGCAGAAGGTTCCGCGTAGATGCCGCTGGCAATGCGATTGAGCCTGCCGGCTTCGTGGTCCCTTCGGACCTTTCGGTCGAAGGCCACATCACCCGAGGGGGTAAAGATGATATCGGCCACGAGATTCTCCCAAGCGCGTGGAATCTCTCAAAATGTCCGTGAGATTCTCGTAAACCGACTAAATGTCCGTATTTCTCTCGTAAGGCTTTTTCTCGTAGGCCTCAAGAGTGATTGCCGGTTGTCCGTCAGATTCTCATAAGGGCGTGATTTGTCCGTCGGCATCTCATAACGCTTCGTCCCTCTCGGCACCGCACTGGTCTGATTGCGGTTTTATCTCTCGAACCCGCGCGTAAGGCGGACGCCCGGCCCCGAATCGCCTGTGCTGTGTAAGAAGGTGACTCCGGCGTCTTCAAGCGCCCGTTGTACGGCTTCAACATTAGCGGCCGAGCTACGCCCCGGGCCGAGGCGGCTCTCCATGCGCACAATGGTGGGAAGCGAGAGAGCCGAAGCCTTCGCTAAGGCCGGCTGACTCCAGCTCAATAAAGCGCGCGCAGCTCGGATTTGCGACGAAGTCAGCATGTCATGATGATTTTATGATCACGCAAGATGATTTCATGTTGACACCCGACCCTCTCTGAATGACTATAAAATCATCATAGGTGATTAGAAGGCTTTAGTCATGGGCTCGCGTCGAAAGACGGGCGTCGAGGACGCGCGCCTGCCTGAGATTTCCAGGCGCGCGCTCATCGCGGGAACATCGGTTGTGGCATTTGGTGCGGTCAATCCTGCCGCATCCGCCAATCCGGCGTCCGTCCCGTTGGTCGCCTCCACAGAGGCGACCAGACACTGCAAGAACTGGCTGGCTATCGACGCCCAGATTGGGCGGCTCCAGACCCGCTGGGCGAAACTGGAGGGCTGGCTGATCCGGGAGCATTCCTGGTGCAATCTTAGCCCCTCCGAACAGCAAGCCTTGCCGTGGTCCAAGGAGCTTCGGGACATAGACGGCATGTTGGACACGTTGTTCGAGAAGCGTGAGCGTTTGTTGGAGGCTATTTCGGAGTCCGCATCCGTGAGCTTCGAGGCGATCATCGCAAGGCTCGCTGTCCTGGAGCGTCTGATTTGGCCCGAGGACCATCCGGAAGCCCACGCCATGATTGCGAGATCGCGGCAGGATCTCATCGCATTGTGGGCGGAGACCCGGCACGGCGTGTTCGTCGCATAGACCAGCCACGGCTCCGACCGAGGACAGGCGGATGACAGCATCAAAACCTCGGTCAAGGCACCGCCGTGTACGAAGCTCTGAGGATGTCCTCAAGACCGCGATCTTGCGACTGCCGGCCAAGCTGCGCGACGTGTTCGTTCTCCATCGTTTCGGGGGTTTGACCTACGACGAGATCGGATTCCGTCTTGGGATAGCCCCGGAAGTTGCGCAGGCGGCGCTTGCCGCCGCGCTGGTGCGGCTCGCACGGGCGGTCAGGATATCCGAGCGTGAAGAGGCCCTGGAACTCACGCGATCGAAAAAGCGAGACATAGCCGCAGGGCGATCCGCGCCGAGGCGCGGCGGGCTTTAGGCTTCGCCCTGAGCTTCCGGCTGGGCCGGTGATCTCAGCCCATGCGGGTGACAATCCCTATCGCGAAGGGCTCGGGGCGTTGCCCCTGGCGCACTTCGGAGAGCCTTCCGCCCAGCTTCTCTCGCGGTGCTCGTTGCAGCAGGGTCCCCGCGAAGTCTCCCGCTCCGTTTGCTCCCCCAGTCTCGCCGACGGGCAAGGGTTCAGTACGAACCCAAACCCCAGAGGCGGATATGAAGAAGGACTATTCAATCACACGGACACACTGGAACGGCATCGAGATCGAAATCAGGTGGAACGCCGACTATCTGGTCTATGACGACAGAACCCACATGGCCCATCTGGAAGTGGTGAGCGTGTCGCCCAAGCGGGCCCCGTTGCCGATCACCGAGACAGGTTACAGGTCGCACTTCACGCCCAAGGCGGCTATGGACGGTTACGACAGTGCGGAAGCCTTCGTCGAGGCGTGGTTGGATCACGAGTCACGGTCGCCGGAATGGAAGGCCTTCGATCAGGCGAACAGGCAGTTGTCGCTATTCTAGACGGGCGGACGGGCGAGATGGTTACGGTTGGCGCGGACGTCTGCCGTTACCATCCATAAGGCCTTGGGCTAGCGGTGTTTGCGCGTCGTGTCCTCAGAGGGAGCTGCGACGGCCTTCCCTGGCGCCTTGGGGAGCCCGCTCGCTAATACGAATAAGCTGCCCAAATCATTGGACGCCGCCGCCGACTCCCGCCATTTTTTGCTGCCCACGTGAAGAATTATCTACACGAATTCTACACGGCATTTTTGCTCGGATAAATCGTCTAATTTTACTTGGGCTTACCGCAGGAAGAGAAGCCTGCCTTTCTCCCGGCGGGAGAGGGCTTGAGCACACACGAGCGTCAGCGAGTGTTCTTCGCGCGAAAGGGTGAGGGGTTGGCGCTAACCGTTGAGGGCACGACCCTCACCCTTTCGGCTGAAGACGCATCGCTCCGCTCTGCGAGCCTCAAGCCCTCTCCCACTGGGAGAGGGGTCACGCCCGCCGGTACGTCCCCCGCCCGCCGAACTCCAGCCACCCCATGTCCCGCAGCACCTGAAGCTGCTGCCTGATCTTCGGCCGGACATTGTTGTTGCCCGGATAGATCGCCGCCAGCCGCGCCTCGAACCCATAGACCTCGGCCAGGGTGAACTCCGGCCTTCCGATATCCTCGACGCATTTCATCACATCGAGCAGCCAGCCCCGTGCGGTCGGCGCGGCGTCCCTCAGGAACAGGGTCGCGCGCCACTGGTCCAGCACGGCCTGTTTCGCCACGTGCGACCCGGCCCGGATCAGCGGGATACGACCGGCCAGCGGCACCTTGCCGATCAGGATGTTGCACCCCTGCCAGCCCGCGCGACGCGCCGTCATCGACAACGGCTTGCGCGGCTCGATGATCGCTTCGGTGAAGAAGTGGCTCGGCACGACGATCAGGTCGGTGACGCGGGTGCGGGCCTTGTCATAGCCCATGACCATAAGGCTGGGATTGTTCGCCGCCGCCAGCCGCGCCTTCATCGCGCCCCAGGCGCCGTTGACCAGCTTTGCGTCCGTGCGGCCTTTGGTGGCCTTGAGTTCGTATTCCTCAGCGCAGACTCCGCAATGGAAGTCTGCCACCGGCGAGTTGGCCGCGAAGGCGGTCAGGGGCGTCGCGCCGCAGCTCGGGCAGAAGGCGTTGGCGGCGACCCAGCCCTCGCTCAGGACGCGGGCGTTCTGGGTCGGCCCCTTGAAGACCGCCGCGTCTTCGGCGAAGCCGAGCGTGCTCCAGGGGGCGTCGTCTTCGGTCATGCGGGCAGCATGGCGGAGCGTTGGTTAGTCAGCCCTTACCGCAGACGGTGGACTCGATCTCTTCGCCATCGGCGTCGAGGGTCACGACCCGGGCGGCGTCAAATTCGACGGTGCCCTGCTCGACCCATTTGATTTCAGGCCCGCCATCGTAGGCGATCTCAGCGGCCTCTTCGGCCGAGTCGGCTTCAATCTCGGTCGTGTAATCGACGTAAGCATCGACGCGGCTGAGGACAGTGAATTTCGGCATGGCGTTTCCTCCATTTTGAGAAGGAAAGGGATCCATAACAATGAGATAGGTGCAAGCTGTTCTGTGGAGGTGAGCTACCGCCGACCAAGGGATCATCCAGCGACCACTAGCTCGCTCCGTCAGAATCAGCCTACGGATCAGGACTCGTTGAACGAGAGAATCGCGCTAACCTCTGGTCGAAACTGGAGGTGCGTTGTGACGAGGTTTGGTTTTTCCGCTTTCCTGAAAATGCTGTCGCTGAACGACCGGCCACAGCGCACAGAGATGCGTAACCGCCTGCGACCCAGTTCCGGCACCGGCTACGACTTCCATCGGCAATTTAGGCTCTTGGCCCATCGTTACCTCGGCGGTGGCGAGGTTCTCGAACAGCTGCTGGTCGAAACACACGGGTGGGGGAACGAGGCTGAAGGGCGGGCCGCCCGAGAAGCTTTGGAGTTTCTTGAGGATTGGCGGGGCCACACTCCAAGTGCCTTGTTCAACTTCGAGCCCCGGGTGTGGGAGAGTTCGAGTCGAGCGTTCGCCGTAAAATACACGCCCGATTTCGGGATCGAGATCGACGGCGTCCGGGTCGCCGTCCATATCTGGAAGACTCAACACCCGCCTCTCGACGCGCGGATGACATACGTAGCACTGTCGCTCTTTGCGGACCTGTATCTGGACGACCCCGCCGGTCCGCAAGACGTGGCCGTCCTCTCCGTCATTGATGGACATTTGTACCGCCTGAGCGAAGTCGCTGATCAATCTGTTCTCGCGGAGCGCGTTATGGCGGCGATCGAGAACCTCATAGACGAACTCGGCGACGCGGCTCCCCCGCCGCCGCCTGCCGGCGATCAACCGGGCCAGAGACCTTAGGCAACCGGGCTTGGGCTCCGAGCACAAAACATTAGGTCTACTGCCTCTACTCCTCGCGATCGGAGCTTCCGAACCATCTAAGCGCATCTGCCAACCGGAGGTTGGCAACATTTCGATGTAGAGTTAGCTATTCTGAACGCGCGGCAAAAACGCCCGTACCGAGGCCTTGGGCCGAAACTAGGTCAGCATGATCCAGACCCGAACGCGCGAGCACAACCGCAAGCCGGACGAGCAGCACGATCTGGTCGAGGCATGCACTACCGGGCCGTATCTGGAACTGCTCGCGCGTGGTCAACGGCCGGGTTGGGCCGTGTGGGGTAATCACGCGGACGAGACATATGCCTCGACGTGGAAGACGTATTCGTACAATTCATCAGTGGCGGCCGAGTAAACCCAGATTTCGATATTAGCCGCTCACTGTGGAGATAATCCGTGGCCACTGCTGAAATAAAGAAGCCGATTAAGGTTCCCTGCCGCGAGTGTAACATAAAAACGCTGCACGATATTCTGTGTGAATCGACAGAACGGGGTGACGAAGACTACGATTT
Organism: Alphaproteobacteria bacterium; assembly: GCA_018820205.1. Classification (GTDB taxonomy): domain Bacteria; phylum Pseudomonadota; class Alphaproteobacteria; order Caulobacterales; family Caulobacteraceae; genus Brevundimonas. The sequence continues at coordinate 125,147 of JAHJOK010000075.1, forward strand.
TTATTCGACATACCAAGTAATACAGTGCCGTGGGTGCCAGACAAAAGGCTTTCGACACTATTCGGCCGACTATGAACAGGGCTATCCTGTCTCGGAAACCGAATGGGAATTTCCTGAAACGAGCGAAACTTACCCCAAGTTCGATTCGGATCATCGGCCTCTCGACAATATGTACGAGGTCCCGGACGTCGTCCGATCTATTTATTTCGAGACGAGACTTGCAATCAAAGAGGATGCGCTAACGTTGGCCAGTTTGGGTCTGCGGGGTACCGTCGAAGCTATCTGCAATGATCTGAAGATCACCGGCTCCAACTTGGCCTCTCGTATCACAAAGCTTTCTAGCCAAGGCCTAATTTCTAAAAAAGACGCGGAACGACTTCACGCAATTCGATTCTTGGGCAACGATGCGGCCCATGAAATAAAGAAACCCAAGCGCACTCAGATAACGGTTGCGGTAAAGATCATAGATCATTTGATCAACAGTATATATCTCCTTGAAAAGGAGGCTGATGGATCGCTGGAGACAGCTGTTGGGGATTTTGATCAGTTCACTACCCTGCTTAAGCCTAACCTCGCAAAGCTTGCGAAGGGTGATGAGCTACCTTTAGCGGCAATCTTAGGTCGGGACGTCCGACGTCTTGTCACTGGTCCTGGCGCTTTTGAGTCTCAGCTCATTTCACAGATTTCGGCTGGGGCTTTCCCCCATCTCGCCCTTGGAAAGGTGGCGAAGTACGCCAACTCGAAGGAAGACCTCCAGCACTTCACAGTGCAGTAGTCATGCTGCTCCCCCCTACAGCCTTCCCTTCCTGAACCGCTCCTGCGCCTCCGCCTGCGCCTCCTTGCGCCACCGCTTCGGCGCTGACGCATCCACGTCCTGTCCGTCCCCGGTCAGGATCTCGTTGGCGAACTCCAGGTCGAGCAGTTTCAGCTTCTTGATCTCGTCGCGGATGCGGCCGGCCTCCTCGAACTCCAGATTGCTGGCGGCCTCGCGCATCTTGCCTTCCATGTCGCGCAGGGTGGCCTGGAAGTTGTTGCCGATGAAGGGGCGGCTGTCCTCCTTGACGCCCGTGGGGATCAGGACGCGGTCCTTCTCGTAGGGGCTGGCCAGGATCTCCTTGATGTCGCGCTTGACGCTCTCGGGCGTGATGCCGTTTTCGGCGTTGTAGGCGGACTGGCGTTCGCGGCGGCGCTCGGTCTCGGCCATGGCGCGTTCCATCGAGCCGGTGACCCGGTCGGCGTAGAGGATGACGCGGCCGTCGACGTTGCGGGCCGCGCGGCCGATGGTCTGGATCAGGGAGGTCTCGGAGCGCAGGAAGCCCTCCTTGTCCGCGTCGAGGATGGCGACCAGGCCGCACTCGGGGATGTCGAGCCCCTCGCGCAACAGGTTGATGCCGATCAGGACGTCGAAGGTGCCCAGGCGCAGGTCGCGGATGATCTCGATCCGCTCCATCGTGTCGACGTCGGAGTGCATGTAGCGCACGCGCACCCCTTGCTCATGCATATACTCCGTGAGGTCCTCGGCCATATTCTTGGTCAGGACGGTGACCAGGGAGCGGTAGCCGGCGCGGGCCACGGCCTTCACCTCGTCGATGACGTCGTCGACCTGATTTCGCGTTTGCCCCGACACCGGGCGGATCTCGACCGGCGGGTCGATCAGGCCGGTCGGGCGGATGACCTGTTCGACGAAGACGCCGCCGGTCTGTTCCATCTCCCACGGGCCGGGGGTGGCCGAGACGTGCACCGTCTGGGGCCGCATCGCCTCCCATTCGTCGAACTTCAGCGGGCGGTTGTCGATGCAGGACGGCAGGCGGAAGCCATACTCCGCCAGGGTCGACTTGCGGCGGTAGTCGCCCCGGTACATGGCGCTGATCTGGCCCACGGTGACGTGGCTCTCGTCCACGAACAGCAGGGCGTTGTCGGGAATGTATTCGAAGAAGGTCGGCGGCGGTTCGCCCGGCGCGCGGCCGGTCAGCCAGCGGGAATAGTTCTCGATCCCGGCGCAGGAGCCGGTGGCCTCCATCATCTCCAGATCGAAGCGGACGCGTTGCTCCAGACGCTGGGCCTCCAGCAGCTTGCCGTTCTCGATCATCCAGTCGAGCGTCTCCTTCAGCTCGGCCTTGATGCCGCCCAGCGCCTGGTTGAGCGTCGGGCGCGGGGTGACGTAGTGGGAGGCGGCGTAGACGGTGACCTCCTCCAGATCGGCGGTCTTCTTGCCGGTCAGGGGGTCGAACTCGTGGATCGCCTCGATCTCGTCGCCGAACAGGCTGACGCGCCAGGCGCGATCCTCCTGGTGCACCGGGAAGATCTCGACGGTGTCGCCACGCTTTCGGAACATCCCGCGATCGAAGTGGACGTCGTTCCTCTTGTACTGCAGGGCGATGAGGTCGGCGCGGAGCTTGGACTCGTCGATCTGGTCGCCGACCTTCAGGTCGAAGGTCATGGCGGTATAGGTCTCGACCGACCCGATGCCGTAGATACAGCTGACCGAGGCCACCACGATGACGTCGTCCCGCTCCAGGATCGAGCGGGTGGCCGAGTGGCGCATCCGGTCGATCTGTTCGTTAATCGAAGAGTCCTTCTCGATGTAGGTGTCGGTGCGCGGGACGTAGGCCTCGGGCTGGTAGTAGTCGTAGTAGCTGACGAAATACTCGACCGCGTTGTCGGGGAAGAAGCTCTTGAACTCGCTGTAGAGCTGGGCGGCCAGGGTCTTGTTGGGGGCCAGGATGAGCGCCGGACGCTGGGTCGCCTCGATGACCTTGGCCATGGTGAAGGTCTTGCCCGAGCCGGTGACGCCCAGCAGCACCTGATCGCGATCGCCGCTGTCGGCCTGGGCGACCAGTTCGGCGATGGCGGCGGGCTGGTCGCCGGCGGGGGTGTAGGATGTCTCCAGGCGGAATTTGTGCTTCTGGCGGCCCTTCAGCGATTTCGCCGGACGGTCGGGGCGGTGCGGAACCCAGTCGCCCGGACCGGTCGGGGCCTCCTCCGGCGTCAGGCGCGGGCCGGTGACGGGGGCGAACATCGGCATGTTCATCATCGCCCGTCCCCCGGTCGAGCCGGAGGATGACGGGCTTTTGTCGTCGCGGATGAAGGCGGACGGCGCCTCGGCCACCCCCTTGCCGGGGATGTGGACCGGCTTCTTGATGACGGGGGCCGAGCCCTTGGGCGTGGAGGAACGGTTCATGAACGGAATGTAGGTCGCGGGTGATGGGGGCGCCAGTCAGTCGCGCTTGCGCTCCGGCTTGGTCTCCGGCTCCTCGGCCGGTTCGGGCGGTTTGAGCAGGTCGGCGGCGGCGTCGTTGACCGAGGGGGCGCGGGCCGGCTCGGACGGCGGCGCTGCGCGCGGCGCGGCGTGACCGGACAGGCCCAGGGCCGACAGCGCATCTTCGTCCTCGCGCCCGAACAGGCTGCGAATGCGCAAGTCGGTCTGGGGGAAGGGGATCTCGATCCCGGCCTGGTCCAGGGCCTCGGCGATGGCCCAGGTATAGGCGGCGTGCATGGCGGCGGGGCGTTTGACGGCGTCCTGCGTCGGCCAGACCAGCAGTTCGAAATTCAGGCTGGAATCGCCGAAGCCGGTCAGCCAGACCTGGCTCTTGCGCGCCTCGGTCTCGGGCAGGGTGAAGGGGCTGGCGCGGGCGGCTTCCAGCACCGCGTCGCGCACCGCGGCCCGGTCGGCGCCGTAGGCCACGCCGAACGGGATGTGGATGCGCCGGGTGTCGCCCTTCAACGTCCAGTTAGTCACGGCCCCCTCGATCAGATGCGAGTTGGGGATGATGACGTTGACGTTGTCGTTGGTGCGGATGCGGGTGGCGCGGGGGCCGATCTCCATGATGGCGCCGCGGATGCCGCCGTCCTCCATCTCGACATAGTCGCCGACGCTCAGCATCCGGTCGAAGATCAGGAAGATGCCCGAGACGAACTCCTTGACCACCCCCTGCAGCCCCAGACCGATGCCGATGCCGATGGCCCCGGCGAACACCGCCAGCGACGACAGGTTCAGCCCGGCCGCCGACAGGGCCATCATCAGCCCGGTGATCAGGATGGCGTAGCTGGCCAGCTTCTCCAGCAGATACAGACCTTGGGGACTGCGCCGCGACCGCTCGCGCACCCGCCGGATGGCGCGGGTCACCCCCCACGACAGGGCCGTGGCGATGGCCAGAATGATCAGGGCCGAGACCAGCCCCCCGACCGTCAGGGTCGCCCCGCCCAGTCGGAACAGGGCGGCGTCATCCAGCTTGTCGATGTTTTCCATGAGAGGGTGAAGCGTCCGGCAACCGTCACGGTTCCGGCCCCCGAGTTCAGGTCCGCGCGGCGTGCGCGAATCCGTCTAAGGCGGGGACCATGATGGTTCGGCCCGTTACCTTGACCTTGACGGCGTGTCTGGCCCTGTCCGCCTGCGGGCGGCTGATCCCCCACACCGGCCCGCCGGCGGGGTATCGGCCGTATTCGCCGGCGCCGGGGGCGGCGGGCCCGTCGGTCTATGTCGCGCCCGGCGCCGGGGTGATCGATCAGGGGATCGACGGCGGGACGCTGTCGCGGGTGCAGCGGGGAGCCGGGTCGTTGAGCCAGTGCGAGGCGGAGCTGGCCTCGGCGCGGGTGACGTTTTCGCCGACGCCGGACCGGGTCAACTCCGAGACCTGCGGCCTGACCGATGCGGGGGTGCTGGGGGCCGACATGGGGACGGTGGCGCGGATGGCGCCGGGGGATGTGACCATGACCTGCGCCCTGGCCCTGGCGGTCAGCGTGTGGCGGCGTCAGTCGGTGGAGCCGGCGGCGCGCGAACTGCTGGGCTCAGACATCGTGGCGATCGAACATATGGGGGTCTACGCGTGCCGGGCGGTGCGCAACGACGCAGGCGACTCGCGCCGGGTCAGCGCCCATTCGCGGGCGGCGGCCCTGGACTTTTCCGCCGTGCGGCTGAGGGACGGACGGCGGATCACGGTGCGCGACGACTGGAACGCCGGCGGGGCTGAAGGCGCGTTCCTGAGGCGGATCCGGGACGACGCCTGCAAGGTGTTCGGCACGACCCTGTCGCCCGACTACAACGCCGTGCACGCCGACCACCTGCACCTGGAAGCGGAGCGGGGTCGGCTGTGCCGGTAGGGCGGGATCAGCGGCGGACGCGGGCCTGGGTTTCCAACTCGCCGATGCGGCGCTCAAGATAGTCGCTGTCGTCGCTGGAGGGGCGGGTGCGGGAATAGGCGGCTTCAAGCCGGGTCAGGTCCTCGACCTGGACCCGCAGCCGGTCCTGATCGGCGCGCGGCAGGCTGTAAAGGGCGCGTTCGACGGCGGTCAGGCGGTCGCGCGGGGATTGCTGATAGCCGCCGTTCCCGCTGCCGTAGCGGTCGCCGGGGATGCGGGCGTCGAGCGCGTCGAGGCGGGCCTCCAGGTCCTGGCGCTCGCTGAGCGACAGGCCGCCGCGCTGATAGCCGGTCTCAGTCTGGATCAGGGCGGCGTAGTCGGCGCGGAGGCGGGTGCCCTCGGTGCGGGTTAGGGTGCGGGCGCGGACGGCGGCGTCGATGCGGCCCTCGAAATCGGCGCGGCCGTCGACGACGGACTGGTAGCCGCCCAGATTGTCCTCATAGCCGCCCTGTTCCAGGGCCGTGGTCAGGGCCGAATAGCGCTGGTTCAGCTCGGACCGTTCCTGGGTGGTGAAGCGGCCGTCCTGGCCGTAGCGGGCCTCGAGCGCGACCAGGGCGTCGTAGTCGCTGCGCAGCCGGTCGCCGGACGGACGCGACAGGGCGCCCGAGCGAATCTGGGCGTCCAGGCGGGTGCTGAAGGTCGACTGCTGGTCGCTGAGCGGGCGGCGGCCCCGGCTCCATTCGGCGTCGACGGTTCCGGTGGTCTGGCCGCCGAACAGACTTTGCAGGATCTGGCCGAAGACCTCCTGACCGGTGGGCTGGGACTGGCTCTGGGTCTGGGTCTGGCCATAGGGGGTCTGGGCCTGGGCGACGGCGGCGGACGAAAGGACGACTGCGCCGGCCGCGAGGGCGGTGAAGGTCTTGATCGATTTCATGAGTCTGCTCTCTGGCGATGGGCTATTGGATGTGGTCGGAGAACGGGGTGCGGCGGTTATGGTTGCTCAGGCGGGGCGCCGGGCATCGGTCGATGCCGGGACCGCGATCGTCTGCTAGACTGTCCACATGACCGATCAGGAAGACGCCCCGGCCCAAGCCCCCGTCGCGCCCGAGACCCCGGCGCAGAAGGCGCTGAGGATGAAACAGGCCAGGATCGACGCCCGGCCGAAGCCGCCGCGCGGCGGGCGCTTCCAGAGCGAACAGGCGGCCGGGATCGCGGCCGGCGCCTCCAGGCCCTGGACGCACAAATAGGCCCCGGGGCCGCGGTTCGACACCGTCCGATTTCCGCGAGACTCCGGCGCGGATGCAGGCCATGTTCGTGAGAACAAAAGGAGATCACGATGTCGGGCTTCGAGACCTTTCGCGCGCTGCACGCCGGCGGCCTGCTGATCCTGCCGAACGCCTGGGACGGGGCGTCGGCGGCCCTGTCGGTGGCGGCGGGCGCCCGGGCGGTGGCGACCACCAGCGCGGGGGTGGCTTGGGCGCTGGGCTGGCCCGACGGCGCCGCCCCGCCCCGGGCCGACCTGCTTTCGGCGCTGGAGCGGATCGTCAGGGCGTCGGGCGGCGCGCCGGTCAGCGCCGACGTCGAGGGCGGGTTCTCCGATGAGCCGTCCGAGGCCGCCGGCTTCGTGCGGCGCGTGGTCGAGACGGGCTGCGTCGGGGTCAATATCGAGGACGCCGACGGTTCGGCCGAGGCGCTGGCGGACAAGATCGCGGCCGTGCGGGCGGCGGTCGGCGCCGACCTGTTCATCAACGCGCGCTGCGACCTGTGGCTGAGGGGGATCGGGCCGGTCGAAGGACGGCTGGAGGAGGCGGTGCGGCGGGCGGCGCTGTACCGGGCGGCCGGGGCGGACGGACTGTTCATGCCCGGCGTGGTCGAGGCGGGAACGATCACGGCCCTGGTCGACCTGGGGGCGCCGCTGAACCTTCTGGCGCGGTCTGGACTGGCCGACGCGGCGGCGCTGGAGGCGCTGGGCGTGCGCCGACTGAGCGCGGGGTCGAACATCGCGGCGGCCGCATACGGGACGGCCGACCGGCTGACGCGGGCGTTCCTGGCCGACGGCGGTTCGGCGGGGCAGGCGGCCGAGGCGATGGACTATGGGACGCTGAACGGACTGATGGCGCGGGCCGCCGGAGTTGCAGCCTGAGAGCCGCGGAACGGCCGATCTTCATCCATCTGGATGACGACCGCGCGATCTGGAACGTGCAGGCTGGGATGGGTCAGGCCGTCGCTCCAAGCGGGCCTGTCTCGCCAGTAGGAGTGTTCCGATGTTTCGTCTTTCCGCCCTGATCGCCGCAGCGGTCGCTTTCGCCGGGCCTGTCGCGGCGCAGACCACGATGTTGCCGGGCGATACGGTTCAGCGTGACCTGACGGCGTCGGACCCCACGCTGGAGGACGGAAGTCACTACCAGTGTTTCTCTGTCCGGACCGTGCAGGGCGAGGGGCTGCAGATCGACATGACGTCGGACGCCTTCGACACCTATCTGACCATCGGGACGGGCGCCTGCGCCACGCCGACCAATGCGGACGCGGACGATGACGGGGGGGAGGGGACGAACTCCAGGCTGACCCGGGTCGGCGACGGGGAGAGGCTGATCATCCGCGCCAACAGCCTGCAGGGCGGCAAGACAGGGGCCTATCGGCTGACCGTCACCCAGGTGTCGAGGCCGGGGCAGGCGGCTGTGGCTGCGCCCGCATCGGGCGGGGACGGGACGTCGATCGGCGTGGGCCAGACGGCGCGCGGATCGCTGACGGCGTCCGACCCGACCCTGTCGGACGGCAGCCACTACGAGTGTTTCCAGATCCAGACCCGGCCCGGTCAGACGCTGCAGATCGAGCAGGCGTCGACTGATTTCGACAGCTATCTGAGCATCGGCGGGGGACGATGCGACGCGATGAGCGACGTCGTCAGCGACGACGACGGAGGGGATGGCCTGAACTCGAGGCTCACGTTCGAGGGAGACGGAAGCCTGTTGACGGTGCGGGCCAACAGCGTCGGTCGGGGCGAGACGGGTCAGTATCAGCTGACGGTGTCCGAAACCGGTGGCGCCTATTCGACCGTGGACATGAGCACGCTCGGCGCCTCGAGGCCGACGACGCTGCCCCGCGTGACGAGCGAGTGGGACTTGCAGCCGGACACCTGCGTCGCCGCCTATGCCGCCATGACGACGATGAGGGATGAGAACACCTCGCCCGCAGAACACGGCAACGTCGCGGCGATCAACTACGGATCGAGGATCGGGACGCTGATCCCCCTGACCGATCAGACGGACGCAGGAATGGACGCCATGGGGTTCCTGCTGATGAACTTCAAAAGCATGGCTCTGGTCGGGGCGATCGGGGTGGCGCCGAACGGCGAACCCAACGGCGGCCGGCCCCTGGCGGAATATCTGACCGCGCTGGGAAACTGCGACCGTCAGTATGGCTTCACGCCGGTCACCGCCTACTGACGCGGCCGCGACCGGATCCGTCGGGAAGGCGCGCCACCCGCTTGACTTCGTGTAACCCATAGGTGATATGTAACCCACGAGTTACATCACTTGGGAGAGCGGAGATGACGGTCATGGACGATCGGGAACTGGATCGCGAAACACGCGCACGTCGGCGCAAATTCATCGGCGCATTGGCCATAGTCGTGGTCGGTGCCGTGATGGCAGGCCTGGGCTTCATGTTTGCGGAGACGCGGACCGGAGACGACGCGACGGCGGCCGGGGTGCTGGCAGGCGTCGGGTTCGGCTTTGTGGTCGGGGGCGTGATCCTGGCGTGGATCATGCGTCCCGGCGCGACCGGCTGGCGCACCGAAACCGAACCGCTGAAGCGGGACCGGTTGCAGGCCCAGCGGTCACGGCAACTGGCGATCTTTCCGATCGTGACCCTTGCCTTTTTGGCCCAGTCGAGCCTGGCGGTGCAGAATATCCTGGCCGGAGACGCCGGCCTGGCCGACTTCATCAGCGCGCCCTTGCCGGTGCTCTACGCCTGGGTCATCGCGGCCATCGTGATGGGATGGGATCATCAGTCGCGCAGCCAGAAGCGGTTCCTGGAAGACGAGCTGACCGGGGTGCTGCGGGCCCGCGCCCTGGGGGCGGCCTTCGTGGTCCTGATGGCCGGCGCGACCGTCGCCTTCGGGGTCGGCCTGTGGCGACAGGACTACGCCATCGCCGCCCTGCCGTTCGTGCTGTCGCTGGCGGGGGTGACGGCCGGGGTGCGGTTCGCCTGGCTGGACCGGGAGGCCGGACGCGACGATGGGTGACGCCAGACTGGGGTCGCGGCTGAAAGAGGTCCGCACCGAGGCCGGGCTGACGCAGGCCGAACTGGCCGAGCGGGCCGGGGTGTCGAGGAAGACCATCAACACGGTCGAGAACGGGGTGTTCGTGCCGTCCACCCTGCTGGCCCTGGGACTGGCGCGGGCGCTGGACCGGACGGTCGAGCAACTGTTCTTCCTGACGGACTGAAAGCATGGGCTGCCGCCGCCGGAGCGATCCGGCGGCCGCGGCTTGACTTCGTCACACAGTATGCGGCATACACTGTGCGTCACACACTATGTGACGTGAAGGAGCCGCGACGTGCCGGTGGATGACGAGCTTTACGAATCGATGCGGCTGGAGTTGCGGCGCGGATCGCTGGTGCTGGCGGTGCTGGCCTGTCTGCGGACCGAGCGATACGGCTACACGCTGCGTCAGGCGCTCGCGGCCGATGGGCTGGAGATGGAGGAATCGACCCTCTATCCCCTGCTGCGCCGGCTCGAGAGCCAGGGGCTTCTGCTCAGCGAATGGCGCGAGGAGGAGAAGCGCAAGAAACGCTTCTACGTGCTGTCGCCGATGGGCGTGACGATGCTGGCGCGGCTCAGCGTCGAGTGGCGGGGGATCAACGCCTCGCTCGACAAGATTCTCTGACATTTCAGGACTGAAGGGGACAGACCATGACCATGGTTGAACGCTATCTGGAGGCCGTCGCGGCGCAGCTGTCGGCGGACGAACGCGAGGACATCATCGCCGAACTGCGCGACCTGATCCTGAGCCGGATCGAGGCGCGCGAGGAGGAGCTGGGCCGCACGCTGAGCGACGACGAGACCGAGGCCCTGCTGAAGGAGATCGGTCATCCGCTGGTGGTCGCCGCCCGCTATCGCAAGGGACCGGATTCGCTGATCGGGCCCGAGCTGTTTCCCTATTGGCGGTACGGGGTGAAGGCGGGGGTGCTGGTGCTGCTGGCCATCGCGGGGATCGGCCTGATCATCCGGCTGATTAGTGGAACGACGAACGGCGGTCAGGACATCGCCCAGGCGTTTCACGGCTTCTTCGGATCGGCGCTGACGATGATCGGCACCCTGACCCTGGCCGGGGCGATCATGGAGCATTACGCGATCCGGCCGAAATGGCTGACGGACTGGCGGGTCAGGGATCTGTCGGCGTTCGGCCTGTCGGACCCGGCGACCTGGGGCGTGGCGGCGCGGAGCGCGGGCGAGAAGGTCCGCACGAGCGGCGTCGGCGGTCGGCCGTTGCGCCCGCTGCGGCTGCGTCATCGCAACCTCGGGGGAGAGGCGGCCTTCTCCCTGCTGGCCCTCGGTTTGTTCGTGCTGTGGTGGGTCGGACTGGTTCATTTCCCCGGTATCGGCACGATGCAGGTGGATGGCGAACTGGTGACGGTGTCGGCGGCCCCGATCTGGACCGTCCTGTTCGCGCCGATCCTGATCTATGCCCTCGGCCAGATGGGGGTCGAGCTGTTCACCTTGATGCAGCCGCAGGCGGTGCGTCTGCGGGCCATCCTGACGGCGCTGGTCTCGGTGGCCGGGCTGTGGCTGACCTGGGTCGTCTTTGACGCCGGACACTGGTTCACCCTGAGCGTCGGGGCCGAACAGGCGCGCATCGCCGGGGACTGGTTGCTGCTGGACTTCGACCGCATGCGCACGTTGGGAGACGGCGAGCGTGATCTGGTCGGGGTGGCCTCGACCCTGTCGCTGATCATCACCTGGGTGCTGGCGATCAGCGCGATCAGCCTGGCGTACAAGGCGGTCGCCAACCTCTGGCGGGCCGTCACCGCCTGATCCTCGCCTGTTGGGGAGAGGATATGTCCGAAAACCGCGAGACTTCCCACGGCGGCGGGTCCATCTTCGCGGCATGGAAACGCCCGCCGAGACCCTGGATCAGGAGGCCTGCTATCGCGCCGTCCTGACGCGCGACGCGCGGTTCGACGGCCGGTTCTTCGGCTGCGTGAAGACGACCGGCATCTATTGTCGACCGGTGTGCCCGGCGCGGACGCCCAAACGCGAGAACATGATCTTCGTGGTCACGGCGGCGGCGGCCGAAGAGGCGGGATTCCGGGCCTGTCTGCGCTGTCGGCCCGAGACGGCGCCGGACATGGGGGCCTGGCGCGGGACGTCCAACACCGTCAGCCGGGCGCTGAGCCTGATCGAGGCCGGCGCGCTGGATGAGGCGGACGTCGACGCGCTGGCCGCGCGGCTGGGGGTCGGGGAGCGGCAGCTGAGGCGGCTGTTCCGCCAGCACCTGGGGGCGGCGCCGGTCAGCGTGGCCCAGACCCGGCGGGTGCTGCTGGCCAAGGCCCTGCTCCACGAGACCGACCTGTCGATGGCCCAGGTGGCGTTGGCGGCCGGGTTCGGATCGGTGCGGAGATTCAACGAGACCTTCCAGGCCCTGTACGCCCGCGCGCCGTCCGAACTGCGGCGGCGCAAGGAACGGCCGGCGAGCGAGGGGGTGAGGCTGAGCCTGACCTATCGTCCCCCCTATGACTGGGACGCGATGTTCGCGGCGCTGAACGCGCGGGGCGACCGGGTCGAGGGACGGCGGTGGTCACGCGATCTGGCCAGGGACATCGACGGCGCCGAGGGCTTCGTGAAGGCGACGCCGGGCGCGGCCGGGCGGCTCGACGTCTGCGTCGAGGCTTCGGACCTGAAGGCCCTGCCGGGGGTGCTGGCCAGGGTGCGGCGGGTGTTCGACCTGTCCGCCGACCCCGATGCGATCGGGCGCGACCTGTCGGCCGACCCGGTGCTGGGCCCGCTGGTCGATGCGCGGCCGGGCCTGAGGCTGCCTGGCGACTGGATCGTCCCGGATCAAGTCCGGGATGACAATGTTTGGGATGCGCCCAGCGACAGGCTGACGGATGCGACGCTGACGACGCGGGCGGAACAGTGGCGGCCGTGGCGGGCCTATGGAGCCCTGCACCTGCGGATGGCGGGGCTGACGGCGACGGATCTGATGGAGATGAACGATGGTGATGCACGACTCTGGCGCGCAGCCTGAAACCCTGACCCTGGAGCGGATCGCGACGCCGGTCGGGGAAGCCCTGCTGGTGACCGACGCCGACGGGGCCGTCCGGGCGCTGGACTTCGCCGACTATGAGACGCGGATGTTGCGGCTGCTAAAGCGGCATGCGCCGGGCGCGGTCCTGGTCGAGGGCCGGGCGCCGGAGACGGTGCGCGGAGCGGTCGAGGCCTATTTCAACGGCGACGCCCGGGCGCTGGACGGACTGACGGTGAAGACGGCGGGGACCGCGTTCCAGTCGGCCGTGTGGGCGGCGCTGCGGGCCATTCCGGCGGGCGAGACGCGCAGCTACGGCCAGCTGGCGGCGGCGGTCGGATCACCCAGGGCGGTGCGGGCGGCGGGCCTGGCCAACGGACAGAACCCCATCGCGGTGATCGTGCCCTGCCACCGGGTGATCGGCGCCAACGGGACGCTGACGGGCTATGCCGGAGGGCTGGAGCGCAAACGCTGGCTGCTGGCCCACGAAGGGGTCGAGGTCTAGGCGGCTGCGGCGTCGTCTGGCGCGACGGCGTCGAGGGCGGCGCCGATGGCGGTGAACAGGGTTTCGGTGGTGATCGGCTTGGCCAGATGGCCGTCGGCCCCGGCGGCGCGCCCGGCGGCGACATGTTCGGCCATCGCATTGGCGGTCAGCATCAGAAGGGCGGTGCGGGGCCAGCCATGCTCGACTTCCAGCGCCCGAATAGCGCGCGTCGCGCTCAGCCCGTCCATGACCGGCATCTGCATGTCCATCAGCACGAGGTCGAAGCCGCCCCCGGCGAAGGCGTCCACGGCCTCCTGTCCGTTCTCGACCGAGACCAGTTCCGACTCGGTCTGGTCCAGAAGTACGGCGATGACCTTGCGGTTGGCCGGGTGATCGTCGGCCAGCAGGATCCGCAGGGCGCGCGATCCGTCCTCGGCGCTGACGGGGGTCCGGTCCTCCTCGATCGCATCGGCCGGCGGCAAGGGCAGTTCGAACCAGAAGCGGGAGCCCTCGCCGGGCGTGCTGTCGCAATCCAGAGCCCCGCCCATCAGGGCGGCCAGCTCGCGGGAGATGGCCAGGCCCAGGCCCGTGCCGCCGAACCGCCGCGTGATCGATCCGTCGGCCTGCTGGAAACGACCGAAGATGCGCGCCTTCTGCTCGGCGTCGAAGCCGACACCGGTGTCCTGGACTGTGAAGCGCACCCGGTCGTCGTCGAGCGGTTCGACGCGCAGGGTGACGGCGCCCGCCTGGGTGAATTTCAGGGCGTTGGAGACCAGGTTGGCCAGGATCTGGCGCACGCGAACGACGTCGCCGACGACCATCCGGTCCAGGGCGGGGTCCAGTTCGACGACGAGGGCGACCGGACCGTCGGCGAGCTTCGGCTTCCACAGGGCGGCGATATCGCGGACCGCGTGGCCCAGAGAGAAGGGCGCGGCCTCGACCGTGATCTGGCCCGCCTCGATCTTGGCGCTGTCGAGGATGTCGGACAGCAGCCGTTCCAGCGTGACGCCCGACGAGCGGATGATCTCGACCATGTCGTGTTCGGCGGACTGCAGCGGACGTCGCGACAGGGCGTCGGCCATCGCGACGACGCCGTTCAGGGGCGTGCGGATCTCGTGGCTCATGTTGGCCAGGAACTCGGACTTGGAGCGGTTGGCGTCCTCGGCCCGACGACGGGCGTTGCGCAGGTGTTGGGTCAGGCTCCACTGGCGGAACAACAGGGCGGCGGCCAGCAGAGAGAAGACGACGCCGATGCCGACGATCCAGCGCTGGCTTGCGATCACATCGGCCTGGAGGGCGGTGTTGGCCCGTGCCGTTTCGAGCTGGCGGCGGCGTTCGCTCAGTTGGCTCTGCATTTCGGCCGTGACCTGGCTGATCCCGGCGCTGAAGCGGCGGGCGGTCAGAATCTCCTGCTGATCGGAGTAGGCGCGGAGCATTTCGAAAGCCTCGTGGGAGCGACCCTGGGCCTGGAGAAGCTCGGCTTCGACGTGAAGGATTTCCGACGCGCCCTCTTCGCGAAACTCGCCTGCCGCGACCAGACGCCGAATCTCTGCGAGGTCCCTGCGGGCGCCGGCGATATCTCCGGTCCGGGCCCGCGCCACGGCCCGGGCGGGCAGCAGTTTGGCCTTCAGAAAAGCGGCGGCGCCGAGGCTTTCGCCATAGCGGGCGATACAGTCGAGGACGGCGCGGGACTCGCCGCGCGCGTTGGCCACCGTCGCACACAGGTTGGCGTCATAGACCGACAGGCTCTCCAGGTTTGCACGCAGGGTCAGCCGGTTGTGAACGACCAGCAGGCGGTCAGCCAGAGCCTGATCCCCGACCTGAATGGCGAGACGTGTCAGATTGTAGACCGCATCGAAGTCGGGACGCGGATAGTCCGGGCGGCTGAAATCCAGCTCGAACCGGCCAAAGGCGTCGGTCGCGCCGCGCATGTCGTTCAGCTTCATCAGGCCGATCCCGGTCACTTCCCACAGTCCGGCGCGAGCGGTGTCCGAGAAGGGCGCGTCGACGGGCACCTGACTGAGGACATCGCTGAGCTGTTTCAGCCCTTCGCCGATACGATCCTGGTCCATCAGGGCGATGGCGTGGATGCGGGTGGCGTGCGCCTTGACGAACCAGTCGGTCTCGGACGCGGCGATGCTGGCCATCTCGGCGGCGGCGGCGTCGTCTCCGGTATCGTAGCGGATGGCCAGGGTGTTGAGGTGGGCGATCCGCGTGTATCGCGCATCGCCCTGTCGGGCGGCGGCGACGGCGAGGCGGTCGTTCCAGATGGCGGCCTTGTCGAAATCGCCCTGGTTCATGGTGGTCCAGGTGACGTGATAGAGGCGGTTCAGTCCTTCGCGGCCTTGCGTCCGCATCGCCTCGTTTCCAAAGGCTTCCAGTTGTTCGAAGCTGCTGTGCTCCGAGCGCCGCTCGACGGCTTCGGCCAACTGCACCGCATCCCGGCGGGCCACGCTGGCGTCCTGGGCGGCGAACGCAGACGGCGCGCCCGCCAGGAACAGGGTGAGACCGAGCAGGAGCATCGGGACGAAATGGGGAAAGCGACGAACTGGCACGCCTCACCCTGCCACGCAGAGGTTGAGCAAGGTTTAGCGCCGAAAGCCTCTCAGGCGCCGTCCAGGAACAGGCGGCTGGCCGGGTTTTCGGTCTCGTCGACATAGGGGTAACCGAGGTCGGCGAGGGCGACGTCCAGCGCCCGCCGCTCTGACGGCGGGACCGAGATGCCGGCCAGGACCCGGCCGACGTCGTCGCCGTGGTTGCGATAGTGGAACAGGGTCAGGGCCCAGGCGGGCTTGAGACTGTTCAGGAATTTCAGGAAGGCTCCGGGGCGCTCGGGGAACTCGAACCGCAGGATACGCTCATGCGGCAGACCGGCGGCGCGGCCCCCCACCATGTGGCGGACATGCAGTTTGGCGGTCTCGTTGTCGCTCATGTCCTCGACGGCGTACCCGCCGGTGCGCAGCGCGGCGATAAGGTCGTCCTTCTCGTGCGGCCCCTGTTTCAGGGCGACGCCGACGAAGATGTGGGCCCTGGGCTTTCCGGAGGGGCCTTCACCCGACCAGCGGTAGTTGAACTCGGTGACGGAGCGGCCGTCGAGCGCCTTCAGGAAGCGGCTATAGACATCGCGGTCGTCGTCCATGGCCACGGCCAGCAGCGCCTCGGTTCCCTCCCCGATCTCGGCCCGCTCGGCGATGTGGCGCAGCCGGTCGAAATTGACGTTGGCGCCCGAGTTGATGGCGATCAGTGCGCCGTCTTTCTTCGTGTCGGGATGGGCGGCGGCCCAGGCCTTGAGCCCGGCCAGGGCCAGGGCGCCGGAGGGTTCGGGCACGGCGCGGCTGTCGTCGAAGATGTCCTTGATGGCGGCGCAGACGGCGTCGTTGTCGACCGTGACGATCTCGTCCAGCAGATCGCGGCAGAGCTGGAACGTATGGCCGCCGGCGCGACGCACGGCGACGCCGTCGCAGAACAGGCCGACCTGGTCCAGGGTCACGACCCCGCCCGCCTCGATCGCGGCCTTCATCGAGGCGGCGTCGACCGGTTCGACGCCGATGACGCGGGTGTCGGGTCTCAGGAATTTGACGATGGCGGCGACCCCGGCCGCCAGACCGCCGCCGCCGATCGGGACGAAGACGGCGGCGATGGGTTCAGAATGCTGGCGCGTGATCTCCAGCCCCACCGTGCCCTGTCCGGCGATGACGTCGGGGTCGTCGAACGGGTGGATGAAGACGGCGCCGGTCTCTGCCGCGCGGCGGGTCGCCTCGGCGAAGGCCTCGTCGAAGGCGTCGCCGTGAAGGACGACCTGCCCGCCCAGGGCCCGGACGGCGACGACCTTGATGGGCGGGGTGGTGACCGGCATGACGATGGTGGCGACCGCGCCGCGCTTTCGGGCCGCGAAGGCGACGCCCTGCGCATGGTTTCCGGCCGACGCGCAGATCACGCCGCGTGACAGTTCGTCGGGGCCGAGGGTCGCGATCTTGTTGTAGGCGCCGCGGATCTTGAACGAGAACACCGGCTGCAAATCCTCGCGCTTTTGCAGCACGGGCCGACCGAGGCGGGCGCTGAGGCGGGGCAGGGGATCGAGCGGGGTCTCGATCGCGACGTCATAGACGCGGGCGGTCAGGATGCGGCGGAGAGTTTCTTGCATGTTCGGGCGAAATTGCGGGAATGTTGCGGGAAATATGACCGCTTGAATAGAGTTTGACGAACAAAGTCTCCCCAATTCGTCGTCCGCCGCCTTTCCAGACCAACGGAGAGTCGCTGGACGGCCTTGCATCCCCTCGTCACAGGCCTATCTTATCAGCACTTATGCTAATGTTGAGCATAAGGGTCGGCGGCGGAGACCGCGAGGAGACGAACGACCATGGCGCACGCCGCCCAGACCTTGGCCATGACGCCCGAACTGGCCGCCGAAACCGCCCCTGTTTGGGACAAAGTCAAGGATTTCGTGACGCCGCTGGAATGGCCGGCGCAGGCGCAGCTGATCCATGAAATCAACGCCCTGAAAAAGGAGCGCGACGCCGTCATCCTGGCCCACAACTACATGACGCCGGACATCTTCCACGGCGTCGGCGACTATGTCGGCGACAGCCTGGGCCTGGCGAAAGAGGCGGCGCGGTCGAACGCCAAGGTGATCGTGCAGGCGGGCGTACATTTCATGGCCGAGACCTCGAAAATCCTGTCGCCCGACAAGACCGTGCTGATCCCCGACCTGAAGGCCGGGTGCAGTCTGGCCGAGGCGATCACCGGCGCGGACGTGCGGCTGATCAAGCAGAAATATCCGGGCCTGCCAGTCGTCACCTATGTGAACACGACCGCCGATGTGAAGGCTGAGACCGACATCTGCTGCACGTCGGCCAACGCGGTTCAGGTGGTGGAATGGGCGGCGAAGCAATGGGGCGTGGACCGGGTCATCCTGATCCCCGACGAGTTCCTGGCGCGCAACGTGGCCGCCCAGACGAACATCGGCATCATCGCCTGGAAGGGCCGCTGCATCGTGCATGAGCGGTTCACCGGCGCCGACATCGCCGAGATGCGCGAGGCCTATCCCGGCGCCCAGATCCTGGCCCATCCGGAATGCCCGGAAGACGTTCTGTCGGCCGCCGACTTCGCCGGATCGACGGCGGCGATGACCGACTATGTGATGTCGAAAAAGCCGAAACAGGTGGTGCTGATCACCGAATGTTCGATGGCCGACAACATCAAGGGCGACGTGCCCGAGGTGAACTTTATCGGCCCGTGCAACCTGTGCCCCTACATGAAGCGGATCACGCTGGAGAACATCCGCGACTGTCTGCGCGACATGAAATTCGAGGTTACCGTGCCCCATGACATGATCGAGAAGGCGGCGCTGGCCGTGCAGCGGATGATAGACCTGCCGCCGCCTGCGATCCCGGCGCGGTATGATTTGGTGAAGGCCAAACACCATGTGGCGGTGGAATTGATATGACAGACGGCCCCTGGGGATCGCGCGACGGCTCCCGGCCGGTCGCCGAACCGACGGCCCAGCCGCCCGTCTCGCACACGCCCGGCGCGCCCCCCATCGACAAAGGCCAGAGCCTGCCCTGGGCGATCGGGTCGACCCTGTTGCTGGGCGGGTTCCTGTGGCTGGTGACGGGCAGCTGGGTCGTTGCGGTTGCGGCGATCTTCGGCTTGTTCGTTCACGAATACGGCCATGTGCTGGCCATGAACCGGGTCGGGATGGGGCCGGCGAAAATCTACATCATCCCCTTCCTGGGCGGGCTGGCGCGGGGCCAGTGCAATCCGAAAAGCGAGTGGCACGGGGTGCTGGTGTCGCTGGCGGGACCGGCGTTCGGGCTGCTGGCGGTTCTGCCCGCCGTCGGAATCTGGCTGGCGACGGGTGACGACGCCTGGATGCTGGGCGCCTTCTTCATCGCCATGATCAATCTGGTGAACCTGGCGCCCGCGCCGCCGCTGGACGGGTCCAAGGCCCTGGGACCGGTGCTGGCCAAGATCGACCCGATGGTCGAGAAGGCCGCCCTGATCCTGATCGGCGGTCTGGCGGTCTGGTGGGGCGTGTCCACGGGACGCTGGATCCTGGCGGTCTTCCTGGGCATTTCGGTGCTGGGGTCGTTGCGGCGCGGCGCGTGGCGGCCGGGCGAGCGCAAGCTGACCTGGCCCGAGGCCGGAAAGTCGCTGGCGCTGTTCCTGATCACCGGGGCGGTCTGCGCCGCCGCCGCCATCGGCGTGCTGCTGCCGCTGACCGAGGGAACGCCGGTCGACCGGTTGTGGGGGGCGTTCGACATCGCCGCCCGCTTCATCGGCTTCGAACGATGAGCCGCATCCATCATGACGGGCCGCTGATCGTCGGCGGCGGGCTGGCGGGTCTGTCGGCCGCCCTGGCGGCGGCGCCCCGGCCGGTGCTGGTGATCAGCCCCGCGCCCCTGTTGCAGGCCGCGTCCAGCGCCTGGGCCCAGGGCGGCGTGGCGGCGGCCCTGTCGAAGGATGACAGGCCCGCCCTGCATCTGAAGGACACCGAGGCGGCCGGGGCCGGACTGGTCGATCACCACGCGGCCGAGGTACTGACGGACGACGGGCGCGAGACCGTGGAGTGGCTGGCGTCGCTGGGCGCGCCGTTCGACCGGGACGACGCGGGCGAGTTCTCCGTCAGTCTGGAAGCGGCCCATTCGATGGCGCGGGTGGCGCGGGTCGGGGGCGACGGGGCGGGGCGGGCCATCCTGTCGGCCCTGGTCGCCTCGGTGCGGGCGGCGAAACACATCACCGTCTGGGAGGACGCGCGTCTGCGGGCCCTGATCCAGGACGACAGCGGCCGGGTGCGCGGCGCGGTGATCGAACATCCCGGCGGCCGCCTGGTCGAGGTGCTGGCCCCGGCCGTGGTGCTGGCGACCGGAGGGGCGGGCGGATTGTTCGGCGCGACGACGACGCCGGTTGCGCTGAAGGGCGAGGGCATGGCCTTGGCCTGGGCGGCGGGCGCGGACATCCTGGATCCCGAGTTCGTGCAGTTTCACCCGACCGCCATGGACGTCGGGCTGGACCCCATGCCGCTGGCCACCGAGGCGTTGAGGGGCGAGGGCGCGCGCCTGATCGACAGGGAGGGCCGGTTCCTGCTGGGCGAGGCGGACGACGCCGACCTGCAGCCTCGCGACATCGTGGCGCGCGGGGTCCATTCCGCACGGGCGGCGGGGCGGGGTGCGTTTCTGGATGCACGCACAGCGATCGGAGATCATTTCCCGGACGAGTTTCCCGCCGTGTTCGCGGCCTGTCTGAGGGCCGGACTGGACCCGCGGACGACGCCGATCCCGGTGGCGGCGGCGACCCATTATCACATGGGCGGCGTGGCGGCGGACACCGAGGGACGCACCAGCCTGGAAGGCCTGTTCGCGGTCGGCGAATGCGCGGCGACCGGGGTGCATGGCGCCAACCGGCTGGCGTCCAACTCCCTGCTGGAAGCCGCCGCATTCGGACGGCGGACGGGGCGGACGGCGGCGAATGCGGTGGCGATCAAGGGGCCGGTCACGGTCGGAGCGGTGATCGACGACCTGCCCGACGACGCCCATGCCGAACTGCGCGCCGCGATGAGCGCGGACTGCGGCGTGGTGAGGGACGCGGCGGGCCTGACGCGGCTGGTCGCCCTGATCGACCGGCTGGAGGCGGCCCACGGCGCGTCGCCGGCCCTGGTCGCGGCGCGGTTGATCGCCGAGGCGGCCCTGGCCCGGCATGAGAGCCGGGGCGGCCATTACCGCTCGGACTATCCCGAAACGGCGGCGGTCGCGGCGCACACGCGGGTGCGGCGTGACGTGATGCGGACGGCGGCGGCATGAGCGGCCTGCCCGACACGCTGATCCTGCCCATCGTGCGGATGGCCCTGGCCGAGGATCTGGGCCGGGCGGGCGATGTGACGGCGCAGGCCTGCATCCCGCCGGGCGCGCGGATGCGGGCCCGGGTCGCGGCGAGGAAGCCGGGCGTGCTGGCGGGCATCGACTGCGTGCGGTTGGCGGTGATGGAGATGGACCCCGGGGCCTCGATCGATATCCGGATGAGCGACGGCGAGGGGTTCGCCGCCGGGGCCGTGCTGGCCGAGATCGCGGCGGACGCGCGGGCCTTTCTGTCGGCCGAACGGACAGCGCTGAATCTGCTGGGGCGGATGTGCGGGATCGCCACCCTGACCCGCGCCTATGTCGATGCGGTCGCAGGGACCGGCGCGCGGATCGCGGATACGCGCAAGACCACCCCGGGCCTGAGGGCGCTGGAGAAGCACGCGGTGCGCTGCGGCGGCGGGCTGAACCACCGGTTCGGGCTGGATGACGCCATCCTGATCAAGGACAACCACATCGTCGTCTGCGGCGGGGTCGAGGCGGCGGTCACGGCCGCGCGGGCCGGGGCCGGGCATCTGATGAAGATCGAGCTGGAGGTCGATGGGCTGGATCAGTTCGATCGGGCCCTGGCGATGGTCGTGGAGGGGGTTGGGCCGGACGTGATCATGCTCGACAATTTCGGGACGGACGCCCTCGTCGAGGCGGTGCGGCGCCGGGGCGAGTCCGGTCGGCGCGTGGTGCTGGAGGCCTCGGGCGGGGTCGATCTGACGACGGTGCGGGGCATCGCCGAAACCGGCGTGGACGTGATCTCGGTGGGGGCCCTGACCCATTCGGCGCCGGTGCTGGACATCGGTCTGGACGCATTCTGAGGGAACGGGCCGGGGGCAACGGGGTTTTCCCTGCGACAGATCAGGAGCGTTCCCCGATGGCCACGGCCCCCAAAATTCCCAAGGAACAGCGCAACTTCGACAGTCAGGGCAGTGCGGACGTCGGCGATCCGGCGGTCATTCAGGGCCGCGACGGAGAGACCAACGTGCAATCAGGCCAGCCGGGCGACGCCGACGTCAATCTG
Organism: Alphaproteobacteria bacterium; assembly: GCA_018820205.1. Taxonomy (GTDB): domain Bacteria; phylum Pseudomonadota; class Alphaproteobacteria; order Caulobacterales; family Caulobacteraceae; genus Brevundimonas. The sequence goes on from JAHJOK010000075.1 coordinate 146,822, forward strand.
GATCAACAGGGCCGGTTCGGAAGCCTGAAACAGACCCTGACCACTCACTGGAGGGTGCAGGAACGCTGAGCCTATGGTTCGCGACGGACAGTCAGGCCGTAGGCGTGACGACCGCGACCGTGTCCTGCTGGGCCGGTTTGGCAGCGACGGGCGCCGGTGCGGGCGCGGGCGTAACGCGGGCCGGAGCCGGCGTAACGGCCTGAGCGGCTGCGGGGGCCTGAACGACCGGGGCCTGGGCGACGGCGGGCTTGGCGGCGGACGCGGCCGGCGGGACGACTTCGGTCAGGCCTTCCTGAGCCAGCAGGGCGGTATAGGCGATGGCCTGTCCCGCCTGACGGACGGTGGTGGCCGGATCGACGCCGGCGTAGACCGCGCGCTGCATCTCGGCGCCCGAGGAGGCCTGGGCGGTGTAGCTGAAGGCGTTCGACGAACCGGCCCGGCCGCCGAAGCGATAGAAGATGTGCGTGCCGACCTGGCTGACGCGCTGCATCGAAGTGCGCCAGCGCGGCGAGACGCCGGTCGTGTGGAAGAAGGTCGCATTGCCGACAGAGGCGTAGACCGAACCCGACAGGGCGGCCGAGGCGACATTGCGCGCCCGGTCCCAGGCGGCGCGGTTGACGCGTCCGCGCATCGAACCATCGCAGGTGAAGCTGAACTGGCACCCGACCCGGCGGCCCGACCCCTGATACACGACGCCGCAGACGCTGTTCGGGAAGGCCGAATGCCGGGCGCGATTGAGTACGACCTGGACCACGGCCTGCATGCCGTCACGGCCCTCGCCACGCGCCTCGTAATAGGCGGCTTGCGTCAGGCATTCGAGATCGCGCGAGGCGTCCAGGGCGTTGTCGATGCGGAACGGACGCGCGGCGACGGCCATGTTGGTCAGGCTGGCGCGACGCAGGTCGCTGCGGCGGTTATCGGGACGCAATTGCTCCAGCCGGGCGGTCAACAGTTCGGCCTGACGGTCGCGTCGGGCCGACCCGGCGACGGTGTAGGGGTCATGGCGACGGGCGATGGTCAGGGCGCTGGCGTCCAGACCGCCGGCGGCGGCGGCCAGGGCTTCTTCGGTGAATCCGGCGGAGGTGGCGCCGTTCAGACGCTCGGCCTGGGCGCGGACCGTCGTGGCGCGCGCCGTGGTTCCGCCCAGATAGGCGCAACCGATTCCCAGTCCCACAAGGGCGCCGAACACCGCCGCCGCCTGCACGGGCCGAATCGTGGCCGCACGGTCGGCATGCGAAGACGCACGCGGATGCGAGGAGTGGAACAAAGGCGTCGTCCTATTCAGCAGGGCGGAAAGCTGCCCCTTGGTCGTCTGCAGAACCGGGCGAGATAAGGTCTCGCCAGCCGGTTTGCGAATCGGGGGTCGGTGAACAGGTGACCGCCGAAGGATGGGCCTTAAGCCATCCATTTATGACCTCAATGTGTTTGATTCGCAATATGGCGCCGCAGTGCAGCAATTGTGACAGAACGTAAGGCTGGGCTGAGATCGGTGGCATACCCCGCGTGATGTGGGCGGACGTCTTCGATGCGAATGCCGTATCGGTTTGCCTTGCTCTGACCGGGCGATGCATAAAATCGCGTCGGACGTGCTGTTGGGGGTGATGACTATTGTATTCGCGCGCGCCAGGCGGATCTTGTTGACTGTCGCACGAGGCAGGCGGGGAACCGCGGCCCTGTGCCGGCGTTCAAGCGTCACCTTATCCAGTGAACTGTTTGCACAGGAGGCGCCCATGCGCCGCGCCATCGCTCCCTTCGCCCTGACCGTGGCCGCGCTTTCGCTGGCCGCCTGCGGACAGACGATCGAACAACGCGCCGCCACCGGCGCCGTCGCCGGGGCCGTGATCGCCGGGCCGGTCGGAGCCGCCGTCGGCGGCGCTGCCGGCACGGCCGTCGGCCACGCCGCCGACGACTGATCCATCACCGGGGCTGGCGGTCAGGTCCGCGATCCCCATATTGACGACCGCGCCAGAGTGCGGCTCCGCGACGACGATCCGCCCAAGATACGGCGCCGTTGGTCGAATAACGGGTTCGCGCGCTTGATTTTCGGCCCCGTTTCGGCTTTGCCGACCGCCGGACGCCCTGGCGTTCCCGCCCGCGTCGTGAAAGCGACCGGCCAACCCCACCGAAGGACGACCGACCGACCGCATGAGAGATCTGAAACAGACCGGCTTCAGCGACCGCATCAGCACCCAGCAGGAGGCCAAGAAGGCCTTGCTGGCCAAGTTCAAGCCCAAGGCCGCCGCGCCGGACCCCGAGTTCGACAAGCTGGCCGAAAAGCGCGCTGCTGAAAAAGAAGCGCAGCGCGAACAGCACGAGGCCGAGAAAGCCGAGGAACGCCGCATCAAGGCCGAGCGCGAGGAAGCGCGTCTCGCGGCCGAGCGCGACACCGAGGAGGCCAAGGAGGCCGAGAAGCGCGCCGCCCGCAAGGAGCGCAAGCAACTCACCAAGGAAGAGCAGAAGGCCGCCCGCGACGCCCGATACGCCGCCCGCAAGGCGCGCGGCCGCTAACGAACGGACGAGAGCTTGAAGCCTGCCGGGGCGACCCGGCAGGCTTTCGCATGTCCGGGGTCACGGGGTCCCTGGCGCCGCCGTCGTGATCAGCAGGTCGCCCAGCGCCTCGCGCAGCTGTTCTCCGGAATAGGGTTTGCGCAGGAACGGCCAAGGCGCGTCGGCCAGCGCCAGATCGACATCGTCGCCCGCGTATCCCGAGGTCAGCATGATCGACATGGCGGGCCAGCGTTCGGCGCAGGTCCGGGCCAGTTCGACGCCGGTCATCCCGCCCGGCATGACGATGTCGCTCAGCATCACGTCGAACGACCGATGCTCCAGACGGGCCAGGGCCTCGGGCGCCGTCTCGGCGGTCTCGACCTCAAGGCCCATGCCGCGCAACAGGTCCATGGCGATCGCCGCGACCCCGGTGTCGTCCTCGACCAGAAGCAGGGTCTGGCCGGCCTTCATCGCGCCCGGCGTGCGACGCGGGCCGGCGTTCGGCTCGGCCTGTTCGACCGGGGCGGGTGGAAGATAGACCCGGATTTCCGTGCCCTCGCCGACGCTGGAGGTGATCTTCACGCCCCCGCCGCTCTGGCGCGCGAACCCGTAGACCTGGCTGAGGCCCAGGCCCGTGCCCTTGCCGACGGCCTTGGTCGTGAAGAAAGGCTCGAACACGCGCCGCATCGTCGCCTCGTCCATGCCGGCGCCGGTGTCCGATACGGTGACGCAGACATAGTCGGCGGGCGTCAGTTCGACGACCTCGCCCGCCCCGACCGTGCAGGCCAGGGTCTGGACGGTGACAGTGGCGCCCTCGACGTCGCCGCGTTCGGCCACGGCGTCCCGGGCGTTGACGATCAGATTCAACAGCGCCGCCTCGAACTGGGCCGGGTCGACGATGACCCGAACGCCGCCGCGCTTCAGCTTCAGCTTGTAGGACACGGCCTCGCCGACGGCGCGGCGGAACAGGGGGTCGCTCTCGCGGATCAGGGCGTTGATGTCGACGGCTTCGGGCCGCAGGGCCTGGCGACGCGAGAAGGCCAGCAACTGATGGGTCAGCCGCTCGCCGCGACGGGCCGCCGACAGGGCCGCCTCGCCAAGTTTCTGACGCCGCCCCGCGTCCTCGGGCGATTTCAGGATCAGGTCCAGGGCGCCGATGACCACGGTCAGCAGGTTGTTGAAGTCGTGGGCCACGCCGCCGGTCAGGCGGCCGACCGCCTCCATCCGCTGGGCGTGCATCAGGTCCGCCTCGGCCTTGGCCTTTTCCGCCAGGGCGTCGCCGACGCGACCTTCCAGCAGTTCGTTGATGCGTTTCAGGTCGGTCTCCACCCGACGGGCGTCGGTCACATCGAACGCCACGCCGACGAAGCCGATGACCTCGCCGCCCGGACCGAGACGGGGACGCGAGAACGACTTCAACCAGCGGTGTTCGCCGCTGTGGTGCAGGTAGCGGGCCTCCAGGGCGAACGGCTGGCCGGTCGCCTCGCCGGCGAGGGACTCGGCCATCAGCCCCGCCTGGTCATCGGGATGGATGAAGGCGCGCCAGTCGGCGGTGCGCACGCTTTCATAGTCGCCGCCCATATAGTCGACGTAGGCCTGGTTGACGAAGGCGCGGCTTCGATCCGCCTTGGTTACCCAGATCAGCACCGGGGCGGTGTCGGCGATGTCGCGGAATCGCGCCTCGCTCTCACGCATCTCGGCCTCGGCGCGGGCGCGTTCGACGTCGGACCATGTGCGATCGGCGACGTCGGCGATCAGGGCGATCTCGTCAGGGGTCCAGACGCGCGGCCGCACGGAGTGGACCTGCAGGAAGGCGCGCATCTCCCCGCCGCGGAACAGCGGCACGACGACGAAGGCGGCGACCTGGATCCCGCGATAGGCCGCGACCGCCATGGAGGTACGGGGGTCCGTTTCCACATCCTCGACCGAGACGATCTGGCCCTCGAACATCTCGGCCTCGACCTTGCCGCCGAAGGACTCGAGCGGCAGCCGGCCAGCGACGCTGGGCACGCCCTCGACCCAGTCGGGCCTGACCTCGATTGTCTGGCGGTCTTGTGAAATCTCGCCATAGCCGACCCGGGACGCGCCGACGAGCCGGCCGAGCACGCTCTGGACGTGGTCCATGATGGCCTGGGGATCTTCCAGTTCGCGCACGCCGTCGGCCATTTCCAGCAGGAAACGCTGGCGACGTTCCTGAACGGCCAGCGCGTCCAGCGCCTCTCGCGTCTCGGTGACGTCGAACGACATGCCGACATAGCCCTGGAAGGCGCCGTCGCCGCCGAAGCGCGGGTTGACCGAGACCCGCATCCAGCGCCACACCCCGTCGTGGCGCTGGAACCGGGCTTCGAATGCGTAGGGACTGTGGGTCAGGCGCGCCTCGGTCTGGATCGCGCCGACCGCGCCCAGATCGTCGGGGTGGACCGAGACCTTCCACGCATGCCCCATGAAGGTCTCGCCGGGACGGCCGTAGAAGGCCACCAGGGCCGCATTGACGAACTCGACCTCGGCGTCGGCATTGGTCAACCAGACAGGCGAGGGCGCCGTGTCGGCCATCAGGCGGAACCGCTCCTCACTCTCGCGCAGATCGGATTCGCCGGCTCTGGCTTCGGTGACGTCGATATTGGCGCCGACCATGCCGATGAACCGTTTCCGACTGTCGAAGCGGAGACCGGCGCGGGTCTGAAGCCGGCGCCACTGACCATCCGCGCGGCGATAGCGGGCTTCGAGGTCCAGAGGGGTCCTGTCGTTGAAGGCGCTCATGCTGGCGGCGAAGACCGCGTCCCGGTCGTCGGGATGGACCGCATCCAGCCAGGGCGCGGGGTCATCCATGGACAGCGGCCGATCGCCCCAGAACCGGCGGAACTCGGCGTTGACGTAAATCCGCCCGTTCGCGTCGGCGGTCCACAGCATGACGGGCGCGACGTCGGAGATATCGCGAAAGCGGGTCTCGGTCTCGTCCGCCAGGGTCTGGATCGCCTCGAGCGTGGAAACGGTTCCGTCCAGGCGCGCGACGGTCTTGCGCAGCGACGCCGCGACCAGGGTCGAGAACAGGCCGACGATCACGAAATTGACGGTGGCGACCCGGCCGAGCGCGGTGGCGATCCCGACGCCCATGGCCCCCGGTCCGGCGATGGCCCAGCCGCCGAACAGGCAGGCTATAACGGCGATCAGACCGGCCACCCGCCCGCCTGCCAGGGCGGCCAGGATCACGGCCGGCAGGAGGATCATGAAGCCCGTGACTTCGCCGTAGAAGGCGTGGGTCGCCCAGCGTATGGACACTCCGAGAGCGGCGAAGGCCAGGCCGACCAGGGCGTTCAGCCACCAGGGCCAGTCGTGCGCACGCGCCAGCCGGGCCAGGACGGCGTCCGGCGACAGCATGCGACCCACAGACGCCTCTTCAGACAATCAAACCCCCGGTTCGCGCGCGCGCGATCTTGCGGCAACGCTTCGACGATCCGGACGTTCCCATCGCCGTCCACGCCTCCGATAGGGGCGCCGACCTTGGCGGGCGGGCGTCGGGCGCCTAACTGCTCTTCGATAGAGAATCTTTCGCCACAGGAGCAAGCATGACCGCAACGATCCATACCGGCCTGACCAAGGCCGAGCGCAGCGACGTGGCGCAGGAACTCAGCAAGGTTCTGGCCGACAGCTTCGCCGTCTATCTGAAGACCCACGGCTATCACTGGAACGTTCGCGGGCCGGAATTCTTCACCCTGCACACTCTGCTGGAACAGCAGTACCGCGAGATCTGGGCCGCGCTGGACGAGATCGCGGAACGGATCCGGGCCCTGGGCGAGTTCGCGCCCCAGGCCCAGTCCACCTTCGCCAATCTGACCTCGATCAAGGACGGCGATCCCGACAAGGACGCGCCGGCGATGCTGAACGAGTTGATGAAGGACCACGAGACCCTGATCGCCACCTGCCGCGCGGCCCTCAGCGTGGCTGACGACGACGGTGACGACGTCTCGGTCGACCTGTTGACCCAGCGGCTGGCGGCGCACGAGAAATTCGCCTGGATGCTGCGTTCGACCCTGGGCGGCCGTTGATCTCGAGCGGACGTTGACTTCGGACGCAGGCTGACCGAACCGTAATCCGTGGCCTGAAAAGCGCCGTGTTGAAGGGCCATAATCCCCGATCCTCGGCGTCCAGGCGCCCAATTCTCGAGATCCATGCCGCTTTCGTTCGCCTCATCCATCGACTGGAGCCGGGTCAAGACCCGGGTCCGCCGCTATGCGGCCGCCGCGCCGGCGGCGGTGGCGGCGCTGGGCGTGGCCATGGCGGCCAGTTCGACAGTTCGGCCCGCGATCGATCGCACCGCCGAGGCGGTTGCGCGGGTGACCCAGGGCGACCTGTCGTCGCGCGGACTTTCGGCTCTCAGCGCGCAGATGGACCCCGCGCAGTTGGCGCTGGCGATCCGCTTCGACCCGAACGATCGTCAGTTGACGCCCCTGGGTCTGACCCCGGGGTGGGAGAGCCTGACCCTTGCGGGTCGGCCGACGCTGGAACTGGGCGCCAACGGTCTGGACGCCCAGAAGCGGAACGCCGCCATGCCGGCTCTTCTGGGCGCGCTGCGGCCCGCCCTGCCGTTCGTGCTGAACGCGGCCACGCCCGCCGACCGGACCCGCGCCCTGCGATGCCTGACCCAGGGCGTCTATTACGAGGCGGCGCTGGAGACCGCCGAGGGGCAGGAGGCCGTCGCCCAGGTCATTCTGAATCGCGTGCGCGATCCCAACTACGCCAACAGCGTCTGCGGCGTCGTGTTCGAGGGCGCCGAGCGTTCGACCGGCTGCCAGTTCAGCTTCACCTGCGACGGCGCCCTGTCTCAGGCGCCGGTCGGCTGGGCCTGGGAACGGGCGCGGACCGTGGCCGAACGCGCGCTGTCGGGCCATGTCGCGGCCGCGGTCGGGACGGCGACCCACTATCACGCCGACTATGTGCATCCCTGGTGGTCGCCGACCCTGGCCAAGATCACCCAGATCGGGACGCATATCTTCTATCGCTGGAAGGGGATGGCCGGCGAAACCGCCGCCTTCCGCCAGGCCTATGCGACGCGTGAACCCGTGATCGACGAGGCGCGGTTCTCGCGCCCCCGGGTGATCCGGGCCGCGATCGACGAGACGTCCGCCGACGACGCGCTGATGCTGGCGGACGGCGGCACGGCGATGCGCACGGTCGAGATCGACGGACAGACGCGGGTGGTCGGCATCACCAGTCTGGGCGGACGCCGTCAGGCGACGCCCGAGGACATCGCCGCGATCAATGCGCGGCTGAAGGCCTTCGAGGCTCCGACGATCACGCCCTCCGCCCCCACTATCGCCGCCGCGCCCGAAGGCGTGGTTTCGATGGACGTCGAAGAGATCGGTCGCCCGACCGGTTAACCGATTGCAACGCCCGAGCTTTCACCGCATTTACTTGAGCTATGGCGCGGAGCGCGCGCCCGGCAAGGCGACTGCGTGAGCGACGGAAGACCCGAAATCAAGGACGGCTGGAACGAGGCGGAGCGGCTGGAGGCGCTGCGCGCCTACGGAATCCTGCACACCGCGCCCGAGGCGGCGTTCGACGATGTGGTCGGTCTGGCCGCGCGACTGTGCGACGCGCCCACCGCCCTGATCAGTCTGGTCGATAGCGAGTTCCAATGGTTCAAGGCCAAGGTCGGACTGGACGCCTGCGAGACCGGACGAGACGTCTCGTTCTGCGATCATGCGATGCGCGAGCCCCGCCTGATGATCGTGCCCGATGCGAAGCAGGATCCCCGCTTCGCCGACAACGCCCTGGTGACCGGTGACCTCGGCATCCGTTTCTACGCCGGCGCGCCGCTGGTGTCGGCGAAAGGCCTGCCCCTGGGGGCGTTGTGCGTGATCGACTACCAGCCCCGGCCCGATGGGCTGACCGAGCTTCAGGCCCAGTCCCTTTCGGTTCTGGCCGCGCAGGTCGTGAACCAGCTGGAGCTGAGACTGGCGTTGAACCAGGGGCGCCACGACGCCGCCGGTCTGGCTGTCACGCAAACCGCGCTTTCCGAAAGCGAGGCCAAATTCGTCGCCATCGCCGATTCCATGCCCCAGATGGTGTGGTCCACCCTGCCGGACGGCTTCCACGACTACTACAACGCTCGCTGGTACGAATTCACCGGCGTGCCGAAAGGCTCGACCGACGGCGAGGGCTGGAACGACATGTTTCACCCGGAGGATCAGGCGCGCGCCTTCGCGACCTGGCGGCGCTCGCTGGAGACCGGCGAACCCTATGAGATCGAATACAGGCTGAGGCGCGCCGACGGCGTCTATCGCTGGACCCTGGGGCGGGCAAACCCGATCCGGAACGATGCGGGCGAAGTCGTGCGCTGGTTCGGCACCTGCACCGACATCGACGACCTGAAGCGCACCGAGGTCGGCAAGGACCTGCTCAGCCAGGAGCTGAGCCACCGGATCAAGAACATCTTCGCCGTGGTCTCGGCCCTGATCGGCCTGTCCGCACGCGAACATCCCCAGGCCAAGCCTTTCGCCGCCTCGGTGCGCGACCGGATCAACGCCCTGGCCCGCGCCCACGAGTTCGTGCGGCCGCATTCGGAAGTGTCTCAGCCCATCATCGGCAACACGACCCTGCATGCCTTCCTGGGCGACCTGTTCGGCGCCTATCTCGATAAGAAAGGCAATCCGCGCGTGATCATCGAGGGCGACGACGCGACGTTCGACGATCAGGCGGCCACCTCTGTCGCCCTGCTGTTTCACGAGCTGGCGACCAACGCCGCCAAATACGGCGCCCTGTCCGTGGCGGAGGGAAATGTACTGTTGCGTACACGCAACGAGGACGACCGATTCATCCTGGTCTGGACGGAACAGGGCGGCCCGCCAGTGAAGGGCAAGCCCACAAGGCAAGGATTCGGCTCAGCTTTGTCGGCCCTGTCGGTCGAGGGGCAATTGGGCGGAAGACTGGAACGAAGATGGGAGCCGGGGGGTTTGGTTCTCGAGGCGGATCTTCCGGCGACGGCGCTCTCCAGACGGCGAGCGGCGCTCAAACAGACGTGAAACCTTTTTCGCCTATCCACGTTTGGACAGGCCCCACAGTTGGCATTGCAAGGTTATGACGGCGCGTATCCTGATCATTGAAGACGAGGCGCTGGTCGCGATGGAACTCCGCTTCGTGCTGGAGGACCTGGGACATGACGTCGTCGCGACCGTGGCGGACGCAAAATCCGCGCGCGATGTCGCCGCGGAGACGGACATCGATCTGGCGCTGGTCGACATCCACCTGTCCGACGGTCCGACCGGGATCGAACTGGGCCGGGAACTGGGCCAGGGGATGGGCGTGACCGTCGTTTTCATGACCGCAAACCCCGGCATGGTCCGGGACGGCGTGGCCGGGACGATCGGGGTGCTGTGCAAGCCCACCGACGAACGCGCGGTCCAGACCGCAGTGGACTACGCACTGGGACGCCGCGCGGGTCGGCCCGTCGAATACGCGCCGCCCGAACTGCAGCTGTTCGGCTGAGCATGTCGATCCGCGAAGGCGAGGCGGACCGCGAGGTCACGCAGCTTCTTTATGTCAGCGTCAGCACGGCGGACGTGTCCAGCGGTCTGCAGATGTCCGACATCCTCGCGGAGGCGCGACCGGCGAATGCGCGCGATGACATCACGGGCGTCCTGACCGCGGTGAGTGGCCGTTTTGTCCAGATCATCGAAGGCGAGGCCAAGGCCTTGGACGGGTTGCTGGTCCGGCTGGGGGGCGACCGACGCCACACCGACATCCGGATTCGCGAGCGCCGCACGGTCAGGCATCGGATGTTCGGCGACTGGGACATGGTCAGCCCGCGCCTGGCGCCGGTCGAAATCCTTCAGATCGGCATGCTGATCGACGACGACGACGCCGGCCTGGACGAATTCGCCGATGCGCTTCGGCGCGCCCTGAATCGCCAAGGCGCGGTGATCGAGGGCCGTACGGGCCTGGACACGGCCGGGCTTGACGCACCGCCCGCTCCAACCGGCGCCGCCTCGAAGTCGCGAACGACCTAGAGCCCCGCTACCAGACCCCGATCTTCTCCGCCTCGTGGTGGGTGATCGGATGATGCGCCTTGGCGTGATCTTCTTCGGCGAGGAACCGCACGGCCTCCAGCGCCGCCATACAGCCCATCCCCGCAGCGGTGACAGCCTGGCGATAGATGTCGTCGGTGACGTCGCCGGCGGCGTAGCAGCCCTCCACGCTGGTCGCCGTCGTGCCGGGCTTCACCACCAGGTATCCGCCCTGTTTGGTCTCGAGCTGGCCGTTGAACAGCTCCGACGACGGGGCGTGGCCAATGGCGATGAAGACGCCGTCCGCGGCGATCTCCTGCGTCGTCCCGGTCTTGGCGTGTTTCAGGCGCACGCCGGTGACGTTGGAGGCGATGCCGTCCGACTGACCCAAGATCTCGTCGATGGCGTGGTTCCAGACCACCTCGACTTTCGGATTGGCGAACAGCCGGTCCTGAAGAATTTTCTCGGCGCGGAACTCGTCCTTGCGGTGCACCACCGTGACCTTGGCGGCGAAATTGGTCAGGAACAGAGCCTCTTCCACTGCGGTATTGCCGCCGCCCACAACGATCACCTGTTTGCCGCGATAGAAGAAACCGTCGCAGGTGGCGCAGGCCGAGACGCCGAAGCCCTGGTATTTCTGCTCGCTTTCCAGCCCCAGCCATTTTGCCTGGGCGCCGGTCGATATTATGACGGTCTCGGCCAGCAGTTCGGTCCCCGAGTCCAGCGTCAGCCGGAACGGACGCCGCGACAGGTCGCAGGAGACGACGATGTCCTCGATCACTTCCGTGCCGACGTGCAGGGCCTGGGCCTTCATCTGCTCCATCAGCCAAGGGCCCTGGATCGTCTCGGCGAAACCGGGATAGTTCTCGACATCGGTGGTGATGGTCAGCTGGCCGCCAGGCTGGATGCCGGCGATGACCGCCGGGTTCAGATTGGCGCGGGCCGCATAGATGGCGGCGGTCCAGCCGGCGGGGCCGGAGCCGATGATGGCGACGCGAAGGGTTCTCGGAGTGCTCATGGATGCTATCTAGTCGCTGATTCCGCCGGGCGCGATGGCCGGGCGTGACGGAAATCGTGGAAAGGACGCGGCCATGGCCGGCGAACCGCAACGCAGTTTCATGGGAGTCGGCATCGGCGTCGGCCTCGCCGTCGGCGCAGGGATCGGCGTGGCGATGGGCAATGTCGCCATCGGCGTCGCCCTTGGCCTTGCTCTGGGCGTCGCCTTCGGAGCCATGCTGGATGCGCGAGACAAGGCGAAACGCAAGCGCGATGGGGACGGCTCAGGCGGTGGCGTGATCTACCCGGGCGACGGCGGCGGCCGGTCGAAGGACGCCCACCCTGACGGCAACGGCGACGGCGGTTCCGATGGCAGCGGCGGCGACTGACCTCTAACGGCCCATCGCATCAAGCACGGCGCGCGCCGCCCGCTCGGTCTCGGCCAGCGGCGAATAGGTCCAGCTTTCCAGCGCGCCGTCGAACGGCCGCGTCGCGCCGCGCACCCTCAGGTCGGCGTGCAGCCGGGCGAATTTGCCGGGCGGTTTCAGCGCCGCCATCGGCAGGACGTGGACGGGCTTGCCGGTCGAGGCGGCCTCGGCGGCCATGTTGGCGCTATCCTCGGTGACCAGGATGTGGTCGGCGAAATGCAGCATGGCGAACAGGGGATTGGGGCCTTCGTCGTTCCAGATCAGACCGGGCAGGGCGGACAGGCGCTCGGTCATCACGGCGCGGGCCGCGGCTGGGGTCCGGCGCGAGAAGGTCAGCATCAGCGAACCGCCCGACGCGTTCACGGCCTTGGCGATCCGGTCGGCGAGGGATGCGGCGTGGTCGGGCGTCAGGTCGAAGACTTTCGACCGGCCGCCGATCAGCACGGCTACGCGAGGCTGCGGCAGGTCGGCCAGACGCCCGGCGAAAACGGGCGCCGCCTCGGCCAGCCGTGCGGCCGTGATGCGATGGGGCGAGCCGGTGATGGTGACGACGTTGTCGCCCGTCAGCCGGTCATGGGCGGGGGCGACCACCCGGTCGAACCGTGACGGATCGAGCCGGGGATCCTGGGTCTGGACCACGAAGGTCTTGCCGCCGCTCCGCCGTCGGACGGCGATCGACAGCGGCAGGGTCGCCCGACCGGTGGCGATCCACAGATCGGGCCAGGCCTCGCCCTCGACCGGGAAGGGCGCGTCGGCGCCCGGGTCCAGCATCCATGACGATTTCAGCGCGACGGGCAGCCAGTCGAACGCCGGCCGCCAGCGGACGCGTTTGACCTCGATAACCGAGGGCGTCAGACGGGCGACCGCCTCGGCGAGCCCCAGCGCCTGATTTTCCATGCCGATGCGGCCGTCCGAGACGACCGAGATACGAAGAGGGCTTGGCCCTACTTCCACTCGACCTTGAGAATCTCGTAGGCCTTGACACCGCCGGGGGTGTTGACCTCGACCACGTCGCCGACCTCCTTGGAGATCATGGCGCGGGCGATGGGCGATGAGATCGAGATCTTGCCCAGCTTCACATCGGCCTCGTGCTCACCGACGATCTGGTAACGGCCCTCTTCCTCGGTGTCCTCATCGACCACGGTGACCGTGGCGCCGAACTTGACCTGGTCGCCGGACAGTTTGGAGACGTCGATCACCTGGGCGCGGCTGATCTTGTCCTCGATGTCGGCGATGGACCCTTCGATCCAGCCCTGACGCTCCTTGGCGGCATGATACTCGGCGTTTTCGCTGAGGTCGCCGTGTTCGCGAGCCTCCGAAATCGCCGCGATGACGCTGGGGCGTTCCACCGACTTCAATTGCTTAAGCTGATCGTCGAGGGCGCGGTAACCCTCGGCCGTCATCGGCACTTTTTCCATGTGGTCGTGATTTTCTGGCTTGTCGCCCGGTAAACCGGAGAGGGACTGAAAGAAACTCTGGTGAATGGCACTGGTCGCTGGGCGCGCGCGACCGGCCGAAGAAGCTAGGGCGCCTGAGGCGGAAACTCAAGATGGGGAAGGCGAACCGTGTTCGTCCGTCCGGCCGATCCTAGGCGGACGGGCCCCGGACGGCGGGGTAGCGGCGATGCGCCAGGGCCTGATGAGCGATGCCGTAGACCACCCAAGCCAACAGGCCGGCGCCGACAACGGCGAAGGCGAACGAAGCAATCATCGCGCCCGCCGCCATGAAGGCCAGGATGAAGGCGATGGCGGCGCCGAGGCCGGCGGAGATTTGCAGGGTTTTCAGTCGCATGAAACCCTTAACGCGCGTCCGTGAACCCGGTTGCCGATCCCGTCAGGCGTAGGCGTAGGGTCCGCCCCGTTCCAGAGCCCGCTGATAGGCCGGGCGGGCGTGAATCGTCTTCAGGAATGCGGTGGCGTTCGGCTTGTCCGGCCCGAACGGCGCGCGGCTGGAGGCGGCCTCCAGCGGGAAGCTCATCATGATGTCGGCGGCCGAGAACTGATCCCCCGCGAACCAGGCGGACCTGGCCAGTTCGGCCTCCCAATAGGCGGTGTGGGCGGCGATCTGGGGATCGATGAAGCCGGACTGAGCCTTGCCGGATATCGCCTTGACCACCGGCCGCACCAGGCCGGGCGACCGGTTCGGCAGGGCGCCGAACACCAGTTTCAGCAGCAGGGGCGTCATGGCCGACCCCTCGGCATAGTGCAGCCAGTAGGTGAAGCGCCGCGCCTCGGGCGTTCCGGGCACGGGCCGCAGTCCGGAATGGGCGTGGGTCTCCAGCAGGTATTCGACGATCGCGCCCGTCTCCGCGACGATGACGTCGCCGTCCTGGATCACGGGCGACTTGCCCAGCGGGTGGATGGCGCGCAGCTCGGGCGGGGCCAGCATGGTCCTGGCGTCCCGCTCGTATCGTTTGACCTCATACGGCGCGCCCATCTCCTCCAGCAGCCACAGCACGCGTTGGGAACGGGAGTTGTTCAGGTGGTGGACGACGATCATGGCGCGTTTCCCGGTTTGAGAGCGAGCTTAGGCCGGTTGACGCGGCGGAGCGCAAGCCCGGCGGTCAGGAGGGGCGACCGCTCCAGCGACGGCGGGGGTGGGGCTTGGGCGGCGGCGGCGTGGCGCCGGCGCCCATTTTCGGACCGGGCGTGACGCCGGTGCGACGGCTCTGCCACAGCTCGAACGCCAGGGTGGCCAAGGCCAGTTTGCCCGCGTGCCGCCCGGCGAACCGACGGCCTCCGCGCGACAGCAGCAGTCCGCCGAGCGCGGTGGCGATGCGGGACAGGGCCATGGTCGTCTCTCCGTAAATACCCCAGCCCAACGACCCGTGACCGCCAAGGTTCACAGGCCGGGGACAAGGCGCGTTGAAACGCCGCGCCATTTCGCCCAAACCGGCGCGATGACCCCGACCGAGCCTCGTCTGACCTCCCTGGCCCATGGCGGCGGCTGCGGCTGCAAGTTGTCGCCCGGCGTGCTGCGCGACATTCTGGCCGGAACGCCCCAGGCGGCGGTCTTCGCCGATCTGATGGTCGGCAACGAGAGCAGCGACGACGCGGCGGTCTGGCGGCTGAACGACCAGCAAGCCCTGGTGGCGACGACGGACTTCTTCATGCCGGTGGTGGACGATCCGTTCGATTTCGGGCGGATCGCGGCGACCAACGCCCTGTCGGACGTCTATGCGATGGGCGGGCGGCCGATCCTGGCCCTGGCCCTGGTCGGGATGCCGGTCGACGTGCTGTCGACCGGGACCGTCGGGCGGATTCTGGCGGGCGGCGCTGCCGTCTGCGCCGAGGCGGGCATTCCGGTCGCGGGCGGCCATTCGATCGACAGCGTGGAGCCGATCTACGGCCTGGTGGCCCTGGGTCTGGTCCATCCGGATCGGGTGCTGACCAATCGCGGCGCACGGGCGGGCGACGTCCTGATCCTGACCAAGGGGTTGGGCGTGGGCGTGCTGAGTGCGGCGTTGAAACAGGAACGGCTGGACGCGGCGGGCCATGCGACGTTGATCGCCTCTACGACGCAACTAAACGCCGTCGGAGCCGATCTGGCCGAGGCCGCCGGGGTTCACGCCATGACCGATGTGACCGGCTTCGGCCTGTTGGGTCACGCGCTGGAGATGGCGCGGGGGTCGGGGCTGGGGATCGAGATCGAGGCCGGGGCCGCCCCCCTGCTGGACGGGGTCGAGGCGCTGGCCCGGGACGGCGTCCGCACCGGCGCCTCCGGCCGGAACTGGGCCGCCTATGGCGAGGCGGTGACGCTGCCGGACGGGTTCGAGGCCTGGCGCCGCGACCTGCTGACGGATCCCCAGACCTCGGGCGGGTTGTTGATTTCCGTCTCGTCGGACGCGGCACAGGCCGTTGTGGCCACAGTCCGGGCGGCGGGCTTCGATCGGGCGGCGGTCGTCGGCCGGGTGGTCGAGGGCGCCGGGGTGCGGGTGATTTGATCCGCCGCACGACAGACCTGTCGGCGGCGGCACGGGCCGGATTCGACGCCATCATCGACGTCCGCAGCCCGTCCGAGTTCGCCGAGGATCATATCCCGGGCGCGATCAACCTTCCGGTGCTGGACGACGCCGAGCGGGCCGAGATCGGCGCCGAATACGTCCAGCGCTCCAAATTCCTGGCGCGCCGGCACGGGGCGGCGAAGGTGGCGCGCAATATCGCGGCCCATCTGGACGGGGCGCTGGGCGATCGCGACGGGTCGTTCCAGCCCCTGGTCTATTGCTGGCGCGGCGGGCAGCGGTCGGGGGCGATGGTGACTGTGATGGATCAGGTCGGCTGGCCGGTCACGGTGCTGGACGGCGGCTATATGACCTGGCGGCGCAGGGTGCAGACGACCCTGTATGGCGAAGGCCGGTGGTCGGTCGTGCTGCTGGACGGCGGCACCGGATCGGGAAAGACGGCGCTCCTGGATCGGCTGGCGGCGCGCGGGGTCCAGATGCTGGATCTGGAGGGGCTGGCGGCGCACCGGGGCTCGCTGTTCGGCGCGATCCGCGATCGGCCACAGCCGTCGCAGAAACTGTTCGAGAGCCGGCTGTATCAGGCGCTGGAGGCCATCGACCCGACCCGGCCGGTGGTGGTCGAGGCTGAGTCCAGCCGGATCGGGGCGCGGACCGTGCCGCCCGCCCTGTGGGCCGCGATGGGCCGGGCCTCGGTGATCGAACTGGACGCGCCGGTCGCCGCGCGCGCCGCCTGGTCGGCCCGCGTCTATGCCGACATCGCCTCGGACCCGGCGGCGATGAATGCCGCCCTGGGACGGCTGCCGCCGCACCATTCCAGGGCGACCGTGGCCGGCTGGAAGGCGATGGGGGTCGAGGGGCGGACGCTGGACCTTGCGGCGGCCCTGATCGCTGAACACTACGACCCTGCCTATCGCCGGATGTCGACGCGGCGCGACCGGCCGCTGCTGGGCCGGATCGAGATGGCCGAGGTGTCGGAGGCCGAACTGGACCGGGCGGCGGAGGCGGTGCGCGAGGCCCTCTCCCGCCTCAAGGGCTGACGTCACCTTGTTTTCGTCATTCCGGGCGTAGCGCAGCGGAGACCCGGAACGGGGCGGCGCCGCAGCGAAGCGGAGGCGATGGTTCAGCGATCACGCTGTCCGTGTCCACGACAGGTTCGCGCTCCCGCGCGCCGCCTCGTTCCGGGTCTGCGTCTCGCTTCGCTCGACTTCGCCCGGAATGACGAAAGAAAAGGTCAGCGAATGAGTTCGGCGATCCGGTCCGCCGCGACGGCCGCCCCGTCCTCGCGCGACGCGATGATCCCCAGCCGCGTCGCCGTCTCGGCCACGCCCGGGTCCGACTGCAGCCGATCCAGCAACAGCGCGATCCGTTCGGCCCTGTAGCGATGTCGCGCCAGGGTCGCCGCGCAGCCCAGGCGGACCATCCGCGCGGCGTTGTCGAACTGGTCGCCCAGATGCGGCACGACCAACTGCGGCCGGCCGGCGCGCATGGCCTGCTGGGTGGTGCCGACCCCGCCCTGGTGCACGATGGCGGCGGCCCGGGGGAACAGGCGCGAGAAGGGGGCGTAGGGCAGGGCGATCGCGTCCGGACCCTCGGCCACGCCCAGGTCGCCTTCCGGTCCGACCAGCAGGACGGCGCGACGCCCCAGGCGGCGGGCGGCCTTCAGGCTTTCGACATAGAAGTCGCCCGGAATGTTCACCGCCGCGCTGCCCAGGGTGAAAACGACGGGCGCAGGACCGGCGGCCAGAAATCGCTCCAGCGCCGGCGGCATGACGGCCGGACCGCCCGCCTCGCTGTCATAGGTGGCGTCGCCGACGACGATGAAGCCGTCCGGCGCATCAGGGGCGACCGGCCCCAGCAAGGTGGAATACAGACCCAGCGACAGGGGCCGACCTTTCAGACCGTCCAGCAGCAGATTGTCCCCGCGCGGCGGCAGGTCGAGGCGACCCCGGACCCGGTCGACCGGGGCCGTCCAGCGCGCCCCGCGCAGGCGGGCGGCGCTCACCGTCAGACGGTTGAGCCACAGCTGAAGCCCGCGATCCGCCGGCGCCATCCACGGCGCACCGGGCAGGACGGGCGGATCGTAGGCGGAAAAGACCACCGTCGGCTGAAGCGCCACCGGCACGAAGGGAACGCCCAGCATCTCGGCGGCCATGCCCGCCCCCGCCGCGAAGGTCGAGCCGACAATGGCCGACGCCCCCTCGGCCGCCGTGGCGAGGGCTCGCGCACCTGCTTCCAAATTTGGCAGCAGCAGGGTTTCGAACAGGAAGGTGTTGGATCGGGCGACCCGGGTCGTCAGCTCGGCGCGGGTCAGGCCGAACGCGGCCTCCATCTCGGCCATTCCGGGACCGACCGGGTGGAAGACCAGTCCCTCGGCGCGGACCTTGTCGCCATAGTCCGGCGAGGCGGCGATCTCGGCCTGAAACCCGCGCGCGCGAAGCGCCAGCGCCAAGGCCAGAAACGGATGCAGGTCGCCGAGCGAACCGGCGGTGGCGAGAACGATGCGGGGAGACATGGCCGAACCTAGCACGGGCCCGTGACAGTTGACGCTGGCGTCGGGCGGTCGGGGTGCTAGCGTCGCCGTCATGACTCGATCCCGCACCGCCGCCGTGATGTCCTCGCTCAGCCTGTGGGTGATGGTCGCCCTGATCGGAGGGCTGGCGGCGGGGGCGGCGGCGCAGGTCTATGGGATTCCCGGCGGGGTCGGGACGGTGGCCGTCGTCGATGCGCTGGGCCAGCTGTGGCTCAATGCGCTCAGGATGACGATCATCCCCCTGGTGTTCAGCCTGCTGGTCACCGGCATCGCCTCGATCGCCGACGCGGCCTCGACCGGACGGCTGGCGCTGAAGGCGGTGGTGGTGTTCGCCCTGCTGCTGGCGGGGGCGACGGTCTATGCGTTCGCCGCGTCGCTGGGCCTGCACCAGATCTGGCCGATCGGGGCGGAGGGCGCGCGGGCGCTGCTGGCGGGCGCCCCTGCGGGGGCGGCGGCCGAGGTGGCGTCCAATGTCGGCGGCGGAGGGTTCAGCGCCTTTCTGACCAGCCTGGCTCCGGCCAATCCGATCCGCGCGGCGGCCGACGACGCCATCCTGGCCATCGTGGTGTTCGCCATCGTCTTCGGCTTCGCCACCACGCGGCTGGACGCGCGGCTGCGTCAGCCGGTGGCCCTGTTCTTCGAGGCCGTGGCCCAGACCATGATCGTGATCGTCCAATGGGTGCTCAGCGTCGCGCCGCTGGGCGTGTTCGCCCTGGCGTTGGGCGTGGGCCTGCGAGCGGGACTGGGGGCCGCGGGGGTGCTGGGCCACTATATCGCGATGGTCTGCCTGGCCCTGATCGGGCTGATCCTGCTGACCTATGTCGTGGCGGTCATCTGGGGGCGGATCGGGCTGGGGCGGTTCGCGCGCGGCGCGGCGCCGGCCCAGGTCGTGGCCTTCTCGACCCAGTCGTCGCTGGCCTGTCTGCCGGTGATGGTCGAGCGGGCGGTCAGCCATCTGGGCGTTTCGACGGCGACGGCGGGGCTGGTTCTGCCGCTGGCGGTGGCGGTGTTCCGCATCACCTCGACGGTCGCGAACCTGGCGGTCGTCATCTATGTGGCGCGGCTGACCGGGACCGAGATCACCCTGGCCTCGATGCTGGCCGGCGGACTGGCGGCGCTGGCGATCAGCGTGGGGACAGTCGGCCTGCCCGGACAGGTGTCGTTCTTCGCCTCCATCGCCCCGATCTGCATCGTCATGGGGGTGCCGCTGGAGGTCCTGCCCCTGTTGCTGGCGGTCGAGGTCGTGCCCGACATCTTCCGCACCGTGGGCAATGTCACCGCCGACCTGGCCGCCGCCCGTATCGTCGAGGGACGCGACGCGGCGGCGGACCCGGAGCCGGGGGCGGGGATCTAGAGCATTCGCCAGCGAAGTGGACACCGGTTCGCGGCAAAGAATGCGATAATACAAAAAACCGGAGCGTAGCCCCGGCTCTACCGGAGCGTCGAACGCTCTAGGCGGCGGCGCGGTCGCGGGCGGTTCTCGCCACGGCCCATTGGGGCGCACGCTCCAGCGCGGCGTCGTAGCGACGAAGCGCCCCGCGCGCATCGCCTCGCGCCATCAGCACGTCGCCCCAGCCCTTCAGCGGATCGGCCCAGTTCGGACTGCGCCGGTTGGCCTCGCGGAAATCGGCTTCGGCGCCGTCAAGATCGCCGCGCGCCACCCGGGCGCGGCCCCGTTCCTCGTTCGCGAAGGGCAGGGACGGCCCCTGACGGATAGCCTCGGCGAACCAGCGATCGGCGCTCGCGCGGTCACCAGCCGCTTCCGCCGCGACGCCGCGCACCATGACGCAACGGTAGCAGTCCAAAGGCAGACCCGCTGCAATCACCGTCGCCCGCCTGGCATCGCCGAGGTTCGCCAGAGCCTCCACAAGGAGCGGATGGGAAAGGGTCCGGAACAGCAGCCAATCCGCCGCCGCTACGCCTGTCCGGTCCACGCCCCCGATCTGGCGGACGATTTCGCTCCACTCGCCGTTTGCGAAGGCGATCCCCGCCGCCATTTGAGCCCGCGTGATGTCATCGACGCCCCCACTGCTGGGGCTGAACAGGAGGCCGCGCTCCGTCAGGTCGTGAAAGGATAGCCGGGCTCCCTCAGGCTCGTGGCCAAGAGCCTGCGCCATGCCTATCAGCGCCAAGTTCTGACCGTCGTCGGCGCGAATCGCCAGGCTTCGACGGAAGGCTTCGATCGCCCCGCGATAGTCGCCGATATCCATGCGAGTGCCGCCGAGCCAGCTTTCGGTCGAGAACGCCAAGCCTTCCTCGGCCATGAACCGTCGGCCGTCGCTTTTCGCGGTGCGCAAGGCGACAAGGTTGCTCTGATGCGCCTCTTCGTCCCGACCGAGGCTGGCCAGCGCGCCCCCCCGGTTTGCGTGAGCCAGGTTGAACTCGGGCGCGATGGCGATGGCGGCGTCCGCTGCTTCGATGGCTCCCGCAAAGTCGCCCGAGTTCTGAAGGCTCAGGTTCAGCGCGGTGAATGCCCACAGACGGTCGGCGACGTCGGTGGATCGGGTCAGGGTCCGTAGGGCCTCCATCGAACGCGAGTGCCCTTCGTCATCTCCCATACGCCGCAGATAGACGGCGTAGCGATAGGGCTGGGTCGCGGCATAGACCTGTTCCGCCGCCGCCTGGATCATGGCGTCCAGGTCGCGTTCGTCGGCGCCGAGATTGGGCGTCGCGGTCGCGGTGCCGGTGCGGGCGATCAGGGAGAGGCCGTCGGGCGTCTGGTAAAGTTCGCCGCCGATCGTGGTCTGCTTGCCCAGCCATTCAACCAGATAGCGACGCAGTTCGCCGACCGAGACCCCCGTCTGGGGGATCTGCACCTTGATGTCGCCGTTCCAGTTGTTGGCGTAGGTCGAGGGCGCGCGGACCGAGACCGTCTGGTCGCTCATCTCGCTCAGGCGGTCCAGCAGGCGGCTGGCGACGACCTGGCCGGTGACGCCGCGTTCGGCGAACTCGGGCGGGACGGAAAAGGGCTCGATCACCAGACCGCGCTCTTGCGATGCGGACCAGATCAGCGAGCCGATCAGGACGGCCGCCACCACGCCGACAACTCCGGTCAGGACGCGAAGTCCAAACCCCGCCCGCTCCTTCATAATCTGCCAGCCCAGCAGTTGTTCGTGCTTCAGCAGCACGCGCCGGGCGGGGCTGTCGCCGTCGCCGTCGCCATTGGCCTCGGCCTCCATCGCGATCTCGATGGGATCGGGCGTGGTCGGCGCGGACGTCCGTCGGCGCGTCCGAGGGATCTTCGGCTGATCTGTCATCGCGTCATTCCCAAACCCGAAACGACGGTCGCTCAATCCCATGTCGCGGTCAAACCGCGATCGCACGCCGATGCCGCAGACAGGCGGATCGGCCTGCGCCCTGGATCGGCTAGTTCCCGGGCGGAGCCGCTGACGGGACCTCCGCCGTCAGGATGCACCCGCCGCCGATCCCCTCGGCGTCGGCGCAGGCAAAGACCTCGGTGGCGTCGTCCCTGACGCGGAAGATGTATCCGTCCGCCCCCGCACAGCGGGCCTCGTAGTAGGTTCCGTTGGCGCTGGCCCCCATGTAGCGTCCCCCGTCCACCACGCAGTCGGCGGCCGGCGTGTCGGCCAGAAGGGCATGAAGGCTCGCCAACTGCTCGGCCGGGGTGGTGAAGGCGCAGGTCGAGCCGGCGTTGACGACCACCAGGCAGGCGACCTTGTCCCAGCCGGTTTCGCTGGGGGTGATCCGATAGCCGTCGCGGCCGGCGCATCCGATCTCGTAGATGGCCCGGCTTCCCACCTGGCCGATGGCGCGGACCTCGTCGACGGTGCAGCCTATGCCCGCCTCGCGTGCGTAGTCGGCGATGGCGGCGTCGACATTCAGGTTGGCGGGCAGGGTGCAGGCGGCGGGCGGGCGCACCGTCGGGTTGGTCGCGATGGCGTGCGCTGCGGCGGTATTGGCCACGACGCAGCCGACGGCGACCGGCGGCGTCGACGCCGTGACCAGATAGCCCGGTCCGGTCGCGCAGGCGGCTTCGTAGACCTCGACGTCGTCGTCGGTCTTGCCCAGCAGGATCGCCTCGGAGACTTCGCAGGTCACGCCGGATTCCGCTGCGACCGCGCGGCCTGCGGCCTCCTCGTCCTTCAGGCGCGTCGCGCGCTCGCGCCCGGTCTCGCGCGCGGCGTCGGACAGGGCGGTGTCGAGGTTTCGGTTGTATTCGGCCAGCGCGCCGATCGCGAAGGAATCCTTCGCGCCGGTATCCACCCCGCCGATGTAGCCGTCCTGGGCGAACGCCGAAGGGGCGAGGAGCAGGATTGCGAGCGCGAACGCCGCCGACAACCCTGTCGCAAAACCGGACCCGGACATCGACGGACTCCCTGACAGTCTAAAGTCGTCAAAGGAGTGAGATGTCTTGACAGCGTTGTCAACCAAACGGGCGGTGTGCGCCGCACGATGGTCGCGGCGGCCGCGCCGACCGATCGCCTACTGCGCGTAGTCCTGGATCGGCCTGACATCCAGGGCGTCGGCCTGGATCGCCCCGATGGCCTGGGCCGCCGCCAGAGCGCCCGCCGAGGTCGTGTAATAGGGGATCTTCATCATCAGGGCGGTGCGACGCAGGCTGAAACTGTCCTGCAGCGATTGCTTGCCCTCGGTGGTGTTGATGACCAGCTGGACCTCGCCATTCTTCATCGCGTCGACGATGTTGGGGCGGCCTTCCAGCACCTTTTTCACATGGCCGACGGGCAGACCCTGTTGCACCAGATAGCCGTGGGTGCCGCCGGTGGCGATGACCTCGAACCCCTGTTTCAGAAGCAGGGTCACGGCCTCGACGATGAAGGGCTTGTCGTCGTCCTTGACGCTGATGAAGGCGCTGCCGGCGGTGGGCAGGGTGGTGCCGCCGCCGATCTGGGACTTGGCGAAGGCGCGAGCGAACGCGGGGGCCATGTCGGCCTCACCGTCCCGCTTCCAGTCCAGACCCATGACCTCGCCGGTCGAGCGCATCTCGGGCCCCAAAATGGTGTCGACCCCGGCGAACCGGGCGAACGGGAAGACCGCCTCCTTGACCGCGATATGGTCGTACGGGACGTCGGTCAGGTCGAAGCTCGACAGCGGCACGCCGGCCATGACCTTGGCGGCGATGGCGGCGACCGGCTGGCCGATGGTCTTGGCCACGAACGGCGCGGTGCGCGACGCGCGTGGGTTCACTTCCAGCACGAAGATGCGCGGGTTGTCGCTGTGCGGCTCCTCTATGGCGAACTGCACGTTCATCAGGCCGCGCACTTTCAGGGCGCGCGCCATCGCCTCGGTCTGTCGCTTCAGCTCGGCGACGATTTCGGCCGACAGCGAAAACGGCGGCATGGAACAGGCGCTGTCGCCCGAGTGGACCCCGGCCTCCTCGATGTGCTCCAGCACCCCGGCCACGAACACCGTCTCGTCGTCGCACAGGGCGTCAACGTCGACCTCGGTGGCGCGGTTCAGATAGTGGTCGATCAGGACGGGATCGTCGCCCGACACCCGCATCGCCTCGCCGACGTAGCGGTCCAGCTGTTCGCGGTCGTGGACGATCATCATGCCGCGTCCGCCCAGCACATAGGACGGCCGCAGCACGACCGGATAGCCGACCTCGTCCGCCTTCTGCGCGGCTTCCTCGGCAGACCGCGCCAGACCATTGGGCGGCTGCATCAGGCCGATGTCGTTAAGCATGACCTGGAACCGCTCGCGGTCCTCGGCCAGATCGATGGAGTCCAGCGACGTGCCCAGGATCGGAATGCCGTCCTCGTGCAGGGCATGGGCCAGCTTCAGCGGCGTCTGGCCGCCGAACTGGACGACGACGCCGATCAGCTCGCCGTTCGAGCGCTCGACCTCGATCAGCTCCAGCACGTCCTCTGCCGTCAGCGGCTCGAAATACAGACGGTCGGAGGTGTCGTAGTCGGTCGAGACCGTCTCGGGGTTGCAGTTGACCATGATTGATTCGACGCCGATGTCCGCAAACGCGAACGCCGCGTGGCAGCAGCAGTAATCGAACTCGATCCCTTGCCCGATCCGGTTCGGACCCCCGCCCAAGATGACGGCCTTCTTCGCGCCCGTGGGCTCGGATTCGCACAGCGGAACCTGACCCAGCGCGCCGGTCTCATAGGTCGAATACATATAGGCGGTGGCCGAGGCGAACTCGGCGGCACAGGTGTCGATCCGCTTGAACACCGGGCGTACCGACAGGCCGCGACGAACATGACGGACGGCCTTCTCCGTCGATCCTGTCAGCTGGGCCAGACGGGCGTCGGAGAAGCCCTTGGCCTTCAACTTGCGGAACTCGGTCGCGTCGGTCGGCAGGCCCTGGACGCGGACATGGCCTTCGGTGCGCACGATGTCGGCGATCTGGCGCAGGAACCACGGTTCGTACGAACAGGCGGCGTTGACCTCCTCGACCGACAGGCCGTGGCGGAACGCCTGCGCGATGACGCGGATACGGTCGGGCGTCGGCTGGCCCAGGGCGCGGATGACGGCGGCGCGGGCCGAAGCATCGTCCTCGACGTCCACCGTGCCCTCGATCTCGATCTCGTCGAAGCCCGACAGACCGGTCTCGAGGCCGCGCAGGGCCTTCTGCATCGATTCCTGGAAGGTCCGCCCGATGGCCATGACCTCCCCGACCGACTTCATCGACGTGCCCAGCAGCGGCTCGGATCCCGGGTATTTCTCGAAGGCGAAGCGCGGGATCTTGGTGACGACGTAGTCGATCGACGGCTCGAAGCTGGCCGGGGTCACCTGGGTGATGTCGTTCTGAAGCTCATCCAGCGTGTAGCCGACGGCCAGACGCGCGGCGACCTTGGCGATGGGGAAACCGGTGGCCTTGGAGGCCAGGGCAGAGGACCGTGACACGCGCGGGTTCATCTCGATTACGACCATCCGGCCGTCGGCGGGGTTGATGGCCCACTGCACGTTCGATCCGCCGGTCTCGACGCCGATCTCGCGCAGGACATTGATCGAGCCCGTGCGCATCCGCTGGTATTCTTTGTCCGTCAGGGTCAGGGCGGGGGCGACGGTGATGCTGTCGCCCGTGTGGACCCCCATCGGGTCGATGTTCTCGATCGAGCAGATGATGATGCAGTTGTCCGCCGTGTCGTGGACCACCTCCATCTCGTATTCCTTCCAGCCCAGCACCGATTCCTCGATCAGCACCTCGGTCGTCGGCGACAGGTCCAGCCCGCGCAGCACGATCTCCTCGAACTCCTCGCGGTTATAGGCGATGCCGCCGCCGGTGCCGGCCAGGGTGAACGACGGACGGATCACGGCGGGCAGGCCGACGAACTCCAGCCCGTCCAGCGCTTCGTCCAGCGTATGCGCCGCCTTGGACTTGGGCGATTCCAGACCCAGCTTGTCCATGGCGTCGCGGAATTTCTGACGATCCTCGGCCTTGTCGATGACGTCGGCCTTGGCCCCGATCATCTCGACGCCGTAACGCTCCAGCGCGCCGGATGCATCCAGCGCCAGCGCGGTGTTCAGCGCCGTCTGGCCGCCCATGGTCGGCAACAGGGCGTCGGGGCGTTCCTTTTCGATGATCTTCTCGACCATCTCGGGCGTGATCGGCTCGATGTAGGTGGCGTCGGCCATGTCCGGGTCGGTCATGATCGTGGCCGGGTTCGAGTTGACCAGGATGACCCGGTACCCCTCGGCCTTCAGCGCCTTGCAGGCCTGAACCCCCGAATAGTCGAACTCGCAGGCCTGACCGATCACGATGGGCCCGGCCCCGATGATGAGGATGGATTTGATGTCCGTGCGTTTGGGCATCTCAGCCTCCCTCTAGTTGGTCACGACCGCGCACTCCCAGCCGTCGTAATCGAGCTGGAAGGCCGCGGCCCAGGATTGCATCATGGCGCTGACCGGGGCGAAGCTGGCCTCGTCCACCGCCATCGTCGTTTCGAGCACCGTCGCGTCGCCCTGACCTCGCGTCAGGAAGCCGGCGCGGCGCGCGACCTCGTTCAGATCGTCGTGGTCGCCTTCGCCGAGGAAGAAGAACAAAGTGTGGCGCGGCGTGATCCCGCTGTCGCCGTGCTCCGCCAGCGAGGCGCGGATCATGGCGTCCCTTTCGTCGTGGCTGATGACGTCTTCGTACAGGGTCGTGTCTCGCGCAGCGGCGCCCGTCGGCAGGGGGCTGCGCGGCGGGTGCGGTTCAGGTTGTCGGCTAAGCGGCCCGTCTAAAGACGGGTGGGCGGGTGAGCAACCCCGTTTGTCAGGCCCGTGTGTCAGGCGCCGCGTGCGGCGATCCAGCCCGGCAGGTCGGCGATGGTCTCCAGCAGGCCGAAACGTGGGTGATCGACGGGCGGCTCGGCCACCTCGTGCGCCCAGGTGACGTGATAGGGGATATGCACCCCGAACGCCCCCGCCTCGATGGCTGGAATGACGTCGGACTTGACCGAATTGCCCGCCATCACGGCCTCGTCCGGCCCCGTGCCGTGGCGGGCGAACACGCGCTCATAGGTGCCACGGTCCTTTTCCGAGACGATCTCGACGGCTGCGAACAGGTCGCCGAGACCGGAGGCGGCCAGCTTGCGCTCCTGATCCAGCAGGTCGCCCTTGGTGATCAGCACCAGGCGATAGCGTTCGGCCAACTGATGCAGGGCCTCATCGACGCCGGGCAGGGTCTCGACCGGGTGGGCCAGCATCTCACGGCCGGCGGCGAGGATTTCGCGGATCACGCCGGAGGGCGGATCGCCGTCGCACAACTCCATCGCCGTCTCGATCATCGACAGGGTGAAACCCTTGACCCCGTAGCCATAGAGCCGAAGGTTGCGCCGCTCGACCTCGGCCAGCCGCGCCTCGATCACCGCATTGTCGTGTTCGCCCAGCAGGTCCAGGAACCGCGCCTGGGTCAGGCGAAAGATCGTCTCGTTGTGCCAGAGGGTGTCGTCGGCATCGAGACCGACGGTGGTGATGGGCATGGCGGCGGGTCCGGTTGCGAGCCGGTCGTCTGGCGCGCTGGACGGCGACGGTCAACCGGTCGCGTTGCCGGGAACCGCTGAAGCCTGCATCAAGGGGGCATGAGCGCACCCCCGGCCCAGGTCTCCGCCGTCGTCATCGGCGCTTCAGGCGGCATCGGGGGCGCCGTGGCTCAGGCGCTGGAGGCGTCCGGCCGATATGGCGTCGTTCATCGGCTCTCGCGGTCCGTGACCGGACTGGATCTGGACGACGAGACGAGCATCGCCGGCGCCGCTGCGTCGGTCGCCAGCGGCCCCGCCCCAACCCTGGTGTTCGTGGCGACGGGCGTCCTGCACCACGGCGAGCAACCCGAACGGTCCTATCGGTCGATGACGGCCGAGCATCTGCTGCGCGACTATCGGATCAACTCCGTCGGCCCGGCGCTGGTCGCCAAGCATTTCCTGCCCCTGACGCCCCGCGACCGACGCGCTGTGTTCGCGGCCCTGTCGGCGCGGGTCGGATCGATATCGGACAACCGACTGGGGGGCTGGCACAGCTATCGGGCGTCCAAGGCGGGGCTGAACATGATCCTGCGGAACCTGGCCATCGAACTGGCGCGGTCGCATCCTCAGGTGGTCGTGGCGGGGCTGCATCCCGGCACGGTCGACACCGCCCTGTCCGAACCCTTCCAGAAGGGGGTGGCCGAAGGGCGGCTGTTCACGCCTGCCTATTCGGCCGAGCGGATGCTGTCGGTGCTCGATGGCCTGACGCCGGCCGACAGCGGCGGAGTGTTCGCCTGGGATGGCGCGCGCGTTCCGACCTAGCTTGACAATAGACCGTCGGCGACGCTTCGTTCGCCGGACGGTCCGCGCGCGCGACCGCGCACCGGGAGGCGGGCTTGAACGACTTCATCATCCCCTATCGCCGCTACGTCGATTTCGGCGGCCGCTCGGACCGCAAGGAGTTCTGGTACTATCTTCTGTTCTACGTGATCGTGACGGCCATCCTGTCCGTGCTCGACCGCACGCTGTTCCCGAACACCCTGGACGGCGACGGCGACTTCCTGCAGCCGTTGACCAGCATCTTCGCCATCGCCTCCTTCGTGCCCAGCATCGCGGTCAGCATCCGGCGCATGCACGACACGGGGCGGTCGGGGTGGTGGGTTCTGATCTGGCTGATCCCGATCATCGGCTGGATCTGGGCGCTGATCCTGTGCGCCCAGAAGGGCCAGCCCGAGCCGAACGCCTATGGCGAGCCGCCGGAGGGCAGCCGCGCCGTTTGACGAACAGCGGGCATCCTTCTAGTCACGCCGCCGTTTGATCGCCGGGATTCGGTGTAAGGGACGGCCCATGACCACTCAGCTCATTCCCGGCGCGACCGGCGTCCTGGCCCTGGCCGACGGCACGATCTTTCAGGGGATCGGCGTCGGCGCGACCGGATCGGCCTTGGGCGAGGTGGTCTTCAACACCGCCATGACCGGCTATCAGGAAATCCTGACCGACCCCAGCTACATGAGCCAGATCCTGGCCTTCACCTTTCCACACGTCGGCAACACCGGCACGAACGTGGAGGATATCGAACAGATGGGCGGCGGGTCCGACACCTCGGCCCGGGGCGCGATCTTCCGCGACCTGCCGACCGATCCGGCCAACTATCGTTCAGATGCCAGCTTCGACGCCTGGATGAAGCGCCGGGGCGTCGTGGGACTGTCGGGCATCGACACGCGCGCCTTGACCCAGCGTATCCGCGACCACGGCGCGCCCCACGCGGTGATCGCCCACGACCCGGACGGCCGGTTCGACCTCGACGCCCTGGTCGCCCAGGCCAGGGGATGGACCGGACTGGTCGGCCTCGATCTGGCCAAGCCCGCCTCGACGCTCCAGGCGTTCGAATGGGACGAGGGGCTGTGGGAATGGCCAGAGGGTCACCCGAAGACGACGGGCCGCAAGTCGGTCGTGGTCATCGACTACGGGGTGAAGCGCAACATCCTGCGGGCGCTGGCCTCGACGGGCGCGAAGATCACCGTCGTCCCCGCGACGACGACGGCGGAAGAGGTTCTGGCCCGGTCGCCCGACGGCGTCGTGCTGTCCAACGGTCCCGGCGATCCGGCCGCCACCGGCGAATACGCGGTGCCGGAAATCCGCAAGCTGGTCGACAGCGGAAAGCCCGTGTTCGGCATCTGCCTGGGCCACCAGATGCTGGCGCTCGCGCTGGGCGGCAAGACGGTCAAGATGGATCAGGGCCACCACGGCGCCAATCATCCGGTCAAGGATCTGACCACCGGCAAGGTCGAGATCGTGTCGATGAACCATGGCTTCGCCGTCGATCGCGACAGCCTGCCCGACGCCGTCACCGAGACCCACGTCAGCCTGTTCGACGGCACCAACTGCGGCATCCAGCTGAAGGACCGTCCGGTGTTCAGCGTGCAGCACCACCCCGAAGCCTCGCCCGGCCCGACCGACAGTCTGTATCTGTTCGACCGCTTCAGCGAGATGATGAAGGGCTGAGCCCGACGCCGCGGTCATCGGTCTGTCGATCCCGGCGTGCTAGGCTGGGATCATGAACGGCCGCCTCATCCTTCTGTGCCTGACCCTGACCCTGATGCTGGGCGCCTGCGCCAGCGGCGCCCGACCGTCGTTCGACGCCCAGGACCGCGAGGGCGCGCTGCCGATGGGGCTGATCTCGGCGCCGAACCATCCGATCCGCGTCTATCTGGACGCCGACGACCGGGCCGAGATCTTTCAGCGGGCGTTTCGCGACGGGGTGCCGGTGGGGCCTGACGGGCAGCTGGATTTCATCGCCCTCAGCGGCGGCGGGTCGAACGGCGCCTTTACCGCCGGGTTGATGAAGGGCTGGAGCGAAACGGGCGAGCGACCCGATTTCGAGGTGGTCACCGGCGTGTCGACCGGCGCTCTGGCGGCGCCCTTCGTGTTCCTGGGTTCGGACTATGATGACGAACTGGCCGACGCCTACACTGGCGGCGGGGCGGCCGGGCTGTTGCAGCCGCAAGGCCTGGGCGCCCTGATCGGGTCGGGCATCTACAAGGCCGAGCCTCTGCGCGCCCTGGTCGAACACTATGTGGACGCCGCCCTGCTGCGCGCCGTCGCCGCCGAATACGCCAGGGGCCGGGTGCTGCTGGTCGCCACCACCGATCTGGATTCGCAACGCGGCGTCAGCTGGGATCTGGGGGCCATCGCGACGCAAGGCTCGCCCGAGGCGCTGGAACTGTTCCGCAGCGTGCTGATCGCCTCGGCCAGCATCCCCGGCGCCTTCCCGCCGGTGCTGATCCAGTCGGACAACGGCGGTCTGAATTTCGAAGAGATGCATGTCGACGGCGGGGTGACCACGCCGTTTCTCGCCGTGCCCGAAAGCCTGTGGTCCTTCCGCGAGCCTTCGGGGATGCTGAGGACCGCGCGGTTCTACGTCGTGGTCAACGGGCGCACCAATCCCACGTTCGACATCACCCGCGACACGCCGCAAGGAGTGCTGGGGCGCAGCATCGACATCCTGTTGCGGGCGTCGCTGCTGACGACGCTGGCGGGCAACCGGGCCTTCGCCCAGACCAATGACCTGTTCTTCCGCTACGCCGCCCTGCCTGACGACTCCGAGGCTTCGGCGCTGGATTTCAGCGTGGAGTCGATGAGCGCGGTCTATGAGGTCGGCCGCCAGGGCGCGATCACGGGCGACGCCTGGCGCTGAGCCGGCGCCGTCTAGGGGATCGGCGCGAAGCTGCGTTCCTCACGCAGGGCGCAGGCCTTCTTCACCGCGACCGGGGCGGCGTGCAGCCAGTAGTCGGCGTCTTCCGGCCGGTCGGCGCGCATGCGTTCGAGGCCGCGCAGACGGCGCTGGGCGGCGTTCTCCAGCAGGCGGGCGTGCAGGGCGCGGGGGCTGAGATCGTGGATGGCGGGAGCGTTGGGAACGGCGACGGCGTCGGGGCCCGTGGGCTCCACCGCCGGACGGGCGATGGCGATGAACATAAGCGTCTCTGACTGAATGGAGGTCGGCGCTTCTGCGCGGGAGTAACAGTGGATTAACCCTGTCTGCTGTGGATAGTTCCGCAATCGGTCCAAAAAATGTCACGTAAAAACAGAATGTTATTGCCGCGATTTGGTCCTTTTGGTTAATGAGAGGTTAACCGCCACGCCGCCTGAGTCGCGCGCTATAGATCGGCCGTGCGTTTCGATGACCGTTTCCTGGAAGAACTGAAGGCCCGCCTTCGCCCGTCCGACGTGATCGGCCGGTCGGTGAAGCTCAAGCGTCAGGGGCGGGAGTGGGTCGGCCTGTCGCCCTTCACCAAGGAGAAGTCGCCGTCGTTTTTCGTCAACGACGACAAGGGGTTCTTCCACGACTTCAGCTCGGGCAAGCACGGCGACGTCATCAGCTTCCTGCAGGAGACCGAGCGGCTGTCGTTCCCTGAGGCGGTCGAGCGTCTGGCGGCCGAGGCCGGCATGCAGATGCCGGCCGAAGACCCGCAGGCGGCCGAGCGCGAGCAGAAGCGTCAGGGGCTCGCGGACTGGATGGACCTGGCCCAGAAATGGTTCGCGGCCAACCTGCGCCGGGCGACGGGCAAGGCGGCGCGGGACTACCTCGAACGCCGCGGCCTGCCCGAGGATCAGTGGGACCGGTTCGGCCTGGGCTATGCGCCGAACGACCGCGAGGGGCTGAAGGCGGCTCTGGTGCAGAGGGGGGCGAAGCCCGGCGACCTGGTCGAAATGGGGATGCTGATCGCGCCGGAGGGCGGCGGCAGCCCCTATGACCGGTTCCGCGACCGGCTGATGTTCCCGATCCTGGACGCGCGCGGCCGTCTGGTCAGCTTCGGCGGCCGGGCGATGAACCCCGACGATCGGGCCAAATACCTGAACGGGCCCGAGAGCCCGCTGTTTCACAAGGGGGCGACCCTGTACGGCCTGCCCGAGGCGCGGCGCATCCTCGGGGCCGAGAGCAAGTCGACCCAGAGCGTGATCGTGGTCGAGGGCTATATGGACGTCATCGCCTGTCAGCGGGCGGGCCTGCCGGCGGTGGCGCCGATGGGCACGGCCCTGACCGAGGAACAGATGGCTCTGTTGTGGCGGGTCTCGTCCGAGCCGGTGCTGTGTTTCGACGGCGACGGGGCGGGTCAGCGCGCGGCGTTCCGGTCGATCGAGCGGGCGCTGCCGCTGCTGAAATCGGGCCGCTCGTTCCGTTTCGCCCTGCTGGAAGGCGGACAGGACCCCGACGACATCCTGCGCGACAAGGGCGCGCCGGCGCTGCGCCAGGCGATGGCCGAGACGCGGCCCTTCGCCGAAATGCTGTTCCGGCGCGAAGCCGAGGTCGAGCCCTTGGATACGCCGGAACGCCGCGCCGGGCTGAAGGGGCGGCTGCGTCAGGCGGCGGCGGCGATTCAGGACAAGGATCTGGCCGAACAGTACCGGCGCGACCTGTTCGACCGCTTCGACGCCCTGTTCCCCGCCCGCTCGCAGGCTCCGCAACGCGCCCAGCAGACGGGCGGACGCTGGCGGCCCGGCCCGCCGCCCAAGCTGGGCCAGACCGCCGAGGGGGCCCAGGCGATGCAGGCGCTGACCCGCTCCATCGAACCGATCGCCGCCGCCCTGGCGCACGGCGCCATCGAAGATCCCGAACGGATGGACGACCATCTGGAGGCGATCGCCTCCCACGGGTTCGGCGATCAAGCCCTGGACGGGCTGGCGCAGGAGCTGGTGCGGCTTCGCTTCGGCGGTCAGACGCTTGACTCTGCGGCCCTGCGTCGCCATCTCGCGCTATCCGGACACGATGCTTTAGTGCGCGAGGTCGAGAAGGCGGCGGCAAAGTCCGGCGCGCCTTTCCTGGCAGCGAACGCGCCCCTCGCCGAAGCAAGGGTCCGGTGGTCGCAAGGCTTCGACGCCCTGACCCGCGTCGCGGGCCTGGACGCGGCGCTGGCGTCAGCGAAGTCGGGGGCCGATCAGGCGTTCGACGCATCCGCCTTCAGTCGATTGAAGGCGGAGCGCGATGCGTTGCGACGGGCCATCAAGACCGGGACGATCTGGGACGGTGAGACGGGTTCGTAACGAACACGGCTCCGATGCGTTCTCTTTCGGAACGGATGTTGCATTTTTGCCGGGAGGCCTGATCCTCCTCACCGGCCGGAGATAGAGACTTTATGAGCGCCCAGAACGCCGAGACCCCGGAAGCCGAAGTCCAGTCGGATGGTCCGCTGCTCGACCTGACCGATGCCGGGGTCAAGAAATTCATCAAACAGGCCAAGACGCGCGGCTATGTCACGATGGAGGAGCTCAACAAGGTTCTGCCGTCCGAAGAAGTGACGCCCGACGCGATCGAAGACACCTTGGCCATGCTGTCCGAGATGGGCGTCAACGTCGTCGAGGCCGAAGAGGACGCGGCGGAAACGACCGGCGGCGAGCTGGCCGAGAAGGCCGAGACCTCGGTCACCGAGGGCGACGCCAAACCGACCTATGACCGCACCGACGATCCCGTGCGGATGTATCTGCGCGAGATGGGCTCGGTCGAACTGCTGAGCCGCGAGGGCGAAATCGCCATCGCCAAGCGGATCGAGGCCGGTCGCGACGCGATGATCAACGGCCTGTGCGAAAGCGCCCTGACGTTCGAGGCCATCATGGTGTGGCGCGACGAACTGGCCAACAACCGCATCCTGCTGCGCGAGGTCATCGACCTGGACGCCACCTATGGCGTGCTGAACCCATCCTCCCTGCCGCACAACCAGCCCCAGCCGCCGATTCCGGGCCAGCCGGTCCCGCCCAAGCCTGAACCCGAGCCGGGATCCGAGGCAGCCGCAGAGGCTGAAAAGGCCGAGCAGGACGAGGAAGACGAAGATTTCGACGACGGCGGCGGGATGTCCATCTCGGCGCTGGAAGCCGAGCTGCGCGACGGCGTCATGGAGACGCTGGACGCCATCGCCGGCGATTTCGACGCCTTCCGCAAGCTGCAGGAGCGGCTGGTCGAATCCCGGCTGAAGGGCGAGGAGCTGAGCGCCAAGGACCGCAAGGCCTATGACACCCTGTCCCAGGCCATCTCGGGTCGGCTGAAGACGCTGAAGCTGAACAACAACCGCATCGAGGCCCTGGTCGAACAACTGTACGCGATCAACAAGCGGCTGATCGGTCTGGAAGGTCGTCTGCTGCGTCTGGCCGACAGCTACGGCATCTCGCGCCCCGAGTTCCTGAAGGCCTATTTCACCGCCGAGCTGGATCCGACCTGGTCGGACCGGGTCAAGGAGATGGGCGTGCGCTGGACCAAGTTCAGCGAGAACGAAGCCACGCAGATCACCACCATCCGGGGCGACGTCGCCGCGGTGGCGGTGGAGGCCGGCCTGCCGATCGACGACTATCGCCGCATCGTCCAGACGGTGCAGAAGGGCGAGCGCGAGGCCCGTCAGGCCAAGAAGGAAATGGTCGAGGCCAACCTGCGCCTCGTGATCTCCATCGCCAAGAAATACACCAACCGCGGCCTGCAGTTCCTGGATCTGATCCAGGAGGGCAACATCGGTCTGATGAAGGCGGTCGACAAGTTCGAGTACCGTCGCGGCTACAAATTCTCGACCTACGCCACCTGGTGGATCCGTCAGGCGATCACCCGCTCGATCGCCGACCAGGCGCGGACCATCCGCATCCCGGTCCACATGATCGAGACGATCAACAAGATCGTCCGCACCAGCCGCCAGATGCTGCACGAGATCGGCCGCGAGCCGACTCCGGAAGAACTGGCCGAAAAGCTGGCCATGCCGCTGGAAAAGGTCCGCAAGGTCCTCAAGATCGCCAAGGAACCCATCAGCCTCGAAACGCCCATCGGCGACGAGGAGGATTCGCACCTGGGCGACTTCATCGAGGACAAGAACGCGATCCTGCCGATCGACGCCGCCATCCAGTCGAATCTGCGCGAGACCACGACCCGCGTGCTGGCCTCCCTGACGCCGCGCGAGGAACGCGTCCTGCGCATGCGCTTCGGCATCGGCATGAACACCGACCACACCCTGGAAGAGGTCGGCCAGCAGTTCTCGGTCACCCGCGAACGCATCCGCCAGATCGAGGCCAAGGCCCTGCGCAAGCTGAAGCACCCCAGCCGGTCGCGGAAGCTGCGGAGCTTCCTGGACAGCTGAAGCACGGCGACGCCGACACGATTAAAGGCCGCTTCCGAAAGGGGGCGGCCTTTTTCCTGCGTCTAGGGCGACCGGAACCGCGCCCAGGCAACGGCAGCCGCCGACGTCGCGATCAGCGCGACGCCCAGCCAGTCCCACAGACCGTCTTCGAGCAGGGCGCCGACCAGACCGGTCAGGCTGAGCGCGCCCAGCAGCAACGGCCAGCGGAAGGTGGCCCAGAGGCTGTGATGGCTGTTCACCGGCGCGTCTTCTTGCCCAGCCACAGATAGACGCCCGAGCCGAGGATCACGATCGTGGCGAGGTCCAGCAGGGCCCAGAGGATCTTCAGCGCCAGGCCGCCGTAGTCGCCGAAATGCAGCGGCTGGGACAGCGACAGGGTCTTCACATACCAGGGCATGGGGGCGACGGCGGCCAGCTCTCCGGTGCGGATGTCGATCAGGGCGGGGGTGGTCATGTGGGTCGTGAGCGGCGTGTCGCCGTGGAAGAAGACCGCATAGTGGTGGTCGGTGGTGTAGGCCGTGCCGGGGAAAGCGACGAACTGCAACTGCATGCCGGGCAGGGCCTGTTTGGCGCGCTCGACGGCGGCATTCAGGGAGGCGCGCTCGGACGGCGGGGCCGGGGTTGCGTGGGCTGCGGCGAGCTCCTTCAGCGCGTCGTTCTTCCAGAAGTCGAGGATGGGCGTGGCCAGGGTGTTGACGATGCCGGTGACGCCGACGACCAGGACCCAGGCGACCGTGACCGCGCCCAGCAGGTTGTGCCAGTCCAGCCAGCGGGTCCGTGCGGCCTTCTGTATTCTCAGCGTCCCGAACGGCAGGCGGCGCATGAACGGGGCGTAGAGGACCACGCCCGAGACCACCGCCACGACCAGCAACAGCCCCATGGCGCCCAGGAACAGCATTCCGGGCAGGCCCAGGAACATGTCGGTATGCAGCTGAAGCAGGAACTCCATCACCGGATGACCGGCGACGAGCGGAGCAGGGTCTCCGCTGGTCTGGTCGATGGGCTGGAAATTGAACTGGCCGTAGGGGGCGTCGGGGGCTCTGGAGGTGACGTTCACCACCGGCCGGTCCTCGTCGAAGCTCATGAAGGCGGGCACGTCGCCGGGGTGGTTGGCCAGCGCCGTGTCCAGCACCTGATCCAGATCCAGCATTGGGCCGTCGGGGGCGGCCGCCTGCCATGGCTCGTGCAGCAGGACCTCGTTCAGCTCATGCGAGAAGACCAGCGGCAGGCCCGTGACGCACAGCATCATCAGGAAGAGCGTGGAGACCAGGCTCGACCATTTGTGGGTCCAGGACCATGCGCGGATCGTGCTCGGCTTCATCCGCTGGTCAGAACTCGGCCGAGACCGAGATCGAAAGAGTGCGCGGGGCGCCGAGCGTCAGATAGTTGGCGCCGGGGAAGCCGCCGACGGCGACCCACTGGTCCTCGTCCGCGACGTTCTCGATCCGGGCGCGGGCGGTGAGGGGACGGCCGCCCGCCTGGAAGTCATAGCGCACCCCGGCGTCGAACCGGGTCCAGCTGTCCAGCTGGACGGTGTTGTCGGCGTTGGCCTCCTGTTCGCCCGTATAGACGATACGGCCCTCCAGGGTCAGGCCGGTCAGCTGGGGCACGTCCCATTCGACGTTCAGGTTGCCCTGGACCTCCGGCGCGCCGATCGGGGTGTTGCCATCCAGGGCGCCGCCCGCCGTGCGGGTCAGTTCGGCGTCCAGCAGGGTCCACCCGCCCAGCAGGCGCAGACCCTCGCGCGGGGCGCCATAGAAGGCGATCTCCAGCCCCTGATTGCGTTGTTCGCCATTGGCGGCGAAGACGTTGTTCTCGACATAGGCGCTGGGCAGGGTGGTGCGGAACAGGCTGACCGAGCCGCCGAACCGGCCGACGTCGTATTTCATGCCCACCTCGGCCTGTTCGCCGGTGAAGGGCGACAGGACCTCGCCCGCGTTGGTCACCGGCACGCCGCCGCTGACGGCCGGCGCGGTCTGACCGGGGATCAGGGCCTCGGCGTAGTTGGCGTAGAGCGAGATTTCCTCGATCGGCTTGTAGACCACGGCGAAGGCCGGGGTGACCGCATCGCCCTCGTAGGACGAGAGCGGGGCGCCGGTGTTGTAGTCGTAGGACCGGGTCTCGATCTCCTGATAGCGGGCGCCGGCGGTGACCATCAGCCGGCCGTCCATGAAGGACATCATGTCGGCGATCGCGACGCTGGCGTTCCTGACCCGCTCGGTGACGCCCGGATCGTCCAGGTCGCCGCCGATGAAGAAGTCGGGGACGGGCGGGGCCACGTCGACGGGGTTGTACAGGTCGCTGGCGAACCCGGCGAAGCTGGAGAAGGCATAGGCGTTCTCCGATTTCGACTGGACCTGCGAGGCCGAGGCGACCAGGCGGTGATCGACCGATCCGGTGCTCAGTTCGGCGCGCACGCCGACGTCGCCGGACCAGATCGTGTCCTCGCGCGTGTTGTCGAACCGATAGGCGCTGATCGTCCCGTCGGGCTGGGCCGTCGGGTTGGCCAGGACGTTGGCCTCCGTGCCGCTGCGACCGCCGACGGCGGCCCACGCCTGCACGTCGTTGCTGAGTTCGAACTCGCCGCGGGCGACGCCGAACAGCTGTTCTTCGTCGGTATAGGTCCAGGGCTGGGCGAAATTGGAGCTGGCGTCCGGCGCGTCGGGGATGGCGCCGGCCGGGGTCACGGTCGGACGCGGAGCGTCGATATGGTGGTCCTGCCAGCCGATGTCGGCCGAGAACCGCGCCCGCTCGCCGCGCCGGTCCAGCCCCAGGCCGATGACGTTCAGGGTGCGCTCCTGATCCTCGATCCCGCTCTCGCCGTCGCGACGGGCGATGTTCAGGCGCAGGCCGTAGTCGTTGTCGGCCCCGAAGCGGCGGGCGACATCGGCCGCGACATAGACCTCGCCGCCGCCTTCCAGACCGACCGTGGCGCGCGTCAGGGGCTCGGAGCCTGCGCGCTTGGGCATCAGGTTGAAGGCGCCGCCGACGCCCGATCCGCCGGGCGCCGCGCCGTTCAGGAAGGCGGTCGCGCCGTGGAAGACCTCGACCCGTTCCAAAAACTCGGCTGCCACGAACTGGCGCGGCAGGATGCCGTACAGGCCGTTGTAGGTCATGTCGTCGGAATAGACCGGGAAGCCCCGGATCACATACAATTCCTGGAAGTTTCCAAAGCCCTTGGACACCCGTACGGCCGGATCGTTCTGCAGCACGTCGCCGACGCTGCGGGCCTGCTGGTTGCGGGCCAGTTCCTCTGTGTAGGCGGTGACAGCGAAGGGGGTGTCGAGGTTCGCCAGCGCCCCGAACAGGCCGACCCGGGCGCCGCGCGCGACCTGGCCGCCGGGATAGGGCGCCGGGATCGTGACCTGCGATCCCGTGACGATCACCTCCTCCAGTTCGGTCGCCTGCTGCTGGGCCATGGCCGGGGCGGCCAGGACGACAAGGGCGGTCGTGGAGAGGATGAGGGTACGGAGCATCGACGCGGTCCTGATAATGAGAACGCGTCGCATTAGAGGATTGTGCGGCTGCGAACAACCCGGGCGCCGAACAAAGCGCCCGTCGGACTGCTATCGGCCCAGGGTTTCCTGAAACTGGGCGATGAACCGCTCGTCGCCTGCCCGCAGTGAGCCGTTCGCCTGCAGGTCCAGAAGGATGCCCAGGGCCGTCTCCAGATATCCGGTCTCTTCGCTCATCGTGTACAGCCGATAGTTGGACACGGCGACGTCGCGCGCCAGATCGGCCGAGCCCGGATCGGCCGCCGCCAGACGTTCGGCGATTTCCAGCGCGGTCCGATAGCGGGCGAGGGCGCCGGCCTGGTCACCTTCGCGACGAAGCCCGTCGCCGACCTTGATCGACGATACGCTGAGCTCGCGCGCGAGATCGACCGAGGCGGGATCGGCCGCCGACAGTCGCTCGGCCATCTGCAGGCCGTTCTGATAGCGCGCCAGCGCCCCGGCCTGATCGCCCTGCGCCAGCAGCAGGTCGCCGACCTTGTTGAGTGCGATGATCACCTGTCGCGCGGCGAACGCGGACGCCGGGTCCGCCGCCGACAGCCGCTGCGCGATCTCCAGGCTTCGACGGTAATACGTCATCGCGCCGTCGGCGTCGCCCTGTTCGACCAGGATGTCGCCGGCCCTGCCGAGAGCAACGCCCAGGTCATCGGCGCGAGCAGCCGACGTCGGGTCGGCCGCCGACAACAGTTCGAAGATTTCCAGGCTCTGCCGATAAAGCTCGAGCGCGCCATCGAGATCGCCCTGGCTGACCAGCACGGAGCCCACCTTGTTGAGCGTCAGGGCGAGATCCCGTGCGCCCTGGGTCGAACCTGGTTCATCCTCCGCCACGGTCATGGACAGACCCAGGGCCCGCTGAAAATGCAGCAATGCGCCGTCTCGGTCGCCCTGGCTCAACAGGACATCCCCGATCGCGTTCAGCGACACATTCAGGTTCCGCAACCGATCGGTCGCGTCGGGCTCGGCCGCCGCCAGCCGTTCCGCGATCTGCAGATTGCGCCGATAGCGCTCCAGCGCTCCGGCGCGGTCGCCCCGGGTCAGAAGAATCTCCGCCGTCTCGGCCAGGGCGACGGATTGCTCATAATCGTCATTGGCATTCTCGCCCGCCTGATCCGCCGCCTGCAAGGCACGGTCGCCGGCGCCGGCCGACTGATAGAGGCGGGTCAGTTCGATCCAGTCCCAGAAGGCGCCGGGATCGAGGCGGGTGACCTCCTCATAGCGGGCGATGACGGCGGCCGTGTCGAACGCCGGGTCGCCCAGTCCCTTGGCGTCCAGCGCGAGCTGGGCGATCTCTCGGGCCTCGGCCGCACTCTCCATATCGGCCCGGACCCGGCGGGCCGCGTCGCGGGCTTCGCGCAGATCGTCCAGGACCGCGATGGCGCCCGCGCGATCTCCGGCGTTGAACCGGGCCAGAGCCGCGACACCTTCGGGGGTCGCGGCGATGCTTTCGACCGCGTCACGGAAGGCTGCGATCTCGCGCGCATAGGCGCCGTTGTCCTCGGCCAGACTGGCGACGAGACCGTCCTGGGCGGCGACCAGTCGGGCCTCCAGTTCGGCCGCGCGCGCGGCGCCGGCCGCCACGGCCGCGTCGTAATCGGCCCTGAGTGCGGCGATCTCGGCCTGGCGCGCCCGGTCCCGGGCCGAGGCTCTGCGCTCGATTTCCTCGGCGGTCGTGCTGGAGCCGACCAGCGTCGCGCCGATCTCGACCCGCGCGTTGACCGAGGCCGACGCCGCACAGGGCGCGAGGATCACGACGGCTGCGGGCGCCAGCCAGAGCCAGGAAGATCGCATCATCGGGCCGCCCGTTCGCAACGGCCGTCGCCGACCTGTCGGGGGCGAGCATCCGGATGGATCGGCGTTTCGTCAACCGACGGTCTCCGACCGGGTCGGGCTATTCCGGCTGGAACACCCGGACGTAGTCGATCTGCATCGTCTGGGGGAAGGCCGTGTCGTCGATGCCCTCGGCGCCGCCCCAGTCGCCGCCGACGGCGACGTTCAGGATCATGTGGAACGGGACGTCGAAGGGCCAGGTGGACTTGTCGCCCGCCCCGTCGTTGTCGAAACGGTAGTAGGCCCTGTCGTCGATGGAGAAGACGACCGCGTCCGGCGTCCAGTCGACCTGATAGCGGTGAAAGGCGTCGCAGGCGTCGGGGACGGCGATCTCCGCCCCACGCTGTGTTCCGGCCACATGGTTGTAGGCGTCGGTGTGGACCGTGCCGTGGACGATGCCGGGGTTGTGGCCGACGTGCTCCATGATGTCGATTTCGCCGTCCATGGGCCAGGTCTCCAGATCGACCGGCAGCATCCAGATGGCCGGCCACGAGCCTCGCCCGCAGGGGATTTTCGCGCGGACCTCGTACCGGCCGTAGGTCCAGCCCCCGGTGCTGATCAAACGCGCCGAGGTATAGGCCTGACCGCCGCTGTCGGGGAGGTCCAGGGTCTCGCGGCGGGCGGTGATGATCAGGCGCCCGTCCTCGACGCGGGCGTTCTCGGGCCGATCGGCGGAATAGTACTGGCGTTCGTTGTTGTACCAGCCGGTGGGGTTGGCATGGGTGTCGTAGGACCACAGGCCGGGGTCGGGCAGACCTTGGGTCGAGAACTCGTCGGCCCAGACCAGCCGGTGGCCGGTCGGCGCCTCCTGGACAGGGGATGCGAGGGCGCCCAGGGCGGACAGCAGCAGGATCATCTCAGACTCTCCGGGCCGGCGGGCCGTCGCTGGCGACCCCATCGTGCCAGAGCCGGCCGCCGCGATCCAGCGGCGGCCGGAACCGGATCAGTGCGTCAGCTTTCGAAGACGGGCTCGAACCCGCCCCACATCATCCGCTTGCCATCGAACGGCATGTCCATGCCCTCGAAGCGGGGGTCCGTCATCATCTTTTCCCAGGCGGCGTCGGCGGTCGCCTTGTCGGGCCATTTCAGCCACGAGAAGACGACGA
This sequence comes from Alphaproteobacteria bacterium, assembly GCA_018820205.1. Lineage (GTDB taxonomy): Bacteria > Pseudomonadota > Alphaproteobacteria > Caulobacterales > Caulobacteraceae > Brevundimonas. The sequence goes on from JAHJOK010000075.1 coordinate 188,656, forward strand.
CCTCCCCCTCTTTCAGCTTCACCGCCAGGTCGAACCCGGTTTCCTTCCCGGCGGGAACGTTGTCGCCCCAGGTCTCGACCTGTTCGAGGGCGCCGAACTCCTTGAACAGGGGCCAGCTGACCTCGGCGGACTTGATGTAGCGGTCCTTGTTCTCAGCCGGCACGGGAATGAGAAAGCCGGTCACGTAAGCCATCTTGGTTCTCCTTCGAAGGGGCCGTTGGTCGCGACACGGTCGCTTCCGACTTGAGGCCCTGTGGGTGGATGTTCAGCGGTCAGACTGGTCCGGATATCGGAAAGGGTCTTGTACGGAATCGTCAGCCGGCCGCGTCGGCGGCGGCCTCCAGGGCGGCGATGTCGATCTTCTTCATGGTCATCATGGCCTCGAACGCGGCCTTGGCCCGCGCGGGGTTCGGATCGGCATAGAAGGCCATCAGCCGTTTGGGCGTGATCTGCCAGTTGACGCCCCAGCGATCCTTGCACCAGCCGCACTGGCTTTCCTGACCGCCGGCGCCGACGATGGCGTCCCACAGCCTGTCCGTCTCGGCCTGGTCGTCGGTGTGGATCATGAACGAGACGGCCTCGGACTGGGGGAACTGCGGTCCGCCGTTCAGACCCACGTAGGACCGGCCGGCCAGGGTGAACTCGACCACCAGTTCGTCGCCTTGCCGGGACGAGGGATTGTCCGAGGGACTGGCGAAGGCGGAGTCGATGCGGCTGTCGGGCAGGCCCAGCGACATGTAGAATTCGGCGGCGGGTTTCGCCTGACCGAGGTCGTACCAGAGGCACGGCGTGATCTTGTCGGGCACGGAAGGCTCCTTGTTGGCGGTGTGAGAACGCGGAACGGACGTCTCGGCTCCTCCGACGGGGCGCCGACGTTGCGACTCATAGCCACGACAGTTATATAAGGCAACTATGAAGTTAGAAAAACTAACCACTGAAGGCGCGACCCGATCGGCGCGGCGTTACGACGACGCCTGCGGGGCGGCGCATGCGCTGGATCTGGTGGGCGAACGCTGGGCCCTGCTGGTGATCCGCGAGATGATGTTCGGGCCGCGCCGGTTCGGCGAACTGAAGGCCAGTCTGACCGGCATCAGCGCCAATGTCCTGACCCAGAAGCTGGAGGGTCTGGAGGGCGCCGGGGTGGTCGTGCGGCGCAGGCTGCCGCCGCCCGCCTCGGTCCAGGTCTATGATCTGACGGACTGGGGGCGCGAGATCCGGCCGGTGTTCGGCATGCTGGGGATGTGGGCGGCCCGCTCGCCCAGTCACGACCCGACCCTGCCGCTCAGCCCCATCTCGCTGATGATGTCGTTCCAGACGATGTTCCACGCCGAGCGGGCCGGGGGCCTGGTCGTGACGGTCGCGTTCCGGTTCGGCGACGACCGGTTCACCGCGCGGGTTTCACAGGCGCACCTGACCATCGAGCGCGGCGAGATCGCGGACGCGGACGTGACGATAAGCGGATCACCGCCGGCTCTGGCGGGACATGTCTATGGCGGTCAGCCGCTGGGGGCCCTGATCGACGCGGGCGCGCTGGCGGTCGAGGGCGACCTCGATGCGCTGGAGCGGTTCGCGGCGCTGTTCAGCCTGCCGCCCAAGGTGGGTGCGGCGGCCTAGGCCAGAATATCCAGCAGGGCGCCGGCCATGTCGTCGGCGGTCCGCATGACCCCGGCGTTGGCGAAGAAGGCGGTCCTGGCTCCGATCCGTTCGACCATCTCGGTCTCAAGATTTTCGAGGGGCGCCCGGGCGGTGCGCACGGCGCTCTGTTCGAACCGCGCCGAGGCGGCGGCCATGCCCGACGCGGCGATCGACGAGGCGATCATCGCGAGATCCTCAGGTTCTCGATCGCGCCGGCGATCCGGTCGAAGGCTGCCCCGATACCCGAGGCGCTGCTGACCGGGAAATAATGACTGTCGTCAGTGGCGCAGCGTCGCAGCACCGTCTGGGCGTCGGAGTCGACCTGGACCGCGATCGTATAGACTTCGATGTTCGTCGAGGCGGCCTTCATGTTTCCGCACATGTCTTCGACGCTCGTGGTGGGATGGTCGAAACGGTTGTCCATCCGGGTGCGCCGGGCGTCGTTGCTGCCCGAGGTGATGCCCAGGCGGTTCTGCCAGATATAGCCCAGGCCGTTGTAATAGCTGTCGTTTGGATTGCCGGTGTCGGTCAGGACGTTCTCGCCGTCCGTCATGATGATGATGATCTTCTGCAGGCGCTCGGAGTTATAAGGCCGACCATCCCCGAACGGCGCATTGGGAGACAGGGTGTGCCAACCCCACATAGCGCCCAGGGGGACGTTGGTGTTGCCGGTCGCGACCATGTTGTTCACCGCCGTTCGCAGTTGGCCGTAATCGTCGGTCAGGCGAATGATCGGCTGCAGCGAACATCCTTGGTTCGGGCCGAAGCTGGTCGTCATCGATCCTCTGCGCGACGTCGAGTATTTGCTGACCTTTTTCAGCCTGGCGAAGAACTCGTCGGTCCGCGTCGAGGAGCTGTTATAGTATCCGAACGGATAGTAGTTGGAATCTCGGGAGCCGTCTTCGACGTAGTCGTTTCGGTCGGCGTTGCTGCTGTTCAGCCAGTTGGACCACGTCGAGTCGCGCGGATAGTCGTCACCGTCCGGTTCGTCCGGGGAAAAATAGGGGACGAACATTGTCGCCTGGTTGCTCGAAGAGGGTGCGGTATCGCGGATGTCGTAAGGTTGAGGGCGCGATTCGACGCAGCCGCCCCAGGTCGTGTTCAATCGCTGGAACAGGGTGAAACGGCCGACGCCGGTGTCGAAGATACCGTAGGTCCCGGTTGATCCGGTATGGTTGTTCGCGTTGGACATATAACTGGGCACGGAGTTCGATCCGCCCTGGGCCACGCGAACGGTCATGGAGAACGGCACCAGCGACACCTTGATCGCATCTTCCTCGATCGAACGCGCGTCGGCCGCCTGCAGACGGTTGATCAGGTCGATGGCGGCGGCCTTGGTGTTGGTCAGCTTGGAGCCGGCCATCGAGCCGGTGTTGTCCAGCACCAGTGCGACCTCGATCCGGTTGTTGGAGCGCAGCACCTCGGAATGGGCGTTGACCGGCAGCTGGTCGTCCAGGAACTGGCCATAGGGCGGCAGGAAGATGTTGGCGACCAGGGCGGTCACATTGACCCGTGCGTCGGCGACGACCGCGCCGGTGTTGTCCAGGCGGAAGGTGGTCAGGTCTTCCAGCAGGGTGATCTCGCTGTAGGGCGCCAGGTTGGCGCGCAGGGAGGCCAGGCCGACGCGGGTGATGTCGGCGTCCGAAGTGAACTGCGACCGCGCGGCCGCCAGGGTCGCGGCGTCCAGCGCGTCCTGCAGGTTCATCCGCACCGTGGAGGCCCGGTGGATGTCCACTCCGCCCAGGCTCATCAGGATCAGCACCGGCAGGACGATGGCGAAGATCATCGCGACATTGCCCCGGACGTCGGACGCGAAACGCCGGCAGAAGGCCGTCACGCGGCTTGCTGTCCGTTTCACGATCGTCATGGCCCACCCGTGATCCCGCACGGCCCCGATGGGAACCGCAATCGATCTCGCTTAGCGCGTCTCGGTTAAGGCTTCGGATAGGGCGGACGGTTAACGGCGCGGCTCGCCGAGGACGCAGGACGCCAGGCCCTCGTTCCTGACCACGCGGGCGCTGGCCTGGACGCTGGAGGCGCGCCTGCGGACATAGGGGCCGGGCGAACCGGCGTCATAGCGGCGCGGGCTGGGCAGGATGGCGGCGATCCGGGCCGCCTCGCGCGGGGTCAGATCGGCGGCCGACTTGCCGAACCAGTGGCGGGCCGCGGCCTCTGCGCCATAGACGCCCGGCCCCATCTCGGCGACGTTCAGATAGACCTCCATGATCCGGCGCTTGGACCAGACCGTTTCGATCAGGACGGTGTAGCCGGCCTCAAATCCCTTTCGCACCCAGTCGCGGCCGGGCCACAGGAAGACGTTCTTCGCCGTCTGCTGGCTGATGGTGGAGCCGCCGCGAACCTTGCGCCCGCGCTCGTTGTTCTTCAGCGCCTTCTCGATGGCCTGCATGTCGAAACCGCCGTGGCCGCAGAACCGGGCGTCCTCGGCCGCGATGGCCGAGGCGACCAGGTTGGGTGAAATCTCGTCCAGCGAGCGCCAGCGGTAGTCCAGGCCGCGTCCGGCGACGAACTCGCGCGCCATCAACAGGGTCAGGGGCGGGGGCGCCACCGTATGGATCAGAACGCCGCCGATCGGCAGGGCGGCCAGCACCAGCAGGGCGGTCAGGATCGGGCGACCCTTGCGTCGCGGCGTGGCTGCGTCTGTCATCGATCCCTCCCGATACGGAGTGTTCGCCCGGAACCGTGGCCGCGCAAGGGCGGATCAGGCGCCGTTCACGTCCCACAGGAAGATCACGGCCAGCAACCCCGCGACCACGAGCCCCAGGATGGCGACGGCCATGCAGCCGAAGGCGAACCTCGGAGTCTGCCCGCCCTGTCGACCCATCGGAATCCCCTGTTCGCCGAGGGACGATAGGGCGTGTCGCGCGACGATGTCGAGGGTCAGACCTCGACCACGCCCGCATGGCCGTCTTCGTCGGCCCAGGCGACCCGTCGGGCGTCGGGGCTCAGGGCCAGGGCGACGATCGGCGAACCCTTCTCGGCCTTGATGAAGTTCAGGCCCTGACCGGCGGGGTCGGCGACCCAGACGCGACCATCGGCCAGACCCGCCGCGACCACGCCGTGGGCCGTGTCGGCCGCGACCAGACCGACCAGGGTGCTGTCGTCGAAACCGATCTCGGACGCCTCGCGCCCCATCGGTCCGTTTGAGCCGCTGAAGGGCCACAGCACCACGCCCTGGGCCCCCGAGGTGGCGAGAAGCGCGCCCTTCGACAGAAAGGCCAGCGACCGGATCTTGGACGGATAGCCGCCCATCCGCATGTTCTTCGCATCCTTCAGCCGCCAGCCGTGCAACTGCATGTCCTGCATGGTGGTGACGACGAAGGCGCCGTCGGGCGAAAAGGCGACCCCGGTGTGCGATCCGGCCCAGGTCAGTTTGGTCGGCTTCTGCTCGGCGATGCGGGCGAACCACAGGCAGGTCCCGCCATAGGTCGAGGTCGCCACGCGCCGTCCCTTGGGGTCGAAGGCCACGCCGGACACGGTCCGCTCGTGCTGAAAGTCACGGCGGAAACCGGCGTCGGTCGCGTCGATGACGGACAGGGTCCGGCCGGAAGAGAAGGCGATCAGATGGGTCTGCGGCGAAGCGTCGATGGCGTCGATCCACTGGCCTTTCGCCGTGGCCAGCACGCCGGCCTCGCCCTTGCGGCTCCAGATCACCCGGCCGTCGTCGCCGCCGGTGACCAGACCGTCCCCGGACGGGTGGACCACGGCGCACAGGATAGCTCCGTCATGGACGGCGTCGAAGGTCCGGCCCTCGAACCGCACCGTGCCGTCGCCGAGCGCGAAGACCGCGCCGGTCGCTTCGAAATGGGCCGAGGTGACCTGGGCGTCGAACTGGAACCGGGTCAAGCGGGGGCGCTTTCGCCGAATCCGGCGGCGGGTAGGGCCGGCTCGCAGCGGATCAGCCGGCTGTCGGCCACGGCGGCCTGACGATGGATCACGGCGGCCTGGTATTCGGGATCGCGCAGCATGTCGGCGAACGCCTGGGCCGTCGGATACCGGGCGATGAAGGCCAGGTCCCAGGCTTCCTCCGCCGGGCCGATCAGGGTGATCTCGGGCCGGCCGAGCCACAGCTGTTCTCCGCCGACCCGGTCGAACGGGGCGGCGGCCCCCTTGCCATAGGCGGAATAGGCTTCAGCCCCGGTCAGGCCCGCATCGGCCTTCGCGTGATCGGCCGGGTAGTCGGCCCGATCCCTGAACCGCAGCAGATTGATCATGGCGATGGGCCGGTCGGACGGCAGCTCGCGGAACGCGGTCATGGCGGCCTTCGTGGGGTCGATGTGGCCTACCATGCGATTTCCCGCCCGCTGTAATCGACGAATTTGTGGACGTGGGCGCCCGCGTGCGCCTTCAACTGATCAGCCATCCCAGTGACGCTGGTCTCCACATCGATATCGGCCCCTGCTCCGCCCATGTCGGTCTTGACCCAGCCGGGATGAACCGAAAGCACGGTCACGCCCCGGTCCTTTGCGTCCGTCAGCCACAGCGAGCGGGCAAAGCCGTTCTGGGCCGTCTTGGTGGCGCGGTAGACAGCCATGGCGCCGCTGGCGTTCTCGGCGATTGAGCCCATGGCGCTGGACATGAAGGCGAGGACGCCGTTCTGTTCGCGCACGTGACCGACCAGAGCGTGGGCCAGTCGAACCGGGCCGAAGACATTGGTCCGCATGGCGTGATCCAGTTCGGCCGGATCGGCGTTCGCGACGCTGCGGGGGCCGGAGATCCCGGCGTTGATGAGGACGATGTCGAGCGGTCCTTTCAACTCGGTCGCCAGCCGCCCGATGTCGGCGTCCGACGTCACGTCGGCCCGATGGATCGTCAGCCGCTCGGCGCCGGACAGTCCCTTCAGGTCAGGCTCGTCCTCGGCCTTCCTGACCGTGGCGATGACCTCAAAGCCCCGTTTCAGATGTTCGGCGACGAGGCCCAGACCGAGCCCGCGTGAGGCGCCGACGATGAGGATGGATTGGGTCATGAGGTCACTCCGGTTCAAGCCGCGCAGCTTTCGAACCCGGCCTTCAGCGCGGCCTCGTCGAGGTCGCGGCCGATGAAGACGGCGCGGGACCAGCGGCGTTCGGTCTTGCCCCATTCGCGCTGCAGGTCGCCCTCCAGAATCATGTGCACGGCCTGGAAGACCAGACGGCGATCCTCGCCCTGCACGTCGATGATCCCCTTGGCGCGCAGGATGTCCTGCCCCTTTTCGCCCAGCAGCTTGTCCAGCCAGGCGGTGAATTTCACGCCGTTCATCGGTCGGTCGAGCGACAGGGACACGCCCTTGATGTCGTCGCCGTGGTCGTGACCGCGTGCGCCGTGACCGTGGTCATGATCGTGCGCATGATGGTCATGGTCGTGATCGTGGCCGCAGTGTTCGTCGTGGACGTGGGCGTCCTCGCCATGCGCCGGGCCAGAGCCGGAGCTGGCGAAGGCGGGGTGGATGTCGAGAATCCGCTCCAGGTCGAAACCGTGCAGGCCCAGCACCTGATCCAGCGGCACGTTGGCGCGTTCGGCGCGGGTGATGGGCGCCAGCGGGTTCAGCGCGCGCAGACGCGCCTCGACCGCCGTCAGTTCGGCCGGGGTGGCCAGGTCGGTCTTGTTGAGGATGATGCGGTCGGCGAAGGCGACCTGTTCGCGCGCCTCTTTCGAATCGTCCAGCCGCGCCATCACGTGTTTGGCGTCGACGAGGGCGGTGACGCTGTCCAGGGTCGTCTTGGCCTTGACGTCGTCGTCGACGAAGAAGGTCTGGGCCACCGGGCCGGGATCCGCCAGGCCCGTCGTCTCGACGATGATGGCGTCGAACGCGGGGGCGCCGGGCTTCTGGCGTTTCATCAGGCCGGAGACGACGCGGATCAGGTCGCCGCGCACGGTGCAGCAGACGCAGCCGTTGTTCATCTCGAACACATCTTCGTCGGCGCCGACGACCAGGTCGTTGTCGATGCCGATCTCGCCGAACTCGTTGACGATCACGGCGTAGCGCTTGCCGTGGTCCTCGGTCAGGATCCGGTTCAGCAATGTGGTCTTGCCCGCGCCGAGATAGCCGGTGAGGACGGTGACGGGGATCTTGCCTGAGGCGTTGGCGGAGGAGGTGTCGGTCATCCGCCCCATCTAGGGTCGCCGACGACGCGCCGAAAGGCCCGTGGGCCGGTGGCCGCAACGAAAACCCCCGCCGCTCGCGCGACGGGGGTCCGATCTCTTCCGAAGTCTCGGCCGGGGGTCATGACGCCCCGGTCAGGCCCTTACTGAGCGGGCGTCGACGGCGAGGTGTCGGGGGTGTTCTCGGTGGTCATGCCGCCGTCGGCGTTGCCGGCCTGTTGCTCGATGCGGTCGGCCTCGGCGTTCAGGGCGGTTTCCTGCGCTTCGGTCGGGGCGGCGGCGGCCTGTTCTTCCAGGGCGTCGGCCTGCATTTCGGCGGACTTGTCGGCGGCGCTTTCGCCGCAGGCGGCGAGTGAGCCGGCCAGAGCGATAGCAGCGGAGGCGATGATCAGTTTACGCATGGGGGTACCCCTTCCAGTGTGAAGCCTTGAAAACGCCACGCTCCGGAAAGGGTTCACGCCGTCGTGATAAAAAACGGCGTTATCGTCATTCGATGTCGGCGAAGGCGACCCGGGCGGCCCCCAGAAGGGCGGCGTGCTTGTGGGTGATCACCCAGGTCGGGATGTCCGCCATATAGTCGGCGAACCGGCCCTTGCGTTCGAACCGCTCGCGGAAAGGACTGGCCTTCAGGAACGGCAGGATGCGCGGGGCGATGCCGCCGGCGATATAGACGCCGCCGCGCGATCCCATGGTCAGGGCGATGTCGCCGGCCACGGCCCCCAGGATGGCGCAGAACCGCGCCAGGGTCGCGCCGCAGTGGCTGCGCGGATCGGCCAGGGCCTCCTCCGTGATCTGGGCCGGATCGTCGATATGGGTCTCGCGCCCGTCGATCCGGGCCAGGGCCCGGTGCATGTTCAGAAGGCCGGGACCGCAGATCAATCGCTCGATCGACACCCGGTCATAGCGTTCGCGCAGGATGCGCAGGATCTCGTCCTCGACCGGATTGCCCGGCGCGAAACAGGCGTGGCCCCCTTCCGAGGGCAGGGCCATCTCCTTGCCGTGGACGTCGCGCGCCAGGGCCGAGACGCCGAACCCGGTGCCGGGGCCCAGCACGGCGATGGCCGAATGCGGATCGCCCGCCGCCGGCCCGCCCAGATGCTCCAGACACTCCGGCGGCACGATCGGCGCGCCCCAGGCCAGGGCCTCGAAATCGTTGATCAGCCGCACCGGGTTCAGCCCCAGGGTCGATAGCTCCTTTTCCGACACCGCCCAGGGCGAGTTGGTCAGGTCGATGGCGCCGTCCTCGACCGGTCCGGCCACGGCGATGACCCCGCCGGACGGCTTGGTCTCGCAACCGTCGACGAAGGCGGCGACGCCTTTCAGGAAGGTCGGATACTGGTCGGCGGGGAAACTTTCATGGTGGTCCAGCACGGGCAGGCCGTCGACCATGCGGGCCAAGGCGAAACGGGCGTTGGTGCCGCCCACGTCCCCGACCAGAAGCGTCTTGTCACTCATGCGTCTGTTTCCCTGGGAGCGCGGACCTCCAGGTCCGCTCCGTGCGTCGGCGAATATGCGGACGTGGACGTCCGCGCTCCTTTGCAGCGTCTCATGCGTCTACTGCCCTGTTCTGTACGTTCGGATCCGCCACATCGCGGATCTCTGGTTGTTTTTCGCTCGGCGCCGCCACGAAACACACCGAGGCGCCTTTTTCGGCCGAGGACACCACCGCCCGGAACGCGCCGAACAGTTCGCGGCCATAGCCCCAGCTCTGCACCGAATGGGGCCGCGCCCGCTCGCGCGTGGTCAGGTCGGCGTTGACGGACAGCACGCCGGCCTCGGCGTCCAGCCGGACCAGGTCGCCGTCCTCGACATAGGCCAGGGGGCCGCCCTCCAGCGCCTCGGGCGTCACATGGATGGCGGCGGGGGTCTTGCCGGACGCCCCCGACATGCGGCCGTCGGTGACCAGGGCGATGGGCAGGCCGCGATCCTGCAGCACGCTCATCAGCGGCGACAGTGAATGCAGTTCCGGCATGCCGTTGGCCTTGGGCCCCTGGAAGCGCAGCACGATGACGCAGCCCTCGTCCAGCTCGCCCGCCTTGAAGGCCGCCAGCACGTCTTCCTGGGCGCCGAACACGCGGGCGGGGGCCTCGATGATCCGGTGCTGGGGCTTGACCGCCGAGATCTTGATGACGGCGCGACCCAGATTGCCTTGGACCAGCCGCAGGCCGCCCTCCTTGTCGAACGGGTCCGAGGCGGGGCGCAGGATGTCCAGATCCAGACTTTCCCGGACGCCGTCCTTCCACACCAGTTCGCCGTCGATCATCGCCGGCTCCTGGAAATAGTGATGGATGCCCGGGCCCATGATGGTCGTGACGTCGGAGTGGATGTGCCCGGCCTGCGCCAGTTCGCGCGCCACGAAGGCCACGCCGCCCGCCGCCTGGAACGCATTCACGTCCGCCGATCCATTGGGATAGACCCGCGCCAGAAGCGGCGTGACCGACGACAGCTGGTCCATGTCGGTCCAGTCGATCAGCACGCCCGCCGCCCGCGCCATGGCGACCAGGTGGATGGCGTGGTTGGTCGATCCGCCGGTGGCCAGAAGCGCCACGATCATGTTGACGATCGACTTCTCGTCGATGACGTCGGCCATCCGGCCCTCGCCGCTGACGGCCAGTTCGACCGCCCGTTTCGCCGCCGCCGCCGTCAGGGCGTCGCGCAGGCCGGTCTCGGGGTGGACAAAGGCGGTCGACGGCATGTGCAGGCCGCCCAGCTCCATCATCATCTGGTTGGAGTTGGCGGTGCCGTAGAAGGTGCAGGTGCCGGGCGAGTGATAGCTGCCGATCTCGGATTCCAGCAGGGTCTGGCGGTCGATCTTGCCCTGGGCGTATTCGGCCCGCACCCGCGCCTTTTCGGCGTTGGGAATGCCCGACGGCATCGGCCCGGCGGGGGCGAACACGACCGGCAGATGGCCGAACGCCAGCGATCCCATGAACAGGCCCGGCACGATCTTGTCGCAAACGCCCAGACACATTGCGGCGTCGAACGCGTCGTGCGTCAGGGCGACCCCGACCGACATGGCGATGACGTCGCGGCTGAACAGCGACAGCTCCATCCCTGGCCGGCCTTGCGTGACGCCGTCGCACATGGCGGGGGTTCCGCCCGCGACCTGGGCCGTCGCGCCGAGCTCGCGCGCCGCCTCGCGGATCACGGCGGGGAAGCGTTCGAACGGCTGGTGGGCCGACAGCATGTCGTTGTAGGCGGTGACGATGCCGACGTTGGGCGTCTTGCCGCCCATGGCCGTCAACTTGTCGGCGATGGTCTGGCCGGCGAAGGCGTGGGCCCAGTTGGCGCAGGACAGCTTGGCGCGGCCAACCCCGGAGTCGCGCGCCCCGTCCATGCGACGGATATAGTCGGCGCGCGTGTCTTTAGACCGTTCGACGATGCGGGCGGTCACTTCCGCCACGCCGGGATGCAAGGGGGGGTGAAGGGCCATCAACCGGCCTCCGTCCAGACGACTTCAAGGGGAACCTTCGCCGCGATCATCGCCGCGATCGGCTGCACGGCCGGGTCGCCATCCGCCTCGCGCTCGAACACCGAACGCTTGGCCGCGCCTTTCAGGCCCAGCACCACACGGCCCGCCGACATCAGATAGGGCAGGGTGATCGAGATCCGCTCCAGACTGGGCGCCGCGCCATCACGCCCGTGCGGCACGCCCAGAACGTTTGGCTTGAGCGTCGGCGACAAAAGCGTCTTCAGCGTCGGGCTTTCTGGGAACATCGAACAGATGTGGCCATCCTCGCCCATGCCCAGCAGGACCGCGTCGAACCGACCGCCGGCGTCCGCCAACGCCTTCGCCGCCACCGCCGCCGCCCGGTCCACCGTCACCTCGGGGTGATACAGGGGGATGAAGGTCGCCTTCGCGGCCGGTCCTTGCAGCAGCACATCCTTGATCAGACATGCGTTCGAGTCCGCGCTGGTCTCGGGCACATAGCGTTCGTCCACGATGGTGATGGCGATCCGGTCCCAGCCGATATCGGCCTGCGCCAGCCGCGCATAGACCGGCGAGGGCGTCGATCCGCCGGGTCCGGCGAACAGGGCGCGGCCGTTGTCGATGACGGCGGCGCCGAGGGTTTCCTCGATGCGGCCGGCGATGGACGCGGCCCAGGCGTCGACGGTGGGGAAGGATTCGATGGCGGTCATCTTGCTACCGTGCATCCCCGCGAAGGCGGGGACCCAGTTCTGTCGTGAGGCGCAATGCGCGGGCCGTCTGACCGGGGCGCACACGGCCGCCTGATCGCGCAAAGCACTGGGTCCCCGCCTTCGCGGGGATGCACGGATCAAAGTCAGACATCCTGCACCTTCCATTCGCGGCCCGTGCGGGCCATCAGCATGTCGGCGGCGTCGGGGCCCCAGGTTCCGGCTTCATAGGGTTGCGGCACGATCCCCCCGTCGGCCCAGGCCTCGGACACGCCGTCCACCCATTCCCACGCCTTTTCCGCCTCGTCGCGACGCACGAACAGGGTCGAATCCCCGTTCAGCGCATCCAGCAGCAGACGCTCATAGGCGATCCGGCGGCGCGGCGGCTTCTCGCCCTTCTGGCCGACCCCCCACGACAGCGACATGTCGATGCGCTGCAGTTGCATCTTCTGGTCCAGCCCCGGGCGCTTGTTCATCACCGTCAGGCTGATGTCTTCCTCGGGCTGAAGCTCGATCACCATCCGGTTGGCCCGCACCTCGCCGCGCGAGTCGCGGTCGAAGATCGAGTGCGGCACCGGCTTGAACTGGATCACGATCTCGGTGCGTTTTTCCGGCAGCCGCTTTCCGGTGCGCATGAAGAACGGCACCCCGGCCCAGCGCCAGTTGTCGATGTCGGCGCGGATGGCGACGAAGGTCTCGGTGTCGGAGTCCTGACCGCGCTCCTCGTCATAGCCCTTGACCCGTTCGCCCTCGACGACCCCGCCGACATACTGTCCGCGCACCGTGACCCGCTCGGCCTCCTCGTGGGTGATGGCGCGCAGGGAGCGCAGCACCTTGACCTTTTCGTTGCGCACCGAGTCCGGGTCCAGGTCGCTGGGCGGTTCCATCGCCACCAGACACAACAGCTGCAGCATATGGTTCTGCAACATATCCCGCAGCGCGCCGTACTCGTCGTAATAGGGCCAGCGGTCGCCGACGCCGACGGTCTCGCCGACCGTGATCTGGACGTGGTCGATCGACAGGTTGTTCCACAACGGTTCGAAGATGGTGTTGCCGAAGCGCAGGGCGATCAGGTTCTGGACCGTCTCCTTGCCGAGGTAGTGATCGATGCGGAACACCTGCTGTTCGGCGAAGGCGTCGGACACCGCGTCGTCGATCTCGCGGAAGCTCTCCAGATCGTGGCCGACCGGCTTTTCCAGCACCACCCGGTCGTCGGCCTCGGCCAGACCGGCCGCGCGCATGGCCGTGACGATCCGAGCATACAGCGACGGCGACACCGCCAGGAACGACGTGCAGGCCCCGTCGCCGACCTTGTCCTTCAGGGGCTTCAGGCTGGCGGCCGAGGTGGCGTCCACGGCCAGATAGTCCAGCCGCGCTTCCAGTCTGGACCAGGCGTCCTCGGTCCAGGCGTCGTCTGCCTTCGCCTTGCCCTCGACCGAGGCGCGGACCTTGGCGACGTATTCCTCGCGGCTTTCCTCGGACCGGGCGGCGCCGATGATCTTCAGCCCCTCGGGCAGCAGACCGTCATGCTCGAGGAAATACAGCGAGGGCAGCAGCATCCGCATCGCCAGATCGCCGCCGCCGCCGAACAGCACCAGTGCCGTCATGCCCGTTTCCTCGCTTCCCGCCGGGCTCAGGCCCCGGCTGTCTCGTGATCGTGTGTGGCCGGTCGCGCCCGCGACGCCAACACGTCCAGCACGTCCTGAAACGACATTTGACGCGCCCGTAACAGGACCAGCAGATGATAGATCAAATCCGCGGCCTCGCTCGCGAGTTCCTCGTCCGGTCCGGCGGCGCCGGCCAAAGCGGTCTCCACGCCTTCCTCGCCGACCTTCTGCGCCGCCCGTTTCGGACCCTGGGCCAGCAGTTTCGCGGTCCAGCTGGTTTCGGGATCGGCCGAGGCGCGTTCGGCGATGGTCGCCTCCAGCCGCGCGATCCGCCCCAGCCCCGGCGCGTCGTCGTCGCCGAAACAGCTGGTGGTCCCCAGGTGACACGCCGGTCCCATCGGCCGCACCGCCAGCACGATGGCGTCGGCGTCGCAGTCGGCCGTGATCGACACGACCGTCAGCCAGTTGCCGCTGGTCTCGCCCTTCCGCCACCGCCCGCCGCGCGAGCGGGAGAAGAAGGTCGCCTCGCCGGACTCGATGGTCTCGTCCAGCGCCGCGCGGTCCATATAGGCCAGGGTCAGCACCTGCAGGGTGTCCGCGTCCTGCACCACGACGGGGATCAGGCCGTTGGATTTTTCGAAGTCGAGGGTGGAGGGATCGATCATCTTAATTTCCGTGCATCCCCGCGAAGGCGGGGACCCAGTGCTTTTGTGACGCACCGCGTCGGGGATTGATGTCTGAAACGAACCTGGCCTGTCCGATCGCCCAAAAACCGGGGTCCCCGCCTTCGCCGGGATGCACGGATGAAGGGGAGGTCACTGCCTCACCTCCACGCCCGCCCCGGCCAGGAACGCCTTCAGATCAGGCACCGCGATCGCGCCTGAGTGGAACACACTGGCGGCCAGGGCGCCGGACACATTGGCCCGGTCGAACACGTCCAGGAAATCCGAAACCGACCCCGCCCCGCCCGAGGCCACCAGCGGGATGGTCAGCCGCGAGCGGGCGTCGGACAGTTGCGCCGTGTCATAGCCTTTGCGCATCCCGTCCTGATCGATGCAGTTCAGCACGATCTCGCCGGCCCCGCGTTCCTGCGCCTCCACGATCCAGTCCATGGTGCGCCGCCCGGCCGCCCGCCGCGCATCGGGGTCGCCGGTGTATTTGTGCACGACATGGTCGCCGTCCTCGCGCCGGGAATCCACGCCGACGACGACGCACTGCGAGCCCAGCCGCTCGGCCATCTCGGTGATCAGTTCGGGGCGTTCCAGCGCGGGCGAGTTGATCGAGACCTTGTCAGCTCCGTTGTCGAGACAGGCGGCGGCCTGGTCCACCGAGCGGATTCCACCCGCGACGCAGAAGGGGATGTCCAGCAACCGGGCGATGTCGCGCACCCAGCCGTAGTCCAGCGTGCGACCCTCGGGCGAGGCGGTGATGTCGTAGAAGACCAGTTCGTCGGCGCCCTGGTCGCGATAGCGCGCCGCCAGTTCCGAGGCGTCGCCCATGTCGACATGGCCCTCGAACCGGACGCCCTTCACGACCCGGCCGTCCTTGACGTCCAGACAGGGGATGATGCGCCGCGCGGTCATTTCACCGCCTCGATGGCCTGTCGCGCCGTGAACCGGCCCTCATAGATGGCCCGCCCGACGATGGCCCCGTCGCAGCCGATGGCCTTGGCCGCGACGATGTCTTCCAGCGACGATACGCCGCCGGACGCCTGGACCTTCAGGTCGGGCCGGCGCCGCACGACCTCGGCCAGCAGCTCCAGATTGGGACCGGTCAGCGCGCCGTCGCGGCCCACGTCGGTGACCAGCACATGCTTCAGCAGCCCCGCCGGATAGCGATCCAGCGCCGCCCACAGATCCACGCCCGCCGCCTCGGTCCAGCCCTTCAGCGCCGGGACCGGCACGCCGTCCTCGCCGACGCGCACATCGAAGGCCAGCGTCAGGCGATCGGCGCTGAACCGCTCCAGCCAGCCGGTCACGACCACCGGATTGGCGACAGCCATCGAGCCGACCACGATCCGCGCCACGCCGGCGTCCAGCAGCCGTTCCACATCCTCGACCGCACGCACGCCGCCGCCGGACTGGATCTTCACGTCGATGCTGCCGGCCAGGTCGCCGATCAGTTGGTGCTGCATCGCCTTGCCCGCCTCGGCGCCGTCCAGATCGACGACATGGACCCAGGTCGCGCCCTCGGCCGCGAAGGCCGCCAGCCGCGCCGCCGGGACCGCGTCATACTCGGTCGCCTGATCGAACCGCCCGTGCATCAGCCGCACGCACACGCCGTTCCTCAGGTCGATGGCCGGATAGACGATCACGCCCCCACCTCCAGAAAGTTGTTCAATATCCGCGCTCCGGCCGACGCCGACCGCTCCGGGTGGAACTGGCAGCCCCAGCGATTCCCGCTGCGCACCATGGCGGGCACCGAGGCGCCATAGTCGGCGCAGGCGATCGTCGCGTCGGTGTCGGGGCAGACGTAGGAATGGACGAAATAGGCGTAGTCTCCGTCCCGCACCCCCTCCAGCAGCGGGTCGTCCTTCAGGCCGCGCAGTTGCGACCACCCCATGTGCGGCACCGGCAGGTCGTCGCGCACCGGCATCCGCGTCACGCGCCCGGGAATGAACCCCAGCATCGTCGCCCCGCCGTTCTCGTCGCTGTCGGCGAACAGCAGCTGTTGACCCAGACACAGGCCCAGCAGGGGGCGCTCGAAGGCCTTGATGATTGCGGTCAGGCCCAGGACGTCCATCCGCTCCATCGCATAGCCCGCCGCGCCCACGCCCGGCAGGACGACGCGTTCGGCATCGCGGATGACGCTGGCGTCCGACGTGACGACGACATCGGCGCCCAGCCGCTCCAGCGCGAATTGCACCGAGGCGGTGTTGCCCGCGCCCAGGTGAACGACGGCGATCACGATCCAACACCGTGCATCCCCGCGAAGGCGGGGACCCAGGTTTTAGCGACAACACTACGCACGGGATGAATGTCAGTGGCGGATCGGCAAGTTCTGATCGCCCACAGAACGGGGTCCCCGCCTTCGCGGGGATGCACGGAAGAAAACACTAGAGCACCCCCTTGGTGCTCGGCACCGCATCGCCCTCGACCCGGATCGCCTGTCTCAGGGCCCGGCCGAAGCCCTTGTAGACGGCCTCGGTCTTGTGGTGGTCGTCGTCGCCGGTGACCGAGATATGCACCGCCGCCCCCATGGCCTCGGCCAGCGAGCGGAACACATGGGCCGTCAGATCGGTGCGGTACTCGCCGATGAAGGGCGTCGCGAACGTCCCCTCGAACAGCGGATAGGGCCGCCCCGACAGGTCGATGGCGACGTTCGCCTGGGCCTCGTCCATCGCCAGGACGAAGCCGTAGCGCTGGATGCCGCGTCGCTCGCCCAGCGCCTGTTTCAGCGCCAGCCCGAGCGCGATGGCGCTGTCCTCGATCGTGTGGTGCGGATCGGTGTGCAGGTCGCCCTCGCATTGCAGGCGCAGGCTGAACCCGCCGTGCGCCGCCACCTGCTCCAGCATGTGATCGAAGAAGCCGACGCCCGTCTCGATCCGGATCGGCCCGGCCGCATCCAGATCGACGGCGCAGACGATGCGCGTCTCCTTGGTGTCGCGCACGGCCTGCCCGACACGGTGCGCCCGCGTCTTGCCGGGCGTCAGGCCCAGCGCCGTCAGCAGCCGGTCGTTGACCTCGGGCCGGATCGACACCGGCAGACGCAGCCGGTCGCCGGACCGGTCCGCGGCCACGCCGTATTTCGCCAGTTCGCCCAGGGTCGCGGCGACGTCCGAGGGCCGCGCCATCAGGATCGGCCCGACGCCGCTTTCGACCACCATGACCCGGCCGATCTCGCGCACCAGTCGCTCGCGCTCGCGCCGAACGGCGGCGATCCGTTCGGCCGTCTCGATCATCCGCGACGAGTCCAGCGCCTGCATCGCCAGCCGCACCAATGGCTCGGGCAGGGCGTAGGGCTCCACCACCTCGGCCAGCCGGGCCAGCGTCTCGGTCGTGGCCAGGACCGCGCCGACGCGGGCGCCGGCCAGGCCATAGGCCAGCGACAGCGATCTCAGCACCACCAGATTGGCGTGGTCGCCGATCAGGGTGGCCGCCGAGGGCGCGTCGGCGAATTCGACCAGTCCCTCGTCCACGACCAGCAGGGCGGGGGCCACCCGTTCCGCCATCTCGCCGACCGCCTCGGGCGAGCCCAGGGCGCGGATCACGACGGCCGCGCGCTCGCCGTCGGCGGCCCGATAGAGACGCGCCAGCCCGGCATAGGGTTCCGCATCCGGCGCCTCGACCGATCGGCCGTCGAGGGCGGCGCGCCGGAACACCAGCTCCAGCCCGTGCGTCAGCCCGCGCACCGCCATCACCTGACCGTCCGCGACGCCATAGATTTGCGCCATCCGCGCCTGCAACGCCGAGGCGTCGCCCGGATAGGCGTCCAGCCCGTCGCCGCCGGCGACGAGGGGAGGATAGGGGGCGGGCAGGGTCACGGAACGCTCCTCAGATCCGCCGCCCGCGCGTGGGCCTCCAGCCCCTCCAGCCGCGCCAGACGCGCCGCGATCGGACCCAGCCGTTCGGCCCCGGCCTCTGTCACCTGCTGCACGGACATGGAGGTCATGAAGCTGGCGGTGGTGATCCCGCCCAGGGTCCGCGCCCCGCCGTCTGTCGGCAGCACGTGGCTGGGTCCGGCGGCGTAGTCGCCCAGGGTCTCGGCCGCCCAGCGACCGACGAACACGGCCCCCGCGGCGCGGATCAGGGGGACCAGCGACTCGGCGTCCTCGGCGTGCAGGGCCAGGTGTTCGGGCCCGTAGAGGTTCGACACCGCGCACGCTTCGGCCATGTCGGCGACCTTGACGGCGCGCGCCTCAGCCAGCGATGCCCGGGCGATGTCCGCGCGCGGCAGTGTCGCCAGTTGTGCTTCCAGCTCGGCCAGAACGGCGTCGATCGTCGCGTCGCGGTCTGCGACCAGGATGACTTGGGCATCGGCGTCGTGCTCGGCCTGGCTCAGCAGGTCGGCGGCCACCAGTTCGGGGTCGCAGTGCCGGTCGGCGATCACCAGCAGTTCCGACGGCCCGGCCGGCATGTCCACGGACGGACCGTTGGGCAGGGCGGCGGCGTATCGCTTGGCTTCGGCCACGAAGGCGTTGCCCGGCCCGAACAGCTTGTCGCAGGGCGGAATCTCGCCGTCGTCCAGAACCGCGCCATAGGTCATCGCCGCGATCGCCTGGGCCCCGCCGATCAGCCAGATCGCGTCCAGGCCCGCCTCGGCCGCCGCCAGGATCATGGCCGGATGGACGCTTCCGTCCTTCGACGGAGGGGTGACGACGACACGGATTTCGACCCCCGCGACCTCGGCCGGGATGGCCTGCATCAACAGGGACGAGAACAGGGGCGCCGTCCCGCCGGGCACATAGATCCCCGCCGCGCCGATGGGCCGCCAGACCAGTTTCGACTTCACGCCCGGCGTGGTCTCGATGAAGGGCGTGTCCTCTGGCTTCGTCGCCTGATGGAAGACGCGCACGTTCTCGGCCGCGACCCTCAGGGCGCGGGTGTCGGCGGGGGGGAGAGCGTCGCGCGCCTCGGTCACCGCTTCCGGCGTGATGGCGATCCGGCGCGGCGCGAAGCCGTCGATCTCGGCGCCATATCGCGTGACCGCCGCGCCGCCGGAGATGGCGACCTGTTCGAAGATGCCCTGCACGACGTCCGCCACGTCGCGCTCGCTGCGTCGGGCCGGGCGGGCCAGGGCGTCCATCCGGCCCTGACCGTCCAGCGATGACCAGTCCAGCCGCCGCATCACATCATCTTCTCGATCGGCAGCACCAGGATGGCCGAGGCGCCGGCCGCCTTCAGCTTCTCCAGCGTCTCCCAGAAGACGGCCTCCTGGCAGACGGCGTGCACGGCGACCGCGTCGTCGCGCCCCATCAGCGGCATCACCGTCGGCGCGCCGGCGCCGGGCAGGATGGCGGTGATCTGGTCCAGCGCCGAACGCGGCGCGTTCAGCATCACGTATTTGGCGCCCTGTGAGGACACCACGCCCGCCATCCGCTCGATGATCGAATCCAGCAGGTGTTGCAGGCCGGGCTCCGGCGCCACCGGCGACCGGATCAGCACCGCCTGGCTCTCGAACACCGTCTCCTTGGCCACCAGCCCATTGGCCTCCAGCGTCGCCCCGGTCGAGACCAGATCGCAGATCGCCGAGGCCAGTTTCAGCCGGGGGGCCACCTCGACCGCGCCCCGCATGACGACGATGTCGGCACGGACGCCCTGCGCATCCAGATGACGCCGCAGGATCTTCGGATACGACGTCGCGATCCGCAGCCCTTCCAGCGAGCCCGGTCCGGCGTAGTCCAGCATCGGCGGACAGGCCAGTTTCAGCGTGCATTTGCCGAAGCCCAGCGGCATCACCACCGAAGCGTTCGCCCCGCCGTTCTTGCCTTCTTCCAGCACGTTTTCGCCCACGATCCCCAGGTCGCACACGCCATCGGCCACGAAGGTCGGGATGTCGTCGTCGCGCACCCGCAGCAGGTCGATCGGATAGTTCTCGACCTTGTAGAGCAGGTCGTTGGCGCCCTTCACGACGCGCAGGCCGGCGTCGCGCACCAGGTCCAGACTGCGGTCGGCCAGACGGCCGGATTTCTGCACGGCGATGCGAAGTCGCCCTTCAACGGTACTCATCGGAAGGTCAGGCTTTCTTGTTCGTTCGGTCCAGCACCAGGCGATAGCCTTGGTGCGGCATCTCTTTCAGGAACCGCGCGACGCGCACGACGGTGGTCGGACTGGCGCCGGCCTCCAGCGCGATCTCGCGATAGGATTTGGTCTTCTGGTCCAGCAGCCGCGCCACGGCCCAGCGCTCGGCGAAGGCGCGAACCTCGGCCGGGGTGCACAGGTCGGACAGGAAGGCGTCCAGCTCGGCCCGCGTCTTCAGCGACAGCAGGGCGTCGAGCAGCGCGGCCCGGTCGGCCGTCAGGCGTTCGGGGGGGCTTTCGACAGCCTTGCTGGAGAGCGCGTCGGACATTCTGCGCGTTCCACTATGCTGTAACAGTGGAACGGTCAAGGGCGCGGCCGCGTGTTACGCCGCCTGGGTCACGCCTTCGACCGACGGCGTCGCCAGCCGCTCGACCAGGCCGTCCAGCGCCAGCGGCCTGGCGATCAGATAGCCCTGGGCGTTGTCGCAACCCATGCCGCGCAGCAGGGCCAGGGCCGTCGGCGTCTCCACCCCTTCGGCCGTGACCTTCAGGCCCAGGCTGTGGGCCAGGTCGATGGTCGACTTGACCAGCAGGGCGTCGCGCGAGCTTTCGTCCAGGCCCATGACGAAGGCCTTGTCGATCTTCAGCTCGTCGGCCTTGATCCGCTTCAGATAGGCCAGGGACGACAGGCCCGAGCCGTAGTCGTCGATCGACACCGCGATCCCGGCCGCCGAGAAGCGTTCGATGATCCCCAGAGCCATTTCGGGGTTGTCGATCACGGCGGTCTCGGTGATCTCGAAACACATGTTGGCTTCCGAGCCGGCCAGTTCGTTCAGGGCGAACTCGGCGAAGCTTTCGTCGGACAGCAACCGGCCCGAGATGTTGACCGACATGGTCAGGTCGTGGCCGGCCTGGGACAGGATCTTCTGGTCGGCGATGGCCTGGCGCACGCCCCATTCGGTCAGGGCCCGGATCTGGCCGGTTTCCTCGGCCATGGTGATGAACAGGTCGGGCGAGACGAAGCCGCGCCGGGGGTGGTTCCAGCGCATCAGGGCCTCGACCCCCGTAATGGCGTCGGCGCGCAGGTCGTATTTCGGCTGATAGGCCATCCACACCTGGGCCGTCCTCAGCGCGCCCATCAGTTCGCCGATCAGGCTCAGGTTGCCGACCGGATCGCCATAGGCGGTGGCGTCGAACATCGCGGCCTTGCGGCGGCTGTCGCGGGCCTGGTCCAGGGCGAAGGCGGCGCGGTCCAGGGCGGAATCGACGCCGCCCAGGCTGCCGCGCGTGCGGGCGATGCCGGCGCTCAGCGACGCGTCGACGGTCGCGCTGATCAGTTTCACCGGCGTGTCGGCGATGGCGCAAAGCGAGGCGGCGTCGGCCAGGGCGTCCTCGTCGCTGTCGGCGTACAGGATGATGCCGACCACGCCCGCGGCGACGCGGGCGACACGGCCCCCGCCGGCGGCGACGGTCAGCCTCTGGGCCAGGGCGCCGACAAGCTGGGCCATGGAATCGTAGCCGATCGCGTTTCGCACCACGTTGAAGCGATCGATGCCGAAGGTGACCACATAGGCGTCCGCCCGGCTGGCCTCCCGCTCCAGCGACAGCCGGTTGGGCAGGCCGGTTTCCTGATCGTGCAGCGCCATGTGCGTCAGGCGCGCCTCGCGGTCGCGGATGTTTCCGGCCATGGCGTTGAAGCTTTGGGCCAGGCGGCCGATCTCGTCTGACGACGTCACCGCCACTTCGGCATGTTCGCCCTGCTGCAGGCGGTGGACGGCCTCGTCCAGGTCGGTGATGGGCTTGGTCAGGCCCCGCGCCAAAAACCAGGTTCCGGCCATCAGGATCGCCAGCCCGATCAGGGCGATGGCGCCCAGGGCCCAGAACATGCCCGCGAACGGCTTCATCGCCAGCGCCATCGGATAGCTGAGGGTCAGGACCGCCGGGGCCGCCGCGTCGAAACTGGGCAGCGGACGGGCCAGAACCATGGTCTCGCCCCCGGCCGTACGCGCCGTCGTCGGCGTGCTGTCATCGACGCCGCCGCGCACGGCGTCGGTCGAGGCGATGCCGACGGAGGCCGACAGCGGAATGGCCGACAGGGTCTCCAGATTGCGCATCTGGGCCTGATCCAGCCGCTCGACGAACACGACCCAGCCGATCAGCACGGGCGCCATGACCGGGGCGGACACCGCCTGGTACGACTGACCGCCGATCGTCAGCACGCCGGCCTCGATCTCGCCGCTGTTCAGCCCGTTCCAGAGCGTGTCGGCGGCCTCGGCGTCCAGATCGATGCCTGTCGAGGTCGCATAGCCGTCGACGCCGACGATCATCGCGCCGTCAACCTTCTGCCGGGCCCTCAGATTGTCCAGCGCAGACAGAACCGTCGGCTCGTCATTGGTGGCGATGGCCTCGCGAAATCCATAGTCCGTGGCCAGGACGGCGGCGCCCTGGCGCAGCTGGGCCGACTGGCTCTCCCAGATCTGGCCATAGACGGCCCCCGTGGCGGTGAGCTCGTCTCGAACCAGGGTTCGCGCGCTGCCGGTGATGGCGGTGACGACCGCGACCGCGACCAGCATCAGGGCGATGCCGAACAGGCCCATGTACAGGACCGTCAGCCGGGTGCGCAGATTGCGGAAGGCCACCAGAGTCATCTCACCGCGGCCCGCCCGCTGAAGTCGCCGGTCGCGGTCTGGCGGCCGGGACCGGTTCCGATGGTCAATGTATAGGCGCTCTCGTTGCCGCGCACGTTCAGACGCGGGTGCCAGATCTTCAGGCTGGCGGCGCCGGCGGGGATGCCGGCGATGACGACATCGCCCGATGCATCGGTCTTGCCGGCCCAGGGGGTGTCGACGATCCGCACATAGGCCAGCATCTGGTCATGGATATTGCAGCCCAGGGCGGCGACTCCGGTCGTCGCGAAGGCGTGGCTGCGGGTCTGGTCGCGGCCGTAAAGCTCGATCTCGAACCGGTTTCCGCGCGAGAAGGAATAGACGTGGTGGCGCACCCGGTCCAGGTTGGGGAAGGCCACCGGCTGGCCGACCGGCGCGATCAGGACGTAGGGCTGGAACTGGATGTCCTGCTGGACGATGCGCAACGGCCAGGAAAAGCGGATCGGTCCGCGCGGCACGCCGGCGTCGGGGGTGACGGTCACCACGGCGTCGCGCACCGGCCGGCCGGCGCTGTCGCGCACGCTGACGGTCAGGTCGCCGGCGAGCGCGGGTCCGCAAATGCAAGCCAAGATGAAAATCAGAAGCGCGCGCATGTCTCGTCTGTAACTGCGCCGAATGAAGGTCGAGTAAACCAATATACAACGCCTAGTTGTGTTGATGTGCACGCTCACACCGTGCGGCTTTACTCTGGCTTAACCCTGTCGCGGCTAGACGATCGATGAAGGGCCCTTTTGGGGAAAGGCGTCGTCTTGCGTTTCATCACCTGCATCATCGCCGTCGCGGGCTGTCTCGCCGCGCCCGGCATCGCCTCGGCCCAGGCCTTCGACTGGATTCCCGAAAGCCGCAGCGGCGGCAAGCTGCTGCTGACCGGCGGCGTCTCGACCATCGAGGGCTCGGGCGGCGGCGGCCTGGCGACCTGGGCGGTCACGACGGGCTACGGCGCCCAGGACGGCATCGGCGGCAACGTCCACGCCACCTATGTGAACCTGCCCGACTACGAGCTGCGATCGTGGGGCGGGGCGATCAGCTTCTGGGACCGGGTCGAGGTCTCGGCCGCCCGTCAGGAGTTCGACACCGGCGCGACCGGCGCGGCCCTGGGTCTGGGCGACGGGTTCACCTTCACCCAGGACATCCTCGGGGTGAAGCTGAAGCTGATCGGCGACGCCGTCTACGGCCAGGACACCTGGTTGCCGCAGGTCGCCGTGGGGATACAGCACAAGTCCAACGACCAGGGCGCCGTCATCTCGGCGGTCGGCGGGTCCGACGACCAGGGGACCGAATACTATGTCGCCGCCACCAAACTGTTCCTGGCCGAGAGTCTGCTGGTGTCGGGCGCGGTGCGCTACACCGACGCCAACCAGACCGGACTGCTGGGCTTCGGCGGCGACCGCAACGACGACATGGAGCCTCAGTTCGAGGGCTCGGTCGGCTATCTGCTGAACCGCAAACTGGTCGTCGGCGCCGAATACCGCACCAAGCCGGACAACCTGGGTTTCGCCGGGGAGGACGACTGGATGGACGTCTACGCCGCCTACGCCCTGAACAGGCATCTGTCGGTCACCGCCGCCTATGTCGATCTGGGTTCGATCGCCACGTTCGAGGACCAGCGCGGCGTCTATCTGTCCCTCCAGGTTGGGTTCTGATCCGATGCGTATTCTGATGCTCGCCGCCGTCGCCGCGTTGATGGCCGCCCCCGCCCTGGCCCAGGACGCGGCCGACGCCGGCCTGGACCTTCCGCCCATCGTCATGTCGACCGAACATCCGGACGAAGAGGCGGTCGATCCCTATGAACGGTCCAACGCCAACGCCGACGCCGCTCCGTTCGAGGGCGCGGCCATGTGGGAGGCCTTTCACGGCGAGGCCGGGGTCTCGCGTCTGGTCGATGATTTCGTGGATCGCGCGACCACCGATCCGCGCATCTCCGAGACCTTCGTCAGTCACGACCTGGTGCGTCTGCGGCGCACGCTGAAGGAGCAGTTCGGCTATATCCTGGGCGGCCCGGTGACCTACACCGGTCGCGACATGGAGGCCGCCCATCGCGACCTGGGACTTCAGGCCGCCGACATGGGCGCCCTGGTCGAGATCCTGCAACAGGCGATGTCGGCCGAGGGCGTCGCCTTTCCGGCCCAGAACCGCTTTCTGGCCAAGCTTGCGCCGATGCGCCGGGATATCGTGACGCGATAGGTTTCCGTTCTCGCACCGCAACAAAACGGTTGCACATAGTCGCCTGACCGGTCCACGCTGGCCCCTCGCCCATCGCGAGGAGAGACCGTCACGTTCGACGAAATGTCAGGCCACGCCGGATCCGATCAGGTCCGTGAAAGCTACCGGACCCTGGCCCGGTGGCTGGAGGACGCGCCTGCCGACCTGCTGCAGGCCCGCTCGCGTCAGGCGGAGCTGTTCTTTCGCCGGATGGGGGTGACCTTCGCCGTCTATGGCGACGTGGAATCCAACGAACGTCTGATCCCCTTCGACGTCGTGCCCCGGATCATCGGCGCGGCCGAATGGGCCGATCTGGAAAAGGGCCTGAAACAGCGGGTCTCGGCCATCAACGCCTTCCTGAAGGACATCTACGGACCCCAGGACTGTATCCGCGCCGGCGTCATCCCGGCCGAGCTGGTCTTCACCAACCCCCACTATCGCCCCGAGATGCAGGGCCGGCGCCCGCCCGGCGACATCTGGACCCATATCACCGGCGTCGATCTGGTCCGCACGGGCGAAGACGGGTTCGTGGTGCTGGAGGACAACTGCCGCACCCCCTCGGGCGTCTCCTACATGCTGGAGAACCGCGAGATGATGATGCGGTTGTTCCCCGACATGTTCGCCGAACACAGCGTGCGCCCGGTCGAGACTTATACCGACATGCTGCTGGCCAGTCTGGCGGCCTCGGCGCCCGCCCACGCCGGGGCCGATCCGAACATCGTCGTCCTGACGCCCGGCCCCTACAACTCGGCCTACTACGAGCACAGCTTCCTGGCCGACAAGCTGGGGGTGGAACTGGTCCAGGGCACCGACCTGTTCGTCAACGACGACCGCGTCTTCATGCGCACGACCGAGGGGCCCAAGCGCGTCGACGTGATCTATCGCCGCGTCGACGACGACTGGCTGGATCCGCTGACCTTCCGCCCGGACTCGACGGTCGGGGTGCCGGGCATCATGTCGGCCTATGTCGCGGGCAATGTGACCCTGTCGAACGCCGTCGGCACGGGCGTCGCCGACGACAAGGCCGTCTATACCTACATGCCCGAGATCATTAAGTTCTTCTCGGGCGGCGATCCCATTCTGGGCAACGTTCCGACCTGGCGCTGCCGCGAGCCCGACGCCCTGAAGGAGGTGCTCGACAAACTGCCCGAGCTGGTGGTCAAGGAGGTCGGCGGCTCCGGCGGCTACGGCATGCTGGTCGGCCCGGCCTCGACCAAGGCCGAGATCGAGGAATTCCGGAAAAAGCTGATCGCCGACCCCGACGATTTCATCGCTCAGCCGACCCTGGCCCTGTCGACCGCCCCGACCCTGGACGGCGGTTCGTTGTCGCCCCGCCACGTGGACCTGCGCCCGTTCGTGCTGTCCAGCCCCGCCGGCGTGCGCGTCGCGCCGGGCGGCCTGACCCGGGTGGCGCTGAAGGCCGGGTCGCTCGTGGTCAACTCCAGCCAGGGCGGCGGCACCAAGGACACCTGGGTGCTGGATGACTGAGCCGACACGATGCTGAGCCGCACCGCCGAAAGTCTGTACTGGACCGGCCGCTATATGGAGCGGGCCGACTTCCTGGCGCGCATCCTGGAGGCGGCCGTGCGTCTGGCGGCCCTGCCCGCCCGTGACGGCGCCGCCGCCACCGCCTGGGCCAGCGCCATCGCCTCGGCCGGCGTCTCGCGCGCCTTCGCCGAGACCGGCCGCACCCCGTCCGAGAAGTCGGTGCGCGAGTTCCTGGCCTTCGCGCCGGACAACCCGTCTTCGATCCGCGCCTGCATCACCGCCGCCCGCACCAATGCCCGCTCGGTCCGCACCGCCCTGACGATCGAGCTGTGGGAGGCCATCAACGGGGCCTGGAACGGACTGGCGGAACTGGGCGAGCCGACCAAGCGCGATGATTTCGTCCACTATCTGGAATGGGTGAAGGGCGTCAGCCTGGCGTTCGAGGGCGCCTCGTCGCGGACCATGCTGCGCAACGACGCCTACTGGTTCCTGCGGCTGGGCGGGGCGATCGAGCGGGCCGACAACACCGCCCGCCTGCTGGACGTCAAATACCATCTGCTGCTGCCCGCCGGCGAACGGGTGGGGGGCCAGCTCGACTATTTCCAGTGGACCACCCTGTTGCGCGAGGTGTCGGCCCTGACCGCCTACCGCTGGGTCTATCGCGAAAGCGTCCGCCCTTGGCTGGTGGCCGACCTGATGGTGCTGAACCGTCAGATGCCGCGATCCCTGGCCAGTTGTCAGGGGATGATCGTCAGCTATCTGGACCGTCTGGCCACCGACTACGGCCGTCGCGGCCCGGCCCAACGTCTGGCTTCGGCGCGCCTGACCCGGTTCAACGAGACCAATATCGAACAGATCTTCCAGGCCGGGCTGCACGAATACATCCTGTCGTTCCTCAGCGAGAACAACGCCCTGGCCGCCGCCGTCCAAGATCAGTACCTGGTGTAGAGAGGCGGCCATGCGTATTCGGATCGATCACGAAACCCGCTATTCCTACGACCGCGCCGCCCGGTTCATCGTCCAGGTCCTGCGTCTGACGCCGCGCTCGACCGAGGGCCAGCAGGTCCGCGACTGGCGCATCGAGACCGACATCGACGCCCGCCTGCGCCGGTCCGAAGACGCCTTCGGCAACATCGTCCACACGCTCTATACCGAGCGGCCGACCGACGCCCTGATGGTGCGGGTCACGGGCGAGGTGGCGACGATCGACACCGGCGGGGTGCTGCGCGGCAGCCCCGAGCGCCTGTCGCCGCTGGTGTTCCTGCGCGACACGCCGCTGACCGCGGCCGACGCGGCCCTGCGCGCCCTGGCCGACGAGATCGGCCCCGGCGGCGACACCCTGACCCGGCTGCATCGGCTGATGGAGGCGATCAACACCCAGGTCGCCTTCATGGTCGGCTCGACCACGGCCGACCACACCGCCGCCGACGCCTATGCCCAGAGACAGGGCGTGTGCCAGGACCACGCCCAGATCTTTATCTCGGCGGCGCGACGCATGGGAATTCCCGCCCGTTACATCTCGGGCCACCTGCACCGCAGCGACGGGATCGAGGACCAGGAGGCCGCCCACGCCTGGGCCGAAGCCTGGGTGCCCGACCTGGGCTGGGTCGGGTTCGACGCCGCCAACGGCATCAGTCCGACGGAGCATTATGTCCGCGTCGCCTGCGGTCTGGACGCCCTGGGCGCCTCGCCCATTCGCGGGACCAGCTATGGCGGCGGGGGCGAAACGATGGCGGTCGCGCTGCGTGTGCGTCAGATGCAACAGACCCAGCAGCAACAGCAATCTCAGGGAATATACTGATGCGGCGAGGGATCGTTTCGTTAATCGAATCTGTTAGCGTCCCCCTTCCAATGAGGTGTGGGCCCCTGTGCGGGCCTGGTCTTTCGATATGACTTACTGCGTCGGCATGATGGTGAACGAGGGTCTGGCGATGATCGCCGACACCCGCACGAACGCCGGCGTGGACAACATCTCGTCCTACAAGAAGCTGCACGTCACCGAGATTCCGGGCGAGCGCGTCATCGCCATCGCCACCGCCGGCAACCTGTCTGTGACCCAGATGGCCCTGTCGCAGGTGTCGAAGGGCATCAAGATGCCGGGCAGCGAGGAGCTGGAAACCCTCGAGACGGCCCCCAGCCTGTTCCGCGCCGCCCAGATCTGCGGTCACGCCCTGCATCAGGTCCGGGCCGAAATCTCGCCCTCGCCCGAGGCCGACACCCTGCGGCTCAGCGCCAGCATGCTGCTGGGCGGACAGGTCAAGGGCGGCCAGCTGCGCCTGTACCTGATCTATTCGCTCGGCAATTTCATCGAGTGCGGGCCCGACACGCCCTACATGCAGATCGGCGAGCTGAAATACGGCAAGCCCATTCTGGACCGCGCCCTGCGCCCCGACACCCCGATGGCCGAGGCGGTCAAACTGGGTCTGATCAGTTTCGACTCCACCATCCGCTCGAACATCGCCGTCGGCCCGCCGTTCGACATGATCGTCATTCCGCGCGACGGCCTGTACGGCGACCAGCGCCGGATCGAGGCCGACGACCCCTATTTCCGCGACCTTGGCCGCCGCTGGTCCGAGGCCCTCTCCGACGCCCACCGCGCCATGCCGACCCCGCCCTGGCTCGAACCGACCGAGCAGGCCCGACCCAGCATGTCGGTGGTGGGCTAGGCGCCTTCCCCCCGTTCCGTGCATCCCCGCGAAGGCGGGGACCCAAGTTTGAAAGTTTAAGCCTCGGCAAGGCCCGCCCATAAATTCCGTGCATCCCCGCGAAGGCGGGGACCCAGGTTGGAACCGGAGCGCCGCCGGCAACCGGTTCGTTCAAGCCCACCCGGCGTATGCGCCTGAGCAATAACCTGACCGCCTCGCGCGCCGCCAAAACCTGGGTCCCCGCCTTCGCGGGGATGCACGGTGTCTGGTATCCGGCCCGGTTGATCCGCACCCACGCCGATTTCCCCAACCCGATCAACGCCGGCGCCGAAAACGCCCCCCATTTCCGCGCCCTGCATCAAACCCGCTGTATCCTTCACCCGGTCCCGTCGCTGGGGAAGGGCGCAAGGCCTTGCGAGCTTGTCGCGGCGGGAACGGAGGGAGCGGGGGTCTGTGAGGACCGGCGGTCGGGGGCTGTGTCTCCCGGTCCCGGGCCTCGCGGGCGATGGGGGCTCAAGCAGAGACCCGGTGTTTCAAGCGACAGTCCCCCTTGGGGGCTCAAGCAGCGAGACGCCGCGCGTCGAGCGATAGCCCCCAGAAAAGAGCGTGGGCAGGAAACCCATGTTGTCCAGGGGATCGGCTTTCGCGAGCACGCCGACCTTCCCGCCGGGGGCTTGTAGTCGGCAAGGCGTTAAGAGCGTCGCTGGTTCGGGAATTGCATTGCGGATCCAGAGCCGACAGCACCCGGTCAGACCTTCCGTGCGGCGCGTTCAGCCTTCGTCGAAACGGTATTCAAAACTCAAATCCGGACGAGGGTCCGGAATGCGCCGCCCGCCCTTCCCATACCCTCCGCCCCCAAAGGCGGGAGGCGATGACGCATGTCTTGCGAATGAAAATGCGACCAATTCGCAAATTGCCTTGCCCGCCCCGGCAAAGCTGTTATTGCGAGCGCATCGCATTTTCAACAACGGATCGCCGCATTGTCCTCCCCCAACGCCGCCGCCCTTCGCGTCCTTCTGACCGCCTCCACCGCCGCCGGGATGCTGTGCGCCGCACCCGCCCTGGCCTATGAGCCGGCGACCGATCCCGTGGTGGATCCCGGCGCGTCGCAGCAGCAGCAGGCGACCTCGACCGTCCAGACCATCGACGTCGAAGGTCGCCGGGTCAGCCGCGAACCGGACTCGCCCCGCTTCACCGCGGATGTCGTCGACACGCCGCGCGCCGTCACCGTGATCCCGCAACAGATCATCGAACAGACCGGCGCGACCTCGCTGCAGGACCTGCTGCGCACCTCGCCCGGCATCACCTTCGGCGCGGGGGAGGGGGGCCAGCCGCTGGCCGACCGGCCCTTCATCCGGGGCCAGGCCTCGGCCAACAACGTCTTCCTGGACGGCATTCGCGACACCGGCGGACAGCAGCGCGAGGTCTTCGCCCTGGAGCAGATCGAGGTCATCAAGGGACCGGACTCCGTCTATTCAGGCCGGGGGTCGGGGGGCGGCTCCATCAACCTGTCGACCAAACAGCCCCGTCTGAATGCGTTCACCAACGTCTCGCTGGGCGGCGGCACGGACGGCTATATGCGCGGCACGGTCGACTGGAACGCGCCGCTGGGCGGGACGGCCGCCCTGCGCATCAACGTCCTGGGCGCCCAGGGCGACACGCCCGGCCGCGACGCCGTCGATTATGACAAGTTCGGCCTGCTGGTCTCGCTCGGCGCCGGCCTCGGGACCGACACCCACGCCACGGCCAGCTACTATCACCTGACGTCGAACGCGATGCCGGACTACGGCATCCCGCTGTTCACCAAGATCGGCGTGCGCACGACCGACAGCGGCGTTCTGGACGTGCCCTATGACAGCTTCTACGGCCTGACCGACCGCGACTACCTGGAGGTCGCCACCGATGCCTTCACCTTCGATTTCCAGCATCGTTTTTCCGACGCCCTGACGATCCGCAACGTCAGCCGCTATTCGGAAAACCTGAACGACTATGTCGTCACCAACCCCGGCGACGGCGGCAACATCAGCAATGTCGGGGCCGCCCTGATCGACGGCGTCTACTGGATGAAGCGGGCGCTGAAGTCGCGCTGGAACCCGACGCGCACTATCGCCAACGTTACCGACATCTATGGCACCCTCTCGGCCGGCGGCCTGACCCACTCCTATGACGTCGGCCTGGAACTGAGCCGCGAGAAGAACCAGAACGCCTCTTATAACATCACGACCCTGACCGGCTCGGCCTGCCCTGCGCCCCTGACGGGTCTGGACTGCACGCCGGTCTACGCCCCCGATCCGTCCGACCCCTGGACCGGCGCGATCGTGCGGGGCGACGTGTCGCGAAACACGACCGAGACGGTCGGCCTCTACGCCTTCGACTCCATCGCCATCGGGTCGCAATGGGTGATCAATCTGGGGGTTCGCTACGACCAGTATTCGGTCGAGGGCGTGGACGCGCCCGGCCGATCGCAGCCGGACTATACGACCCGCAGCGGCGACTGGGACTTCGTCAACTATCAGGCCGGCCTGGTCTACAAGCCCACGACCAACAGTTCGATCTACGCCAGCTGGTCGACCGCTTCGACCCCGCCGACCATCGCCGGGGGCGACCAGAACGCCGGCAACGGCGCGGGCTCGGGCAATCTGGAGTTCGTCCTGCTGGAGCCGGAAGACACCACCAGCTACGAGGTCGGGGCCAAGGTCTCCCTGTTCCGCCAGCAGCTTCTGCTCAGCGCCGCCGCCTTCCATCTGACTCGCGAGAACGCCCAGATTCAGACCTCGGCCGGCGTCTACGCCCAAGTCGGAGAGGTCGAGGTTCAGGGCATCGAACTGGGCGCCTCGGGCAATATCACCGACCGCTGGCAGGTGTTCGGCGGCTACACCTTCATGGACTCCGAACTGGTTCGCGGGAATTTCAACAACATCAACCAGGGCGACCCGCTGGCCAATACGCCGGAACATACGTTCAGCGTCTTCTCGACCTATCGGCTGACGGACCGGTTCACGGCCGGGGGCGGCGTCTACTACGTCTCGGACAATCTGGGCGGCAACCAGGGCGGCGCGGGCGGCGGATCGAACCGGATCTATGCGCCCGAATACACCCGGCTGGACCTGTTCGCCTCGTACGACATCAACGATCGCACCTCGCTGCAGCTGAACGTGCAGAACGCGGGCGATGAAGCGTATATCATCCGCACCAATGGCGTTCACCACGCCGACGTCGCCCCGGCCCGTTCGGCCACCCTGGCGCTGAACCTGCGCTTCTAGAGTTCGCGGAGATCTGGTCCTTGCTGCTGCACATTCCGGAAGTCTTCAGCAAGGACGAGGTCGCGCGGCTGCGGTCGATCCTCGACGCCGGTCCCTGGGCGGACGGAAACGCCACCTCGGGCCATCAGTCGGCGCGGGCCAAGTCCAACGCCCAGCTGCCGGAAGACTGCGCCGCCGCCCGCGAGGTCGGCGGCCTGGTCGTGCAAGCCTTGCAGGCCAACCCCATGTTCGTCTCGGCCGCCCTGCCGCACACGATCTTTCCGCCCCTGTTCAACCGCTACGAGGGCGGCCAGGCGTTCGGGGCCCATGTCGACAACGCCATCCGCACCCATCCGTCGGGCCTGCGCATCCGCTCGGACCTGTCCGCGACCCTGTTTCTTTCGGAACCCGATGACTACGACGGCGGCGAACTGACCATCGACGGCGCTTACGGCCCCCAGGTCGTCAAACTGCCAGCCGGCGATCTGGTGCTCTATCCGTCGCGCAGCCTGCACCGTGTGACCCCGGTCACGCGCGGCGCCCGGGTGTCATCCTTCTTCTGGATCCAGAGTCTGGTGGCGAACGATCAGGACCGCGAGACCCTTTTCCAGCTTGACGTCGCCACCCAGCGGGTCGCCATCGACAAGAGCCCGTCCGATCCCGCGGTGCTTGAACTGACCGGCGTCTATCACAACCTGCTCAGGCGGTGGTCC
Organism: Alphaproteobacteria bacterium; assembly: GCA_018820205.1. Taxonomy (GTDB): domain Bacteria; phylum Pseudomonadota; class Alphaproteobacteria; order Caulobacterales; family Caulobacteraceae; genus Brevundimonas. Next base: position 221,769 of record JAHJOK010000075.1, read on the forward strand.
GAAGTCTGAAGACGCAGCGAACCTCAGGCGCCGAGACGCCCCAGAATCTCGGCCGCGAACGTCGACAACGTATCGTCCCGGGCGCCCATGATCACGATCCGGTCGCCCGGCCGCGACAGTTCGATCAGCCGATCCCCACAGGCCGCACGATCGTGCAGGGCCTGGGCGTCGCGCCCCGCCGCGCGGATGCCCGACGCGATATCCTCCGACCCCACGCTGCGATCCGTGGTCCCGCCGTAATAAACCGGCTCGGGCATCAGCAGGACGTCGTCGGTGCGCATCAACCCGGCGAAGGTGTCGATGAACTCTTGCTTCATCAGCTTCAGCGGACCGAAGCCGTGCGGCTGGAACAGGATCAGCAACCGCCCGTCAAACGCGTGCAGGGTTTTCACCGAGGCGGCGATCTTGTCCGGGTTGTGCGCGAAGTCGTCGATGATCGTGACGCCGTTGGCCGTGCCCACGACCTCCATCCGCCGCTTGATCCCGGCGAAGGTTTCCAGCGAGGCGACGGCGTCGGCCAGCGGCACGCCCAGCGCCCGCACGGCGCCCAGCGCGGCCAGGGCATTGGCGACATTGTGCGCGCCGGGCACGTTCAGGGTCGCGCCCATCCGAGCCCCGCTGGACCGCTCGACCAGGTCGAAGGTCATGCCGGTCGGCAGGGGCTTCAGGTCGTGCGCGGCCAGGTCGGCGGCGTCATTGCCCAGGGCGAAGGTCAGCACGGCCTCGCCGCGTCCGTCGTCGACCATGGTCTGCGCCAGGGCCGCGGTCTCGACGTTGTCCAGGTTCAGCACCGCCGTCCGGGCCCGTCCGGTGAAGCCGCCGAACAGATCGCGCAACTCCTCCATCGACTTGTGGTCCAGCGAGATGTTCGACACCACCGCGACCGTGGGATCATAGCGGGCGATGGATCCGTCTGATTCATCCACCTCGGCCACGAACAGGTCCGCGCCGCCGACCAGGGCGCTGGCGAACGGATGATCGGCGTCGGCGAAATTGCGCATCACCGCGCCGTTCATGACGGTCGGTTGGCGGCCTGCCTGGCTGAGGATCCAGGCGATCATGCCGGTGATGGTCGACTTGCCGCTGGTGCCTGCCACGCCGATCGAAGTCGGGGCCGCGTTGAAGATCCGGCTCAGCAGTTCCGGTCGGGTGACGATGGTCGCGCCCAGCCGCTTCGCCGCGCCTATGTCGGGCACGGTCGCCTCGACCGCCCCGGTGGCGACCACGATCTGGTCGGCGCGGATGCCCGATCCGTCCTGCGGGTGCAGGGTCACGCCGTGATCACGCAGCCAGTCGAATTTCTCGGGCGTCCGGCCCTGGTCCAGCGACCGGTCCGACCCCTCGATCGCCGCGCCGCGCGCCTGCACGATCATGGCCAGGGGCAACATGCCAGACCCGCCGATGCCGCAGAAGAAATAGGATGGTTCGCTCATCCTCCGGTGACTAGAGTGCCGACGTCGGGGAGGGAACAGCAAGAATGAAGATCGGTATCGTCGCCGTCTCCTCCCGATTCGCCCGCGAGCGGGCCGAGGCGATCGAGGCCTGGTTCGCCGACCATTTCCCGGCGCGCGACGTGTCGGTCGTCTTCCATCCCTCCAGCTTCGACAAGTCGGGACATTTCGCCGGGGACGACGCCACCCGCGCCGATGCCTTCGTGCAGTTCGCCAACGATCCCCGGCTGGACGCGATCTGGTTCGCACGCGGCGGCTATGGATCGTGCCGGATCGCGGAAGGGGTGCTGCCGCGTCTGAAGGGCGAGGCGCGCAAGAAGCGGTATCTGGGATATTCCGACGCCGGATCGATGCTGGCCATGCTCTACAAGGCCGGGTTCGCTCATGTCGCCCACGGGCCGATGGCGTCCGACGCGGTGCGCCGTGACGCGACGGCGTACCGGGCGGTGAACTGGCTGAGGTCGGGCGATCCGGCCTCTTTCGAGCCCTCGCTGGCGGACGATCCGCGTCCTGCGGTCGCCTTCAACCTGACCATCCTGGACCAGCTGATGGGCACGGCGCTGGAACCTGACCTGACCGGTCACGTCGTGATGATCGAGGATGTGTCGGAGGCCGCCTATCGGATCGACCGGATGATGTTCCACCTGACGGGGCAGGCCGGAATGCGGAACGTCGCCGGCATCCGCGCCGGCCGGTTCACCGACGTGACGGTCAACGAGCCGGACTTCGGCATGACGGCCGAACAGATCGTGCGGTTCTGGTGCGAACGCTCCGGCATTCCCTATCTGGGGCCCGCCGACATCGCCCACGACCGGGAAAACAAGGTCGTGCCGTTCGGGCCACGCCGACAGGGTTAAGATACAACGTCCCGGGGAACCCTATCGACATCGAACGCGGGTGTGGGTCAGATGCCGCCCGATGGGGCGTAACGGTTCATTAACCCTGCCGGGCTGGGCACGGGCGGCCATGGCCGGCGTGATGGGTGGAGCCGTTCTCGCGAGTGCGACGGCCGTATCGGGGGGTACGGTCGAGGCGGAGAGCCGCAGCTTCATCACTTCCGACGGGGCCCGTCTTCATTACCTGGAGGCGGGCCCTAGCGGGGCCCGGACCGTTCTGTTCGTGCCCGGATGGACGATGCCGGCATGGATCTTCGAGCGTCAGATCGACGCCCTGTCGGACCGTTTCCATGTGCTGGCGCTGGATCCGCGCGGTCAGGGCGAGAGCGAGGTCACCCGCTTTGGCTACACCCACGAACGGCGAGGACGCGACATCGGAGAACTGATCCAGCATGCCGCCCGGGATCGTGTGGTTCTGGTCGGCTGGTCGCTGGGCGTGCTGGACAGCCTGGCCTGGGTCGCCGAGGCGGGCGATGCGCGGATCGCCGGTCTGGTGCTGATCGACAACTCCATCGGCGAGGCGCCGGCGCCGCGACCCGCGTCGGCCGCGCGCCGTTCCGCCGGGCCCCGTCCCGAGCCCACGCCGGATCAGCGCCGGGCCATGCGGTCGGCTTTCGTCTCGAACATGTTCGCCCATGATCCGGGCGCGGAGTATCGCAGGCGACTGACCGATCAGACCCTGCGCATGACCGTCGAGGACGAGCGCCGGCTGCTGGCCTATGACGCGCCTCGCGAATACTGGCGGGCGGCGGTGCATTCGACTGACCGGCCGGTCCTCTATGTCGTTCGCCCGCGCTGGCGGGAACAGGGCGAAAATCTGGTCCGCACCCACGCCGACGCCTCCATGGTCGTGTTTGAGGACGCGGGCCACGCCCTGTTCGTCGACGAAGCCGATCGGTTCAACGCCCTGCTGGTCGATTTTCTCGATCACCGGGTGGCGGGGACGGTCCATTGAGCGCCGCCGCAAAGACCCGCGCGGCCCTGATGCCGCTGTTCCTGATCGCCATGGGAGTGGTCGGGATCGAGAACGCCCTGACCCGGTATTTCGCCGTCGCGAAATGGTCCGAGTACGGCTACTGGATCATCTCGATCGTCATGGCCGGGTTCGCCCTGTCCGGCGTGGTCGTCGCCCTGTTCCGGGATTCCGTGGCCCGGCACGGCGTGATCCTCAGAACCATTCTGCCCGCCGCCACGGTGATCGCGGCGGCGGTCGGATACCAACTGGTCACCGCCAATCCGTTCAATCCGCTGCAGTTGCAGAACCCGACCACCTGGCCGGACCAGGTGCGCAACATCGGCCTGTACTACGCGGCCCTGCTGCCGTTCTTCTTCCTGGCCGGCCTCTACATCAGTCTGATCTTCGTGCTGAACCACCGCGAGATCGGGCGGGTCTACGGCTACGACCTGATCGGCGCGGGGCTGGGGGCGGCGCTGGCGCTAGGGCTGATGTTCGTGGTCCACCCGTTCCTGCTGGCGCCCGTGCTGCTGGTCCCGCTGGCCCTGGCGACCCTGTTCCAGCCGGGCCGGCTGAACTGGCTGGGGGCCGGTCTGGCCGGCGCGGCCCTGGTCGCGGGCGAGGCGATCCTGTTTCTCGGCGCGCCGCCCGCCTTTTCCGAGTTCAAGGCCATCTACGCCCCGCTGAACACGCCGGGCGCGGCGGTCGTGGCCGAGATTCGCCAGCCGCGCGGCCACTATCTGCTGCTGGAAAACTTCACCGAGCGGGTCGATGCCGACGTGTCCAACAACGCCGGTCTGATGGAGATCGCCGGGCCGCCCGCCACCTATGGCCTGTACCGCGACGGCAACCGGATCGCCTCCCTGCCCAAGGCCGGACCGCTGGACGCCGCCTATGCGCCCAGCGCGCTCAGCGCCGGCCCCTATGCCCTGCGTCAGAACCCGGACGTCCTGCTGGTCGGCCTGTCCGGCGGCTATCGCGTGGCCGAGGCCCTGACCCTGGGGGCCGCCCGGATCGACGGCGTCGAGGGCGAGCCGGTCCTGCGTCACGCCCTGTCCGCCGGTCTCGGACCTTCGCCTGCTCTGGCCCCTGACCCTCGCGTGACCCTGCTGGACGGCGGCCCCATCGCCGCCGCCTGGCGCGCCGGGCCGGACAGCTATGACATCATCGACCTTTCCGCCGACTTCGTGGACGCGGCGCCCGCGAACGTCACCGGCGTCACGGAGGAAGCGCTCGCCGCATACCTCGCCGCTCTCAAGCCCGGCGGCGCCGTGTCGATCTCCGTCTCCATCCGCGACTTCCCCGTCTATGCGCTGCGCGTGCTTGCGACGGCGAGGCAGGCGCTGCTGGCCAAGGGCGTCGGTGACCCGTCCGCCCATGTCGTCGTCTATCGCTCGGCCTGGAACGCCCGCATCCTGGTCAGTCCGACGGCCTGGTCTCCCGCCGATGTCACAGCCCTTCAGGCCTGGTGCGCCGAGCGGTCCTTCGACGTCTCCTGGCGTCCTGGCATGGACGTCGCGGCGGCCCGCTCCGGTCTGTTCAACGATCTTCCCAGTGTGTCGTTCGCGACGGGCCGGATGACGTCCAGCGGCCCCGATGACGCCATCGCCAACGAGGTCGCGGCCGTCCTCGCGGGCCGATCGTCGCCTTCAGGCCAGGCCTTCCATATCCGCCCCGCGACACTGGACCGGCCCGCCTTCTATTCGTCCCTGCGGCTGGAGAACGTCGGCACATTGATCAAACGGCTGGAAGTCCTGCCCCAGGCCGAGATCGGGGCGCTGGTGAACATCGCCGTGCTGGGCCAGGCCATCGTCATCGCGCTTCTGGTGCTGGCCGCGCCCGCCCTGTTCCGGCGTCGCGCGGGCGGGGTGAAGGAAAAGACGAAGCTCTGGCCCGCCCTGTATTTCCCGGCGCTGGGTCTCGGCTTCCTGCTGGTCGAGATCTTCCTGATCGACAAGGCGGCCTTCTATCTGAACGACTATTCGTCGGCCTTCGCCCTGGTGCTGACGGCCATGCTGATCTTCTCGGGACTGGGCAGCATGATCGCCGGGAAATGCGCGACCATGCCGAAGGCCGCCTCGATGATCGGCCTGATCGTCGTCCTGGCCTGGATCGGGGCCATGCTGATCGGCGCAGAGGATTTTATGATGCGGACCCTGGACCAGTCCTGGGCCGTCAAGGCGGGACTGGTCGTTCTCGCCGCCGCGCCGGTGTCGCTGGCGCTGGGCCTGCCGTTCCCGCTGGGTCTGATCCAGGTCGGCGACGGCCGGGCGCTGCCCTGGGCCTGGGGGCTGAACGGCGCCTTTTCGGTCGTCGCCACGCCGCTGGCCAATCTGATGAGCCGCGACGTCGGATTCTCGTCCCTGCTGTTCGTGGCTGCGGGCCTCTATGCCGTCGCCTTCCTCGTCCTGCCTGTGGCCGGGCGGGTGCGCCGAACCGCACCGATCTTCGAGCCCGCTGTGCCGACCGATCCCTTTGGCGGTCTGCCTGAACCCGTCCCCGCCCGCCTCGACCCCTTCCCGAGCCAAACCGGCCAGAGCCAGACGAGCCCCGCATGACCCTGAATCGCCGCACCTTGCTGACGGCCGCCGGCGCCGTCTCCCTGACCGGCCTCGCCGCGTGCGACGAGCAGACGATGAAATCCGTCCAGGCGCGGCTGAACCCGACGCAAGGGTCGGGCGGAGCAGGGGGCGCGGCGCCCGCCTCGACCCAGGCCGCCGCGACCCAGGCCGCCGTCAGTGAGGCCTCCGCCGTCTCCACGACCGTCCGCATGCCGACGGAGCCCTGGACCTGGGCCCGGTTCAATGCGGCCATGGCGGCGTCGGAGCGGCCTCATGCGCTCAGCGAGGCCCAGTTCAACGAGATCCAGGCCAGGAAGCCGGCCGCCATCCAGCGCATCAAGACCTATCTGGACGGCCGTTTCGGCGCGGCGGATCCGGCGGTGATGCAGGCGTTTGAAAGCGTGCCGCGCGACTTCTATCACTATGCCTACGCCAGTCAGGCCTCGACCGCCTATCAGGCCTATGAGGCCAATCCCAAACCCTGGGCCATCGGCCATGGATCGGTGCTTAGCGACTATCTGGGTCAGGCCTATATGACCCAGCTGGCGGCTCCGAAACCGACCGATGTGACGCTGGAAATCGGCACCGGATCGGGCTTTCAGTCGTCGCTGCTCAGTCGCATCGTGCGCGACAGCTATACGATCGAGATCATCCAGCCGATCGGCGAGGCGGTCGGGAAAATCTTCCAGCCGTTGGGCTACGACAACGTCCACGGCAAGGTCGGCGACGGCTATTTCGGTTGGCCCGAAGTGACCGAGGGGTTCGACACCATCATGCTGACCTGCGTCGCCCAGTACGCGCCGCCTGAACTGTTCCGCCAGCTGAAGCCGGGCGGCAAGCTGATCATCCCGATCGGCCAGCCGTTCCGCCGGGGCCAGGTGCTGTACGTCTATACCAAGGACGCCGACGGTCGGGTCCGGTCGCGCCGCGACGTGGGCGTCTTCTTCATCCCCATGACCGGGGCGATGCAGACCCGTCCACAGCCTGCGTAAGGGGGCGTGAATCCCTTTTCGATCTGATGCGTTGATGGGGTGGAGGACGATTTCCATGCCCCAAGCCGCCCGCTACCTTGCCCACACCGACGCTGGCCATTGTCACATCCTGGAAGCGCGAAGCTTCGAGGATGCGGCGATGAGCTTCGCCGAGGCCCACGCGCCCATGGCCGAGGACGACGCGCTGCGCGTCATCGTCCAGTCCGAGGACGGCGGGCCGGAGCACTGCTTCGTCATTCACCTGGACAGCGAAACGGTTGAGGCCTGCGCGTAGCAGCTCTTCCCCCGCAAGGGGGAAGGGCTGCTACGCCGCTTCCGCCCGCGCGGTCGCCAGAGCGTCCAGCGCCTGGACCAGGTCGGCGATCAGGTCGTCCTCGTGCTCCAGACCGACCGACAGGCGCAGCAGCCCCTCCGAGATACCGGCGAACTGTCGCGCTTCTGGCGTCATCGCGGCATGGGTCATCGTCGCCGGATGCGCGATCAGGCTTTCGACCCCGCCCAGCGATTCCGCCAGGGTGAAGGTGTCCAATGTCTCGACCAGCTGGCGCACAGCCTCGACGCCGCCGGCCAGTTCGAAGCTCAGCATGGCGCCCGGTCCCTGCTGCTGACGCGCGGCCAGGGCATGGTTCGGGTGCGACTGTAGCCCCGGATAGTGGACGACCGACACCGCCGGGTGGCCCTCCAGCAGCTCGGCGACCTTGCCCGCCGTGGTCTGCTGGCGTTCGATCCGTGCAAAGAGCGTCCGCACCCCGCGCAGCGTCAGATAGGCGTCGAAGGGGGAGCCGGTGACGCCCAGGCAGTTGGCCCACCAGGCCAACTCCGCATGGTCCGACGGATCGGCCGCGATCACCGCCCCGCCGACCACGTCCGAATGGCCGTTGATGTATTTGGTCGTCGAGTGGACGACGATGTCGGCGCCCAGTTCGATCGGCCGTTGCAGAGCGGGCGACAGGAAGGTGTTGTCGGCCACCACCTTGGCCCCCACTCGATGAGCCCGCGTGCAGATGTCGGCGATGTCGACGACGCGCAGCAGCGGGTTCGACGGCGTCTCGACCAGAACCAGTTTCGGGTTCAGGGCCAGGGCGGCGTCCAGCGCTTTCGTGTCGCCCTGATCGACCCACAACACCTCGAAATGTCCCTTCTTCGCGCGGGCGCACAGCAGGCGGTGGGTGCCGCCGTAACAGTCGTGCGGCGCGATCAGCAGGTCGCCGGGCTCCAGTAGGGAGAGCGGCAAATCGACCGCCGCCATCCCGGTCGCGGTGACCACGCAACCGGCGCCGCCTTCCAGCTCGGCCAAGGTTTCGGCCAGCACGTCGCGGGTCGGATTGCCACTGCGGGAGTAGTCGTATTTCCGCTTCTGCTCGAAGCCCGCGAAGGAATAGTTCGAGGAAAGATACAGCGGCGGCATCACCGCGCCGTGCGCCGTGTCGGTGTCGACGCCGGAGCGGGCGCAAATGGTGCGGACGTCCTGAGGGCGGGTCATTGGTCGATCTCCTTGAGTGCGGAACGGAGGATGGCGGCGACCGCCTCGTCCTCCTTCAGAAAGGCGTCGTGGCCGTACAGGGACGGGGCCTCGACCAGACGCCAGAGGGTTGGCAGCCGGGCGGCCAGTTCGCGAATGTCGTCGATCGGCACCAGCCGATCCGAGGTGAAGCCCACCAGGGTCACCGGCGTCCGGATGGCCTCGGGCGTGACGTTGTGGCGGTCGATCGAATCCGACAGCGACAGCCAGCGGGCGGGCGTGGTGTGGGTCCGATACGCCTTGCCCCGCGCGGTCAGGTATTCGCAGACGGGATAGGCCTGGCCCGCCGACGCGGGGGCGGTGGTGTCGAACCGGTCGGCGAACTCCTCCGCCGTGCGATAGGTGGTCATGGCCAGTTCGCGAGCCAGGGCGACGCCGTCCTCGGGGCGACCGGCGGCCTGCGCCAATTGCAGGATGCGGCGCTGAATGCCGCGCCAGGCGGTCGCCTGCGGATGAGCGCGGTGGGCGGCCGAGACTACGACCAGTTGTTCGACCCGGTCGGGGAACAGTTCGGCGAAGGCCAGGGCGATCATGCCGCCGTAGGAGCAGCCGACGAAGGCCGAGACCACGGGGTCGCCGATCCGGTCCAGGATCAGGCCCAGCAGCCGGGCCTGGTCGTGGGTGGTGATGGTGACGGATGCGACGTCGTACGAGGCCTCGGGGGCGTAGTCGAAGGCCAGGACCTGGAACCGGCTCAGGTCGACGGGGCCGCGGATCGACACGGCGCCCGACCACCAGCCCAGGCCGTTGGTCTCCGTCCGGTGTACGAACCGTCCGGCCGAGATGCCGCCGGCCACGACCACCAGGGGGGCGCCGGCGCGGCCATGCAGGCGTCCGACGACCTGACGCTGGCCCAGTCGTTCGCCGGAGGCCAGGCGGAAGTCGGCCGGAATATCGACGGCGATGTCGATCGCGCCGCCGCCCTTGCGGGCGATGGGTGCGACCGGTCGCGCCGTCGAGCGACAGAGGGGTTCTGCGGTGAATGTCTGAGTATCGAAAGCCATGGCGTCGTCTGCATCGTCCCGCCCAGCAAGGCTCCGGATGCGATGACAGATCGTGGAGACGTCGCCTCATCGACGCTCCACTCATCTCTCGCGGGACTGTCGAAACAGACCCTCGCAGGAGTTGGCACCGTTCGGCTGGAAACCGATGGTTGCCCCGACGTCAAAGGGCCTATCCCTCGGTCGGTCTTGATGAGTGACATTACGTTGCGGCTGCGAAGAGCGCCGGTCAAGAGAAAAAATCTACCTCAATGCATCGCGTCGCGAGGTCGGCTGTGACCAAAACGCCTCGCCAACGCCGCGAGACGCAAAAAAGATGCAAGAAAGCGGTTGACGGAGCCGGTTCATCCCGACACCCTGATTTCAACGATTTTCAACAAGGTTCCGCCCGTGTCCCGTCTCGGCCGCATCGCCGTTTCGACCTCCACCGCCGCCCTCTCGGCGCGTGGCATGACGCTCGCGACCCTCATTTCGACCACCACCGGCATGACCATCACCGGCCCCTCGCGGGCGGGAACAGGTTAGCGCGGCGGTCGAAAGACAACCCAGCCAACCCAGACCCGCCCGGCCCCGGCCAGGCGGGTTTTCCTTTGCCCGAACCCCAACCCCATCCAGATCACCACCTTCCAACGGACCCCTCCCATGCCCCACTCCGCCGCCCAGCTCGCCGTCGTCGAAAAACCGCGCTCCGAGCCGGTCCCGCTCCCTGTTCAGGCCGCCGAGGTGGTGGTGCTGAAGTTCGGATCCTCGATCCTTCAGGACCATTCCTGCGCCCCCGCCGTGGCGTCCGAAATCTATGGCCACGTCCGCGCGGGTCGAAAGGTGATCGCGGTGGTTTCGGCCCTGGGCGGCCACACCGACCGGCTGCTGGCCGAGGCGCGGGCACTGGGCCTGGACCACGAGAACGACCTGTTGCCCGCCTATGTGGCGCTGGGCGAAGAGAAGGCGGCGGCCCTGGTTGCCATCGCCTGCGACCGGATCGGGCTGGACGCCGCGGCATTGTCCGTACGCGAACTGGGCATCGTGGCCGATGGTCCGTCGGAGCACGCCCACCCGGTCTCGCTGCGCAGCGAGACCCTGTGGCAGGCGCTGGGCCGGCATCAGGTCGTGGTCGTGCCGGGCTTCGGCGCGGTCGGCGAACAAGGCCGGGTCGTGCTGCTGGGACGGGGCGGATCGGACCTGACGGCGGTGTTCCTGGCCGCCGAGATGGGCCTGAAACGGGTGCGGCTGGTAAAGGACGTCGATGGTCTGTACGACCGCGATCCGGCGACGGCGTCCGGCAAGCCTCTGCGCTATCGTCGCGCCAGCTGGGATGATGCGCGTCGCAACGGCGGCGCCCTGGTTCAGCATGACGCGATCGACATGGGCCACGAGCGGTCGGTCGAGATCGAGATCGCCGCCCTGGGCCGCGCCGACTGCACGGTGATCGGCGACCACTCGGCGCCGCCGGGGCCGTCGGCGCCCGACGCCCCGCTGAAGGTGGCGATCGCGGGCTGCGGCGTGGTCGGCGGCGGCCTGTTGGCCCGACTGCAGAAGGACAGCCGGTTCCAGGTCGTGGGCGTGCTGGTGCGTGATCCGTCCAAGCCGCGCGACGTCGCGGCCTCGGCCGATCTGTTCACCGCCGACCGCGACGCCCTGCTGGACCTGAGGCCCGACATCCTGCTGGAGGCCCTGTCGGAGGGCGGCGCCGGTCACGACCTGATCCGGGCGGCGCTGGAGCGCGGCATCGACGTCGCCAGCGCCAACAAGCAGGCCATCAGCCGCGATCCCGCCGGATTGGGTGACGCAGCCCGGGCGCACGGTTCGCAATTGGCCTATTCGGCGGCGGTCGGCGGGGGGGCTCCGATGATCGAGACCCTGCGCGCGGCCCGGGCGGCCGGACCGGTGAAAGGGTTCGAGGCGGTGCTGAACGGGACGGTCAACTTCATGCTGACGCGGCTTCAAGCCGGCGCCGATTTCGCCGACGCCTTGGCCGACGCGCGGGTCGCGGGTTTCGCCGAGGAAGATCCGTCTTCGGATCTGGAGGGTCGGGATTCGGCCGCCAAGGTGCGGCTGCTGGCCTTCGAGGCGTTCGGCAAGACGCCGGCCGAGGCCGACATCCCTTGCGCCGAGCTGTCGGAGACCTTCCAGCCCGCCGGGCCGGTGCGACAGATCGGGGCTTGCGTGCGGGACGGCGACGGGCTGAAGGCGTCGGTTTCGGTTGACGTGGGCCTCGACGACCCGTTTTTCCAGAGCCTGGACGGGGAGCGGAACGGTTTGAAGGTCTACGGCGAGGACGGGCGGGTGTGGTCGTGCAAAGGGCGCGGCGCGGGACGCTGGCCGACGACTGAGAGCGTGCTGGCGGACCTGGCCGACATCGTGCGGGCGCGCCACGCGTCGCTGGGGCATCACTGACCCTTGGCCGTCTTTACGCCGGTTACGGACGATCAGGCCCGGGCGTTCCTGGCGGACTATCCGCTGGGGGCGTTCGCGTCGCTGCATCCCATCGCCGAGGGGGTTGAGAACACCAACTATCGGCTGGAGACGGAAGGCCAACGGCATGTCCTGACCCTGTTCGAGGCGCGAACGGATGAGGCGTCGCTGCCGTTCTGCCTGGGACTGACCGACCGTCTGGCGGGGCGGGGTTTTCCGGCGCCGAGGCCGGTGCGGGACCGGGACGGCGACTGGGTCGGGACGCTGAACGGCCGACCGGCGGCGGTGATCGAATGGCTATCGGGAGCATGGCTGCGGGAGCCCTCGGCGGAGGAGGTCCAGGCGGCCGGGGCCATGCTGGCGCGGCTGCATCTGGAGGCGGAAGGGTTCGCCGTCGAGCGGACCAATCCGGTGGGGCCATCCGTATGGCGGGCGTTGGCGGATCGGTGCGACACGGCGGCTGTCGGCGAGGATCGGGAGATACTGGAAGGCGTGGAGGCGGCCCTGGCGGCGCTCGGCGATCCGTGGGCGGAGGATCTGCCGCGCGGGCCGATCCATGCCGACTATTTTCCAGACAATGTGCTGTTTGATAAAGGAAAAGTTTCCGGAGTCATCGACTTCTATTTCGGCTGCACCGACCTGCTGGCCTACGATCTGGCCATCGCCCTGAGCGCCTGGGGCTTCGACGCGGTGGGGATGCCGATCCCGGGGGCCGTCGAGGCCTTTCGGCGGGGCTATGAGGCGGTTCGCCCCCTGAGTTCCGCCGAGGCCGCCGCCCTGCCCAGGCTGGGACAGGCGGCGGCCATCCGCTTCACCCTGACCCGGCTGCACGACCGGATCTTCCACGACCCGACCAAGCTTGTGACGCCCAAGGATCCGGGGGCCTTCTTTAAGCGGGCGGCGTGGTGGAGGGAGACGGCCTAGATGCACCGTCTCCTCCCTGTCGCGTAGCGATGGGAGGTGGCTCGAAGCGTAGCGAAGAGACGGAGGGGGTCTTCGTGCGGAAAGAACCCCTCCGTCTGCTCATGAAGAACTCGCATCCACCTCCCCATTCGCCAAGCGGCGAACAGGGAGGAGACGTGATCAGCCCCCAAACCCCCGGACCGCCGCCAGCGCCGCGTCGGCGTCTGCATCGATCACTTCGAACCGTTCCGCCCGGTCGCCCAGGTCGCGGATGACTTTCGGCGGGTCGGGGTCGAAGCCGAGGACGGGGGCGACGTCCTTGCCGAACTTGGCGGGGTGTGCGGTGGACAGGGCGATGACGGGGCCAAGCGAACGGTCGACGCCGCGCGCGGCCGACAGGGCGACGGCGGTGTGGGGGCAGACGACCTGGCCCCAGGCCGCATGGGCGTGGCCGATCTGGTCGCGGGTGGTCGGCTCGTCCACGGAGACGGCGGAGACCTCGGCGCGGATGGCGGCGAGGAAGGCGGGGGGCATTGTCACCGAGCCCTCGGCCGCAAAGGTCTGGAACAGGGCGGCCGTCGCGGCGGCGTCACGGCGCGAAGCCTCGAACACCAGTCGTTCGAAATTGGACGGGGCCTGGACGTCCATGCTGACGCTGGCGGTCTCGACGGCGGCCTTGCGCGCATAGAGGCCGTGATTGATGGCGCGGGCCAGGGCGTCGTTCCGGTTCACGGCGGCGACGAACCCGGCGACGGGCAGGCCCATCTTCCGGGCCGCGACACCGGCGAAGGCGTCGCCGAAATTGCCGGTCGGGACGACGAAGACGGGGGCGCGGCTCTCGCCCATCGCGGCCAGTTGCGACACGGCGGAAACGTAATAGGGGATCTGGCCCGCCAGCCGCGCCCAGTTGATCGAATTGACGGAGCTGAACCGGCCGTGGGCGCGCAGGGTCTCGTCGGACAGCAGGCCCTTCACCAGCCGCTGGCAGTCGTCGAAATCGCCCCGGACGGCGAGGTTCAGGACGTTGTCGGCATCGACCGTGGTCATCTGGCGGCGCTGGACGGCCGAGACCCGCTCGTGCGGGTGCAGCACGATCAGGCGGATGCGGTCGGTGTTGGCGAAGGCGGCGACGGCGGCGGCGCCGGTGTCGCCGCTGGTCGCCGTGACCAGGGTCAGGTTCTCGCCCGAGGCGGCCAGCGCCTCCGACGCCAGGGCGGCGGCCAGTTGCATGGCCAGGTCCTTGAAGGCCGCTGTCGGGCCGTGAAACAACTCCAGCATATAGAGGTCGTCCTCCAGCCGGCGCAGGGGCGTGACCTCTGGCGGGATGAAGCCGGCGGTCAGACGATCTAGTGCGCGCTTCAGCGCGCCGGCCGGCAGGGCGTCGCCGATGAAGGGCGACATCGCGTCGACCGCCATGGCCGAATAGCCGCGTCCCGGGGCCCAGGCTTGGGGCTCAAGCGTCGGCCAGGCCCCCGGCATGTAGAGGCCGCCGTCCGGGGCCATGCCGCGCAGCAGGGCCTCGGCGAAGTCGGTCGGCGCCGTGTCGCCTCGCGTCGAGATGTAGCCGTCGGGGGAGAAGGTCATGGTCGGTCTGACTGAGCGTAGCTGTGGGCCTTGGCGAAGAGAAAAACACCGTCCGACCCGTCCGACCCGTTCGCATCGACCGGATGCGACCAGACCCTTGGGGCGAGGGTGTCCCCCCTATTATAGTGCAGCGCCGAGGCGTGGTTGATAGAAAGTCTGATCGGCGCTGACGATTTTGCTCGGGGTGCGCGCGTTGCGGGTTGGTGCTAGCGGACAATCGTGACCCAGCCGAAGCCAACGCCCCGCCTGACCCACCTCCAGTCGCTGGAGGCCGAGAGCCTGCACATCCTGCGCGAGGTGGCGGCCGAGGTCGAACGTCCGGTGATGCTGTATTCGATCGGCAAGGATTCGGCCGTGATGCTGCATCTGGCCCGGAAGGCGTTCTGGCCGGCGCCGTTGCCGTTCCCGCTGATGCATGTCGATACAACGTGGAAGTTCAGGGAGATGTATGCGCTGCGCGATCAGGTCGCCGCCTCGCCCGACGTCGATCTGAAGATATGGATCAACGAGGACGCGCGGTCGCGCGATATCAACCCGTTCGACCATGGCTCGCTGCATACCGACCTGTGGAAGACCGAGGGGCTGAAACAGGCGCTGGACCATCACGGCTTCCAGGCCGCGTTCGGCGGCGCGAGGCGCGATGAAGAGAAGTCGCGGGCCAAGGAACGGGTGTTCTCGTTCCGCTCGGCCGGGCACCGGTGGGATCCCAAGACCCAGCGGCCCGAGCTGTGGAACCTGTACAATACGCGGATCGGAGCGGGGGAGAGCATCCGGGTCTTTCCGATCTCGAACTGGACCGAGCTGGATGTGTGGCAATACATCGAGCAGGAGGGGATCGCCGTCGTGCCCCTGTATTTCGCCCAGCCGAGGCCGGTGGTCGAACGCGACGGGGCGTTGATCCTGGTCGACGACGCGCGGATGCGGCTGGCGCCCGGCGAGACCCCGACGGTGCGATCGGTGCGGTTCAGGACGCTGGGCTGCTATCCGCTGACCGGGGCTGTCGAGAGCGAGGCGACGTCGGTGGCCGATATCATCGCCGAGATGAAGGCCTCGACGACCTCCGAACGTCAGGGACGGGTGATCGATCACGACCAGACCGCCTCGATGGAGAAGAAGAAGGCGGAGGGCTATTTCTGATGGCCGCCGTGACGGAGAAATCCCTGCTGCGGTTCATCACCTGCGGGTCGGTGGACGACGGCAAATCGACCCTGATCGGGCGGCTGCTGTACGACACCAGGACCATACTGGATGATCAGATGATCGCGCTGGAGGCGGATTCCAGACGAGTCGGCACGCAAGGGGAGGGCATCGATTTCGCCCTGCTGGTCGACGGTCTGGCGGCCGAGCGTGAACAGGGCATCACCATCGACGTGGCCTATCGATTCTTCGCCACCGAACAGCGGAAATTCATCGTTGCCGACACGCCGGGGCACGAGCAGTACACGCGCAACATGGTCACCGGCGCCTCGACCGCCGACGCGGCCGTGATCCTGATCGACGCGCGCAAGGGCGTGCTGGTCCAGACCCGGCGGCATTCCTATCTCGTCGCCCTGCTGGGCATCCGGAAGGTCGTGCTGGCGGTCAACAAGATGGATCTGGTCGGCTGGGACGCGGACCTGTTCGCCGAGATCGTGGCCGACTATCGCGCCTTCGCCGACAGCATCGGGCTGGACGACGTGACGCCTATCGCCCTGTCGGGACTGACAGGCCAGGGCGTGGTCGCCCCGGCGCCCGCGCCCTTCACCGGGCCGACGCTGCTGCAGTGGCTGGAGGCGGTCGAGGTCGATGCGGACGCCGACGGGCCGTTCCGCATGCCGGTGCAGTGGGTCAATCGTCCGAACCCGGACTTTCGCGGTTTCGCCGGGCTGGTCGCGGCCGGGACGGCGCGTCCGGGCGATCGGGTGCGCGTCCTGCCGTCGGGGCGCGAGAGCCGGATCGACCGGATCGTGGCCATGCCCGACGACCTGACCGAAGCGGCGGCCGGACGATCGGTCACCCTGACCCTGACCGACGAGATCGACATCTCGCGCGGCGACGTGATCGTGGCGGCGGATGCGCCCGCCGAGGTGGCGGACCAGTTCGAGGCGACAATCGTCTGGATGGACGAGGAGACCCTGTCGCCCGGACGGTCCTATCTGTTGAAGATCGGGGCGCGGACGGCGACGGCCCAGGTCACGGCGATCCGGCACCAGGTCAACGTCAACACCCTGGAGAAGCTGGCCGCCAGGCGGCTGGAGCTGAACGACATCGCGGTGTGCAACATCTCGCTGGACCGGCAGATCGCGTTCGAACCCTATGCCGTCAATCGCGACCTGGGCGGGTTCATCCTGATCGATCGGATCACCAACCGCACGGTGGGGGCGGGGATGATCCATTTCGCCTTGCGCCGGGCCGAGAACATCCACTGGCAGGCGATCGACGTGGACCGCGCGGCGCGGGCGGCGATGAAGGGCCAGAAGGGGGCCGTGGTCTGGCTGACCGGACTGTCCGGGGCCGGAAAGTCGACCATCGCCAACCTGGTCGACAAGCGTCTGCACGCCCTGGGACGCCACACCTATCTGCTCGATGGCGACAACGTCCGCCACGGACTGAACCGCGACCTGGGATTCACCGAGGAGGACCGGGTCGAGAACATCCGCCGGGTCGCCGAGGTGGCGCGGCTGATGGCCGACGCGGGCCTGATCGTCATCACCGCCTTCATCTCTCCGTTCCGGGCCGAGCGGCGGATGGCGCGGGAGATGATGGCCGATGGCGAGTTCGTCGAGGTGTTCGTCGATGCGCCCCTGGCCCTGGCCGAGGCGCGCGACGTCAAGGGGCTGTACGCCAAGGCGCGGGCCGGGGCGCTGAAGAATTTCACCGGGGTGGACAGTCCCTATGAGGCGCCCGAACTGGCTGAAATCCACATCGACGCCACGTCCGTCAGCGCGGTCGAGGCGGCCGAGACGATCGTGCGGCGGCTGGGGCTGGCGGACTGACCCGCCTTCAGGAAATCTGAAGGGACGCCTCTAGAGCGGGTCCATGTTGTTGTCGTGATCCACGGCCTGTCGCTTCAGCCAGGCGATGAAGGCCAGGGCGCTGGCCGAGGCGGGTCGGTCGCGCGGCATGACGACGTGATAGGCGAACCCGACCGCCTCGGACCCGTCGGCGAAAGGGGCGACCAGACGGCCCGAACTGAGGTCGGCCTGGGCCAGGGTGCGTTTGGCCAGGGCGACCCCGCGCCCGGCGATGGCCGCCTCGATCAACAGACTGGACTGGTTGTAGCGCGAGCCCCGGCGAGGGTCAGGATGGCGGACCTTCCGCGCCTTCAGCCACATGGCCCAGTCGGGGCGGCTGGGGTCGGTGTCGGCGGTGACGTCGTGCAGCAGGGTGTGGTGGACCAGGTCAGCCGGCGAGGCGATCGGATGAGGGCCGGCCATCAGGCGCGGGGCGCAGACCGGCAGGACGGTCTCGGTCATCAACAGCTGCGAGACATGGCCGCCATAGCCGCCGGGACCATAGCGTACGGCCAGGTCGGCGGCGCCCTCGGTCAGGTCGACCGGCTCCATGTCGGCGGAAATCCAGACCTCGATCTCCGGATGGGCGGCGTGGAAATCGTCCATGCGGGGCATCAGCCATTTGGCCGCGAACGAGGGGGCGACGCTGACCGAAATCTGGCGCCGCCGCGGCGGTTCGCGCAGCAGGGCCGAGGCGTCCATCAGCCGTTCGAACCCCTCGCGCAGCAGGGGGGCGGCGGCGCGGCCCAGGTCGGTGATCTGCAGCCCTTTGGCCTCGCGCTTGAACAGGGGGCCGCCGACGGTGTCCTCCAGCAGGCGGATCTGCTGGCTGACGGCGCCCGGGGTGACCGACAGCTCGTCCGCCGCACGGGTGAAGTTCAGATGCCGGGCCGCGCTTTCGAAGGCGCGGAGGGCGTTGAGCGGGAGGAGGGGACGGGCCATGACCCTAGAAATCCTAAAGGCGCGCAAAAGACAATCTGGTTTGTGAAGGCGGTCGGAGCGGGTCGATAGTCGGGGGACGCCGTGACGGCCGGACCGCCGTCTCGGCGCGGAGCCCGAACCCCATGCGCGTCTTTCTCGCATCCATCCCCCTGGAGACCGCCCGCGTCGTCGTGATCGGCGGCGGCGAGGCCGCTCTGGCCAAGCTGCGGCTGTTCGTCGATAGCCCGGCCGAAGTGCTCTGGTTCGCGCCGGAGGGGGCGCCCGAGGGACCGGAGGCGCCGACCACGGCTCCGGCGGCGATCGCGCGCACGCCCGGCGCCGACGATCTGGCCGGCGCGCGGCTGGTCTTCATCGCGGTGGATGATGCGGGCGAGGCTGCGCGCCTGGCGGATCTCGCGCGCGCTGCGGGGGCACAGGTCAATGTCGTTGATCGTCCGGCGCTGAGCGATTTCCAGACTCCGGCCCTGATCGACCGGGATCAGGTCGTGGTCGGCATCGCCACCGGCGGTACGGCGCCCATCCTGGCGCGCGATCTGCGCTCCCGGATCGAGGCGGTGCTGCCGATGTCGCTGGGGCCGCTGGCGCGACTGGCGGGCGATCTGCGCGACACGGTCAAGGCGACCGTGCCCGATTTTCTGGCGCGGAGGCGGTTCTGGGAGAAGGCGTTTCGAGGGCCTGCGGCGGAATTGGCCGGGGCAGGCAAGGCGGCCGAGGCACGGCGCGAGATGCTCCGTCTACTGAATATATGCGCGCCCGAGGCGGGCGTGGTGCATATTGTCGGGGCGGGGCCGGGCGACCCGGAGCTGCTGACGCTGAAGGCGCTGCGGGTGCTGCAGGACGCCGATGTGATCATCCACGACCGGCTGGTGCCCGAGGCGGTGCTTGCCCGCGCGCGGCGCGATGCGCGCAGGCTCTATGTCGGCAAGACGCGCGGCGACCATTCGGTGCCCCAGGACCAGATCGAACAGCTGATGGTCGACGAGGCGCGCGCCGGTCATCGGGTCGTGCGGCTGAAGGGCGGCGATCCGTTCGTGTTCGGCCGCGGCGGCGAGGAGCTGGAGGCCATGCGCAAGGCCGGCGTGGCGGTGTTCGTGGTGCCGGGGATCACGGCGGCCCTGGGCTGCGCGGCGTCGGCCGGGATCCCGCTGACGCACCGCGAACACGCCCAGTCGGTGACCTTCGTCACGGCGCAGGAAAAGCCGGGCGGCGCGGCCCCGGACTGGCGGCGTCTGGCCGGACCGAACCAGACCCTGGCCGTCTATATGGGCGCGGGCCGGGCGGCGGAGACGGCGGCCGAACTGATCGCGGCGGGTCGGGCGGCGTCGACGCCGGTGGCGATCGTGGAGAACGGCTCGCGGCCGGACGAGCGGGTTTTGAACGGGACGCTGGAGGGTCTGGGCGGGTTGGTGGCGCGGTCCAACCTGACCGGCCCGGCCCTGCTGTTCGTCGGCGAGTGCGCGGCGTTCAGCGCGGCCGAACTGGACGTGCGGGCGGAGGCGGCGGCATGAAGATCGTGACCGCCAACCGGCTGAGCGACGGACGGGTGCTGTATCTTGGCGCCGGCGACCGGGCCGTCACGGGCGTCGGCGAAGCGGCGGTGTTCGACGCGGGCGCGGCCGATGCGGCCCTGGCGGTCGCGGCGGCGCGGCCGGACGTTTTCGTCAATCCCTATCTGGTCGAGGTGGGCGAGCACGCGTTCACCGGCCGCGACCGGCTGAAAGAATCGATCCGGGCGGCCGGCCCGACCGTGGGGCACAGCCTGGATCATGGAGCGCGGACCTCCAGGTCCGCATCCGCCAAGCCCATCAAAGAAGCGGACCTGGAGGTCCGCGCTCCGAATAGGGCCGTCTGATGTACCGCTATGACGAGTTCGACGCCGCCCTGGTGCGCGAGCGGGTCGAGGAATTCCGCGATCAGGTCGAACGCCGGGTCTCGGGCGCCCTGACCGAGGACGAGTTCAAGCCGCTGCGGCTGATGAACGGCGTCTATCTGCAACTGCACGCCTATATGCTGCGGGTCGCCGTGCCCTATGGCGTGATGAACGGCGGCCAGATGCGCAGGCTGGCCCACGTCGCCCGGACCTATGACAAGGGCTATGGGCATTTCACGACGCGGACGAACATCCAGTTCAACTGGCCCGCGCTGAGCGATCTGCCGGCGATCCTGACGGAGCTGGCCGAGGTCGAGATGCACGCCATCCAGACCAGCGGAAACTGCATCCGGAACGTCACCACCGACGTCTTCGCGGGCGCCGCCGACGACGAGATCGAGGATCCGCGCCCGTGGTGCGAAATCCTGCGCCAATGGTCGACCATCCACCCCGAGTTCTCGTTCCTGCCGCGCAAATTCAAGATCGCGGTGATCGGCGCCGAGAAGGACCGCGCGGCCATTCGGACGCATGATGTCGGCCTGCGCATCGTGCGCGGTGACGACGGCGGGACGGCGTTTCAGGTGTTCGTCGGGGGTGGGCAGGGGCGGTTGCCTCACATCGGGCAGGAGATCGCGGCGGCGGTGCCGGGGTCCGAGATCCTGGCCTATCTGACCGCCATCCTGCGGGCCTACAACCTGCTGGGACGGCGCGACAACATCCACAAGGCGCGGATCAAGATCCTGGTCGCGTCGCTGGGGATCGAGGCGTTCCGCGAGGAGGTCGAACGCCAGTTCGCGACCCTGCGTCAGGAGGACCTGCGCATTCCCGACGCCGAGATGGCGCGGATCAAGGCCTATTTCGCGCCGCCGCCGTTCGCCGACCTGCCGCGGACGTCGGGCGCCTTCGACCGGGCGGTTCTGGCCGATCCCGACTTCGCCCGTTTCAGCCGGACCAACGTCCGTCGCCATCGTCAGGCGGGATACGCCAGCGTGGTGATCTCGCTGAAGCCGCTGGACGGCGTCCCCGGCGACATCACCGCCGAACAGATGGAGGCGGTCGCCGACCTGGCCCAGCGGTATTCGTTCGACGAGGTGCGCGGGGCCTATGAGCAGAACCTGGTCCTGCCCCACGTCCGGCTGGACGACACTCCGGCCTTGTGGCGCGCGCTGCTGAAGGCCGGGCTGGCGACCGCCAACGCCGATCTGGCCACCGACATCATCGCCTGCCCGGGTCTGGACTACTGCAGCCTGGCCAACGCCCGCTCGATCCCGGTGGCGCAGGACCTGTCGCGCCGTCTGGCGGACCTGGCCTGGCAGGAGGACGTCGGACCGGTGCGGATCAACATGAGCGGCTGCATCAACGCCTGCGGCCATCACCACGTCGGCCATATCGGCGTGCTGGGCGTCGATCGGAAGGGCGAGGAATACTACCAGATCACGGTCGGCGGCTCGCCCGACGAACAGGCGGCCTTGGGCGAGATCGTCGGCCGCAGCTTGGCCGCCGACGAGGTCGCCCCCGCAATCCAGCGCGCGCTGGACCGCTATCTGGTCATCCGAGAACAGGGCGAGCGGTTCATCGACACAGTGCGGCGCGTCGGCGCCGATCCCTTCCGCCAAGCCATTTACGAGCCGATCGATGCTGCTGCTTGAGCCCACCGTCGCGGGGATCCGCCTGCCTGTCTCCACCCCGCAGGACGAGGTCGAGGCCGCCGCCGGCGGGGCGGAGACCCTGGTGCTGGAGTTCGCCGCATTCCGCGACGGGCGGGGGTTCTCGCTGGCCTCGATCCTGCGCGAGCGAGGATATCGCGGGCGGCTGGTCGCGGCGGGTCATGTGCTGCCCGATCAGGCGCGGCATCTGGCCCGGTCGGGATTCGATGCGGTCGAGCGACCGGTCGGCGACGATCCGGCGCCCTGGGCCCGGATGCTGGATGCGTTCGACGTGGTCTATCAGCCGGCCACGGACGAGACTCGCCCCGCTTGGAGACGCCGGGCCGCAGCCGCCGCCTCGAACCCTGAACGTCTGGCCGCCCTGCTGAACGCCCAGACGCGCGACGCCGATGCGGTCGATATCCTGCGCGCGGCCTTCGCCGTGCCCGGTCTGAAGCTGGGCGTGCTGTCGTCGTTCGGGGCCGAGGCGGCGGTGCTGCTGGACCTGGTGGCAAGGACGCGGCCACAGACGCCGGTGATCTTTCTGGAGACGGGCCAGCATTTCCTGCAGACCCTGCAATACCGCAAACAGCTGAGCGACCGGCTGGGGCTGACCGATGTGCGTCTGGTCACGCCGACCGCCGACGAGCGGACCTCGATCGATCCCGGGGACGATCTGTGGCGCACCGATCCCGACGCTTGCTGCGACCTGCGCAAGGTGCGGCCGATGGCGCGGGCGGCGGCCGGGTTCGACGGGCTGATCACCGGACGAAAACGCTATCAGGCCGCGACACGACTGACGCTCGAGGTGTTCGAGGTGCTGGACGGGCAGTTGCGGGTCAATCCGCTGGCCGGGTGGAGCGCCGAGGACATCGAGGACTACGCGGCCGCCCGCGACCTTCCGCGACACCCGCTGGTGGAACAGGGCTATGCCTCGATCGGCTGCTGGCCCTGCACATCGGTCGTGGCGCCCGGCGCCGATGCGCGATCCGGCCGCTGGTCGGGCGTGGACAAGGTGGAGTGCGGCATTCACCTTGGCGCGCGGCTGGCCTCTGCCGCCTGATCCCGTTCCGCAAGAGACCCCATGCCCGTCACGTCATCGATCATCGACCTCATCGGCAACACGCCGCTGATCCGGCTGAACCGCCTGTCGGAGGCGACCGGCTGTGAAATCCTGGGCAAGGCCGAGTTCATGAATCCCGGCCAGTCGATCAAGGACCGCGCGGCTCTGTCGATCGTCCGCGCCGCCCGCGCCAACGGGTCGTTGAGGCCCGGCGGGACGATCGTGGAGGGGACGGCGGGCAATACCGGGATCGGCCTGGCCCTGGTCGGGGCCGCCCTGGGCCATCCGGTCGTGATCGTCATTCCCCGCACCCAGTCGGAAGAGAAGAAGTCCGCCATCCGCGCCCTGGGCGCCCGGCTGATCGAGGTGGACGCGGCCCCGTTCTCAAGCCCGAACCATTTCGTCCACTATTCCGGGCGGCTGGCCAAGGAACTGGAGGCGTCGGAACCGGACGGGGCGATCTGGGCGAACCAGTTCGACAACACCGCCAACCGCGACGCCCACTATACCGGCACCGGGCCCGAAATCTGGGAGCAGACCGGGGGCCGAATCGACGGCTTCGTCAGCGCGGTCGGGTCGGGCGGCACATTGGCGGGCGTCGGGGCGTTTCTGACGGAGCGCGATCCGTCGATCCAGGTCGCACTGGCCGATCCGGCGGGCGCGTCCTTGTTTAACTGGTTCACCAAGGGAGAGATGACTGGCGAGGGATCGTCGATCACCGAGGGCATCGGGGTGGCGCGCATCACCGGCAATCTGGAAGGCGTTTCGCCGGACCACGCCTATCGGATCGAGGACGCCGAGTTCCTGCCCATCCTGTTCGACCTGGTGATGCACGAGGGGCTGTCGCTGGGCGGATCGGCCGGGGTCAATCTGGCCGGAGCGGTCCGGCTGGCGCGCGAGCTGGGGCCGGGCAAGACCATCGTCACGGCTCTGTGCGACCCCGGCGCGCGCTATGCGTCCAAACTGTTCAATGCCGACTTTCTGGCGGGCAAGGGTCTGCCCCTGCCGCCGTGGACGCAGGCGGCCGGCCTGTCGTCGGCGGCCTGAAGGCTGACTTTGGACCTTTGTCCGGGTATGTGCTGCCCGAGATGACGAACCACCCGCCCCACCGACTGTCCGTGGCCCCAATGATGGACTGGACCGACCGGCATTGCCGGGCGTTTCACCGCGCCCTGACGACGCGGGCCCTGCTCTATACCGAGATGGTCACGGCGCCGGCGGTGATCCATGGGGACCGCGAACGGCTGCTGGGGTTCGATGCGGTCGAGCATCCGGTGGCGCTGCAACTGGGCGGGTCCGATCCGGCGCAGTTGGCCGAGGCGGCGCGGATCGGCGCAGGGCTGGGTTATGACGAGATCAATCTGAACGTCGGCTGCCCCTCCGACCGGGTTCAGTCCGGCCGGTTCGGGGCGTGCCTGATGCGGGAGCCGGAAGTGGTCGCGGACTGCATGGCGGCGATCCGCGAGGCGGTGGATGTCCCCGCCACGGTCAAATGCCGGATCGGCGTGGACGATCAGGACCCGGCCGTCAGCCTGTTCGCCACGGTGGACGCCTCGGCCGCCGTCGGCGTGACCACCTTCATCGTCCATGCGCGCAAGGCCTGGCTGAGCGGCCTGTCGCCCAAGGAGAACCGCGACGTGCCGCCGCTGGACTATGCGCTGGTGCGACGGCTGAAGCGCGAGCGTCCGCATCTGACCGTCTGCATCAATGGCGGGATCGGCTCGCTGGACGCGGCCGAGGCGCATCTGGACGACGCGGACGGAGTCGCGCTGGACGGGGTCATGCTGGGCCGGGCGGCCTATCATGAGCCGGCGATTTTGGGCGAGGTTGATCGGCGGCTGTTCGGCGCGACCGGCGGCGATATCGATCCGTTCGCGGCCATCGATCGCTACAAACCCTATCTGGCCGCGCGGCTTGGCGAGGGCTGGGGCCTGCATTCGATGACGCGGCACATGCTGGGCGTCATGCACGGGCGGCCGGGGGCTCGGGCGTTCCGGCGCATCCTGACGGTCGAAGCGATCAAGCCCGGCGCGGGGCTGGAGGTGGTGGACCGCGCCGTCGAGGCGGTGCGAGACGCCGAGGCGCGGCGCGAGCGGATGGGCGAGGCGGCGTGACGCCGTGAACGGCCTGCCGGTGAACGAACTGCTGCTGCTGGGCGCAGCCGTGCTGGCGGCGGGGTTGGCGGGCGGGCTGATCGCAGGCCTGTTCGGCGTCGGCGGCGGCACGGTGCTGGTGCCAGCTCTGTTCTATGCGTTTTCGGTGCTGGGGCTGGGCGGTGAGAGCAATCTGCATGTCGCCATCGGCACGTCTTTGCTGACCATCGTGGCGACGTCCTGGCGGTCGCTGGGGGCCCACCGGGCGCACGGCGCCGTGGACGAGCAGGTGCTGAAGACCTGGACGCCCTGGGTCGGGGCGGGCGCCCTGGTCGGGGCCGGTCTGACCGGGTTGACGTCGATGGAGGGGCTGGCCGTCGTCTACGGCGTCTGCCTGTTGATCGTCGCGGCGCAGATGGGCCTGCTGCCCGAGACCGTGACCCTGAGAAGCGACTTGCCGACCGGCTGGTGGCGGCGGGGCGTCGGCGGGCTGATCGGCCTGTTGTCGGCGATGATGGGCGTGGGCGGCGGCAGTTTCGGGGGGATGCTGATGACCCTGTGCGGGCGGCCGATCCATCAGGCCGTGGCGACGGCGTCCGGTTTCGGCATCGCCATCGGGGCGGCGGCGACGGTGGGCTTCGTCGGCTTCGGCTGGGGGGCGGACGGGCGGCCGCCGTTGAGCCTGGGGTATGTCAATGTCCCGGCGGCGGTGGCGATGGGGGTGCTGACCACGCTTGTGGCGCCGTTCGGGGCGCGGCTGGCGCACCGGCTGGACCGCAGGGTGCTGAGGCGGGCGTTCGCCCTCTATCTGCTGGCGACGGCGGTTTCGGTGGTCGTAAAGGCCTTCTAGGGCCGCAGGGTCAGGCCGGTGGGTCGCGCCTCGAAGGCCGACAGCCGACCCAGATAGCTCATGCCCAGCAGCGAGTGGGGCAGGCCCTTCTCCACGACCAGGGCGCGCACGTCCTCGACGCGGGCGCCGGCGACGGCGACATGTTTCAGATCGACCGGCGCAGCCTTGACGGGGCCGGAGGCGGTCTCGACCGTCTGGGTGAAGTCGGAGGGAGACAGACGCAGGCCCAGCCGCAGGGCGTCGTCGCGGGTCAGGGCCACGACGCTGGCGCCGGTGTCGACCAGCACCCGGATGGCGCGACCGTCGATGTCGGCCTCGGCCCAGTAGTGACCGTCGGCGGCGCGGGTGATCTGGGCCGGCTGACCCGGCGCAGACGCGGGTGTCGGTATCGCGACGGGCGCGGTCAGGACGGCGGCCTCGGCCACGCGCGGTTCGTGATGGGTCAGAAGCCAGGCGACGCTGAGGGAGGAAGCGGTCGCGGCGGCCATGACTATGGCGGACTGGAGATCGAAACGCACCTTCAGCGCCCTCGTGAACACGCCGCTTCTGCGACGCGCCCACACTGCACGCTCGGGGTTGGGATGCGGTGAACCGACGTGGCTGACGAAAGGTTACCGGTCAAAAACCGAGTTTTGCCGGGTCGATTCGTGACTGGCGTATTGGGAGTTCCGTCATGATTTCAGCACGTTGTGGATCGCTCAACGCGCTCCACCCGCCGATTTCCGACAGGGTGCGATAGCATCCCAGGCACAGGCCCGTCGGCCCGTCCACGATGCAGACCTGGATGCAGGGCGTGGCGATCGACCGTGGCGGTGGCGCTACATTCGACGACATGAATACGAAAACTACTCCGAAGTCGGACTAAAAAACTTGCATTTGGTCGTAGATGTGCGAGGGTGATCTCGACGCGAAACGACTAAGAGGGTGAAAATCCCTGCAAGCACGACGCGTCTCTTTTCATCGTTCAGCGAAAGGAGACGCCAGGATGAACGAGAGAGACAAGAACCTCCAGCACGCCATGATGAGCTTCGCCATCTGGGGCGGAATGCTGGTGAACAACCGACAGCCGCGGTCCAGCGACCGGGTCGTCAGCCACCCCTCGAACTTCGTGCCTTTCCGGTTCGACAAGCCCCGGACCTGAAACTGAAAAAGCCCCGGCCGACGGCCGGGGCTTTTGTTTGGGCGTCGCGCCTGTCTTATCCGTCGGCGCGTTGCGGCGGCGTCTGCATCGAGCGGGTCGCGGGCACGCCGATTGAGGGCGTCCGCGGGGCGCCGGCCGTCTGGCCCGGCTTCATGAACTTCACCAGCACCCGCTGACCGATCAGCAGCGGCGCGTCGCCGACCGTGACGACGACCTCGACCACCCGCTCGTCGGAGCGCTGCGACGGGTCGTCCGAGGCCAGCTTGCGCGCCCCGAAGACGGCTGCGCGGCGCAGCACCGTGCCGACATAGACCTTGGACGGATCGCCCTCTGGCGTGACCTCGACGGCCTGGCCGTTGGTGATGTTGGGAATGTCGCTTTCGACGATCTCGGCGCGGGCGATGCGCGGGGCGACAGGCTCCAGATCGAACATGTTGGACACGTTCAGGGTCGAGGCGCCGGCGCCGGGATTGGCGTAGCGGCGCACGATCCGTCCGTTGGCCGGCGAGCGGATGACGGTCAGCTCGACATTGTAGGCGGCCTGGTCGCGGCGGGCGCGGGCCGTCTGGACCTGGGCCTGCTGGGCGGCGAGGCGGGCCTGGGCCTGGGCGATGTCGTCGCGGGCCTGGTCCAGCCGTTGTCCGGCGACGAAATTGGTGGCGACCAGGCGTTCCAGTCGGTCGTATTCGCGCTGGGCGGTGCGTATATCGACCTGGATCAGGTTCAGCTGGCTCTGGGCCGAAGCGAGGTCGGCGGCGGCGGTCTGAAGCGCCAGACGCGGCTCGTCGTCTTCCTGACGGGCCAGGATCTGGCCGGCCACGACCTGATCGCCTTCCTGCACCAGCACATCGCGCACGATGCCGCCGCGACGGGCCGCGATCTGGATGATGCCGCCCTCGATATCGACCTTGCCGTTGGCGATAGCGGCGTAGGGGCTTTCGACCTTTTCGGCGGCGGCCTTTTCGTCCTGGGCCTTTTTGGACGCGTTGGCGCCCTGCAGGAAGACGAAGCCGACGACCAGGACGAGGATCAGCAGAATGCCGATCCAGACCCATTTGTTCTTCAGGAAGGCGGGCATGAGACGTGTCCTTGGGGCGTGTTCTTAGTGGGACGCCAGGGTGGCGTTCGGATTGGGCGTGCGGCGTTCATCGGAGATGATGACGCCGTCCTCGATCTTGATGACCCGGTCGGCCCATTCCTCGAGTCGGGGGTCGTGGGTGACGCAGATGACCGCCGCGCCATGCTCGCTGGCCGCGCGGCGCAGCAGGCGGATCACGACCTGGCCGTTTTCGCCGTCCAGCGCCGAGGTCGGTTCGTCGGCGAACAGGATCTGGGGGTCCTTGGCCAGGGCGCGGGCGATGGCGACGCGCTGTTTTTCGCCGCCCGACAGGGCCGCCGGGCGCTGATGCAGGCGCGGGCCCAGGCCCACTTCCTCGAGCGCGAGGGTGGCGCGCTTCTTGGCCTGGGCGGGAGTCAGACCCTGGAATTTCAGCACCACCTCGACCTGCTGCAGGGCGCTGAGGGCGGGAAACAGGTTGAAGCCCTGGAAGATGAAGCCGCAGTGATCCAGCCGGAATTTGTCGATCTTGCCGGCGGACAGCTTCCACAGATCATCGACGTCCAGCGTATCCACCCGGCCCGCCTCCGGTCGCAACAACCCGCTGAGGGCGGCGATCAGGGTCGATTTGCCGGATCCCGACGGTCCCATGACCATGGTCAGGTCGCCATGGCGGGCGTCGAAATCCACGCCCTTCAGAACCTCGACGAAGGCCTTGCCGGACTTGAACCGCTTGACCAGACCCTTGGCCTCGATGGCGTAGTCACCATGCTTGCCGTGTGCGGTGGTGTGGGGGCTCATCGCAGAAGGTCCGCAGGCTGGCTGTTCTTCAGAATGCCGAGCGACAGCAGGCCCGACAGCATCGAAATGACGATCAGTCCGCCGCCGACCACGATCAGCAGCATCGGCGGCAGGGAGATGATGACCGCGCCCGCGAGGGCCAGGGCCTGAATGCCCAGGGTCAGGAGGATGGCCGCCAGCACGCCGACGCAGCCGACCCAGAAGCTGAGCTCCATCACGATCCGGTTCAGCGACCCCATGCCGACGCCCAGCGCCCGCAGCGAGGCGAACTCCTTGATGTTGGCCATGATGGCGCCGCGCAGGGTCTGCCAGGTGATGGCTACGCCGATGATGGTGCCCAGCACCACGCAGCCGCCGATGATGATGACCAGAATGCCTTCCTCAAACATGGCCGAAGCATTGGCGTCGGCCAGTTCCTGACGCGTCCAGGCCTTCCACTGACCGTTGCCCTGAACGTTCAGTTCGGCGGCGACGCGCTGGGCGCTGGCGGGGTTGCGCAGCTTGACCATCAGGGGGCCGACGCGCGGGCCGGTATCGGCCTGGCCAACCATCCGCAGGGTGTCGCGCGACATGATCACGGTCGACTGCATCATGTTGGGATAGCCGCGGGTGACGCCCACGACGGTGACGGTCTGGCCGTTATAGAGGGCCTTGTCGCCCAGTTTGACGCCCAGCTTGGGCAGGGCGGTTTCGTCCACCGCGACGGTGTAGGGCTGGCGCAGGGCGTCGACCAGTTCCTGGGAATAGTCGGTCGGGATGGTCACCGAGCCGGGCGTGGTGTCGATGATTGAGGCCTGGACGAACTGCTGACGCGGGGCGCCCTGACGGGCCCGGTCGGCCTGGGACATGGTCGGATCGACCTCTTTAACCGACTGGAAGGTGCCGCCGGCGCCGTCCAGCGGCTGGACCTCGACAACCTCGGGGTTGTTGTAGACCAGCGGGATGAAGCGACGGGGCACGCCGGATGGTCCGCCGATCAGAGACTTCGCGCCGGGTTGCATGACGATGACGTCGGCGCTGGACCGCTCGATCGTGGCGGTGAATCCCTTGCCGATGCCGATGAAGACGCCGGTCATGGCCAGCACCAGCAGACCCGACAGCGCGAGCGCCATCACCGCCGCCATATAGCGGCGCCATTCGAACAGCAGCGTGGAAAGCGCGAGCGACATGAGTGTCTTGGAGTCCCCTGACCTAGGGTTGCTATGTGAGGCCGACCGGGGTTCGCTCCAAGTTAAATCGGGGTAAGGCGCGGGGCGCCGGTATGGTCACGCTTGCCGCCTTGGGCTGCGACGGCCTAGCTGTCCGCATACACAGAAGCCGGATATCGGCTCATCGGAGAACGCTCATGACTCGCCGTATCCTCGCCGCCGCCGCTTCGACCGCCGCCCTGTGCTGCGCCTTGTCGGCAGGCTCTGCCCGGGCCGAGGAGGGGATGTGGACGTTCGACAACTTCCCCATCGCCCGCGCCAACGCGACGCTGGGGACAAACATCGATCAGGCCTGGCTGGACCGGGTGCGCCTCAGCTCGGTCAAGTTCGGCGGCTGCTCGGCTGGGATCGTATCAGGCGAGGGGTTGGTCATGACCAACAACCACTGCGTCGCCAGTTGCGTGGCCAATCTGTCGACCCAGGCCGTCAACTATGCCGAGACCGGCTTCACGCCCCGGACCCGCGAGGAGGAACGCAAATGCCCCGGCGGCACGGCGGAAATCCTGACCGACATCACCGACATCACCGAGCGGATGCAGGCGGCGGGCGCGGGCCTGACCGGTCTGGCCTTCACCCAGGCGCGCGATGCAGAGGCCGGGCGGATCGAACAGGAAGCGTGCGGCGACGCGACCGACAAACGCTGTCAGGTGGTCAGCCTATACCGGGGCGGTCAGTTCAAGCTCTACACCTACAAGAAATACACCGACGTCCGGCTGGCGTTCGCGCCCGAAGATCGCGCGGCGACGTTCGGCGGCGATCTGGACAATTTCAGCTTTCCACGCTTCGCCATCGATGCGGCCTTCATCCGGCTGTACGAGAACGGCGCGCCCGTCGCGACGCCGACCCATTTCACCTGGAACGCCGACCGGCCGGTCGAGGGCACGCCCGTGTTCGTGTCGGGCAGCCCCGGCTCGACCCAGCGTCTGCTGACAATGGATCAGCTGGCGACGGTTCGCGACGTCGTCCTGCCGCTGGACCAGTTGATCGCGTCCGAACTGCGGGGCCGGCTGATCCGTTTCAGCGAGGAGAGCGAAGAGAACGCCTTCATCGCGATGGACCCGATCGTGGGGCTGGAGAACACCTACAAGCGGGGCCTCGGGCGGATGCGGGCGCTGACCGACGCCGACTTCATGGCGCGGCGGGCCGAGGCGGAGCGGGAGTTCCGGGCGAAAGCCGCGGACCTCGGCCAGGCTGGAAATCCGTGGAGCGACCTGTCGGCGGTCCAGCCCATCGCGCGCGAGCTTTATCCCGCGATGGCCCTGCTGGAAGGCGGAACCGGGATCGGCACGACCTCGGCGGGCGGCGGATCGACTCTGTTCGCCTGGGCGCGAGCCCTGGTCCGGGCGGCGCAGGAACGCGAGAAGCCCTCGGCCGAGCGGTTGCCCGAATATGGCGATGCGCGGCTGGCGTCGCTGCAGGCGGCCCTGTTCGCGGAGCGTCCGACCTATCCAGCGCTGGAGCAGGTGCGGATGGAATGGTGGCTGTCGAAGACGCGCGAATGGCTGACGGTCGACGATCCGCGCGTGCGCGTGCTGCTGGCCAATGAGTCGCCCGAGCAGTTGTCGGCGCGTCTGATCGAGGGCACGACCCTGGGCGATCCGGCCGTGCGCCGCGCCCTGTGGGAGGGCGGTCTGGAGGCGATCCAGGCGTCGGACGATCCGATGATCCAGTATCTGCTGGCGATCCAGGAACCGACCCGCGCCATCCGTTCGGACTGGGAAACGCGGGTGCAGGCGCCGACCGATCAGGCGTCGGAACGTCTGGCCTCGGCCCGGTTCGAGGCCTATGGCGACAGCGTCTATCCCGACGCGACGGGGACGCTGCGGCTGACCTATGGGCTGATCGAGGGATCGGACGTGCCGGGCCAGCGCTTCGGGCCGTTCACGACCTTCGGCGGGCTGTGGGACAGAGCAACCGGCGCGCCGCCGTTCGACGTGGCCCCGAAACTGCTGGCGGCGAAAGACGACATCGATCCCGACGCCGTGCTGGACATGGCGGTGTCGTCCGACACCATTGGCGGATCGTCCGGGTCGCCGGTGGTCAATGAGGCGGGCGAACTGCTGGGGGCCAATTTCGACTCCACCGTCCTGACCCAGAGGAACGCCTATGGCTACGACCGTGCCGTGAACCGCAGCGTGATCGTCACGACGGGCGCGGTGACCGTGGCCCTGCGCGATGTCTATGGCATGGACGGGCTGGTCGCCGAGCTGGGGGTCGACTGACCCCCGGCCCAGCGGCGTCAGAGCTTGACGTCGGTGTCGGCCAGCGACCGGCGGGCGGTGTCGAAATACTGCCAGCCGGTCCAGACCGTGGCGATGGCCGCGAACCAGATCAGGGTGTCGGCGAACAGCTGGAAATACGGCAGATAGTCGAAGTCCAGACCGAAGCCGTCCCAGTTCCTCGCGAACAGCTGGGCCCCCAGAGCGACCAGCTGGACCGTGGTCTTCCACTTGGCCAGCAGGGTGACTTCCAGCTTGATCCGACCCGCCACGGTCTCGCGCAGGGCGGACACGGCGAATTCGCGGAACAGGATCAGGCCGCAGGGAATGGCGATCTGCGGAACGCTGCCGCTGGTCAGGACGCCCAGGATGGCGCCGGTGACCAGGATCTTGTCGGCGATCGGATCCAGGATCGCGCCCCAGCGCGTTTCGGCGTTCCAGCGGCGGGCCAGATAGCCGTCGACCCAGTCGGTCGAGGCCGCGATCACGAAGATGTAGAAGGCCGCCCGATACAGGCCGAACTGATCCTCGGGGCTGAGGTATGACGACAGGATGGGCACCCCGCCGGTCGCCCCCGCCAGGATCAGGAACATCACCACCCCCGCGACCAGGCGCAAGCCGGTCAGGATGTTGGGGATGGGGTTGGTCTGGGCGGTGGAGGACATGGGCGGTTCCGGTTGGCGGCGTTCAGGCGAACGCGCGCCTAGCTTAGCGGTTCAAATCGGGCCGCCGAAGTCAGTTTGCGCAACATTCCTTCCGCGATACCGAAATGGAGCCCGGTCAGCTCCAGCGTTCCCGCCGTCTCGCGGTCGGCGATCCAGGGAAAGGTCCGCAGGTTGCGGATCGACAGGCGCACGATCGCCTCTTCGGACGCCTGTTCGCACTCTTCGGCCGCGCAGGTTTCGGCGACGTGGCGAACCACGGGCGTGCCCTGGGCGATCCAGGGAGCGACGAAATCCTGCACGCTGTCGGGAGCGCCGTCGCGCATCGCCGCCACGCCGCCGCAGTGGGCATGGCCCATGACCACGATCCGACCGACCTTCAGAACCTTGACCCCGAACTCCAGCGCCGCCGAGACGCCGTGCAGTTGTCCGTCCGGCTCGTACGGCGGAACCAGGTTGGCGACGTTGCGCACGACGAACAGCTGGCCCGGCGCTGCATCGAAGATCAGGGCCGGATCGGCGCGGCTGTCGGAACAGGCCACGATCAGGGTGTGCGGGGTCTGACCATCTGCGGCCAGCGCCTCGTACTCCGCCTTGGCTGTGGGCCAGTGGTCGGTTCGGAACCGGCGGTAGCCGGCGATCAGGGGGTCGGATGAATCGGCGGTCATGACGGCGGTATAGGCGATCGCCGCAGTTTGGGGGAGGGTGAAGCTCGGGCTGGGTCTATCCGGAAAGCAGACCCGGTGAACCTCTGCCAGGAGGGGGAAGCGGACGCTTATCGCTTCAGTTTCATCAGAGCAGCGCGTGCCCAAACGATAGCCACTCCGAAGGCTGATACGACCAGTCCCCACCATCGCTGATCACCGTGCTCTGTCCGCCCCAGCAGCACAAAAGCTGCCGAGCCAGCGAACATAAGAACTGCGGTACCTAGGAGTGTCCAGTTGACAGCACGTTTGACCTCGGGGGGCTTTTCCATGTTGGGAACGTTGGTCCGTGTCGGCTTTGCATTGCAAGCTCAGACGTCCGGAACGGGTCGAGGCCGGACGTGTCCGCCGGATCCGACATACGACACAGGCGCTGGTAACGCGTTAGGGCTATCGCATGCCCCGCGACGCGCCCTTTAAGTCTCCGGGCTTCGCTTCCCGTCGATCAGCACCGCCTGTTGCCACGGGCTGGGGGTCTTGTCGGTGCGGTGGATGCAGCCGGCCCAGCAGCAGGGGCGTTTCTTGCCTTCGCGCAGTTCCTCTGTGGTTCGCGCGATGCGGCGCTGGCGGGTCGCGGCCTGTTTGGCGTCGTCGACCCAGCAGATGAACTCGTTTCGACCCAGCGGCGTCAGCCCCTGCCACAGGGCGAGGACGTCGGGCTCGGATTGCAGGGCGGACTGCAGATCGGCCTGGGCCTGATGGACCGTGCCCTGTGAAAACGCCTCGGTCATGAAGCCTCCCTTTTCCAGACCACCCTTAGCGCCGCATCTGCGGGTGGAAGAAGCCGTAAATCCGTTCGGCCAAGGCGCTGTTGATGCCATCGACCTTTTCGAGATCGACGACGGCGGCGCGGCCGACGCCCTTGGCCGAGCCGAAGGCGTGCAGCAGGGCCTTCTTGCGGCCGGGACCGACGCCTTCGATCTCGTCCAGCGGGTTCTTCTTGATGTCCATGGAGCGGCGCGTGCGGTGGGCGCCGTTGGCGAAGCGGTGGGCCTCGTCGCGCAGCCGCTGGACATAATAGAGCGCCGGCGATTTCAGGGGCAGCATGAAGGGCGGCTTGCCCGGCACGAAAAACCGCTCCATCCCCGCGTCCCTGTCCGGCCCCTTGGCCACGCCCACAGCCAGGATGTCGCCCAGACCCAGGTCGGCCAGCACCGCCTGAACCTCGGCCAGCTGACCGGCGCCGCCGTCGATCAGCAGCAGGTCGGGACGGACGACTTCTTCCGTGCCTTCTTCCTCGTCCTTGACCAGGCGGCTGAAGCGGCGGCGCATGACCTCTCGCATCATGCCGTAGTCGTCGCCTGGGGTCAGGTCGGCGCCCCGGATGTTGAACTTGCGATACTGGGATTTCTGGAAGCCTTCGGGTCCGGCGACGATCATGCCGCCCACGGCATTCGTGCCTTGAATGTGAGCATTGTCGTAGACCTCGATCCGCTCGGGGCGGCCTTCCAGACCAAAGGCTTCGCAGACTTCATCCAGGATTTTGCCCTGGGCCGAACCCTCGGCCATCTTGCGGCCCAGGGCCTCGCGGGCGTTGGTCAGGGCGTGGTCGATCAGGGATTTGCGGTCGCCGCGCTGGGGCCGTTCGATCGAAACGACGCGGCGGCCGTCGGCCTCTCTGGCCTTCATCGAAAAGGCCTCTTCCAGCAGTTCCTTCTCGAACGGGACGATGTTGGACAGGATCAGGCGCGGGACCGGCTTGTCCTCGTAGAACTGGCCCAGGAAGGCCGACAGAATTTCCGGGTCGGTGTCCGACTTGTCGACGCGCGGGAAATAGGCGCGGCCGCCCCAGTTCTGGCCCGCGCGATAGAAGAAGACCTGGACACAGGCCTGGCCGCCTTCGCTGAACAGGGCGAAGACGTCGGCCTCGGCCACGCTTTCGGCGCTGACCGAGTTCTCCATGGCGATGGCCGACAGGGCCCGGATGCGGTCGCGCACGCGGGCGGCCTGTTCGAAATCCATAGCCTCGGCGGCGGCGCTCATTTCGTCGGACAGCCGCCCGATTACCGCGCGCGACTTGCCGCGCAGGAACAGGGAAGCCTCCTCGACCAGATCACCATAGTCCTCAAGGCTGATCAGGCCGGTGCAGGGGGCCGAACAGCGCTTGATCTGGTGCAGCATGCAGGGGCGGGTGCGGGTCTCGTAGACGCTGTCCGAACAGGATCGCAGGAGGAAGGCCTTCTGCAGGGTGTTCAGCGTGCGGTTCACGGCCCAGGTCGACGCGAACGGCCCGAAATAGTCGCCGGGCGTCGAGTGCGATCCGCGATGTTTGCGCACCTGGGGCGCGCGGTGGTCCTTCCTGATCATCAGTTCGGCGAAGGATTTGTCGTCGCGCAGCACCACGTTGAAGCGCGGCTTCAGCTTCTTGATGAAGTTGGATTCCAGCAGCAGGGCCTCGGTCTCGGAGGCCGTGACCACCAGCTCCATCGAACGGGTCAGACTGACCATCAGGCCGATGCGCTGGGTGTGGAACCGGCCCTGGGCATACTGCAGGATGCGCTTCTTGATGCTGCGCGCCTTGCCGACATACAGGCAGGTCCCGTCCTCGCCGTACATGCGATAGACGCCCGGCTTGTCAGGCGCACGCCGGGCCTCGTCGCGGATCAGGTCGGCGGCGACGAGGGGCAGCGGCGAATCGGTTGGAGGAGCGTCGGCGGGCATCACGGGCAATATAGGCAGCCGATGCGGACTGCGTCAGGCGTTCAGTTTTCCCTTCGCCTCACCGGCGTCGAAGATGACGTCTTTGTCCGGTTTAGCCACGTCCGCGCCGGGCCGATCCAGCGTTCGCAGCACGTGGCGGATGATGTTCAGGCGGGCGGTCTTCTTGTCGTCGGTGGCGACGATGGTCCAGGGCGCGTGAGCGGTGTGGGTGTCCTTCAACATCCTGTCGCGGGCCTTGGAATAGGCGTCCCAGCGGGCCTGGGCCTCGGCGTCCAGCGAGGAGACCTTGAATCGCTTCAGCGGATCCTCCATCCGTTCGGCCAGGCGTTCGGCCTGCTGCTGTTTGGAGATGTCCAGCCACAGCTTGATCAGCACGATGCCCGATCGGGTCAGCATGGTCTCGAACGGGGGAACGTCATCCAGGAATTTGGCGTACTGCTCCGGCGTGCAGAACCCCATGACCGGCTCCACTCCGGCCCGATTGTACCACGAGCGGTTGAACATGACCGTCTCGCCGGCGGCCGGCAGGTGCGGGACGTAGCGCTGAAAATACCACTGGGTCGTCTCTCGCTCGGTCGGTTTGGGCAGAGCGACGACGCGGGTCTGGCGTGGAGATGCGTATTCTGTGATCCGCTTGATCGCCCCGTCCTTGCCGGCCGTGTCGCGGCCCTCGAAGACGATCACCACCTTCATGCCCTGTTCGATGGTCCAGGCCTGGGTCGTCACCAGTTCGATCTGGAGCGCCTCCAGTGCGTCGTCGTATTCGTCTTTCTTGCCCATGATCGGATCCTCGCTGTTCCGCTGAAAGTTGCGATTAATTCACTGGAAGGTCGAGGGCCGACCGATCAGGATTTCAGCATGACGATAACGCGCAGAAAGATGATTCAGGTGGCCGCGGCCGCCGCCTGGGTCGCGAGCCCGGCGCCGGCGCCGGCGCGGGCGCAGGTTGAAAACGTGGGCGCCGATGCGGCCTTGGAGGCGGCTCTGGCTGAAGCCGGCGCGCCGGCGCTGGCCGGCATGATCGTGGGACCCGATGGTCCGGTCTGGATGGGAGCCGGCGGTCTGAGGCGGCGGGGAGCAGAGGCTGCCGCCACCGTCGATGACCTGTGGCACCTGGGGTCCAACACCAAGGCCATGACGGCGGCCCTGTATGGGCGTCTGGTCGATCAGGAGCGGGCCTCGTGGACGGCGACGGCGGCCGATCTGTTCCCCGACGTGGCCATGGATGCGGCCTGGCGGGACGCTCCCGTTACGGCCTTCATGGGGCATGTCGCCGGATTGAAGGACGAGACGGCCTTGGGTCGCGACTGGCTGATGACGGCCCGGGACGATCCCCGGACCCTGAGCGGACAGCGCCGGGCGCTGGTGACCGCCATGCTGACCCAACCCCCGGCCGGATCGCCCGGAGCGTTCGCCTACGCCAACTCCAACTACGTCGTGATCGGCGCGGCCATCGAAAGGATCGTCGGCCATCCGTGGGAAGATGTCATGCGAGCTGAAGTCTTCGCACCGCTGGGCATCGAGACCGGCGGCTTTGGCGCACCGGCCGGCGATCAGCCGTGGGGACATCGCGGGGGCGTCGCGATCGACCCGGCCGGACCGGTCACCGACAATCCGCAGGCCATGGCGCCGGCGGGGACGGTGCACATGAGCCTTGGGGACTATGCGCGGTTCCTGCGCGTGTTTCTGACGAATGGAGACGGCTGGCTGTCGCCAGAAAGTCTCGCGGTCCTGATGCGACCGGCGGGCGCTGGCCAGCCTGCCTATGCGGGCGGCTGGCTCGTCGCCGGGGACCAGCCGTGGGCCGGAGGCCCCGCGCTGACGCACAACGGCTCCAATACGATGTGGTACGCCTCGACCTGGGTCGCCCCGGGCGTCGGCCGAGCGTTTGTTTCAGTATCGAACGACGGAGAACAAGGCGCAGCGGCGTGCCAGCGGCTGATTCCCGGTCTGATCCGCGCGAATCTTTCCGGCCCCGCCTGATCGGACAGGCTGGCGGATCGTCTTCGCCCCGTTCATGTTGATGAGGCATGAAGCGCGATTTCGCCGATTTCTGGAACCTGATGTGGGAGCTGACGCTGGGCGTGTGCGCGGCCTTCGCCCTGCTGAACGTCTTCGCGCCGTCTCAGGACCTGCCTTGGAAGCCGCTGGACCTGGACCGTCCGATCGGACAGGCGACCGAGGCCAAGGTGGCCGATTTCCAGGTGGCGTTCTCGGCTCCGGCGGAGGAGGTGCGCGGCGTGACCGACGCCTGTATCCAGACCCTGAGAGACGCGGGCGTCGAGGTTCGCCGTGCCGACGATATCGATGACGGCGGGTTCTGTGTCGTTCGCAACGCCGTCACGATCACCGGCGGGAACGTGACGCCGCTGAGTCCTGGCGGGCTGACCATGCAATGTCCGCTGGCCGTGCGCTATGTGATCTGGGACCGGCAGGTGCTGCAGCCTGCGGCCCAGTCGATGTTCCGTTCGCGCGTGGCGTCGGTGAACAATTACGGCACCTACGCCTGTCGGCGGATCTACGGCTCGACCGAAATCACCGATCGACCCAGCGAACATGCGCGCGCCAATGCGCTGGACGTCGCCTCGGTGACGCTGGAGGACGGGCGGACGGTGTCGGTCGAGGCCGACTGGGGCGGCGAAGGACCGGCCGGGACACAGGGCGCGGGACTGCTGAGGCGGCTGCGCGACGGGGCCTGCCGGGTGTTCTCGACCGTGCTCACGCCCGACTACAATGCTGCTCACGAGAACCATCTGCATCTGGACGGATCGCCGCGCG
Source organism: Alphaproteobacteria bacterium (assembly GCA_018820205.1). Taxonomy (GTDB): domain Bacteria; phylum Pseudomonadota; class Alphaproteobacteria; order Caulobacterales; family Caulobacteraceae; genus Brevundimonas. The sequence continues at coordinate 260,734 of JAHJOK010000075.1, forward strand.
GCCTGTGCGCGATGGGGCCCCGTGTCCGCCGCGCCCCTTAGAGGCGAATCGTTTCCAGTTGACCGGGCCTTGCGGCTGAGAGAAAACACCCCTGCAATCCGGATTTCGCGTGGGGTCCACACCTGCGTTTCGCTCCTTCGATGAACGAGCTGTCCAGATGGGTTGTCGGATTCCCTCGACAGGGCGTCCGCCTGGAAAAGCGCGTTTATGGAGACGCAAAATGGCGACCGGTACGGTCAAGTGGTTCAACCCCACCAAGGGCTTCGGCTTCATCCAGCCCGAAAGCGGCGGCGCCGATGTGTTCGTTCACATCACCGCCGTCCAGAAGGCTGGCCTGACGGGCCTCGATGAGAACGCCAAGGTCGAGTACGAGCTGGAATCCCAGCGCGGCAAGACCTCGGCCGTGGACCTGAAGCTTCTCTGATCGATCACGATCAGGGTCGCTGAAGCGATTCAGGCGGGCGCGGTTCCTTCGGGGGCCGCGCCCGTTTTCGTATCCGGCCCCAGTTTGTCTGGCCCATCCCGGTCCGGTTTGCGCGATGCCTGGCCCAGGACGATCGCGGCCAGGACCAGTGCGCCGCCCAGCGCCTGAACAGGAGCCAGGGTCTCGCCGAAGATCCACCAGCCCAGGCCCGCCGCGACCAGGGGCTGGATCAGGATGATCAGAGTGGTGATGGCCGTGGGCAGTCGGCCCAGCGCCCAGGCGACGCCGCCTTGGCCGGCGACATGCATCAGGCCGAAGGCGACGCAGGCGGCCCAGCCCGCCAGGGTGGCGGGGATCATGGCCTCGCCCAGACCCAGGGCGGCCCCTGCCATCAGGGGTGCGCCGGCCAGGGTGGCCCAGAACATCACCCGCATGGCGCCGGCCGTCGCCCGCGCGGCCTTCACCGCCAGGAAATAACCGGAATACCAGAGCGCCACCGACAGCGAGAGGATGTCGCCCAGCACCGGATTGCTGCCCTGGCCCCGCTCGGCGCCGGCCGCCATGGCGAAGGCGCCGCCCATGGCGAGGGCCAGGGCCAGGATGAACAGTCGGGTCGGCCGATCCTTGAACACCAGCCAGCCGAACAGGGTGACCACCACCGGCGTCAGGTTGCAGAACACCGTGGCGTTGGCGACCGAGGTCATGACGATCCCGTAGTGCCAGAAGGTCATGTCCAGAGCGAAGAACAGCCCGGCCAGCAGCATCCATTTCGACGGGCGACCAATGGCCTCGCCGCCCGGTCGTCGGGTCAGGATCAGCAGCAGAGGGAGCGCGAACACCAGCCGCCAGAACCCGGCCGCCGCCGGGCCGGTCTCGGTCAGTCGGACCAGGATCGGCGCGAAACCCAGCAGGCTGGCGGAGGCCAGCACGACGAGCAGAGGCAGGAGGCGGGGGGAGGGCATCGGCGGTGATTAGCGCCTCTCTCGTCGCATCGGGAGCGGAAAGCTAGAAGCCCAGTTCGGCCCTGAGCGATTCCGCCGACACGCCCGTGTCGCGCAGGGCGGCCAGGGTCACGGCGCCGTCCCGTTTGGCGTAGCGTTTGCCGTCCGGGCCCAGCAGCAGCGGATGGTGGCGATAAACGGGCGTGGGCAGATCCAGCAGGGCCTGAAGCACGCGCTGGACCGAGGTCGTCTCGATCAGGTCCTCGCCCCGGATGACATGGGTGACGCCTTGCAGTGCGTCGTCAACGACCGAGGCGATGACGTAGCCGGCGCCGATGTCCTTTCGGCCCAGAACCATGTCGCCGAGGGTTTCGGGCGCGGCGGTCTTCACGCCGGGATCCGCCGTTTCCTCGACCCAGGTCAGGGCGTCGAAGCCGCCGAGCCGATCGCGCGCGGCGGTCAGCGACAGACGCCAGGCGAAGGCCTGACCCCGCGCCAGGAGGGCCGCCTCTTCGTCGGGCGTGATCGGGCCGCCGGCGAAGGCGCGCGCGTCGGCCGGATCGTCGGCGTGCCGCGCCATGCCCGCCAGAGCCAGCAACTCCTTTCGGGTTCGGAAGCAGCGGTACAGCACGCCCATCTCCCGCAACCGATCCAGGGCGGCGTCATAGGCGGCGCGGTGTTCGGACTGGCGGCGCACCGGGCTTTCCCAGTCCAGCCCCAGCCAGGCGAGGTCGTCCAGGATCGCAGCCTGAAATTCCGAACGACAGCGGGTGAAGTCGGTGTCCTCGATGCGCAGCAGGAACCGTCCGCCGGCCGTCTTCGCCGCCGTCCAGGCCGTCAGGGCGGAGAAGGCGTGGCCACGGTGCAGCAGCCCGGTGGGCGAGGGGGCGAAACGGGTGACGAAACGGTTCGGCATCAAGGCTTGATCGGCGATTTTCGGACATCACCGTCCGGCTCCGGCGTGATCGAGACCGCAGGATCGTCCAGACTGTCTTTCACCGGACGCTAGGGTTCGGCCCGCCGTTTGTCGACTGGAACCGCATGCCGCTGACGCCTGATGCATTGAACGCCGCCCGCGCCGAGCTGGTGCGACTGGATCCGGCGCTGGAACGGGCCCACGCCCAGACGCCGCCCTTCGACTGGCGTGTCGGGGACCGGGGCTTCCTGGGCCTGTTCCGGATGATCGTGGACCAGCAGGTGTCGCTGGCCTCGGCGGCCTCGGTCTGGGCCCGGCTGCAGGAGGGGCTGGGCGAGATCACGCCCGACGCCCTTCTGGCCCACGATCTGGACGCCCTGCGCGGCATGGGGCTGTCGCGACAGAAGGCGACCTACGGCCAGGGTATCGCGCGCGCCCAGCTGGACGGGACCGTCGACCTGGAACACCTGTCCACCCTGGACGATCAGGCGGCGATCGCGGCCCTGGTTTCGCTGAAGGGCGTGGGCCTGTGGACCGCAGAGGCCTATCTGCTGATCTGCGACGGCCGGCTGGACGTGTTTCCCGGCGGCGACGTGGCCCTGCAGGAGGCGATCCGTTGGGCCGACCGGGCGGACGTGCGGCCCGACACGAAGGCGGCCTACGCTCGCGCCGAGATTTGGCGGCCTCATCGCGGCGTCGCCAGCCATCTGCTGTGGGCCTGGTACGGCGGGGTGAAGAAGGGCCAGATCGTGCTAGATCAAACTCTCTGACGCACATCGGGCGCGAGGCGGCAGGGGAGATCGTCTTCCCTCAATCAGACGAGCGCCGCGCGCGAGGCGATAGGGAAGAGAGTAATGTCGTGACCGCCCTCGTCGATCCCGCCCTGTTGACCCCGGCGCTGGCGCAGCCCGAAACCGTGCTGGGCGCGCTGGACTTCGCAGGCGTCGCCGTGTTCGCCATCACCGGCGCACTGGCCGCGGCGCGCGAGAAGCACGACCTGGTCACCTTCGCCTTCTTCGCGGCCGTCACCGGCGTTGGCGGCGGGACGCTGAGGGATCTGCTGATCGGCGCCCCGGTCTTCTGGGTGCACGACTGGCGCTATATGGCGGTCTGTCTGTTCGGCGCCTTGACCGTTTGGCTGATCGGGGTTGGAGACTGGCGTTTCCGGGCCCTGCTGTGGCTGGATGCCGTGGGACTGGGGGCGTACGGGGTGATGGGGGCCGCCAAGGCCTGGGCCTATGGCGTGCCGCCCTTGGTCTGTATCGTCATGGGCGCGCTGACGGCCTGTTTCGGAGGCATCGTCCGCGATCTTCTGGCCGGTCAGCCGTCGGTGCTGTTGCGGCGAGAGATCACGATTTCCGCCGCCATCCTGGCCTCGACCCTCTATGTTGTCATCAGGGGGTCGGGTCTGGACCGCTGGCCCTCGGCGGCCATCGCCGCCCCGCTGGGGTTCCTGTTGCGCGCCGGCGCGCTGCGCTGGGGCTGGACCCTGCCGGCTTTTCCCGGCGGCATCCTGCGCAAGGGCGCGTCATGAAACCGATGCAAGCGCGTCATGGCGGTGCGCACGAATCGCGGATAGTCTCGAGGCGCTAGAGAGAAGGAGCGACGTCTTCAGTCCGATTTCCTCGACCAATCCCGGCGCAGGCCGGGTCGGCGTGAGCGGGAGTGCCTGATGCAGGTTCTTCACAAGCCGCCGTCCGGCTTTCCGGCCCTGGTGCTGAACGCCGATTTCCGCCCATTGTCCTACTACCCCCTGTCCCTGTGGCCCTGGGAAGAGGCGGTGAAGGCGGTCTATCAGGATCGCGTCGACGTGGTCTCGACCTACGACAGGGTCGTGCGCAGCCCGTCGATGGAGATGCAGATCCCCAGCGTGATCGCGCTGAAGAACTACGTCGACCAGAACCGCAGCCCGGCCTTCACCCGTTTCAACGTCTTCCTGCGCGACGGCTTCACCTGCCAATACTGCGGCGACACGGCCGAGCTGACCTTCGATCATGTGATCCCGCGCAGCCGGGGCGGACGCACGACGTGGGAAAACATCGTCGCCGCCTGCTCGCCCTGTAACCTGAAAAAGGGCGGGCGGACGCCGCAACAGGCGCATATGCCAGTCCGCCGAGCGCCGCACCGGCCCAATGCCTATCAGCTTCAGGACGCAGGTCGTCGTTTCCCGCCGCACTACCTGCACCAGAGCTGGCTGGACTATCTGTATTGGGACATCGAACTGGAGCCTTGAGGCGCTTGCACTCGACCTGGAACGGTTCGAGCTGCTAGACGCGCCGGTCTGATCCGGAACAGCCGCCCGCGCGCGGCGTTGTCGGCTCGTCCCCCAGCATCAGGTCTTTCATGCAAATCCGCGTGCGCGCAGAACTCGTCTATCGTTTCGATCCGCCGACCGATGCGATCTACAAGATCCAGGTCGCGCGTTGGCCGGGGCAGACCATCCTCGAGGAACGGCTGCTGACCACGCCGCCGCAGGATTTCCACGAGGATGAGGATAGCGATTTCGGCGCCCGGACGCTGCGCGCCCGGCTGGGCGGCGAGGTGACGGTTTCGTACGAGGCGCTGGTCGATAACGGTTCGCTGCTGGGCCTGCCGCCCGGCGTGACGCAGCACGACTGGAACGACCTGCCGGCCGAGGTGCTGACCTATCTGTGGCCCAGCCGCTATTGCCCGTCGGATCAGTTCGGCCGGTTCGTGGAGCGCCAGTTCGGGGAGACGACCGGCGGCGGACGCGTGCTGGCGATCCTGCAATGGATTTCAGAGAACCTGGACTACGAAGCCGGGGTTTCGGACTCGGAGACGACGGCGGCGCGGACCTTCATCGACCGGGCGGGCGTGTGTCGCGATTTCACCCATATGGGCATCACCCTGTGCCGGGCGTCGGGCATTCCGGCGCGGGCGGTCAGCGCCTATGCGCACCAGCTGAACCCACCCGACTTCCACGCCATTTTCGAGGTCTGGCTGTCGGACGGCTGGTGGCTGGTCGATCCCACGGGGCTGGCGCCGATCGAAGGCCTGGTGCGGATCGCCTGCGGGCGCGACGCCGCAGACATCGCCTTCCTGTCGACCCAGGGGACCTGCGAGATGGTGCGGCAGTCGATCACCGCCGAGGCTTTCGACGGCTACCGTGTCGATCCGCGATCGGAACGCCTGCGCGCCTGATAGACGTCGATGAAGTCGAGTTGACGCAACACGATGTTGCGCGGGTCGATCACGACATGCGAGCCGGCGGGGACGGTCAGCGAGCCCCTGCCGTCCGTCATCGCCACGGTCTGGACCCGTCCATCCACCGCGACCTCGACCGGCATGGGGAAGGGGGCGCCGTCGCCCGTGGTCCACGACATTGACAGGGTGTCGCCTTCGCGCGTCTGGTTCAGCACGGGCAGGGCTGCCTGATACAGATAGCCCCGGAAGAACCAATCGTAGTCCTGGCCGGTGATCGCGTTGACGATGTGCAGCAGGTCCGGCGTCGAGCGGTAGACGGGCATGAAATTGCCCGGCTGCGGATCGGGACGGCCATAGACGAGGGTCGTGATGGCTTCATAGAAAGCCGCATCGCCGATCAGCATTCGCAGAGAATGGGCGATCAGCGAGCCCTTGGAATAGATGTCGTTGCCCGGCCCGATCTCGCCGTTATAGACCTGATCCTCGGTCATCAGTTTGCCGGAGACGACCGGGAAGCGGTTGATCAGCCCCGCGCGCTGGCCAGCCAGTTCGGTCTGCATGTAGCGGTCGCCGTTCAGCCAGGCCCCGTAGAGCGGCTGCATATAGCTGCCCAGCCCTTCGTGAAGCCACATGTCGTCGGCGTTGGCGTTGGTCATCTGGTTGCCGAACCATTCGTGGGCCAGTTCGTGCTGCAGCAGATCGTCATAGCCCTTGCCGTCCAGGCGATAGGCGTTGCCGTAGGCGTTGATGGTCTGGTGCTCCATGCCCAGGTGCGGGGTCTCGACCACCCCCATTTTTTCGTCGCCGAAGGGGAAGGGGCCGACGGTCGCCTCGTAGAAGTCCATCTGCTGCGGGAACTCGGCGAACAGGGCGGCGGCGCGTTCCGGGTCGTCGGACGTCAGATGCCAGTAGGACATCGGAAAGCTGTTGCCGAAGCGGCTCTGGTATGCGGTCTTCAGCTCGGTGTACGGGCCGATGTTGAGCGCGACCGCATAGGTGTTGGGCTGGGCCGCCGACCAGTTCCAGGTGGTCCAGCCGTCGCCGTGGTCCTCGGTCCCCAGGAACCGCCCGTTCGACGGCGCCGTCAGGCCGGTGGGCACGGTGATGTGCAGATCGACCCGGCCCGGCTCGGCCAGGGGGCTGTCGATACAGGGCCAGAAGATATCACAGCCTTCGCCCTGCACGGCCGTGGCGATCCAGGGTTCGCCGCCGGGCGCCGTCGACCAGACGAAACCGCCGTTCCACGGCGCGCGCGGGGCCACGCGCGGCGGACCGGCGTAGGCGATGCGCAGGACCGTGGACTGACCGGCGGCCAGGGTCCCGGGGAGAGCGACGGTCAGTCGACCCTCGGGGTTGGACCAGTCGTCGGCCTCAACCGGCTGCCCGTCTATGGCGATGGCCGAGATGTCGAACACCGTGTCCAGTTCGACCACCAGACGATCGACCGGCGAGACTGCGGTGAAGGTCAGTTCGGCGACGGCGTCGATGGCCTTGTCGTCCGGCATCACCCTGATCGACAGGTCGGCCAGGTCGAAACGGACGGCCACCTGCTCCGGCGTGCGGGGCTGGTCGGTCATCAGGGTGAAGGCGGTGGTCGTACGGGCCGCCTCGTCCTGGGCCAGGGCGGGCCCCGCCGCCAGGACGATGGCGGCGAGGGCGGTCAGGGTGTTGCGCATCGGGGAGTTCAGCTCGCGGATCGGGCGGCGCGCTGGGCGGCGGCGGCTTCGCGCTGCTCGCGCATGGACCCATGGAACTGGTCGATGAAGTCCAGCTGACGCAGCAGCTTGTTCTCCGGGTCCAGCAGGATCTGGGCGTCTGCGGGCACGGTGATCGTCGCCTGTCCGTCCGTCATCGCCACGGTCTGCGGCTCGCCATCGACCTCGATCTCGACCGGCATGGGGAAGGGGCCATCGCCGCCCACGGTCCACGCCAGGGTCAGCTGATCGCCCTCGCGCGTCTGGCTCAGGATCGGCAGGGCCGCCTGATACAGATAGGCGTCGAAGAACCAGTCGTAGTTCCGCCCGGTCACCTCGTTGACGATGGCGTTCATGTCGGCGGTATCGCGGATCTGGGTGGTGAAATTGCCCGGGCGCGGGTCGGGACGGCCGTAGACCAAGGTCCGAAGCACCTCGAAAAAGTCCTCATCGCCGATGGTCATGCGCAGGGTGTGGGCGATCAGCGAGCCCTTGTTGTAGATGTCGCCGCCCGGGCCCTCGGTGCCGCCATAGACCTGATTGACCGTGCGGTCGGTGCGCGAAACGACCGCGAAACGGTTGGCCAGACCCGCGCGCTGGTCCTTGAGCTCGGCCTGCATATAGCGTTCGCCGTGCAGGAAGCGGGCGTAGAGGGGCTGCATATAGGTGCCCAGTCCCTCGTGCAGCCACATGTGGTCGGCGTTGCGGTTGGTCAGCTGGTTGGCGAACCATTCGTGGCTGAATTCGTGCTGCAGCAGGGTGTCGTAGCCATGACCGTCCAGCTTGTAGGCGTTGCCGTAGGCGTTGATGGTCTGGTGCTCCATGCCCAGGTAGGGGGTCTCGACGACGCCCATCTTCTCGTTGGCGAAGGGGTAGGGGCCGATGGTCGATTCGAAGAAGTCCAGCATCGGTGCGAATTCGGCGAACAGGCGCGCGACCTTGGCCGGATCGTCCGACTTCAGATGCCAGAAATACATCGGGATCGTGTTGCCGAACCGGCTTTCGTAGGGGGCGGTGACCTCTTCGTAGGGGCCGACATTGATGTTGATGGCGTAGATGTTCGGGTGCTCGGCGCGCCAGCTCCAGGTCTTGGTGCCGTCGGCGTTCTCGGTCATGCCCTGGAATACGCCGTTGCCGGGAGCCGAGACATCGCCGGGGGTGACGACGTGGAGATCGACCACGCCGGGCTCGGCATTGGAGTTGTCGATGCAGGGCCACAACAGGTCGCAGCCGTTCAGCTGCATCGCCGATCCGACCCACGCCTCGCCGGTCGGGGCAGTGGACCAGACGAAGCCGCCGTTCCAGGGCGCGCGGGGGGCCACGCGCGGCTGGCCGGCATAGGCGATGGTCAGGGTCGGGGTCGCGCCTTCGGCCAGGCCGGCCGGAACCTCGACGGTGACGCGGCCTTCGGGGTTGGACCAGCGGTCGGTCGGCACGACCTCGCCGTCCAGACGGATCTCCGAGATCGTGTAGAGCGTGTCCAGTTCGACCGAGAGGCGCTGGATCGGAGCCAGCACTGTGAAGTCCAGCACGGCGACGCCGTCGATGGCCTTGTCATCGGGCAGAACCTTGATCGTCAGGTCGGCGTGGTCGAACCGCACGGCCTCCTGTTCCGGCGAGCGCGGATTGTCGGTTTCCAAGGTGAAGGCGGTGGATTGGCGCGCCGGAGCGTCCTGAGCCAGGGCGGGCGCGGCGCAGGCGAGCAGCAGGGCCGAGACGGCAGGAAGGATCAGACGAGACGAAACAGACATGACAGCCCCCGAGAATTGCGATGGCCGGGACACTAGGGACGTCTGTGAAGCGCGGAAAGAAAAAGGCCGGGTTTGAGGCCCGACCTTTCTGAGAATTAATGTTCGGACCCGGGCCCGACAGGCCGATCAGGCGGCGGCTTGTTCCGCCAGCTTGGCCTTGATCTGACGCTTGATGCGCTGGGCCGTGACCGACAGCTGCTCGTCCTTGGCCTTGACGATGAACGGGTCGAGACCGCCCTTGAAGTCCAGGGTGCGCAGCGCGGCGTTCGAAATGCGCAGGCTGTACGACTGGCCCAGGGCCTCCGACGCCAGCTTGACCTTCTTCAGCGACGGCAGGAAGCGGCGCTTGGTCTTGATGTTCGAGTGGCTGACCGAATGACCGACCATCGGGCCGATCCCGGTGAGTTCGCAACGACGCGACATCGTCTGATCCTTGAGGTGGCGCCGCCCCGAAACCGTGGAGGACGCATGAAACAAAATGCGCGCGAGGGTGGACCCCCGCGCGAGAGGGGGCCGTATAGAGGAGATGATCCCGCGCCGTCAAGGCTTTCAGGCCGTGATCCGCGCTGCGGCCCCCGACGCATTCATGTGTCGTTCAAACGCCGCCTTTCAAAGGTTAGATTGCCACAACCGTCCCGATGATGAGAGACACGATGACCCTGCCTTCCTTCGTCATGCGCACCCTTGCAGTCGCTGCGCCGGCCGTCGCGGGCGCTGTCCTGCTGGCGGCCCCGGCCTCGTCGCATCAGGCCCGGACCCCCGCGACCGGCGCCGAGGTCCTGCCGGGCTATTGGGAATACACGACCAGCGCCGTCGGCATCCGTTCGACCGAGCAGAAATGCGTGCGCCCCTCGGAGATCAACCGCTTCTTCGGCGGGCTTTCCACCCGGCGCTGGCAATGCGTCTACCCCACGCGTGTGGTCGGCAACGGAACGGCGCGGTTCGAGGGCTCCTGCACCGACCCCAAGGGCCGGCGCGTGAACGTGCGGCTGGGTGGATCGTATCAGACCGAGAGCTTCCGCTTCACCGGCGGCGCCCAACTGGCCCGCGGTACGCCCTATCTGCCCGCCAGCATCACGGCGCGGCGCCTGGCGGCGGTGTGCCCGGAAGGGGCGGAGTATTTCTGAGGACGTCCTTCCCCCCCCCAACGGAAGAAGGACACATGGAACGCTCCCCCCTGCCCGAACGCTAAACCGTTGAAAACCGGAGCCCTCGTTATGATCCCCCGCCCCATTCAGGCCCTCGCCGTCGCCACCGCCGCCCTGTCGCTCGCCGCCTGCGCCAGCCTGGCCCCGTATGGCCCCCAAGGCGGACCCGGCGGTCAGGGATTCTCTGAACAGCGGATCGAAAGCGATCGGTACCGCGTCACCTACAGCGGTGTCGGCGCACCGGGGCCGGTTGCGGACCTGGCCCTGCGCCGCGCGGCCGAGGTGACGCTGGGTCAGGGCTACGACTGGTTCGAGGTCACTGAGCGATACATCGACGGCCGCCCCGACAGCGCGGGCGGCGTGCGCCAGAGCGTCTCCGTGGGCTACGGGGGTAGTTCCGGGCGTTATGGCCGGTACGGCGGCTACTCGTCGTCCGGAGTGGGCGTGGGCGTCGGCCTGAACTTCAGCGGGCCGTCGCCGACCTCGACCGTGCTTGAAATCCGGCTCGGTCGCGGGGAACGACCCGATCGCGGCGAGGCCTATGACGCCCTCGACGTGCGCAACTCGCTGTCTCGCTGACCCCTCAGCGGCCGCCGCGCGTCAGGATCCGGTATTCGACCAGCCGTTCCTTGTCGCGGCGCACCTGATCGCCGACCGTGTTGTCCACGTCCAGCGAGGCGTAGCGGACCCAGCTGTCCAGCCCCAGCTTGTCCTGAACCGCCGCCGTCGGCGTCTGCCAGCGGAAATAGGACAGCCACGACACGCCGAGCGACAGCACCACAGCCACCAGCTGCAGCACGCGGAACCCGGCTTCATTGGCCTCCGGCGCGGGCCACAGGGAGAAAACGGCCAGGAAAACGATCAGCTCCAGCGGCGTGGTGATCCGCCCGACCCAGCGCATCCAGTAGCGTTCGCGCCGCACCCGCCACAGCTCCATCTGGGCGTATTTCTCGAGGTATTCCATCCGCGCGCCGATCCACAGGACCAGACGGGTCAGATACAGCGCCCGCTGACCCCAACCCTTGCCGTCCGTGGCGAACTGGGTTTCCGCCTGATCGGACAGGGCGCGGGCGTTGGTGAACAGGTTCTGCAGTTCGCGCGTCCGCTGGACGATCTCGCGCGACAGCTCATAGGAATCGTTCTCCAGCCGGAACCGGTACTGGACGAACAGGATGGCCGACACGCCGTAATAGAGGCCGACGGTGACCAGCATCCCCAGCACCGCCAGTCCCAGTCCCTGCGGCTGGCCGCCCGTCCACTGGGCGAACACGGTCGGCCCCAGGATCGCCAGGGCGGCGAAGGCGATCAGCGCCAGCCCCTGCGTCAGCCGTTTGGTCAGGACGTGGACGCGCAGGGCGTCGAACATTCGCCGTCCATAGTTGTAGATGCGGCCGCGGATGTCCTCGTCGACCGGAAACCGCTCCTCGATCTGACCGCTGAACAGGACGTGGAAGCGGTCGGGCTTGTTCTCCGTCTCCCAGAACGGAAAGATATCCAGCGCCTGGTTGAAATACTGGTCGATATTGCTGGAGATCACCGCGATCGCATCGGGGTCCAGAGTGAAATAATCGCTTTCCTGAATGGGCCTCAGGATCCCTTCGTCCGACCGCGTTGGTCGCGCGTTGCGGGTCGGTTTCGCCTGAGGGGCCTGACGGTTCGGCACATCGGCCGCCCCCGGGGGCGGTGCGGGATTGCCCTGGGCCGCGACGGGTTGTTCCGCGTTCGGCGGCGTCGGGGCGACCGGTTCGGCGTGGTGTTCGTCGTCGTGAGACATGGCGGACACGTCAATCCCTGCAAAAGCCTGCGGCGCCGCCACTATGACAGATAGAACGCCGCAACGGACGTCGTTCTCTCAACGAGCGAAGCCTTGCCGTTGATATCGCCGTTAACCCTGCAGGGCGGCAAGTGAAGTTTCGGTCAGGTGACGCGGGCGCGCATCGCGCTATAAGCCCCCGATCATGACACGGTTTCTTCTTGTCGGCCTGGGCGGGGCCCTGGGCTCCATGGCGCGCTACGGCGTGGGGCAGATGGTCGGGCGGCTGTTTCCAACCGGCGGCTGGCCCGTCGGCACCCTGTGCGTGAACATCGTCGGCGGCCTGGCGATGGGCCTTCTGGTCGGCTGGTTGGGCCTGCGTGCGGGGGCGGGACAGGACAGCGTCCGCCTGTTCGCCGCCGTCGGTCTGCTGGGCGGTTTCACCACCTTTTCCGCCTTTTCGCTGGAGACGGTGCTGATGATCGAGCGACGCCAGTACGGACTTGCGGCCGGCTATGTGGCCGTGTCGGTCGTTCTCGCCGCTGTCGCTCTGTTCGCCGGACTGATGCTGGCCCGCCGCCTGTTCGGAGCCGCGCTTTGACCAACGATGGGACCGATCCTGTGACCGACCCCCAGCCCGAACGTCAGGCCCAGATCCTGTATGTCGCGGAAGCCGAGGACGGCATCCGGCTGGACCGCTGGTTCCGCCGACGCTGGCCCCATCTGTCCAACATCCAGGTGCAGAAGATGGCGCGTGGCGGCCAGATCCGCGTCGACGGCGCCCGGATCAAGCCCGAGGGGCGGCTGACCGCCGGCGCCGCCGTGCGCGTGCCGCCGATCCCCGCACCGATCGTCCGCGCGCCCGGCGAGCACATGCCGCTGACGCCCGCCGACGTCGCCTTCGCCAAATCCATGGTGATCTATGAGGACGACCTGGTCATCGCCCTGAACAAGCCGCACGGCCTGGCGGTTCAGGGGGGCACCAAGACGACGCGCCACGTCGACCGGCTGCTGTCAGCCTGGGGCGAAGGGATGGACCGGCCGCGTCTGGTGCATCGGCTGGACCGTGACACCTCGGGCGTGCTGCTGCTGGGCAAGGGACCGGAGGCGGCCAAGCGGCTGGCGGGGGCGTTCGCCCGACGTCAGGCCAAGAAGACCTATTGGGCCATCGTCATGGGCCTGCCCAAACCCAACGCCGGTCAGATCGACATGCATCTGAAGAAATCCGGGATCAACGACTACGAAATCATGCGCCCGGCCGATCCAAAGGAGAACGGCGCCGAACCGGCCGAGACGGCCTTCACGCTGATCAGCCATGCGGGGCAGCGGGCGTCATGGATGGCGCTGCGCCCCTTCACCGGCCGGACCCACCAGTTGCGGGCGCACATGAAGGCGATGGGCCATCCGATCCTGGGCGATCCCAAATACGGCGACGAGAAATCGGCCGAACTCAGCGGCCCGCTGAAGCTGCAGCTGCACGCCCGCCGCATCGAGCTGGATCACCCCGCGCGCGGCATCCTGACGGTCGAGGCCCCCATCAGAGCCGAACTGCGGGCGGGGTTCGAACATTTCGGCTTCGACGAGGCAGAGGCCGACCCGGATCCGTTCGCGGGCGTCAGGCGGCAGCGTTGATATCCCCGAACTCCGTGCATCCCTGCGAAGGCGGGGACCCAGACCTTCCGCGAGGCAGGCTGCGCGGGATCGATGGCGTCGGCGGACCGGGTCTTTCCCATCGCCCACAGAACTGGGTCCCCGCCTTCGCGGGGATGATCGGGGGCTAGATGAGGCCCCTGGCCATCTTCGACATCGACGGCACGCTGGTCGACAGCCGCGCCTCGATCCAGCAGGCGGCGACCGAGGCGGCCCGGGCGCTGGGCCTGCCCGATCCCGAGTACGACCGGGTGCGCCAGATCGTGGGGCTGAGCCTGCCGCAAGCGCTGGCGGTGCTGGAACCCGGTCTGAGCCCGGTCGAATTGGCCCGGTTCACCGACGAGTTTCGTGCCAGCTTTGGACGGATGTTCGATGCGGGCCATGAGGAGCCGCTGTACGACGGCGCGATGGACCTGCTGACCCGGCTGCATCGGGATGGCTGGCGGCTGTCGCTGGCGACGGGTCAGAACCGGCGCGGCGTGGCCCGCAATCTGGCCCGCGCCGGCTGGGCCGATCTGTTCGTGTCGTCGCACTGCGCCGAGGACGGCCCTGGCAAGCCCGACCCTGCCATGCTGCACGCCGCCCTGTCGGCCGCCGCCTGTCATGCCGAGCGCGCCGTCATGATCGGCGACACCGCCCACGACATCACGATGGCGATCAATGCCGGCGTGCGGCCTCAGGGCGTCGCCTGGGGTTTTCACACGGTCGAGGAGCAGACGGCGGCCGGCGCGCCCCACGTCGCCGCCGATTTCGACGATCTGGAGCACCAGCTTCATCGGTTTGCGGACATGGCCGGAGCCGCCTGACGGTCAGATCAAAATCCAGATCGCCGCGATGAGCGCCAGCGCCCCCAGGCCGATGCCGATGGCCACGATCCGTACGTTCATCGGCTTCAGCGCATTGACCGAGTGGCTGGAAATCCGCGCCGAGATGGCGCAGGCCCGCCGCTCGGCCATCATGATCAGGAACACCCCCAGCAGGATGAACAGACTGGCCAACGACTTGGGCGCCCAGCTGGGCTCCATCGCCCCAAACAAGGCCTTGAACGCCAGTCCGATGCCGATGGCGGCCATCGCCGTCCGCGCCCACCCGGCGAAGGTCCGCTCGTTGGCCAAAGCCGTGCGGTCCTCCGCCAGATCGGTCCGTTCGGAGGCCAGGTCGGTGCGGTCGCTGGTGTCGTCGCTCATGGCGACCAAACCGTGCGCCGATCATTCCGTTCCGGCGGGGGCTGCGATCCGGCCGCCCGGCCGCTATAGGACGCGCCATGAGCCACATTCCCCCGCTTGATCCCATGGTCGCCGCCAAAAAGGGTTTTCGCGAATCCGAAGAGCGGCTGAAAAGGTTCTGGAAGACCGCATCCGTCGCCGCCGACGGGGATGGCTGGGTCGTCCTTCTGGACGGCCGTGCGCCGAAGACCCCGGCCCACAACCGCTTCCTGCTGCCGACCGAGGCTGCTGCGGCGATGGTCGCCGACGAATGGGCCGGGCAGGGTGAGTTCCTCGATCCGGGCTCCATGCCCGCCACGCGTCTGGCCGCGACCGCCATCGACCGCGTCAGCCAGACGCGCGAACCCGTCGCCGACGAGATCGCCGCCTATGTCGGCTCGGACATGCTCTGCTACCTCTCCGAACACCCGACCTCGCTGGTGGCGGAACAGGCGAAGGCCTGGGGGCCGTGGCGAGACTGGGCGGCGGCCGATCTGGCCTGCGTCGTCCACCCGACCGAGGGCGTCATCCACCGACCCCAGCCGCCGGAGAGCCTGGCGGCCGTCCGCGCCCATGCCCTGGCGCTCGACGATTTCGCCCTGACCGGCCTGGCGACCCTGGTTCCCCTGCTGGGATCGGCCATCCTGGGTCTGGCGGTCCATCGCCGCGCGCTGAGCGGAGAAGCTGCGTTCGACCTCAGCCGCCTGGACGAGGCGTTTCAGGAACGCCAGTGGGGCGTCGACGCCGACAATGCAGAACGCACCACCCTGCGCCGCGCGGAAGCCGTGCTGGTGGACCGCTGGTTTGGATCGCTATGATCGTTCGTCCTCAAAGCGGGAAGGAACGTAAAAAAGGCCCCGGATCGCTCCGGGGCCTTCTTCAATACAGCTTCGCCTGAAAGGATCAGGCCGCTTCGGCTTCTTCCTCGGCCTCGGCGGCCGCTTCGGCGGCGGCGATGACGGCCTTCTTGGCGCTCAGCGACTTGGACAGCAGCTGGACGGCGGCGTCCTTGTCGATGCGGTTGGCGGCGGCGACTTCGCGCGCCATCCGGTCCAGGGCCGATTCATAAAGCTGGCGCTCGGAATAGGACTGTTCCGGCTGCGAATCGGCGCGGTGCAGATCGCGAACGACTTCGGCGATCGAGACCAGGTCGCCCGAGTTGATCTTGGCTTCGTATTCCTGGGCGCGGCGGCTCCACATCGTGCGCTTGATGCGGGCGCGACCCTTCAACGTCGTCAGGGCCTTGGACACGACGTCGTCGGCGGCGAGCGAGCGCAGGCCGGCGGTCTTGGCCTTCTTGGTCGGGACGCGCAGGGTCATCTTCTCGTGGTCGAAGGTCACGACGTAGACCTCCAGCGACATGCCCGCGATTTCCTGAGTTTCGACGGCCGCAACCTTGCCGACGCCATGCGCCGGATAGACGACTGCGTCGCCAACCTTGAATTCCAGAACGCTCTTGGTGGTCATGTCATTCCTTTCTCGGACGCAGGGGACCAGCGATGCGAAATCGCGCGGCGACAATTGCTCAAAGACCGGAGACGGGGGTCGCCGATGGAAGGGCAGTCGTCGTCAATCGCGGAAACGGATCACCCAACCTCTGGCCGACCTCGTCTTCATGGACGAGGTTCTGTCGCAAACGCGGGCGGCGCGCATGAAACGCATTCCGCCCGACCCAATGTGAAGGAACATATCACAAAACGAGGCAATTTCAAAACGTCCGACTCATTGCTTCATCGGCCGCGCACGACATGACCGCCGTGCCGGGTGGAGCGCCGCGCGTCGGTTCAGCGGCCGGACAGGACGAAGGTATTGCCGTCCGGGTCGCGGAATTTGGCGAATGTTCCCCACGGCTGTTTCTCGGGCGGGCCTTCGAAGACCACGCCCCTCTCCGACATGCGTCTGTAGGTGTGCTCGACGTCGTCGCAACTGAACGAGCCGTTGAAGAAGGTGCCGATCCGATCCTCATGCCCTTCGGGGGTGAACAGGGCGATGCGCGTCTCGGCGTTGCCGACGCCGAGCTCGATCCAGCGCCTGCCCGGTCCCATCGGCTGATCGGTCAGGATCCGAAAGCCGACCTTGTCGACCCAGAAGGCGACCGCCGCGTCCTGGTCGCGCGTCGGGATGGATGCGAATTTCAGATGGGTGATCATGGCGGGTCCTCCTGCCCACGGTGGTAGCCAGCGGGTCTCGCCAGTGTCCATCCCGGCGGTTATTGCTATGGCGATGACGACCACAGTGACCCTCGATCGCTATGTTCTGGAAAGCCTGATGGCGGATCTGGCCGGCCACGACCGGACGCCGGCGGCCTATCTGGTGTTCCTCGCCATCTGGAGCGCGGGCGACGGCGAGAGGGTCGCGCTCAGCTATGCCGAGATCGCCGCGCGCACGGGACTGTCGCGTCGAACGGTGCAGACGGGCGTGGCGCATCTTCACCGGCGCGAACTGCTGGAGATGGAGCGATCGGGACCGACGGAGACGCCGCGGTATCGGCCGCGGACACCCTGGAGACGCTGGCAAGGCGTCTAGATCAGGAGCCCTTGCCCGGCGCGGTCGAGAAATATTTCTCGAACTTTCCGGTTTCGCGTTCGTATTGCTCGCGGTCGGCGGGGGGCGTGCCCTTGACTGTGATGTTGGGCCAGGACTTGGCGTATTCGGCATTGACCTGAAGCCATTTGCCGTCGGGCTCGTCCTCGGTGTCGGGGACGATCGCGTCGACGGGGCATTCCGGCTCGCACACGCCGCAGTCGATGCATTCGTCGGGCGCGATGACCAGGAAGTTCTCGCCCTCGTAGAAGCAATCGACGGGGCACACCTCGACACAGTCCATGAACTTACATTTCACGCAGGCGTCGGTGACGATGTAGGTCATGGGCGGGCGAAAATCGGGATCTGCAAGGGTTGGGACGGTCGCTCGAAAGCGAGCCGGACATGACCCCGCCTCGCTCCCCTGTCAACCGACGCGACCGGACGTCGCCGCGACAAATCCTTGCCGCTGCGACGAGAGCGGCTATTCGCACCCATCTCGATTGCAGATAAGATGGAGTTTCAACTTTTGGAGCGTCTCATCATGAATCGCAGTCTGATCGCCCGTTCGACACTCGCCGGCGCCCTCGCGCTGGGCCTGATCGGGGGCGGCGGGGTCGTCGCCCAGTCCGCCCTGACCCAGAACCCGGCGGAGGTCCAGGCGGGGACGTACAAGCTGGATCCAGCTCACGGCAAGATCACCTGGTCGGTCAAACACCTGGGCTTTTCGACCTACTATGGCCAGTTCATCAACGTCGCCGCCGATCTGACCATCGATCCGGCGAATCCGGCGGCCGCCACCCTGACGGCGACGGTTCCGGTGGCCGACGTCGCCCCCAACGACGACGGCCTGAAGGCGCATCTGCAGACGCCGGACTTCTTCGACGCCGCCCAGTTCCCGACCGCCACCTTCACCGCCACCTCGATCGTCATCGACGAGGATGACGCCTCCGAGGCCGAGGTCACCGGCGACCTGACCCTTCACGGCGTTACCCGTCCGGTGACGCTGGAGGTCGAGTTCAACCAGGCCGGGGCGATGCGCGGCGCCTATCGCCTGGGCTTCGACGGCGAAACCACGATCAAGCGGTCCGAGTTCGGCATGAGCTATGGCCTGCCGGCCATCGGCGACGAGGTCGAACTGCATATCGAGGGCGAGTTCGTCAAACAGTAGGCTTGGGTGCTATCGCTCACCGCACGGCGGTTCGGCGTGCTGGACGGGCGGGTCTTCGCTGAGCGGTACGTAAAGGGCGCGGGCCTCCGCTGGAGGGCCGCGCCGCTGGCCCAGAGCCTCCACGCGCACCGCCGTGACCCGGCCGTCGCGGGCGAAGGTGATCTGGTCACCGGCGTGCACGACCCGACTGGGCTTGTCGAGCCGGGTCTGGCGGCCCTGATGCGTCAGTCGCACGGCGCCGCCCTCGACGAGGGCGGCGGCCAGACCGCGCGTCTTGGCGAACCGTGCCCGCCACAGCCAGATATCGACGCGGACGCTGTTGTCGCTCACGCTCATATCCGAGGACGTCAAGACGCCTTCACCTTCCTGCGCGGGCGCCTGCGCCGGGCGGGCGGGGCCGGGGCCGTCAGTTCGGCCAGTTTGGCGAACGGAGAGTCCTTGACCACGGCCGGGGCCTTGCCCGCCCGATCCGGCATCTGGGCGCGGACGGTCTTCAGCGCGGCCCAGATCGTCCTGGCGTCGCCCGCCGTCCAGCCCAGCGATTTCAACGCATCGTCCGACAGCCCGCCCTTGCCATCGCGGCGCAGGTCGGCGGCGCGTTCCAGGTCGTCGACAGGCGCCGCCCAGCGTCCCGCGGCGCGCACGCCAAAGGCGGACAGGGCGCGCGCCGAGGGTGCGGGAATGGGGAGGAGCGTAAGCCCCGCCGCCTTCGCCCTGAACGGTTCGGCGGCGGCGAAAGCCTGGGACAGCGCGCGGCCGCGCGGCTTCAGGGCGCCGGGCAGCCAGACCGAGTGGGTCCCGACGCGGATGGCGAAGGCCTTGATCGTGCGGCGCTCGACCTGACTGAGGGCTGCCAGATCACGCTCGACGTCGCGGCGGTCGATGACGCCCCCGGCCTCCAGCAGGCGGAAGGCGATGCCGCGCGGCAGGCCTTTGAGCGTGCCGGATTCCACCGCCTGTTTGAGGCGGCGAAGGTCGCGCAGCGCGCGGCCCGCCTCGGACGCCAGCCAGGCCTCGATGCGGCGCTGGGCGCGGTCGCGGGCGGCCTGGGGTCCCAGTTCGCCGATCAGGCGCACGCGGGGGCTGAAGGGCTCGGTGTTGGTGATCTTCGCGGCAAGGGCGCCCGACCACAGGACGTCGCCGTCGGGCGTGACGGAGAAGGCCTCGTCGCCGTCGCTGGCCAGCTTGCCCAGACGACGCGCGATCTCCGGGCCGACGGCGCGCAGGGCGGCGGTCTTCAGGGTGCGGTCGGCCAGCGCCGATCCTCCGGCCGCAGGGGCGAAGCGGACGCCTTCGAGGTGCCCCACGGCCTCGCCGTCCACGGTGACGACGCCGTCGTCGGCGACCTCGGCCATCGTGCCTTCGCGGTCGTGCAAGGAGCGCATCAGGGCGGTCGTCTTGCGGTCCACGAAACGGGCCGTCAGCCGCTCGTGCAGGACATCTGACAGTCTGTCCTCCAGCGCGCGCGTCCGGTCGCGCCAGCCCTTGTTTCCTTCCAGCCAGTCCGGCCGGTTGGCGATGTAGGACAGGGTGCGCACCCCCGCGAGCCGGGCCGAGAGCTGATCGATCTGGCCGTCGTCGCGGTCCACCTCGGCAAACCGGGGCGCGAACCAGTCGGAGGTGAGCCGTCCGCGCTTGCCGGTCAGGGCGTGGAAGACGTCGCGCGACAGGCGGACGTGTTCCTCCAGAGTCGTCTTCTGGAAGTCAGGCAGCTGGCAGGCCTCCCACAGCCGCATGATCGTCCCGCGCGAGCGGCCGATGCGCTTGATCTCGTCATCCTGCATGGCCCGGCGCAACAGGGTCTCGTCCAGGGCCTGACCGGTGAGCTTCAGGCCCGGCCGGTCCGGCGTCTGCACCAGGGACCGCAGCAGGTCGGGCAGGGTGTCGAAGTCGAGACGGGCATTCCGCCACTCGATGGCCTGGATGGGATCGAAGCGGTGTTCGACCACCTGTCCGACCAGGTCTTCGTCCAGCTCCTCGGCCTCACCCGTGACCCCGAATGTCCCGTCGCGGATGTGGCGTCCGGCGCGACCGGCGATCTGGGCGATCTCGTGGGCGTGGAGCCAGCGGGTGCGGCGGCCATCGAACTTTCGCATCCCGGCGAAGGCGACATGATCGACGTCCATGTTCAGCCCCATGCCGATGGCGTCGGTGGCGACCAGAAAATCGACCTCGCCCGACTGGAACAGACCGACCTGGGCGTTGCGGGTCCGGGGCGAGAGACTGCCCATGACCACGGCCGCGCCGCCGCGCTGGCGCCGGATCAGTTCAGCGATGGCGTAGACTTGGTCCGTCGAGAAGGCGACGATGGCGCTGCGTCGCGGCAGGCGGGTCAGCTTCTTGGACCCGGCGTAGGTCAGGTTTGACAGCCGCTCGCGGGTGACTATCTCCAGATCGGGGATCAGCCGGCGCATCAGGGGGGCCATGGTCGCGGCGCCCAGGAACATGGTCTCGAACCGGCCGCGCGCGTGGAGCAGACGACTGGTGAAGACGTGGCCTCGCTCGGGGTCGGCGGCTAGCTGGATCTCGTCGATGGCCAGAAACTCGACCTCGCGCTCCAGCGGCATGGCCTCGACGGTGCAGACCCAGAAATGGGGCCGGGTCGGGATAATTTTCTCTTCGCCGGTGATCAGGGCGACGGCGTTCACGCCTCGCAGTTTGACGATCCGCTCATATATCTCGCGCGCCAGAAGCCGCAGCGGCAGGCCGATCATGCCCGAGGCATGACCCAGCATCCGCTCGACCGCCAGATGGGTCTTGCCGGTGTTGGTCGGCCCCAGCACCGCGACGACGCGGGAAGGGGCGAGGCCGGTGGGGCGGTCGCTCATGGTCTGGATAAGGTGGCGATTCGCCCCTGGTTCCTCAAGCGGCGCCGATCACACCCCGTTGATCATCGCCTCGATCTGACCCAGCCGTTCCTTGCCGAAGAACATCTCGTCGCCGACGAAAAAGGTCGGGGCTCCGAAGGCGCCGCGTTCGACGGCCGCCGCCGTGTTGTCGGCGAGCCTGGCCTTCACCGCATCGGTCTGAGCCGCCGTGAGCAAGCGTTCGGCGTCGAGGCCGGCTTCGACGAGGACGGATGCCAGCACCGCCGGGTCGCTCATCAACAAGCCGCGCTCCCAGAAGCCGGCGAGAACCGCGTCCAGATAGCGGTCGAACTCATCGCCGGGTTCGCAGGCGCACAGGCCCCGCATGGCCAGCAGGCTGTTCACCGGGAAATGCGGGTTCATCTGGAAATCCTCCAGCCGGTGAAGCTTCACGAAGCGACGGATCTCCAGCATCTCATAGTCGATCTTGCCCTTGATCCCGGCATAGGCGGCGAAGGGCGCCTGATTGCCCGTCGCCTTGAAAATGCCTCCGAGCAGACAGGGGATGACGTTGACCGTGGCGCCGGTTCGGCCGACCAGCTCCGGCAGGGCGCGCTGGGCCAGATAGGCGTTCAGGCTGGCGAAATCGAAGATGAAGTCGATCGTCTTTGCAGCCATCACCAGGTTTCCTTCCACGGGCGCAGGTCCAGTTCGAACGTCCAGGCGCTGCGTTGCTGATTGTGCAGCCAGACGTAATTCTTCGCGATCTCGTCGGGCTTCAGGATGGCGTCCTCGTCCAGCAGGGTCTGGATGTCCGGGGCGATGGAGCGGGCGAAGGCGCCGTCGATCATGCCGTCGACGATGACGTGGGCGACGTGGATGCCTTGGGGGCCCATCTCGCGGGCGAGGCTCTGGGCCAGCTGACGCAACGCGGCCTTGGCGCTCGCGAAGGCGGAGAAACCGGCGCCGCCGCGCATCGAGGCGGTGGCGCCGGTAAACAGGATCGAGCCCTTGGCGCGCGGCCCCATGACCCGGGCCGCCTCGCGTCCGGTGAAGAAGCCGGCCAGCGCGGCCATTTCCCAGACCTTGGAATAGACTTGGGCGGTGGTGTCCACGACCGGAAAGCGGACGTTCGCGCCGATGTTGAAGACGACCACTTCAAGCGGCCCGACCTCGGCCTCGATCCGGTCGATCAGGGTGATCATTTCGGCTTCGTCGCGGGCATCGACGCCGTAGGCATGGGCCTGACCGCCGATGGCGCGAATGGAGGTCGCCAAGGCCTCCAACTGGTCGAGATGGCGCGGGCGACGGGTGACGCAGACGGCCAGGCCTTCTTTGGCGAAGGCGCGTGCGATGGCCGATCCGACGCCGTCTCCGGCGCCGACGATCAGACAGGACGGGGTGGACGACATGACGATCTCCCGCGACAGGAGACCGTTTCATATCGAAACCGAGTGATAGTCAACGGCGTGGATACCGGGTGTGCAATTCCGCCTTAACGGCGTGCTGGTCACGCGCGGAACAGGGGTGAAACGAATCATGACCGAATCAGCGACTTCGTCCGATTCGGGCTTTGTTCACCCCAAGATATTGTATCTTAAAGCGGATTAACCACAAGCCGCGATCGTTGCGCCGGACAGCTCGGGACTGATTTTCGACCGCCTTCGAAGGTCCGGCTTTACGCGCTCGTCGCCGACCCGCTAGGGGAACTGCGCGTGACCCCGTAGCTCAGCCGGATAGAGCAAGGCTTTCCTAAAGCAGAGGTCGGGGGTTCGAGTCCCTCCGGGGTCGCCATCATTTCAAGTCATCACCGCCATTTCGACCCTTCGCCATGGCCGCCGATGCTCTCCCACTCGGGCGGCGCGGCCTTGTGGACGTATTGCTCGGCGACCAGCCAGCCCTTGAACGGCCGCAGCACCAGCAGACAGGCCGCCGCGATCAACGGGAAGGTGAAGGCGAAATGGACCCAGATCGGGGGGTGGACGGTGAACTCGAAGGCCATGAAGGCCATCATGCCGATCACGCCCACTGCGGACATGGCGAAGAAGGCCGGGCCGTCGGCCGGGTCGGCGAAGCTGAAGTCCAGACCGCAGGCCGGACAGGCGTCGCGAATGGTCAGATAGCCCTTCAGCAGCGGGCCTTCGCCGCAGCGGGGACAACGACAGCGCAGGCCGGTCGAAAGGGTCGACAGGCGGGGATAGGCGGGGTCTTCGGGGGTTGTCATGCGCGCTCCTGATCGCCGCTAGATCGGCGTTCGCGCGGCGCGCCGCAACCCGGCCAACGGTCACACCCCATTAACCGCGTCGAAAGGGCGATCGCGCGAGTGTGCGCGCGTATGGCCAGCCCGCGCTCCAGGACCGCGATCGGACGAACCACGGTGGCGCTCGGCGCCGCCGGGACGATTGCGTTCGCCCCCATCGTCGGCGCCGCCCTGCCGGCCCTGGCCCAGGAACACGTCGCGGCCCTGGATCCGATCACAATCCGCATCGGGGCCAATGACGGTTTCACGAAGGTGGAGTTCGCGGGCGTGGTCGGCTCGCGCGCCCGCGTCCGCCGTGACGGACAGAACGTCATCGTCCGGATCGGTTCGACCGCCGCGCCCGACGTCACTCGGCTGAAGGTCGATCCGCCGCCGGGCGTCGAAAAGGTCGAGACCCGCGCCGCCCTGGACGCCACAGAACTGGTCATCACCTTGGCCGAGGGGGCGAACGCCCGCACCGGCGTAGCCGACGGCGCAGTGTGGCTGAACCTTTATCCGGCTGGATCATCAACCGCCGCAGTGGCCTCGGACGGTCCCGTTCCGGCCGGCGGCGCCGTGCCCGTGACGGCGACCAAGGCGGCCGACCGTGTGAGCCTGAGCTTCGGTTGGGCGGCGCCCGTGGGGGCCGCCGTGTTCCGTCGCGGGGACGCTGTCTGGGTCGTGTTCGACACGGCCGCCCGAATGGACATGACGGGGGCGCAGGACCTGGGCCCGGCCGGCGACGCCCGCTGGGCCGTAGGGCCCGACTACACAGCGCTGAGAATCGCGGCCCTGGGGACCCTGCCAGTCTCGGCCGTGGCCGAGGGGGCGAAATGGACCGTCGTCATCGGCGGACCGCCGTCGGCGACATCGGGCGTCGAAGTCGATCGAGACGACGTCGGCGACACCGCCCTGGTGGCGCGCATGGCCGGGGCGACCCGCACCGTCTGGCTGACCGATCCGATGGTCGGAGACCGGTTCGCGGCGGTGACGGCCCTGGCGCCGGGCAAGGCGTTCGCCGACCGTCGCCAGACCGTGGACCTGACCCTGCTGCCGACGGCCCAGGGCCTGGCCGTCGAGACGCCCACCGACGACCTGAGAATCCAGGCCGAGGGCGATCTGGTCACCCTGTCGCGTCCGCGCGGCCTGACGCTATCGCCTCCGTCGATGGCGCTGGAGGCGGCCGAGCCGGCGCATCCCGCCCAGCCCCGCAAGGCGGAGCATCCGGCACTGATCCTGACCGAGTGGGCCGATACGGGCGGCGAGGATTTCGTCACGCGCCATCGCAAGCTTCAGGATGAGGCGGCGCAGGAATCCATCGCGGCCGCAGACAATCCCCGCGCTCCGATCGCGGCGCGCATGGGCCTGGTCCGGTTCCTGGTCGGATCGGGCCTGGGCTACGAGGCCATCGGCGTGGCCAACGCCATGATCGCCCAGACGCCGTCGCTGCAGGGCGAGCCGGAGCTGCGCGGCCTGCGCGGCGCGGCCCGGGCCTCGATCGGGCGGCTGGACGAAGCGACGCTGGACTTCTCGTCCGGCGCCCTGGCCGGCGATCCCTCGACCAAGGTCTGGCAGGGCTGGCTGGCGGCCGAACGCGGCGACTGGCCGGGCGCGCGCCAGGCCTTCGCCGGCGGGGCCTCGGTGATCGACCAGTTCCCCAACGCCTGGCGCGCCCGCTTCGGCGCCGCCCACGCCATGGCAGCGCTGGAGACCGGCGACCTGAACGCCGCCCGCAGCCTTCTGGCCTACAGTTTCTCGCAGGACGCACCGGCCGCCGACCAGTTGACCGCCCGCCTGGTGCAGGCGCGGCTGTTCGAGCTGGAGGGCGCGAGCGACCGGGCGTTGGCGGTCTACAAGGCCGTCGGCCGGGCGCCGCTGGACGCCATCGCCACCCCCGCGAAACTGGGCGTCATTCGCATCGAACTGGCCAAGGGAACGCTGACGGCGACGGACGCCGCGGCCCAGCTGGAACAGCTGAAATGGCGCTGGCGCGGCGATGCGACCGAGCTGACGGTCATCCGCACGCTGGGCGGTCTCTATCTGTCGCAGGGACGATACCGCGAGGCCCTGGATACGCTGCGCGGGGCGGGCAAGCGGCTGGGCGCCCTGCCGGGCGCGGTCGAGCTGCAGGCCGACCTGGCCAACGCTTTCCGGGCCCTGTTCCTGGACGGAGCGGCCGACGGGCTGCAGCCGGTCCAGGCCCTGGCGCTGTTCTATGATTTCCGCGACCTGACGCCGGTGGGCGCCGACGGCGACGAGATGGTGCGCCGGCTGGCCCGCAGGCTGGTCGACGTCGACCTGCTGGATCAGGCGGCCGAGCTGCTGAAATATCAGGTCGAGAACCGGCTGGAGGGGGTGGCCAAGGCCCAGGTGGCGACGACCCTGGCCACCGTGCTGCTGATGGACCATCAGGCGGAAGCGGCGCTTCAGGCCCTCTGGTCATCCCGCACCACCCTGTTGCCCACTGCCCTGAACGCCGAACGACGGGCGCTGGAGGCGCGGGCCTTGATGGACCTGGGACGGTTCGACCACGCGCTGGAGACGATCGACGGCGACCGGTCCGCAGAGGCCCAGGACGTGCGGGCCGATATCTTCTGGAAGCAGGAGAACTGGGCCGGGGCGGCGGCGCTCTATGAGGCGCGGCTGGGCGAGCGCTACAAGGATACGGCCACGGCCCTGTCGCCGGACGACGAGAGCCGGGTCATTCGCGCGGGGGTCGGATATTCGCTGGCCCATGACGACGGCGCGCTGGCGCGTCTGTCGCGGAATTATTCGCCGTTCAAGGACCGGGCGCGATCGGGGGCGGCGCTGCGCATCGCCCTGGACGGGCTCGACGGCATGGACGGGGTCGCGAACGCCCAGGATTTCGCGGGACTGACCGCAGGCGCGGACACCTTCACCGGCTGGGTCGCGCAGATGAAGACGCAGCTCAGAGAGAAAACGGGCGGGAATCGCACTGCTGCGACGCCCGCCCGTCCCGTGGCCCCTGCCGCCGCGGCGCCCGCGGCCGGCTAGGGCCTGATCGGCTTACTTGTTGACCGCATCCTTGAGCGGCTTGGACACGCGGAAGCGCACGGCCTTGGAAGCGGCGATGTTGATGGTCGCGCCCGTGGCGGGGTTGCGACCTTCGCGAGCGGCGCGGGCGGCGGTGTCGAACACGCCCAGGTTGGAGATGCGTACATCGCCGCCACCCGTCAGCGACGAATGGATGTTCTTGACGATGGCTTCCAGCACGCGGCCGGCGTCGGCTTGCGAGACGTTGGCGTCCTTGGCGACGGCGGCGATGAGTTCAGCTTGAGTGGTCATTATGGGTCGTTTCCCGAAAAGCTCGCCCGATTCCCGGGCGACGACCCCGGGATGAACACGCCTTTTGGGCGACTTGGCAAGCGACTTCGGCGCTGAAAGCCTTTCAGGGTGGGGATTCAGCCCGATCCGGAAGCTTGACGGAAGCTCTCGACCAGGCTTCCGGCGACCAGTCTCCACCCGTCGACCAGCACGAAGAAGATCAGCTTGAACGGCAGCGAGATCACCACCGGCGGCAGCATCATCATGCCCATGGACATCAGCACGCTGGCGACCACCAGATCGATCACAAGGAACGGAACGAAAAGGAGAAATCCGATTTCGAAGGCCTTCTTCAGCTCACTGATCATGAAGCTGGGGACGATGACGCGCAGGGGCAATTCGGCGGCGGTCGCGGGGGCGTCGATCCGGCTCAGACGCGTGAACAACCCGAGGTCGCCCTGGTCCACATTGGCCAGCATGAAAGTTTTCACAGGTTCCGACGCCAGATCGAACGCCTGGGGTAGTTCCATCTGCTGATCCATCAGCGGGCGGATGCCCGAATCATAGGCGTCCTGCCAAGTCGGGGCCATGACGATGGCGCTGAGGAAAAGGGCAAGAGATACCAGAACGGCGTTCGGCGGCGACTGCTGCATGCCCAGCGCAGTCCGCAGCAGGCTGAGCACCACGATGATGCGGACGAAACTTGTGGTCATGATGACGATCGACGGCGCCAGCGACAGCACGGTCATCAGCCCGACCAGTTGCACCACCCGCTCGGTCAGGCCGGCGCCGGTGCCCAGATCGACATTGATCGCCGCGCCGGACGCGCCCGCCGCCGCAGCGTCCTGGGCCAGGGCGGCCAGGGGCCACGCCAGGCAAAGCAGGGTGGTGAGGGCGGACAGTTTCAGCGCGTTGAAGAATTCGGCGCGGGTGGGGATGGCGAAGATTTTGTCCCCCCGCCTCGAGCGAGGGAGCCTGTTGGAGGCCCTCATTTGCCCGGCCCTCGCGGTTCGATCAGTTCGCGGCCTTCGCCCAGCAAGAGCAGCCGCTCCCCGTCGTCGACCTGAACCAGCACCAGTCGGCGAGCAGGATCCAGCACCAGGGTTTCAACGACCTTCAGCCGCCGTTCGCCGCGTTCCGCGTTCAGACGCGCCATCAGTTGCGGCGCATAGCGACGCGCCGCCCAGGCGACCAGGCCGATCAGACCCAGGGTGAAGGCGAGGCCGAAAACGGCGCGGGCAAGATCGAGGAAGTTCATTCTGAATGGCCCCGTCGGACCCATCACGAATGCGGGGCCGGTCGGGAAGCAGCCTTAACCATCGTGGTTAACGCCCGGTTTAGATAACCCCGCATTAACCATGCAGGCGGCATTTTCTGCCCATTCTTTCGTGAAGGACGATCCCGATGGGCGTCGCCGACATCCCCCTGATGGGCCAGATCAAGGGCCGCCTTAGCTGGCTGGACGAGCGCCAGCGGCTGGTCGCCCAGAACGTCGCCAACGCCGATACCCCCGGCTATGTCGGCCGCGACCTGAAGGCGCCCACGGACTTCGCCGCCGCGATGCGCGAGGGCGGGGGGCTGCGCATGGTCCAGACCTCGGCCGCGCACATGCCGATCGGCGGGCCGAACGGCGCCCCGGTCGCGCGTTTCACGTCAGAGGCCTCGCCGGATTCCGAGACGACGCAGGACGGCAACGCCGTGGTGGTCGAGGAACAGATGCTGAAGATGGCCGAGAGCCGCATGGCCTATGACGCCGCGATCGGCCTCTACACCAAGTCGATGGCGATGATGCGCCTGGCCGCCAAGGCGCCCGGCCGGTGATCATTTTCAACGGAGGATCCTGAATGACCGATCCCGTGAACGGGCGGAACGGCGCACCGCGAAACAGCGCCATGGCGGTGGCCGCCTCGGCCCTGACCGCGCAGCAGTCCCGCATGCGCATCATCGCCGAGAACATCGCCAATGCGGAATCGACCGCCCGCACCGCAGGCGGCCAGCCCTATCGCCGTCAGATCCCGGTATTCGAAGCGCGCGGCATCGACGGCGCGACCGGCGTGTCCCTGGCCGAGGTGCGGCCCGACACCAGCGATTTCCGCCGCGAATACGACCCGACCCATCCGGCCGCCGACGGCGACGGCTATGTGCTGCGACCCAATGTCGACACCCTGATCGAGGCCATGGACATGCGCGAGGCGCAACGGGCCTATGAAGCCAATCTGAACGTCATCGAGACGGCGCGGTCGATGGAAAGCCGCACCCTCGACATCCTCAAGCGATAGGTCCGTAGGTCATGAATCCGTTGATGGCCGCACGGGCCTATGCCCAGGCGCAGGGGACAGGCGGGGCGACCGCGGGCGCGGCGGCCGCCGCCGGCGGTCCGGAGTTCTCGCAGCTTCTGTCGAACGTCATGGGCGACATGACGCAACAGACCCGCGCGGCCGAAACCCAGATGACCCAGGCGGTTCAGGGGCAGGGTTCGATGATCGACGTGGTCACCGCCGTCTCCAGCGCCGAGGCCTCGCTGGAAACCGTCATCGCCGTCCGAGACCAGGTGATCTCGGCCTATCAGGAAATCATGCGGATGCCGATCTAAGAGGGATTAGGGATTAGGGAAAGATCGGGTGATCGCGCGGGCCAACGCGGCTTGAGATGGCCCGAGCCCCAATCCCTAGTCCCTAATCCCTTCCACGAGGCTGGACGTCGAAGGCGATGGTCAGGCGTTCGCCGTCGGCGGTGAACGGCTCGGTGCCGTGCCACATCCATGATGGGAACAGCACCACGCGGCCGGGCCTGGGTTCGACCCAGTGTTCGGCCTCCAGCGACAGACCGATCCCCAGACGCACGGCTCCGAATCTCAGCCATCCCGCCCGGGGCGCGTCGGGGTCCGGTTGTGGCGTGACCACGTGCAGGGCCGACGACACCCAGCCCTTGGGGTGGACATGGTCGGTGTGGCGCCCGCCGGCCCTCAGACGCACCGACCAGGCGCCGGTCATGTCCCAACCGTCGGAGGATGCGCGCCGGCTCATCGGATCATCCCGCCCCGCCATCGACGCGACATAGGCATCGATGGGCGCCGAGAGGGCCTCGAACACCGCGTCCAGCACGGGTTCGCCGACCCGGCGCGGATCGATCGGCGCCTGGACTCCGGCGCGGATCGACTGGTCGAATGGATGGGCCTGAAAGGGGTGCAGCCGGGCCAACGCCTGTCCCGCCTCCGTCATCCAGGCGAACGGCGCCTCGATTCGGTCGGGCGCGACCAGATCATAGCCCCGGACCAGGGCGGCGTAGTCGGCGGAGTCGAGCGCGCGCGGGTCCGACAGCACGCGCCAGGCGGTGTAGCGCAGGGCGACGGCGTATTGGTCCTGGGGCAGGTCGCGAATGTACGCATCAAGCAGCGGCAGGGCCTCGAGGGCGCGTCCCGCGGCCACCAGGGCGGTCGCCAGCGCGATTCGAGCGTCGGGCGCGGCCGGGGCGGCCTCGGTCGCCGCCTGGGCATGGGCGAGGGCCAGAGCCGGGTCGAAACCCCCGGCCGCCCTGGCCGCCGCCAGGTGCAGACCGGCGTCTGACCGGGTCTTCAGCAGGGGGGCGAGCCAGTCATAGGCGGCCTTCTCGCCGACCATATCGATCATGGCGGCTGCTCCGATCGCGGCCAGGGCAGGGCGTAAGTCGAGACCAACCGTCGAAAGGTCCAGCGGCGCCATGGCGGCGGGGGCGTCGCCGGTCCGCATCCAGATCAACTGGGCCAGGTCGCGGCGCGCCTCGATCTGTTGCGGTCGGAGGCTCAGGGACCGCGCGAAGGCGGCCTCGGCCTCGGCGAGACGCCCCTGACCTTGCAGCGCGCGGCCCAGCACCAGCCAGGTTTCCGGCGCGGTCCCGCCCTTGCCTAAGGCCCGTTTCGCCGCGTCGGCCGCCGCCGCCATCTCGCCCAGATCGCCCAAGGCGGCGGCCAGGTTGTGCTCGGCGTTGGAGCTGGCGGGATTGGCGTGCACCAGCCGCTGCAGCAGGGGCAGGGCGGCGGCGTTCAGGCCCAGTCGCCGCAAAGCCGAGGCGCACAGCCGCACCGCCTCGTCGGGCGCCGTTGGATCATCGTGGACCGACGTGAGCCGGTCGCGGGCATCGCCGGGACGACCGGCCGCCAGATCCGCCCTGGCGGCGGCGATGGCGGCGGGCCAGTTCGGCGAGGATGACGGGTGGGAAGACATCGATCCGATAGAACACCGGCCGGCGCGGCCGGGGAACCGCAATCCGGTCCGCCCAAAGAAAAAGGGGCGGGCTCGAAAGCCCGCCCCCGTTTCTGTGAATGACCGTGCTCTAGAAGCGCAGGGTCAGACCGCCCGTGTAGTAGCGACCCAGGGCGTCATAGGTCTGCGGGAAGGTGTTGCCGTTGTTGGACGCGGTCGGTCCAATGCCCGAACCGACTTCCGGCGGCTGCTCGTCCGTCACGTTGGCGACGGTCAGGGTCAGACGGACATTGTCCGTAACGTCCCAGCGGCCGGTCAGATCGAAATAGTCATAGGCGTCGATCTCGGAATAGGCCGGCAGGTAGCTGGTGCCGCCCGGCTCCTCGATGACTTCGTCGAGGTGGCGCCACTGGAGCGAGGCGCCGAAGTCGCCCAGGTTCCAGGTGGCCCGGGCCGTGGTCTTGAACTCGAAGTTCGGCTGACCGCAGGCGATCGAGTAGTAGCCGATGCAGTCGCGGTTGACCGAGGTCGGCGTGGCCTGGAACTCGTTCTTGGTGACGTAGTTGCCGTTGAACGACAGGGCGACCGTGCCCCAGTCGTCGCTCATGCCCCAGTCGGCGAAGTCGATCAGGTAAGACGCCGTCAGGTCGTAGCCGCTGACCCGTTGAACGCCCAGGTTGGACGAGACCAGGGCGATGCCCAGTGCCTCGACGCCGTTCAGGGTGCCGTTGTTCGGGTTGCGGTTGATCAGCTGGCACTGCGAGTTGAACTCGAAATTCGGGTTCGAAGCGGCGCTATAGCAGCCCGTCAGCACGTCGGTGGAGCTCTGGCTGGACACGGCGCCGTCGATCTGGATGTCGTAGTAATCCAGGGTCAGGTTCAGGCCGTTGACGAACCAGGGCTGCCAGACGACGCCGATCGTGACGGTGTCTGCCTCTTCTGGTCCCAGGTCCGGGTTGCCGCCCGACAGGATGTTGATCTGACCGGCGCTGGGGGTCGAGACCGAGCCGATGTTGCCGGCCGGAACGCCCGTGAGGCGGCAGAGGTTCGACAGGGTGCCGCCGGTGTTGGCCTGGGCGGTGTTGATGTTCGCGCCCTGGCAGGGATCGGTCGCCAGGTTGCCGAGGCCGGTGACCTGAGGTGCGAACAACTCGCCGATGTTCGGGGCGCGAACGGCGCGCTGGAACATGCCGCGGATGCGCAGGCTGTCGACCGGAACCCAGTCGCCGCCGATCTTGTAGCTGCCGTAGTCCGAGGTGCGACCGGCAGTCGTGAACTCGGAATAACGGTAGCCGGCTTCGATGTTGAAGCTCTGGATGAGCGGAACGTCGGAGATCAACGGGATCAGGGTTTCGGCATAGGCCTCGGCCAGTTCGAAGCGGCCCTGGCGATCCGGGAACGGAGCGCCGGTGCCGAGAACTTCACCGTTGATCTGGGCCGAGCCGTCGGCGCGGGTCTGGGCCTTCGAGCTGCGGTATTCCAGACCGAACGCCATGGAGATCGGGGCGTTGGCGAACGGGCTGGCCAGGAAGTCGGGCAGGGTGCCCGAGGTCGAGGCCGAATAGACGTCCTGTTCCACGCCGGTCGTGTTGAGCGAGTCCAGGTTGATATAGTTGAGCATCGCCTGGGTGATGGTGCCCTCGGCGCCGAACACGTTGATCGGCACGCAACCGGCGACCACGGCGGCTCCCGGAGGGGCGCAGGTGGTGGTCGAGGTGGTGTTCAGAGCATTGCGCAGCTTGGACAGCGAGCCCCAGTTGTCGCGCGTCAGCAGCTGATCCGTCTCGCCGTGCGACATGTAGGCGTCATAGTCCCAGGTCTCGCTGAGGTCGCCGCGGATGCCGGCGACGAACTGGAACGTCTTGTTCTCGAAGGTCGAGAAGCGCGGACCCAGCTCGGTGAAGCGGCGGTTGACCAGCAGCGGCACGATGGTGGTGCCTGCGGCCCCGGAAACGCACTGGGCGGCCGGGATGTTGCGCGCGGCGCAGAGCTGCTGACGCATCGGGGCGGGGATGTAGGGGTTGCCGATCGGCACGCTGAAGGTGTTGCCGAACGAGCCGGACGAGGCGGCGTCGGTGGCCACGTCGCTGCGGACATACATCAGCTGCGTATAGACCTCGGCCATCGAGTTGATCTCGTAGCTGGCCAGGGCGTTCAGCTGATAGCGGTCCAGCGGCGTCTGATACAGGTTGTCCGGGTTGAAGTTGTAGCCGGCCGGATCGCCGGGCTGCAGCAGACCGGTAGCCGGGTTGATCTGGGCCTGACCGACCGTACCGACCGGCAGGGGCGTGCCGCCCGCCAGGGTGGTGGTGTTGAAGTTCGACGGGACCGTGGTCTGCGAGCCTTGCGGCAGGCCGTTGGTCGAACCGCGCGCCACCAGGCCGTAGGGGCGCTGGTCCTGGTTCAGGCGTTCGGCTTCCGACCAGCCGATGCTGGCGACGGCGTTACCGCGGCCATCGGCGAAGTTTCCGCCGACGGTCAGATCGGTGCGGCGGCGCTCGGCGTCGCCGAATTCCGAAATGCCCCAGTTGCTCTGAAGCTCGACGCCCTCGAAGTCGTCCTTGAGGATGAAGTTGATGACGCCGGCAACGGCGTCAGCGCCGTAAACGGCCGAGGCGCCGCCGGTGACCAGATCGACGCGCTCGACCAGGGCGACCGGGATGGAGTTGGTGTCGACCGTGCCCGCCAGGCTGAAGGGAACGACGCGACGGCCGTTGACCAGCACCAGGGTGCGGTTGGTGCCGAGCCCGCGCAGATCGACGGTCGCGCCGCCGCCCGAGCCGTTGTTGGTGCCCGGGCCGGTGGCCGGCACGGCGACCGGCAGATCCTTGATCAGCTCTTCGACCGACAGCGGCTGGTCCAGCGCGATTTCTTCCGAACCGACCGAGGTGATCGGGCTGGCGGCTTCGAAGCCGGGGGCGCGAATGCGCGAGCCGGTGACGACGACGTCATCGAGGCTGGTTTCCTGGCTGGCGTCCTGCGCGTATGCGGGGAAGGCGCCGAGCGCCATGAGCGACGCGCTGACCAGAATGGTGGACGCATTGAGTCGCTGCTTCGAGTGCCGGATGGTCATTCAATTCTCCATGAGGATGTCTTGGCTCTTGTTTGCCGAGCCGATTAAGCGGGAGCATTGTCCTGCTTTACTTGGGTGTCTAGATTCCACCACATAGCTGTCGTTGCAATGTACGGGTGCTGTCACGTCGCTGCCACAGTTCGCCAGAGGAGGGCCTAGGTGTCCGACCATTCCGTAAAGACCTGGTTTTGTGCGTTATTACTGACCGTTAGCGGTTCATCCGCCTTGGCGCAGACCGCCGCCCAGTCCGCGCGGCCTGCGGCCCTGGAAGAATTGGCCGCGTGTCGTATCGTCGCAGTCGACGCCGAGCGGCTGGCTTGTTTCGATCGGGTTGTCGCCGCCTTCGACCAGGCCGAGCAGGCGGGGGAGGTGATGGTCGTCGAACGCCGCCAGGTGACGGAGGCCCGGCGGGCGTTGTTCGGCTTCTCTCTCGAGGCCCTGCCTCTGTTTCAACGCGGCGCCGAACCAGACCGGATCGACGAAATCGAGACCACCCTGGCGCGCGCCAGCGCCGGCGCCAACGGCAAATGGCTGTTCGTGCTGGCGGACGATTCCGTCTGGGTTCAGACCGATAGCAACTCTCTGGTCCGACCGCCCCGTCCGGGATCAGAAATCAGTATTCGGCAGGCCGCGATGGGTAGTTACTTGCTGAGCGTGAACGGCGCCCGTTCCGTCAGAGTTCGGCGGCAGCAGTAGACACGGAGTCAGTCCGTCAGAAGGGCCAGAACGGCAAAGCTGGCCAGCCAATGTTCTCCCATATAGTCACCGGTAACATGAGGGAGGGCCGTGCCGAGGTGAATCCGGGCGGCGGTGACGGCCATCGTCTGTCGCGAATCTTCCACCGGCAACGAAGCCGCGATCCCGCGCCAGCACCAGGCCCGGCTGAGGTTCAACCCGTCCAGATGGGCGATCTTTCCGTCCGAGCGGTCGCTGACGGTCGCCGGTTCGAAAAGGGCGGCCGGCGTCCTGTCGACCAGGCGTGGAAGATAGAGATCGAACCACGATCCGAAGTCTTGATCGTGCATCACGCGACGCATCAGGTCGCCCACCATCAGGGTCGGCGACAGAAACTCGTCCTGCGACGGCTCCCACGCCTGGCAGTCTTGATCCTCGCCATACCAGCGGAGCGCCGTGACCCGGCACAGGTCGGCCAGGTCCGTGTCCCCGACGGTTTCGGCATAATCCAGCGCCAGCCTCAGCGCGAAGGCCGTATTGTAGTGCGTGCCGGTTCGCACCGGATAGGTGGCGATGGGCAGAAAGGCCTTGAATCGCTCGGCGAACGCCTGGGCCAGCGGGCGTAGCGCGGAGGCCCAGACACGACCCCGTTCGTCGTCGTGCCGGGTCAGTTCCGCCTGAAGCATCAGCAGCCAGGCCCAGCCATAGGGGCGTTCGAACCCGCGACTCTCAGGGCGGGACAGATAGGCGACCTCGATCGCGACATGGGCTGGGGTGAACAGCTGATCGGCCAGATCGGCGATGGCGGCGGCTTCGGCGATGTTCGGGTGCAGGCGGCGCAGGGTGAACAGGGTCCACCAGCCGTGGACGCACGAATGCCAGTCAAAACTTCCGAAGAATACCGGGTGCAGGGCGCGCGGGCCCAGAACGTCGGCCGGACCGGCCAGGACGTGATCCAGCTTGTTCGGATATTCACGCGTCACATGGCCCAGCGCGGCCCGGGCGAAGCGTGCGGCGATGTCGGGCGTCAGGGCGAGTTCTGTCATCGGGCTCAGTACCGGAAGGCCAGGGCGTACATCAGGGCGACATTGACCCCCAGCATGATCAGCGCCGTCGGCGCCTGGGCGCGGATCACGCCGTTGATCGGGGCGTCCCGGTCCGGCAGGTCCAGCAGGTTGGCGGGCACGACGTTGAAATTGGCCGCCATGGGCGTCAGCAGCGTGCCGCAGAACCCCGCCAGCATGCCGATGGCGCAGACGATCGCTGGATTGCCTCCGAACTCGCCGACCACGAAGGGCAGGCCGATGGCCGCCGTCATGACGGGGAAGGCGGCGAAGGCGTTGCCCATCACAACGGTGAACAGGGCCATCCCCAGACAATAGGCCAGGACGGCGATCAGGGGCGTGCTGATCGGCACGGCCTGGGTCACCACCTGACCGACCACGCCTCCGACGTCCGAGGCCAGGAAGATCGCCCCCAGAGAGGCCAGCATCTGGGGCAACAGCGCGGCCCAGCCGATGGAATCCATCAACCGGCGACCCTCCTGAAGCGGGGCGGTCACGGGTGGACGCAGCCATGCCGTGGCCGCCGCAAAGGCGACGATGCAGCCTATCGCCAGTGCGATCAGGGTCGTCTGGGTCGAGGAGAACAGGGCGGCGCCCCACGCCGTGTGTTTGGTCGCCAGGGTCCCTCCGACAGCGACGACCGGCACGATCAGGGCGGGCAGGAACAACCCGTTGCCAAGGCGTGCCGCCTTCTCCCGGCGCTGCTCCGGCGTGGTCGTCTCAGGCTTGCCGACGCCGAGCTTCGACAGGCCGCCGAGGGCGACAAGGGCCACAACCAGCAGGCCGTTGCCCAGCCCTCCGAGATATGAACCGAACAGCATCGATCCCGCCAGAAGGGCCCAGAACAGGGCGCTGCGGATTCGTGTCGGATGGGCCGTGTCCCTCAGGGTCAGGATGGCGAAGGCCAGGATCATCAGTCCGATGAGGATGTAGACCTGCTCGATCGTGATCACTGGCCGGCCTCCGATTTGGAGGCTGCGACAGATTTGCGCACGTCGCGATCCCAGATCAACAGGCGAACGCCGTGGACGACGAAGGCGGCGATGGCGGTGGGGATGGCCCAGACCGACAGCTGCAGCGGCTCGACGGTGATCCCGGCCTGTTCGAGGAAGCCGACCATCAGGATGATCGAGCCGATGGCGATGAAGATGTCCTCGCCGAAGAACAGGCCGATGTTGTCCGTGGCGGCGGACATGCCCCGGATCCGGAACCGCGCCTTGTCCGGCAGTTCGCCGCCCGCCTCCACCTCGGCCGCGCCCTCGGCCATGGGGGCGACGAGGGGGCGAACCATCTGGGGGTGGCCGCCCAGCGAAGTCAGGCCCAGCGCCGAGGTGGTCTGGCGGATGAAGAGATAGGCGACCAGAAGGCGACCGGCCGAGGCGGCCTTCACCTTTCCGATCAGCATGCGGGCGCGTTCTTGCAGGCCCGCGCGTTCGAGCAGGCCGATAACCGGCAGGATCAGCCAGACGACGTGGAAGTACCGGTTGTCGTTGAAGGCGTCGCCGAAGGCCGCGAGGGTGGCGACCCCCGCCTCGGAGAGGGCGGCCAGGTTCACACCGGGTGCGACGGCGGCGCAGATGCCGGTCACGAGGGCGGCGGCCAGGATGACCAGCAGGGGATTGATCC
The DNA here is from genome assembly GCA_018820205.1 of Alphaproteobacteria bacterium. Lineage (GTDB taxonomy): Bacteria > Pseudomonadota > Alphaproteobacteria > Caulobacterales > Caulobacteraceae > Brevundimonas. The sequence goes on from JAHJOK010000075.1 coordinate 298,025, forward strand.
GCGCCACGAACCCCGCGACCACGACCACTATTCCGAGCAGCACGAGCATCGATGCGTTCCCCCTGGACTCAAATCATACCGTGCACCCCGGCGAAGGCCGGGGTCCAGATGGAAGACTCGATGATGGGGAGGGGATCAGCGGCTTATCCCGACGATCCAGTCTGTGATCTGGACCCCGGCCTTCGCCGGGGTGCACGGAAATGAGGGTCAAGCCTTCCCGAACCCTCCGCCGCCCGGCGTCTGGATGACGAAGACGTCGCCGACCTCCATCGCTCCTTCGGCGGTCCAGCCGAGAATTTCCACCGCGCCGTCCGCGCGTTCGATCCGGTTCGCTCCCACCTTGCCCGCTTCGCCACCCTCCGCGCCGAACGGCGGCACGCGTCGATGGCCGGACAGGATGGCGGCTGTCATGGGCTCGAGGAAGCGGACACGTCTTGTCGCGCCGTCTCCGCCTTTCGCTGCGCCTGCACCGCCGGAGCCCCGGCGGATGGAGAATTCCTCCAGCAGGACGGGGAAGCGGGTTTCCAGCACCTCGGGGTCGGTCAGGCGGCTGTTCGTCATGTGCGACTGGACTGCGTCGGCGCCGGGCGCGTCCGGGCCGGCGCCCGCGCCGCCGGCGATGGTCTCGTAGTACTGGCGGGTCGCGTCGCCGAAGGTGAAATTGTTCATCGTCCCCTGGCTGGCGGCCAGAACGCCGAGCGCGCCGTACAGGGTGTCCACGACCGCCTGACTGGTCTCGACATTGCCGGCCACGACCGCCGCCGGATAGCGGGGGTTCAGCATCGACCCCTCCGGCACGATCAGGGTGATGGGCTTCATGCAGCCCTCGTTCAGCGGGATGGCGTCGTCCACCAGGGTCCGGAAGACATAGAGGGTCGCGGCGCGGGTGATCGACAGCGGCGCGTTGAAATTGGTCGGACGCTGGTCGCTGGTCCCGGTGAAGTCGACGACGGCGGTGCGGGCCTCGGGGTCCACGTCGATGCGGACGCGGATGACGGCGCCGTCGTCCATCTCATAGGCGAACGCGCCGGGCTTCAGGGCGGCGATGGCGCGGCGGACGGCGTCCTCGGCGTTCGACTGGACGTGGGCCATGTAAGCCTCGACGACCGGGCGGCCGAACTCGGCGACCATGCGGATCAGTTCGTCGGCGCCCCGCCGGCAGGATGCGACCTGGGCCTTCAGGTCGGCCATGTTCTGATCGACGTTGCGCGACGGCCAGGGGCCGGACGCGAACAGGGCGCGGGTCTCGGCGTCGCGGAGGCGACCGCCTTCGACCAGCAGGAAGTCGTCGATCAGGACGCCCTCCTGTTCAACCGTGGTCGAGGAGGCGGGCATGGATCCCGGCGTGATCCCGCCGACGTCGGCATGGTGGCCGCGCGCGGCGACGAAGAAGGCGGGGCCCGCCCTTGCTTCGATGCCGTCGGCGTCGAGGAAGACCGGCATGATGACGGTGATGTCGGGCAGATGGGTGCCGCCGTTGTACGGCGCGTTCAGCATGACCACGTCGCCGGGCTTCAAGCTGGCGCCGCGCGAAGCGAGGACGACGCGGATGCTCTCGCCCATCGAGCCGAGGTGCACCGGGATGTGCGGGGCGTTGGCGATCAGGGCGCCCGAGCCGTCGAAGATGGCGCAGGAGAAGTCGAGCCGCTCCTTGATGTTGACCGAATAGGCGGTGGCGCGCAGGGCCTCTCCCATCTGTTCGGCGCAGGCCATGAAGCGGCTGTTGAACACCTCCAGCAGGATGGGGTCGGCGTGGGTTCCGATCGGCGCGCGGCCGGCGAGGGGCGTGGTGCGCTCGAGGATCAGGTTGGCGTGGGCGTCGACGCGGGCGGTCCAGCCGGGCTCGACGACGGTCGTGCCGGTGGATTCGAGGATGAGGGCGGGGCCGGGGATGCGGGCGTCGGGCGACAGGGCGTCGCGGCGGTGGACCGGCGTGGGGTGGTCGGCGGCCGCGAGGCGGACGGGGACGGCTTCTACAGCCTCGGCCTTGGCGACGGCCGCGGCGGTCGGGCGTGCGATCGGACCGTTCGCCGCCGAGATCGCCTCCACTTCCAGCGTCTCGATGACCAGCGCCTTGTCCTCGGCGAAGAAGCCGAACCGCTGGCGGTGCAGGGTCTCGAAGGCGGCGGCCATGTCGGCGGCGGGGCCGAAGGGGACGGTCAGGGGCGTGTCGCTGCCGGCGAATTTGATCTCGGCGCGGGCCTCGGTCGTGATCGAGGCGGCGGGCAGGTCCTGGGCCAGGAGGTCGGCGCGGGCCTCGGTTTCCAGCGCCGCGACGCGGTCGGCGAAGGCGGCGTCCGAGGCGGGAGCCAGAGGCGCGGCGACGGTCGTCTGGCGGATCGTCCGGACCGAGGCGAGGCCCATGCCGTAGGCCGACAGGACCCCCGCGAACGGGTGCAGCATCACCGTCGTCATGCCCAGGGCATCGGCGACCAGACAGGCGTGCTGGCCGCCTGCCCCGCCGAAGCAGTTCAGGACGTAGCCGGTCAGGTCGTGCCCGCGCTGGATCGAGATGGATTTGATCGCCTCGGCCATGTTCTGGACCGCGATGGCGACGAAGCCCTCGGCGAGATCGAGAGGGTCGCTCGGACGGCCGGTTGCGGCGGCGACCTGAGTAGCGAGGGCGCCGAACTTTGAGGCGACGGCGGCGTGGTCCAGCGGCTGGTCGCCGTTCGGGCCGAAGATGGCGGGAAAAAACTCCGGCCGTAGCTTGCCCAGCAGGACGTTGCAGTCCGTCACCGTCAGGGGGCCGCCGCGCCGGTAGGCGGAGGGGCCCGGCACGGCGCCGGCGGACTCGGGCCCGACGCGCAGCCGCGATCCGTCGAAGCGGCAGATGGAGCCGCCGCCGGCCGCCACCGTGTGGATCGACAGCATCGGCGCGCGCAGGCGGACGCCCGCGACCACGGCGTCCGAGGTGCGCTCGAACGATCCGGAATAGTGGGAGACGTCGGTGGAGGTGCCGCCCATGTCGAACCCGATGACGCGGTCGAAGCCGGCGGCCTCGGCGGTCGCGGCCATGCCGACCACGCCGCCTGCGGGACCCGACAGGATGGCGTCCTTGCCCCGGAAGGCGCTGGGGCTGGCGAGGCCGCCCGAGGACTGCATGAACATCAGGGGGACGTCGGGACCGAGCGCCCTTCCGACGCGGGCGACATAGGCGTCGAGCACGGGCGACAGATAGGCGTCGGCCACGGTCGTGTCGCCGCGCCCGATCAGCTTGATCAGGGCGCCGACCTCATGGCTGACCGAGATCTGGGTGAAGCCGATCTCGCGGGCGAGGGCGGCGAGACGGGTCTCGTGGTCGGTGAACCGCCAGCCGTGGACGAAGACGATGGCCAGGGCGCGATAGCCGGCGGCGAAGGCGGCGGTCAGGCCGGCGCGGGCGGCGGCCTCGTCCAGCGGCCGGTCGATGGCGCCGTCGGCCCGGACACGCTCGTCGATCTCTATGACCCGGTCGTGCAGGGGTTTGGGCACGACGACGTGGCGGGCGAAGATGTCGGGCCGGGCCTGCCAGCCGATGGTCAGGGCGTCGCCGAACCCGCGCGTGATGGCCAGGACCGTCGGCTCGCCCTTGCGTTCGAGCAGGGCGTTCGTGGCGACCGTGGTGCCCATGCGGATGTCGGACACGATCCCCGCAGGCAGGGGGCCGGGGGTGGCGCCGAGGATGCGGCGCACGCCCTCGACGGCGGCGTCCTCATACTGGTCCGCATTGTCGGACAGGAGTTTGGCGGTGGTCAGGGCGCCGTCGGGGGCGCGGGCGACGATGTCGGTGAAGGTGCCGCCCCTGTCGATCCAGAACCGCCAGCCGTCCTTCGATATTGTGTCGCTCGCCATCCCCGATCCATCGCGGATCGGGGCGGCGGCGGCAAGGCGTCAGACGGCCAGTCTGGCTCGGTCCGCGTCGAGGAAGGCGACGATGTCGGGGATGGTGGTGCGCGGATTGCGGGTGTGCGGATAGGCGTGGGCGGTGCGCGGCTTCCGGTCGAACCAGATCTCGTCGACGACCTCGGGCGGACGGGTTGCGGCCAGCCAGTCGATGGTGTCGGCGCCCTCGTGGTCGTTGCGGAGGATGGGGGCGAGAATCTTGCGGAATTTTGGCAGCGAGGTCTTCACACCCGCCGTATCGGCCCAGCCGGGGTGGACGGCGTAGGTCTTGATCCCGTCGGCGGCCCAGGCGGCGCGCCAGTGTTCGGCGAGGGCCAACTGGGCTCTCTTGTGGGCGGCATAGGCGGCGAAGCCGTTGAAATGCTCCTCGGGGATGTTGAGCATCTTCTTGTTGAGGCCGAGATTGTAGAGGCCGCCCGAGACGACGTTGATCACGGCCGCGCCCGGTTTCAACAGGCCCGCCTTGTGCAAGTCCCCGGTCAGGATCCAGTGGCCCAGAAGATTGGTGGCGTAGGAGGTCTCCAGCCCTTCCAGCGTCGCCTGGAACTCGCGCATGAGCAGGCCGACGTTGTTGACGATGACGTCGAATTTCACAGCCGCGATATCGGGCCGTTTGGACAAGCCGGCAACGGCGGCCATCGACGACAGGTCGCAGGTGACGGGCACGATCTTGCCCGGTCCCTTGGCCTCGCGGACCAGATCGCCCAGTGCATTCACGTTGCGGCCGATGGCGTAGACGGTCGCGCCCTTGGCCGTCGCGCGCAGCGCCGTGGCCTTGCCCAGGCCGCCGGTGGCGCCGGTGACCAGCCAGTTCTGGCCCGTGTAGTCCGCCTTCACCGGCTTGAACGGCAGGCCCCGCGCGACATAGCCGACGCGGGTAAAAGACGGCGCGAAGCGGGCGTAGAAATTCACCGATTTCATCAACGCCTGCCAGAAAGGGGGCTCGGCCATGGGGGTTTCTCCGCGCGACCCGACGTCGCTTGCGTAAAGACACTAAACTTTCAAAAGCGCTTGGCAAGCGGCTTGCGTTTCTGGACTGATCGCGCCACCGTTGCCTATCGAGACGCGGCGACGGCGTCGAAGGAGACGTGATGACCAGACCCGTCCGGGTAATCCAGTGGGCGACCGGCTCGATGGGCAAGGCCTGTTTGCGTGCGGTGCTGGACGACGACCGGTTCCAGCTGGTCGGCCTGTTCGTCTATGGCGAGGCCAAGGTCGGGCGGGACGCCGGCGACATCGCGCGCCGGCCCGAGACGGGTGTAATCGCCACGCGCTCGATCGATGAAATCCTGCTCCTGGACGCCGATGTGGTGATCCACACGCCGATGCTGTCGGCGCCCTATGTCGGGCATGACGCCGATGTGAAGCGACTGCTGGAATCCGGCAAGAACGTTGTCAGCATCAACCACTATTTCGAACCTCTGGCGCTGGGCCGCGACTATGCCGAGGGTCTGTCGCAGAGTGCGCGTGAAGGCGGTGCGACTCTGGCCGGGACGGGCGTGAATCCAGGCTGGGTCGCTGAACGGATGGCGGCCAATGCGGCGTCGCTGTGCCTGTCGCATCGCAACATCGCGACCCGAGAAATCATTGATTGCACCACGATTCCAAATCCGGACTACGTGTTCGGGGTCTTGGGCTTCGGCTCGGCTCCGGGGGCGATCGATGTCGTGAACGGGCCGCTGGCGCAGACCTTCACGGCCATGTTCTCCCAGAGCGTCGAGGGGCTGGCGATCCGTCTTGGTCTGTCGCTGGACCGGTTGGAGCCGGACCATGCCGTCAGCCTGGCGGAGCGCGATCTGACCGTCGCGGCGGGTGAGATTCCAAAGGGCGCGGTTTCGGCCACGACCTGGCGCGTCCACGGGCTGATCGACGGCGTCCGGCGCCTCACCCACGAGGTCAATTGGATCATGGATCCAAGCCAGGCGCCATTTGCCGGCAAGCCGCACTGGGCGATCGAGATCGACGGGCTGCCGGGGCTGAAGATTGCGATGGACCTGGTCGATACCGCCCCCGACGGCGTGCGTACCAAGCCGGAGCAGTTCGCGGTGGCCGCCATGATGCTGGAAGCGATCCCCCGCGTCGTCGCCGCGCCGCCGGGACTGTTGCGGCTCTGACCGCCCAAGCAGACTTGCCTGCTAACGCAAGTCATGTAACTTTCTTTTCAAGACTGACAGCAGTCACCGGAGGACATCGATGGCCGACCGCGATCCAGAGATCCAGGCCCTGCTCGACAAGAAGGCGATCGAGGAGGTCCTGCTGAAATTCCTGCGCGGCTGCGATCGCGGCGATCCGGAGCTGGTCGAACGCGCCTATTGGCCCGACGGCTGGGAAGACCACGGCGGAACTTTCGACGGTCCGGCGTCCGAGTGGGTGGCGGTGGTCAAGGAGCGTCTGCCCAAGGCGGGACTGATGAACCATCTGGCCATGAACATGGTCATCGACATGACCGGACCGACGACGGCGATCGCCGAGACCTATATCCTGACCGCCTCGCGCCTGACGGTGAAGGGACAGGAGTTCGACACCCGCACCCTGGCCCGTTGCGTCGATCACATGGAGAAGCGCGGCGCCGAGTGGCGCATCAAGCGGCGCAACATGTGCTGGGAATGGAACGAGGAGCACGAGCTTAGCGAGACCTGGGCGCGCGGCGCGATCACCCGGGATCCGTCCCTGCTGCGGCGCGGGGGCAAGAAGCCCGACGACATCCTCTACACCCCCGTCGCCTGAGGACCGCGAGCATGGAAATTCAGGGCTCAGTCGCCATCGTCACCGGCGCCAACCGGGGCATCGGCGAAGGTTTCGTCCATGTGCTGATCGAGCAGGGAGCGGCCAAGGTCTATGCCGGCGCCCGCGACCCGGCCTCGGCGCAGCACCTTGTAGACCAGTACCCCGGGAAGGTCGTGGCTGTGCAGCTTGACGTCTCGAAGGCGGACCAAATCGAGGCCGCGGCCGCCGCCTGTCCGGACGTGTCGGTGCTGGTCAACAACGCGGGCGCCTTCCACAATAAACTGCTGATCGGGTCCGACGACATCGCCGCCGCACGCGACGAGATGGAGGTCAACTATTTCGGCCCGCTGCAGATGGCGCGCGCCTTTGCACCAATCCTGAAGGCGAACGGCGGGGGAGCGATCCTGAACGTCCTGTCGGTCGGCGGCATCGTAGCCGTGCCGAACATGGGCGGCTACAGTCCGTCGAAATTCGCTATGCGCGCGGCCGGGGCCTGCATTCGCGCCGAGTTGGCTGGACAGGGTACGAGCGTCACCAGCCTGATCGTCGGCTCTGTCGACACCCGGATGGCCGACCATGTGAGGGGGGCCAAGGAACAGCCCGCAGACATCGCCCGCGCGGCGATGAAGGGGATCACGCGCGGCGTCGACGAGATCGACACCGACCGGTTCGCGGTCGAGAGCCGCGCCGCCCTGGCCCGCGATCCCAAGGGGATGGAGCGGGGCATGGCCAAGATGCTGCACGCCAAGGAACTGTCGACAGGCCGCTAGATGCCGCACAAAGGGGGAAGACCAGACCATGCCGCCCATCACCGAAATCCTGACCATTCTCGGGATCAATTTCGCCATCGCGCTCGCGTCCTTCGTGGTGCTGTGGCGGGTCGGATGCGCCATCAAGGACGTGTCATTCGTCGATGCCTGGTGGGCGCTGGGCCTGGCCTTTATGGCCGTGACGACCTTCTTCCAGGCGGACGGATCGCCGGAGCGGATGCTGCTGATCACGGTGCTGACCTGCGTCTGGGGGCTGCGCCTGGGTCTCTACATCCTGTGGCGGTGGCGCTCGCACGGGCCGGACCGTCGCTATGTGAAGATGCTGGACCGGGCGCAGGAAGCCAGGGGCTGGAGCTTCGGCAAGGCGTCCTGGCGCATGGTGTTCATGACCCAGGCCCCGATCCTTTGGGCAACCAGCCTGCCGGTTCAACTGGGACAGATGTCGTCAACGCCGGTCGAGGTGGGGCCTCTGGGGTGGGCCGCTGCCGGTCTGGTGGTGTTCGGCATTTGCTTCGAGAGTCTGGCGGACTGGCAGCTGGTCAGGTTCAAGGCGAACCCGGCCAATGCGGGCAAGGTCTTCGACGGCGGCCTGTGGCGCTACACGCGGCACCCCAATTATTTCGGCGACCTGTGCACCTGGTTCGGCCTGTTCGGCATCGCGGCCGAGACCACGCTGGGCCTGTTCGGCGTGGTCGGGCCGCTGCTGCTGCTGGTGCTGTTCCTGAAGTATTCGGGCGGGCCGTCCTATGAGAAGCGGCTGACCTATCATCGGCCGGGATATGCGGACTACATTGCCCGGACCAGTCCCTTGATCCCGTGGCCGCCCAAACGCGCGGCGGCGGCGGAAGAGAACCCCGTCTGACGGAGTCCCCGATGCGTCGTCCGAACCGCCCACGCACCCTGTCCACGGCGATGACGGACCTGTCCGGGGTGCGGGCGGTCGGGATGCTGCTGAACATCCATGCGGAGCGGGATCCGGGCCGTCCGGCCCTGACGTTCGAGGGCGTGACCCTGACCCGGCGCGAGCTGGCGGAGCGGGTCAACCGGCGGGCGCGGACCCTGGCCAGGGCGGGGGTGGTCGAGGGTGATTTCGTCGCCATCGCCCTGCCCAACTGCCCGGCGTTTCTGGAGCTCGCCTTCGCGGTCTGGGCGCTCGGCGCGACGCCCGCGCCCCTGTCGCACAAACTGCCGGCGCTTGAGCTGACCGGGATTCTGGAGCTGCTTCAGCCCCGGCTGATCGTCATCGAGGATGCGGCCAGGGCGGGTCAGACGAAGCGGCTGTCGGAGGCGGAAACCTATGACGCCTCGGCCGACAGTTCGCCCCTGCCGGAGATCGCGTCGAAGCATCTGAAGGCGATCGCCAGCGGCGGCTCGACCGGACGGCCCAAGGTGATCGTCGACATGGCCCCGGCCATGGCCGACCCCGACATCCTGCTGCTGGGGATGATCCCCGAGGATGTGCTGTTGAATCCCGGGCCGCTGTATCATGCGGCCCCGTTCGGCATGACCTGTTTCGCCATGGGCTGGGGTCTGCACGTCATCCTGATGCCGCGTTTCGACGCCGAGGAAACACTGCGGTTGATCGACCGGTACAAGGTCAGCTGGCTGTTCCAGGTGCCGACCATGATGCACCGGATCTGGTCCCTGCCTGACCCGGTGAAAGCGAAATACGACCTGTCGTCGCTGGACGCCGTCATGCATATCGCCGCCGCCTGTCCGCCGTGGCTGAAGCGGAAATGGATCGAATGGGTGGGGCCGGAGACGGTCTGGGAAATCTACACCGGGACCGAAGCCATGGGCGGCACGGGCGTTCGCGGTGTCGAATGGCTGGATCATCCGGGCTCGGTCGGCAAGGTCCTGCCCGGATACGAGATGAAGGTGCTCGACGAGGCAGGTCAGCCGTGCGCGCCGGGGGTGGTCGGCGAAGTCTATTTCATGCCGCTGCGGGGGCAGGGGACGACCTACAGATATCTGGGCGCCGAGCCGCGTGCGAGCGGGAGTTTCGAGACCCTGGGCGACATGGGCTATGTCGATGAGGAGGGCTGGCTGTATCTCGCCGACCGGCGCGTGGACATGATCGTGTCGGGCGGCGCCAACGTCTATCCCGCCGAGGTCGAGGCGGCCATCGACAGCTTCCCCGGGGTTCAGTGCAGCGTGGTGGTCGGTCTGCCCGACGCGGACCTGGGCCAGCGGGTTCACGCCATCGTGGAGACGGCGGACGGGCGGCTGGACCAGGCGGGGCTGAACGCCTTCCTCGCCGAGCGGATCGCCTCCTACAAGCGGCCGCGCTCGCTGGAGGTCACGACGGAACGGTTGCGAGACGATGCGGGCAAGGTGCGCCGTTCGGCCCTTCGGGCCGAGCGGATGCAGGCCGTTTAACGGCGCGAATTGCACTCGCAGAGCACCGAGTCCAGCAAGTGCAATTCTGAATGCGGTCTCGCATCGATAGAGCGTAACGCCTTGATGTAGATCGCTAAATCTGAACGTCTGCTCTAGGCGGCCGCCGGGTCCTTCATCTGGAAATAGTCGCGCCAGGCGACGATCTTGCCGTCCCGGAATTCGATGATTCCCATGTACGGATGGGAGACGCTGACGCCGTCGGCGTTGACGTAGTCCTCGATCCCCTCGGTCAGCACCATGTCGCCGTTCTCGGCCCAGTTGACGAGCGTCCACTTCGTCGCCGAGTGGTTCGCCCAGTATCGGGTGATGAACTTGTCGACCCAGTCGCGGCCGATCAGGGGGCGTGTGCCGACATGATAGTGGTATTCCACGTCCTCGGCGAAGAAGGAGAGGAATCCGGCCTTGTCGCGGGTCTCCGACACCGCCATCAGGGCCCGCAGTCGCTGGATCGGCGTGTTCACGCCGACGCCGCCCGGGTGTCGGGTTTGGCCGGCGCATGGACCTGGGACGTGTCGTAGTAGTCGCGCATGCGCCGGATCAGGCCGTCACGGACCTCGAACACCTGGACGAAGGGATTGTCCATCTTCACGCCAGTGGACCGGTCGACCAGGACCTCCATCCCTTCCACGAACAGGACCTCGCCGTTCTCGGCGGAGTGGGTCACGCGCCATTCCTGCTGGTCGAACCCTGCTTCGTAGTTGGACAGGAATTTGCGCATCTTGTCCTTGCCGACGGCCGGACGTTTGGTGGGGTGCCAGTGGTACTCGATGTCGTCGGCGAGGGTGGCGATGAAGCCTTCCACGTCACGCTTCTTCCAGGCGGCCATCATGGCCTCCACGACCTGCATGTTCTGACCCACGTTTCGTCTCCCTGGCGTTCTGGTTGACCGAACGCTAGGACGATAAGTCTGTTAATGCAAGCGCGCGGAGGTCGCTTTCAAACTCGAACCTATGTCAGGCTGTCGGCTTGATCCGACCGGCCTTCATCAGCACCGTTTCCAGCGTCAATCGCCCCTTGCAGGCGCTGCAGCAGACCTGGGCGTTCAGCGGCTCGCCGCACACATGCCTGATCTTCACGGGCGGTCCGGCGCGGTCCTTCAGATGGGTGTCGGCCCAGGTCATCATGGTCAGGGCGTGGGGATACAGGTCCTGGCCCTTCTTGGTCAGTCGGTACTGGTAGCGGGGCGGGGTCATCTCATAGAGACGCCGTTCGAAGATGCCCGACATCTCCAGCGTCCGCAGCCGGTCGGTGAGAATGTTGGAGGCGATGCCCAGGACGCCCTGGATCTCGTCGAACCGATGAAGGCCGAAATACTGGACGCTGACGACCAGCGCGGTCCAGCGGTCGCCGAGCAGGTCCACCAGCTCGATCGTCGGGGCCTCGTCGTTGGGTTGACGACGACGATGCATGCGCTGGACCGGCAGCTTCTCCATCCCCTGGCCGGGGCCTTCAGTATAGGTGCAGGTGTGGAGCGTAAGGGGTTCGCCGCATCCGCCGCAACGCAGTTCCGGCAGCATGGGCTTGCCGCATTCGGTGTGGGTGAAGACCGTCGGCGCCCGTCCGCCGGTTACGCCCCAGCGCACGCCCCAGCCCCACATCAGCATCATGGAATCGAACAGGCCGAGACCGCGCGGGGTCAGGTGATAGGCCATGCGCGCGCCCTCGTCCCGGTGGGGCTTCTTCACCAGGATGCCGTGACGCTCCAAAGCGGCCAGGCGGCTGGACAGGGTTGACCGGGCGCCGCCCAGGCGGGCGTGGAATTCCTCGAATCGGGTGGCGCCGAGGAAGGCCTCCTGCACCACCAGCAGGCTCCACCGATCGCCCAGCGCATTGAGGGCGCGATTGACGGAGCTCTTTGGAACAAGACGGATTTTCGGTGCGGCGCGAGACATCACCCCTCTTAGGGGACGCCGTTAGGTCTTATCAAGCAACCGTCAGCTTCTGTCGCCGGACGACAAGGCCGGCCGCCTCCCGGTCGAACGTCGCGGGCGTCACCCCCTCGCTGCGCAGGTCGGTCTTCTGGATCTTGTTGGTCGGGGTCTTGGGCAGGGTCGTCTCAACCCGGACATAGCGCGGCACCATGAAATGGGTCATGCGCGGGATCAGCCATTCGACCAGCGCACGTGCGTCGATCTCGGCGCCGTCGACGGGCGCCACCGCCACCATCACCTCCTGTTCGCCGCCCGGCAGATCGACGCCATAGGCGGCGCATTCGCGCACCGCAGGGTGGGCTGTGACCTCGATCTCGATCTCCAGCGAGGACATGTTCTCGCCGCGCCGGCGGATGGCGTCCTTCTTGCGGTCGACGAAGAAGAAGCTGCCGTCGGCGTCGCGCCACATCAGGTCGCCGGTGTGGAACCAGCCGTTGCGCCAGGCCTGCGCCGTGGCGTCCGGATCGCCGAGATAGCCCGAGAACAGGGTCCATGGATTGTCGGCCCGGATCACCAGTTCGCCGGGGTGTCCGTGCGGAACCTCGTTGTCGTGATCGTCGACGATCCGGCACTGCATGCCGACGCGCACCCGGCCGCAACTGCGCATGACGGTGTCGTTGACCGGGCAGATCAGGGGCCCGGAGACCTCGGTCATGTTGAAGCCCGACAGGTAGTCGAACCCGAAGCGTTTCCCCAGGGCGGCCGTGTCCTCGTTGATCGGCGACAGGGTGACCATCCGAAGGGGATTGTCCGCGTCGTCGGCGCGCGGCGGCTCCTTCATCAGGAACGACGTCAGGGCGCCGATCAGGCCGCTGCAGACCGTCGATCCCGTCTCGCGCACCGTGTCCCAGAAGCGGCGGGTGTCGAAGGCCTCGAACAGGGCGACCGAACCGCCGCACGCCACCGCCGCCGTGATCGCCGCGATGCCGCCGACGTGGAACATCGGTAAATTCACCAGCATACGATCGGACTGGACCATGTATCCGTAGGTCACCGTGGCCGTCGTCCATTCCTGGACGTAGGAGGTGACCACCGCCTTGGACGGCCCGGTCGTGCCCGAGGTGAAGATGATCACCGGCGGATCCCAGGGATGCTGCTCGACCGGGACGCAGGCGGCGGGATCGCCGTCGAGGGCGGCGGCATCCTCGATCTGCACCGGCAGGTCGAGCGTGGACCCGGACGGACCGGTCAGGATCAGCCGCTTCACTGCGCCGAGCGACAGGCCCTGCAGGCGGGGCGCAAGATCGGGGTGCACGATCATCAGGGTCGCGCCGGTCTTTCCGATCGCGTGCTCCAGAAGCCTGCCTCGAAAGCTGGTGTTGATGGGGGCGAGCGCCGCGCCCGCATAGTTGGCGCCGAACCAGGCGCGCAGAAGCGCCGGACCGTTCGGCGCCCAGGCTGCGACGATGTCGCCGCCTTTCACGCCGCGGGCCTGAAGCGCCGCGGCGGTCGACAGCGCCCGGCGACGGATCTCGGCCCAGGTCCAGGTCTCGCCGCTCTCGAAGCGGATGAAGATCGTGTCGGGCGTTTCGGCGGCCCACCGGTCGATAAGGCGCGGGATGACGCATTCGTCGGCGCTCGGCGGCGCGGGATCGAACCAGGGGATCGTCAGGCGCGTGTCGGTCATCGGGCGGCGGGCTCCTGCCATGCGCGGGCTTCCTCCACGCTGGCGCGGAAAGGCTTCAGGGCGCGGGTCAGCAACAGGGAGGCGACCATGATCGTGACGCCGCTGACGATGGACAGCGACAGGCCGATGCTGTCGCCCCCGAGCAGGTTGTCGCTGATCGCCGCGACGATGGTGGGCCCAAGGCCGAGCGAGATCAGATTGCCGATCAGGAAATAGATGGCGGTGATCTGGGCCCTCAACTGGTTGGGGGCGACGGCCTGCAGCGCCGTGGCCGGCAGACTGTTCATGACGCCTGCGAAGAAGCTGAACCCGGCCAGGGCGGCGACGGCCATCGTCTGGCTGGGCATCAGGGGCATGGCGACGGCGAAGGGAATACTGGCGATCAGCGCCATGATGGCCACCCGGACCGGTGCGTCCGTCCGGCCCCGGTTGGCGAACCAGTCGGTCATCCAGCCCCCGACCAGAACCCCGGGGGTCGCGGCGGCCAGCAGGACCGCGCCATAGGCGAAACCGACGTCGCCGGGCGTCATTCCATGCTGTCGGATCAGTATGGCGGGAGCCCAGGCCAGATAGGAGATCCCGGCCATGCCGAAGATCGAGAAGGCCATGATCAGGACGTAGAAGGTCGATTTCCGCGACCACATGTATTTCAGCACGCCGGTGTGCACGCCGGCCTTGACCAGGCCCTGACGGGGCGGCTCGCGCACGATCAGGAACAAGGCGGCGATCAGCAGACCGGGCGCGCCGACCAGAACGAAGGTCTGCTGCCATGGCGCCAACTCGCCGACCAGCGGCAGACGCATCGCGCCGGCCTGGGCGATCGCGTCGATGGCGGCCCCCCCGATCATCAGCGCCAGCCCCGCGCCGAGGTAGGGCGCCATCGAATAGACGGCCAGCGCCCGCGCCCTGCGCCGCGCCGGGAAATAGTCGGAGATCATCGAATAGGCGGCGGGCGACAGGGCCGCTTCGCCGACGCCGACGCCGATCCGCGCGGCGAACAGGGCCCAGAAGCTGTTGGCCAGCCCGCAGGCCACGGTCATCACGCTCCAGACCACGATGCCCCAGAAGATGATCCAGCGGCGGCTGCCACGATCCGCCAGCCGCGCCAGGGGCACGCCCATGACCGTGTAGAACAGCGAAAAGGCGATCCCGGCCAGCAGGCTGAATTGGGTGTCGGTGATGGTCAGGTCGGCGCGGATCGGCTCGACCAGCAGGGTCAGGATCTGGCGGTCGATGAAGCTGGATGTATACGCCACCATCAGAGCGGCGACCGTGAACCAGGCCCACGCCGGATGAGGCCACTGGCGGGGCGGGGCGGGTGTTCCGCTATCGGCCATGCCGTCGTGATGGCTCATGCGAATTCTCTGTTCGATCTCAAGGTGAAAGTGACTTTCGCAAGTGCGAGATGCGCGAAGGGGCGGGCGGCGGTGCATCCTGCCTGTCGAGCCCGCGGTGATCGAGTCGTTCTGGTCGAGGAGCGATCGAACAATATCAAACCTTTGTATCAGAACCAGAAAAATGGACACGCGTCGCCAAGTTTGCATTCGATCGCGCGGGCCGCACATCCGGGTGAGTGCGCCGTGTCGGCCCGCCCACACTGAAGCACACAAGTCGGTCTGATTACAAAAGCTATTTGACAGTCTCAATTCGCCAGTTACATTCCGGGCCCAGAAGCACCTCGGCGAACGAGGGCTCATGGGAGGATATCGGCGTGAAGATCAGAGGCACAGTCAGCGTATCCGCATTGGTCGTCGCGGCGTCGCTCGCCGCATCACCGTCACTGGCCCAGACGGCTCCGGCCGGTCAGCAAGGCGCGACCACCGTCGATGAGATCATCGTCACGGCGACGCGTCGCGAACAGCGCCTGATCGAGGTGCCCGTGGCCGTCACCGCCGTGGGCGGCGAGCAGCTCGAGAATTCGGGCGTCACCGACATCCGCGAACTGACCAGCCTGGTCCCCAGCGTTCAATTCCAGACCCCCGGCGGCGGCGCCGACTCTTCCATCCGCATTCGCGGCGTCGGCACGACCTCGACAAATCCGGGCCTCGAATCCTCGGTCGGCGTGGTCATCGACGGCGTGATCCGCGCCCGCACCGGCGTCGCCCTGTCCGAACTGGGCGACCTGGAGCGGATCGAGGTGCTGCGCGGCCCGCAAGGAACGCTGTTCGGACGCAATACGTCCTCTGGACTGATCAATATCGTGACGCGCCAGCCCGATTTCAGCGGCATCAACGGCCGTGTCGAGGCGACGTTCGGGAACTACGACAACCGCCGTGTCGCCGGGGCGATCAATCTGCCGCTCGGTGACGATCTGGCGCTGCGCGTGGAGGGCAGTTCCGAGTTGCGCGACGGCTTCTACTCCGACGCCAATTCCAACGAGAGCCTGGACAATATCGACCGTCAGTTCGTCCGTGCGAAACTGCTGTGGCAGCCCTCCGAAAACGTCACCTGGAACTTCTCCGCCGACTACACGACCCGCAAGGAGAACTGCTGCGTCGCCTTGCTGGCCATTGCGGGCCCGACGTTCAACACGGTCAATCAGATTGCAGCCGCCAGCGGCGGCATCGGCTATCCCAGCGCGAATCCGTTTGATCGACAGGCTTCCAAGAACGCGACCCGCCGAAACCAGGAAGACATCGAGGACATGGGCGTGTCCGCGTCCGGCGAGTTCGACCTGGGTTGGGCTTCGCTGACCTCGATCACCGCCTATCGCAGCTGGGCGGCTGACCGCTCCCAGGATTTCGATCACTCAGGCGTCGATCTCGGCTTCTTCGCACCTAACGGGCTGCACCAGGAGTTCGACGTGTTTACCCAGGAGTTCCGCCTGCAGGGAACATCGGGACGGTTGGACTGGCTGCTGGGCGCCTTCTACGCCGATGAGACGGTCGTCAACGACTCGGCCTTCCGGATGGGCGCCGACTTCCCCGCCATTTTCGGAGGCGCAGCGGCGTTTCAGGCGACCACGCTGGCGGCCTTCACGCCGGGTGACGGCGCGCGGGGCATCGGCGAACAACAGGGTCAGGACATCTCGATCTTCACCCACAACATCTTCAATGTGACGGATGCGTTCAGCATCACCGCAGGTCTGCGCTACACCCAGAACGACAAGGAGATCGACTACAGGGGCGAGAACTTCAACCCGGCCTGCGACAGCGCCGTCGCCACCAATGACGCCACCGGCCGGGCGCTGTTCTGCCTGCCGTTCTGGGACACGCGCTTGAATCCCGTCGGGGATTCCGACTCGCGTACGGAAGAGGCGACGACCGGCACGCTGAACGCAGCCTATCAGTTCAGTCCGACGCTCAACACCTATGCGTCCTATTCCCGGGGCTACAAGTCGGGGGGATACAATTTCGATCGGGGCGGGTTCACCACGCCCGCGACGCCGAACGCCCGCGATCTTGCCTTCGTCGAGGAGACGGTCGACGCCTACGAGGTCGGGGTGAAGGGCGAGTTCTTCGACCGCACCCTGCGTGCGAATTTCGCCGCCTTCCACCAGACGTTCGAAGGCTTCCAACTCATCGAGTTCACGGGGGCCAGCTTCGTCGTGCGGTCTCTGGCGGAAGTCATTTCCAAGGGAGCGGAACTGGAGCTGACCTGGTTGCCCATGGATGGTCTGACGATCACCAACGGCCTCAGCTACACCGACGCCTACTATACCGACGACCCCGGCAATCTGACGTATTCGGGCCGGGAAATGGAGCAGTCGCCCGACTGGGTGAACGTGTCCTCCATCACCTGGGAGTTCCCGATCGGCGAGGGTCTGACCGGCGTGGCCTATGCCGACGCCCGCTATTCGTCTGAATTCTTCACCGGCGGGTTCGATCCGAACCGGGTGCAGGAGAGCTTCACGACCGCGAATGTTCGCTTCTCGCTGCGGGACGTGAGCGAGGCGTGGCAGCTGGACGTCTATGCCCGCAATGTCTTCGACAAGGACTATTATCGCCGTGTGATCCCCGCGACCTTCCAGAGCGGATCCTACTCGGCCTTCCTCGGCGACCCCCGCACCTACGGGGTCACCCTGCGGCGGAATTTCTGACGCCGTTCCCTCTCCGGGTTTTCCTGACCTGAGGACCTGGCCCCGCCGAGCGATCGGCGGGGCCGTTTTTTCTTCAGGCCATTCAGAATCCCATCTGTTTCGCCGCCAGATCGCGCAGGATTTCCTCTGATCCGCCGCCGATGACGAAGATCCGGGCCTCGCGATAGATGCGCTCGACGCGGTTGCCGCCGGTGTAGGCGCGACCGCCCAGGACCTGCAGGCTTTCGCGGGCGCAATGCTCCAGCGTCGTCGTCGCCTGCACCTTGAGCAGGGCCAGGTCCGCGACCGGCGCCTCGCCCCGCTCGAAGCGCCAGACCAGGATGTCCAGCATGGCGTAGGCGACCTTGATGCGCTGGATCATGTCGACGATCTTGTGGCGCATCACCTGATGGTCGATCAGCCGCTTGCCGAAGGTCTGGCGCTCGCGGGCGAAGGCGACCGCTTCGGCGACACAGGTGCGGGTCATGGCGAGCGTGGCGGCGATGCCCGAGAACCGCTCGATGTTGAACTGGGCGGCGAGGCCGGCGAAGCCGCGGTTCTCGACGCCGACGAGGTTGGCGACCGGGACCTCGACGTTCTCGAACTTCAGCCAGCCGTTGTTCCGGTTGTACCACTGCAGACCGGGCAGGGGGCCGCGCGTGACGCCGGGCCGGTCGGTCTCGATCAGCAGCATCGACAGGCCGCCCATCCCGGACCCGCCGGTGCGGACCGCCGTCAGCAGATAGTCCGCCTTCATCGCGCCGGAGATCAGGGTCTTGCCGCCGTTGACGATGAAGACATCGCCCCGGCGCTCGGCCGTGGTGGTGAAGCCGGAGACGTCGGAGCCGCCGCCAGGCTCGGTCACGGCGAAGGCGATCTTCTTCTCTCCCGCCAGCACGGGGCGGGCGACGCGGTCGAGCATCTCCGGAGTCCCGCCGTTGATGATGGGCGGCAGGGCGATCCACGGCGTGGCCAGGTCGGCGAAGACCACGCCCGACCCCATGCGGAAGAACTCCTCGGCGAACAGAATGCGATGCCACAGGTCGATGTTCTCGCCCGTGCCGCCCAGGTCCTCGCGGAAGCCCATGCCGCTGACGCCTTCCAGGGCGGCGTCCTTGTAGAGGCTGTCGGGGAAGTCCGAGGCCGCGTCCCACTCGTCCAGGTGCGGGGCGACATAACCGTCGATGAAGCCGCGCAGCTTCGCTCTCCACACATCGTGTTCGGGCGTCATGAAGGGGCTGGGCGGCCTCAGACCGTCGAAATCGAGCGCGGGTGGGGTGTGGTCGGCCATCGTCGTCTCCCTCGCGCGCCGTGTGTCCGGCGTCGCTTTCAAATTCATACTAATCCCCTCTCGCCATTCGCCGCAAGAATGGTATTCTAACGCAACCCACTGGGCGACGGCCCGGCGGCTTGAGGAGCGACCGATGGGACTGGAACAGACCGGCGAGGCCCGCACGACATTCGCGGACAGCGCGGCGCGGGGGCCGCTGAAGGTTACGCTGAACGATCGTGAGCACCCGTATATGCAGGGCGCCTGGACGCCTCAGCATGAGGAACACACCGCCGACGACATGGTTGTGATCGGGACCGTTCCGACCGACATCGACGGCGTCTATGTGCGCAATACCGAGAACCCCGTGCATCAGCCGCTGGGCCGTTATCACCCGTTCGACGGAGACGGCATGCTGCACGCCATCTCCTTCAGGGACGGCAAGGCCAGCTATCGCAACCGCTTCGTCCGCACGGCGGGCTTCGAGGCCGAGCAGGAGGCAGGGCGGGCGCTCTGGGCCGGTCTGGCCGAGCATCCGTCATTGTCGGAAAAGCCGGGCTGGGGCGCGCACGGCGGCCTGAAGGACTCGTCCTCGACCGACGTCATCATTCACGCCGGGGCCATCCTGTCGACCTTCTACCAGTGCGGCGAGGCCTATCGCATCGATCCCTATACGCTGGAGCCGATGGGCACGGACGGATGGTGCCCGCCCGAGGGTATTTCGGCCCACCCCAAGGTCGATCCGAAGACGGGCGAGCTGCTGTTCTTCAACTACTCCAAGACCGCCCCCTACATGCACTACGGCGTCGTCGGGGCCGACAACCAGCTGAAGCATCTGACGCCCGTGCCCCTGCCCGGGCCGCGCCTGCCGCATGACATGGCCTTCACGACGCACTGGTCGATTCTGAACGATTTCCCCCTGTTCTGGGAGCAGGACCTGCTGCCCAAGGGGTTCCATGTCGCCCGCTTCCACGCGGACATGAAGTCCCGCTTCGGCCTGATCCCGCGCTTCGGCGGCGAGACCGAGGTGCGCTGGTTCGAAGGCGACGCCACCTATGTGCTGCATTTCCTGAATGCCTGGGAGGACGGCGACACGATCGTTCTGGATGGCTATTTCCAGGACAATCCGGTGCCCAAGACCAGCCCTGACGCCTGGCCGGGGCATGAGCGGATCATGACCTTCCTGGATCAGAACATGCTGGAGCCCAAGCTGCATCGCTGGCGCTTCAACCTGACGACGGGCGAGACGACGGAACAGCGGCTGGACGACCGGGTGCTGGAGTTCGGCATCATCAACAACCAGTTCGCCGGGGTGAAATACCGCTGGGCCTATTCCGCCGTGTCCAAGCCCGGCTGGTTCCTGTTCACCGGCCTGGTCAAACACGACATGGATACGCTGGACAGCGAGACGATTGATTTTGGGCCGGAACGCTATGGCTCCGAGCCCGGATTCGCCCCCCGTGTCGGGGCGACCGAGGAAGACGACGGCTACCTGATCACCTATGTCACCGACATGATCGAGGACCGGTCGGAATGCGTCATCTATGATGCGCGCAAACTGGCCGCCGGACCGGTGGCGCGGATCATCCTGCCGGGCCGGATCTCCAGCGGCACCCATGCGACCTGGGAACAGGGCGAGACGATCCGGGCGTCGAAAGCGGCGAACGCAGCGTAAGGATAAGCTGACATGACCTACATCCTGGGCGGCTGGCAGTCGGATTTCGCGCGCAACTATGCCCGCGAGGGACTGGAGATCGGCGACGGCTTCGCGGAGGCCGTCAACGGCGCCCTGGCCGAGACGGGGCTGGAGCCCGAGGACATCGACGTGGGGCATGTCGGAAACTTCGTCGGCGACCTGTTCACCGGTCAGGGGATGCTGGGCGGGTTCTTCGCCATGACGGACGAACGGTTCACCGGCATGCCCGCCTCGCGCCACGAGGCGGCCTGCGCCTCGGGCAGTCTGGCGATCATGGCCGCCGCCGCCGACATCGAAAGCGGCCGTTACGGCACGGCCATGGTGCTGGGTCTGGAGATGATGCGCAACGTGCCGGGGGTGACCGCGGCCGAGCACCTGGGGGCCGCCGCCTGGGCCGGGCACGAGTACCTGGACGCCACCTACGCCTGGCCGCGCGCCTTCTCGGACCTGACCGAGGAATACGATCGCCGCTACGGCATCGACGAGGCCCACCTGCGCCGGATTTCCCAGATCAATTTCGACAACGCCAAACGCAATCCGAACGCCCAGACGCGCAAATACAGCTTCTCGAACGCCAGCTTCACCGATGACGACGAGGCCAATCCGGTGATCGAGGGGCGGGTGCGCAAGACCGACTGCGGCCAGGTGACCGACGGCGCCGCCGCCATCATCCTGGCCTCGCCGGAACGGGCCGCCGAGTATGCGAAGCAGCGCGGCATACCGCTGGACTCCATTCCGCGCATCAAGGGCTGGGGTCACCGTTGCGCGCCGATCGACTACGGCCGCAAGGTCAAGGCCAGCGAGGGCGAGCCCTATGTCTTCCCGCAGGTGAAACGCGCCATCGACGACGCGCGCGCGCGCGCCGGTCTCGACCTGTCGGGTGTGGATGCGGTGGAGACCCACGACTGTTTCTCGATGACCGAATACATGGCCATCGACCACCTGGGCCTGACCGCGCCGGGCGAGAGCTGGAAAGCGATCGAGGCGGGCGACATCGAGATGGGCGGCAAGCTGCCGATCAATGCGTCCGGCGGCCTGATCGGTTGCGGGCACCCTGTCGGCGCGACCGGGGTGCGGATGGCGCTGGATGCGTTCAAACAGACCACGGGCACGGCCGGGGACTATCAGGTCGAGGGCGCGCGGAACGTTCAGACGCTGAATATCGGCGGATCGACGACGACGACGGTGAGTCTGGTGGTCGGGGTCTAGGCTCTCGGAACTAGCGGACCGCCCGGATCGCGACCCCGACGGTCCCTTGGGCCACCACGATACCTGCATCCGTGCGCACCTCGGCCGCGACCACGGCCTTGCGTTCATCCCGGTAGGTCACCGTCCCCGTCGCCTCCAGCCGCGCCGTATCGCTGGGCGCGGCGTTGAGGAAGCGCATGTTCAGATCGGTGGTCACCAGCGTCTGGCCGGGCCTCAGGATGCTCATCACCGCCGCTCCGCCGGCCATGTCGATCATTGCGGCAGTGACGCCGCCATGGACGAGGCCGATGAAGTTGGCGTGGCCCGGATCGACGTCCAGCGCGACCCGCACGAACCCCTCGCGCGCCTCCACCGGATGCGACCCCAGTCGCTTGAGGAAGCCGCCGACGCCATCGCCTGCGGCCATCCAGCGGTCCAGCAGCTCCAGCCCATCGACGGTCGGGTCCAGCTTGAACCGGACGGGTTCGCTCACGCCGCGCCGCGCAGGGCCGGGCGCCGCGCCGTCTTCGCCGCGAACCGGTCCAGAGCGGCGACGTATTCGCGCTCCAGCTGGGCGACGACCTCGGCGACGGGCTCGACCGCCCGGACGGCTTCCAGCCCCTGACCGGCGGCCCAGATGTCGCGCCAGCGCTTGTTGTCCCCGCCCGAGACATAGCTGCGCTCGGCGGGCGCGACGAGATTGTCCGGGTCCTGACCGGCCGCCCTCAACGAGGGTTTCAGCCAGGACGCGGGCGTGCCGGTGACCGAATCCGACACCACCAGATCGTCGGGACCGGCGTCGATGACCATCTGTTTGTAGGCCGGCTGGGCCATGCTCTCGGTCGTCGCGAGGAAGCGGGTGCCCATGTAGACGAAGTCGGCCCCGGCCGCGACGGCCCCGGCGATCCCGGCCCCGTCGCCGACGCCGCCGCCGACCGCGATATAGCCGTCGAAGAAATCGCGCACCGCCGAGATGAAGGCGAACGGCGAAAGATGTCCGGTATGCCCTCCCGCGCCTGCGCTGACGCAGGCCAGGCCGTCGACCCCCGCCTCGGCCGCCTTCCTGGCCAGCTTCATCGACACGACGTCGGCGAAGACCAGCCCGCCATAGCTCTTCACCGTCTCAATCACCGGCCGGGGCGAGCCGAGCGCGGTGATGACGACCGGCGGTTTGTAGTGCGCCACCAGACGCAGATCTTCGGCCAGGCGCGTGTTGGTCGAGTGGGTGATCATGTTGGCGATCCACGGCGCGTCGCCGGGTTTCAGCGCGTCGGTGATCTGGCCCATCCAGCGATCGAGGTCCTCGACCGTGCGGCAGTTGGGGGTCGGAAAGGCGCCGCCGATACCCGACCTGCAGGCGGCGATGACCATCTCGGGGCCCGAAACCAGGAACATGGGCGCCGCGAAGACGGGCAGGCGCAGGGTGTCGAAGGGTGCGGTCATACGGGTGCGGTCTCGTTGAAGGCGGCGCGCAGGTCGCGTTTCAGCACCTTGCCCACCGGATTGCGGGGCAGGGCGTCCAGCGTCTCCAGCCGTTCGATCTGCTTGTAGACGGCGACCTGACGCTCGTTGATCAGGAAGCGGTTGATCTCTTCCAGCGTCGCGGTCTGGCCCGGCCGGTAGACGACGAAGGCGGCGAGGCGCTCGCCCAGGTTCGGGTCGGGCGCCCCGACCACGGCCGCCTCGGCGACGGCGGGATGGGCGACCAGATGGTTCTCGATCTCCTCGGACGAGATGTTCATCCCGCCCCGGATGACGATGTCCTTCAGACGGCCGACGAATTTCAGATACTGCAGCCGGTCGCCGGCCAGTTCGAACAGGTCGCCGGTCCGGAACCAGCCGTCGGTGTCGAAGGCCCGAGCGTTGATCTCCGGCGCGCGCCAGTAGCCAGAGAAGATCGTCGCTCCCTTGACCCTCAGTTCGCCGGGACGGTCGGCCTCGGCGATCTCTTCCTCCGTCTCCGGATCGACCAGCCGGGTGAATATCCGGTCGTGCAGCATGCAGTTCCAGGTGAACCCGTCGCCCAGACGCGGGAACAGGGTCGCGCGCTCGGCGGGGTCGGGAATGTCCTTCAGGGCGCTGGGGAAGGAAGCGCCTTCGTTGGAGCCGAAATAGTTCACGATCTGAACGCCGTGCTTCTCGTGGAAGGTCCGCACCATCCATTCCGACAGGGGCGCCGAGCCCGAGCCGATGGACTTCAGACGTTTGAAGTCGATGCCTTCCAGCAGGGCTTCGTTCTGCAGCAGCAGATTCAGCACGGCGGGCGGGGCGACAGTGTAGTCGATCTTCTCCTCGCGGATCTGGCGCAGGAGAACTGGCAGGTCGAACGGTTGATGCTGGACCAGCACCCCGCCGAGCAGCAGCCAGCCGACGAAGGCGGTCGAGATGCCCGCCATATTGACCATGGGGAACGGGTTCAGCAGGCGCGCGCCGGGATCCAGGTCGGCCGCGTCGATGACGCCGGCGCCCATGATGATCCATTCGTTGTGGCTGCGAGGCACGCCCTTGGGCTGGGCCTCGGTGCCGGATGTCCAGCAGATGGTGACGATGTCGTCGGCGGTGACGCGGGCGTCCTTCGCCGCCTTCTGCGCCGCGCGGTGCTGTTTGCCCGTGACCCCGTCCATCAGGGGTTCGAGATCGAGCGCGCCGGCCGGGCAGGTCTCGCCGAGGACGAAGACGGTCTTCAGGCTGGGGCAGCGGGCCTTCAGGGCGACGATCATCTCGCCGTGCATCTGCTTGCCGATGCGGTCGGCGGTGATGGCGGCGACGGCGTCGGTCTTGTCGATGATATAGGCCAGCTCGTTCTCGCGGTACTGGACCGGGGCCGGGCTGGCGATCACGCCCAGGCGCAGACAGGCCAGATAGGCGATGGTCAGTTCGGCGATATTGGGCAGCTGGATGACGACGACCTGATCCTTGCGGATGCCGTGGGCCATCAGGACGGCTGCCAGCCGGTCGACGGCATGGGCGGTCTCTCGCCAGGTCAGGCGGTCAGGCAGGCCGCCGACCACATCGGCCGCGTTCAGCGGATCGACCAGGGCCTCGGCGTCCGGATGGGCGGCGACGTGTTTCTGGTACAGGTCGTCCAGGGTCTGGTCGCCCCACCAGCCTTTCGACTTCATCTCCTTGATGCGGTCCTTGGGGATCACGATCATCGGGTCAGCTCCAGCGGTCGTTGGGTGGTTCGGCAAAGCGCGCGGACGTCGTCTCGCACCACCTTGCCGACGGGATTGCGAGGAAGAGCGTCCAGCAGGTGCAGATGTTTGGGCGTGCGCACCGGGCCGATCCGTTCACGGACGAAGGCGCTGATGGCGGCTGCGTCGGCATCAGCGGCGACCGAGACCGCCGCCTCCAGCCGCTCGCCCCAGACGTCGTCGGGCTCGGCGAAGGCGCAGGCCTCGCGCACCATCGGATGCAGGTTGAGCACTGCCTCGACCTCGCCGGGATAGACGTTGTAGCCGCCGGTGATGATCAGGTCCTTCGACCGGCCGATCAGGTAGAGCAGGCGGTCGTCGCCGATCCGGCCGATGTCGCCGGTCTTCAGCCAGCCGTCGTGGCGTGACGACGCCGTCAGCTCAGGCGCGTCCAGATAATGGGTGCGTGTCAGGTCGCCGCCGACGAGGATCTCGCCCTCGCCCCGCTCGACCAGATCGCCGTCTGCGGTCAGCAGGCGCACGGGCGTATCGTTGAAGGGACGGCCGACGCCGGCGCGCTTGTCGGGATCGACCATGTCGGCGGGTGACAGACCCGCGATGGTCATGGGGGCCTCGGTCTGCCCGTACAGGGTCGAGACGACAGGGCCGAAGCGCGCGATGGCCTGGGCGATCCGGTCGGGCGACATTGGCGCGGCGGAATAGGTCAGGTGACGCAGGCGGGGGAAGTCGATGGGCCGGAACTCCGCCTCGCCCATCAGCAGGGCGATCAGGGTCGGCGGCATGAAGACCGTGGTGACGCGGGCCTTCAGTTCCCGGAGGATCGCGGCGCGGTCGGGTTCTGGCAACAGGACGTGCGCTCCTCCCGCCGCCAGCACCGGCAGGACATAGTGGGACGAACCGTGGGTCAGGGGGGCGACGGCGAGGTTCACGTCGTCGGCGGTGAAGCCGTAGAAGTCTTGTAGGGAGCGGAGGGCCGCCGCGCCGCTGGCCTGACTCTGGACCACCCCCTTGGGCACGCCGGTCGAGCCGCCGGTGAATTTCAGGGCGAACGGCGCCTCTGGATCGTCCACGACGGCCGGCGCCGCGCCCGCCATCAGACTGTCCAGCCAGGCCTCAAGCGGCAGCGGACGGAGCGAGGCGCCCGCCGCCTCGACCGAGGCCTCGTCGATCAGGGTCAGGGCCGGCCTGGCGCGCGTCTGGAACTCGCCGTTGAGCCGGGCGCCGTTCCTGGGGTTCAGAGGGGTCCAGACCGCCCCGGCCCTGAGGATCGCCAGATAGGCCACGACGTGACGCCAGCCGTTGCGGGCGCACAGGCCGACCCGGTCGCCGCAGCCCACGCCGCGCGTCGCCAGGTCGCCCGCCGCGGCCTCGACCCGGTCGATCAACTCGCCGTGGGTGAGGGTCACCTCGCCCTCGATCAGGGCCGCTCGCTCCGCCTTGGCTTCGCGGTTCTCGTACAGGGCGCGGATGGGGTGGGTCATGCGGCCCGCTCCAGCACCGTGACCACGGTGGCGGCTTCCTCGACGCCAAGGAAACCGCCGCCGTTCTCGGCCACGGCGATGCGGGCGTTCTCGACCTGACGCGCCCCGGCCTCCCCGCGCAACTGGGTGGTCAGTTCGAACAGCTGGGCGATGCCGGTGGCCCCGACCGGATGGCCCTTGGACACCAGACCGCCCGACGGATTGACCGGCGTCCGGCCGCCCAGCGCAAAGTCTCCGGCGCGAAGACGGGCGCCGACAGAGCCCGGTTCGGCGAGGCCAAGGTTCTCGATCTGCTGCACCTCGGCATAGCTGGTCGCGTCGTGGACCTCGGCCACGTCGATGGCGTCCGGCCCGATGCCGGCCTGCTCGTAGGCCTGCGTGGCGGCGCGGCGGCCGATGTGATCAGCGAAGTCGTCGGCGGCGCGGTCGCTGGCGCTGACAAGGGCGCAACCGCGCACGCGGACGGCGCGCTTCGGCCCGCACAGGCGGGCCAGACCGGCCGGCGAACAGATCACCGCCGCCGCCGCGCCGTCGCTGACGGGGGCGCACATGGCGCGGGTGAAGGGGAAAACCACGGGCTTGTCGGCCAGGACCTGATCGACCTTCATGGCGGTGCGGTACTGGGCGCGTTCGTTCAGGGCGCCGGCGGTGTGGTTCTTGGACGCGACGCGGGCGAAGTCTTCCTGGGTCGTGCCGTGGCGGGCCATGTGGGCGCGCGCCTGGGCGGCGTAGAGGTCCATGAAGAGGCTACGATCAGGGCCGGGGTCTTCGCCGCCCATCGCGCGGATATAGGCGACGACGCCCTCGCGGTCGTGGATGTCGGTCCCTCCGGCGAAGGCGGCGGCGACGCGGTCGGGACGGTCCGGCCAGACCATCTTGTCGACCCCGACGACCAAGGCGATGTCGCCCGCCCCCGCTTTGAGCCAGTGGATGGCGGACAGAAGCGCCGTCGAACCGGAGGCGCAGGCGTTCTCGACGTTCGTCACCGGGATGCCGGTCAGGCCGAGCGGGCGCAGGGCGATCTGGCCACGCACCGTGTTCTGGCCCTCCAGCATCGGCTGGCGCGTGTTGGAGAACCAGGCGGCTTCGATGTCGGAGACGTCTGCGCCGGCATCGGCCAGGGCGGCCGTCACGGCCTCGGCGGCCAGCGACTTGACGCTGTCCTCCGGCCGCTTGCCGAAACGGGTCATGGATATCCCGGCGATGAAGATGCCGCTGGTCACGCGACCGGCCGGCGCCGCTGAACGATGCGGAAACGCGAGGCGACGAACGCGAGGTCGGCGAGGCAGGCGTTGCCCGCAGGGTTCAGCCCGGTGACGTGGTAATCGGAATAGGCTGCGGCGAAATTGATCCACATCGCCCCGGTCAGATTGATCGACAGATTGGCGCCGGCGGCCTCGTAGGCGGGCGTGGCGCTGTCGATGAAATCCTCGTCGGTCGAATAGAGGTAGGACGAGATCGACCCCTTGGTCCGGGCCAGCCAGGTCGCCTCCATCACCGCCTCGCCGGCGTCTTTCTTCACTAGAAAAAGGACAGGGCCGAAACGTTCCTCCGCATACAGATCGACATGCGCTCCGACTTCGACCGCGACGACCAATGGGGTCAGGGTGCGGGCGTCGGGGAACTGCGGGTGCTCATAGGGTGCGGCGTCCCGCAGGGTGCGCACGCCGGACAGTTCAGCGATGGCCTGACGGGTGTCCGTCACGACTTTCACCGACACCTCGCCCTGGATCGCGCCCATGATGCCGGCGGCCTGGGCCGGGTCGGCGGCGATGGCGTCGATCTGTTCGACGATGGCGGCGGACAGGGGCTCGAACAGGTCGGGCGCGATATAGACGACCTGGGGGCTGGTGCACATCTGGGCCGAGAACAGGCTGGATGAGCGGGCCACGGCGCGGGCGACGGCATCGAGGTCGGCGACGCTTTCGATGACGATGGTGTTGACCCCGGCCGTCTCTGTGAACAGCAGCTTGCCGTTGACCGTCCGCTCCAGATGGCCGCCGTAGCGGGGGCTGCCGGTGAAATCGACGATCTGCACCTGCGGGTGGTCGACCAGCCCTTGCGCGACGGGCTCGGCCAGGGTGTCGACGGCGAGGGTGACGAGGTTCGGATCGAAGCCGAACTCGGCCAGGGTGGCGCGGCAGGTCTCGACCACGATGGCCATGGGAAGGATGGCGATCGGGTGCGGCTTGACGATCACCGGGTTGCCTGTGGCGAGCGAGGCGAACATCGCCGGATAGGCGTTCCACGTGGGAAAGGACGCGCAGCAGATGACCAGTCCGACCCCGCGCGGCACCAACACATAGGTCTTCTCCAGCGCCACGGGCTCGCCGGCGAATTGGCGGTGGTAGGTCGCCGTCGGGACCACGTCGCGCATGGCCTTGGCGGCATAGGCGAGGGCCTCGACTCCACGATCCAGCGCATTCGGACCGGAGCCGCTGAACGCCTGGGTATAGCTCTGTCCCGCGACATGCATGACCGCATGGGCCATCTCGAAATTGCGGTCGTAGAGGCGGGCGGCCATCTCCAGACACAGGGCGATGCGCAGTTCGAATTCGGCCTCGCGCCAGTCGCCCATGGCCACGACGGCGGCGGCGACCAAAGCGTCGGGATTGCTCTTCGGATAGAGGATATTCAGCGGCTTCTGCGTGAAGGGCGAGACCTCCTCGCCGACCTCTCCGACGACGCCGGGCTGGTCAAGATCGAAGGTCATGCCGAGGCGCGCCTCGAAGGCCGCCTTGCCCGCGCCGGGCTTGTCGGGGCCGTGGATCTTCGTGGAGGGACTGTCGCTGTAGGGGCTCCAGGACTTGCGTGTCTGGACCGCATCGATGGCGGCCGTCAGGGTCGGGCCGTGGCGCGCGATCAGGGTGCGGCGGCGGTCGTCGAGGCTGGTCGCCGAGCCGTCCATCAGCCCATACGCTCCACGATCATGGCCGAGCCGACGCCCTGTGCGCCGTGGGCGACGACGATGCCGTAGCGGCCTTCGCAGGCGTCCAGCGCATCGAGCAGCGACGACAGCAGGATGGCCCCGGTCGCCCCCATCGGGTGGCCCTTGGCCATGTGTCCGCCGCCGACGTTGACCTTGGACGGGTCGACCTTCCGGTCGCGCATGAATTTGACGATGGTGACCGCGAAGGCCTCCATGAACTCGATCCGGTCCATGTCGTCGAGGGTCAGCTTCGCCTTGGCCAGCACCCGGTCCATGGCCGTGAACCCGGCGGTCAGGGAGGCGGCCGGGTCGCCGCCGGCCTCGGCATAGGCGACGATCTTCGCGCGGGCGCCGGTCGCCTTGCCGGTGACGATGGCCAAGGCTGCGCCGTCGCACATCGGCGGGGCGTGGGCAACGGTGTGGCGGTGGTCGATCACCCGGCCTTCCAGCGCCGCAGCATACTGTTCGCCCAGGGCTGCGAAGGCGGCGGGCATGGCGGCGAGGCTCTCGGCGGTGGTCGAGGCGCGGGCCGGCTCTTCCCTGTCGAGGCCGTTCAGCGGGATGCGCGACTTGATCAGGGGCGTGCCTTCGGCGGCGGCGGTCCGTTGCTGCGAGATCAGGGCCGCGGCGTCCATCTCCTCGCGCGTGACGCCGATGTCCTCGGCCAGGCGGTCGGCGGCGACGACCACGGGGATGTAGCGAGTGCGTGGCGGGAAGCTGGCGTCCTCGTAATAGTCGGCCTTGTCGCCCATGAAGGGGACGCGCGACATCATCTCGACCCCGCCGGCCAGCGCCGTTTTCGCCCCGCCCGCCTCGACCATCTGGGCCGCCTGTCCGATCGCGGTCAGGCCGGAGACGCAATAGTTGTTGATTGAATAGGCATAGGCTTCGTCCGGCAGTCCCGCGTGCATCTTGGACACCAGGGCGACGTTGGCGCCCTGTGCGCCGACCTGTCCGACGGCCCCGAGAATCAGGGCGTCGACCTTGCGCGCCGCACCGCCGTTGCGGGCGTCGAGCGCGTCGATCAGACCGCCGACCAGTTCATGCGGCTTCATGGAGGCGAGGCCGCCGTCGGGGCGGGCCTTGGCGCGCGGCGTGCGGACGGCGTCCAGAATATAGGCGGTCATCGAGCTACTCCCCCGAGGTTCGGATCAGGCCGCGATCTGGTCGCCGGGCGCCCATGTGCCGTGGAATCCGGCGGGCACGCGGGCGGGCAGGGGAATGCGGGCGATCGGGCCCTTGTCGAAATCCTGGGCGTTCAGGACCTGAACCTCGGACGTCCCGTCCGGCGCCGTGGCGAAGACGATGACATAGCCGTCGTCCTCGGACGTCGATCCGACGCGCGGGGCGAATGCAGGCTCGGAGCCGCCGATCCCGTCGGCGAATTTGTATGCTTGCGCCTGACCCGTGCCGAGATCGTATTTCAGCAGGCCGTCGAACCGCTGCAGTTCCTCCGGCGCCATCGACACATGGTAGGACCATTTCGACTTCGCACCGGTGTAGTCGAGGTTGATGACCGGGAACTCGCCGATGCGGTCGTCGAGCTGGCGCTTCTTCACCTCGCCCGTGACCATGTTCATCCGCCATTCGACCGGCACGGCGTTCAGCGCCAGCACGTTCACCATCGAGGCATAGGGGCCATAGGCCGGGTTCGGAGGAAACCCGTTCGGCTGCATCATGCAGGCGGTCATGACCACCTCGTCGCCGTCCTCCCAGGCATTGGCGACGTGGTAGATGTAGCAGGTCTGCGTTTCGAACCATTTGATCTGGTCGCCCGTGCCGTTCCGGGGCGCGACGCCGAAGCGGGCGGGCTGGTCCGCCACCTTGATCTGCCACATGTGGTTGCGCAGGCCTCCCTCGGTGAAGACCACCGGCAGGTCGTGCAGGATGACGTAGTTCTCGGTCAGTCCCATGTCGTGCGGCAGGCGCGGACCGGGCAGGTCGACACGCTGGAAATTGGTCAGGACATTGTCCTTCGACACGACGCCATAGGTCATCCAGGGCTCGGTCAGGGAGTAGTCGAAGAAGCAGAAATCGCCGGTCTTCGGATCGACCTTGCCGTGGGCCGAAACGTGCCGCGACAGCGCGCCGCCGAATGTCTCGGCGCCGAGGGTTTCGAGCGTGCGCGCATCGACGCGAACGGGCTTGCCCGAGATGTACCACAGGGCCATCAGCGAGCCGTTGTGGAAGACCAGGTCGGTGTTGGCGGTGTCCTTGTAGACCAGCTCGCCACGCGTCGAGTCGGGCCGCGACTTCGCCGACGGCAGCAGCACCCCGCCCGCTCCGATCGCCTGACCGGCCTTCTCGGCGACATAGTCGGCCGTGCCGACGTATCGGTTGCGATATTCGGCCTTGCCGTCCTCGAAATAGACGGCGTGGATCATGCCGTCGCCGTCGAACCAGTGGTGCATGCCCTCCGGAGCCTGATGCGGGTTCGGACCGTTGCGCACGAAGGCGCCATGCAGGTCCTTCGGGATCTCGCCGATGACCGGCAGTTCGAGCGCGGTCGTTTCCTCGGCCACGGGCTCGTAAAGCCCCTGAACATAGGGGTTCAGCGTGTTCAGGCCGGTCAGTTCGCCGGTCGAAATTCTGCGGGCTACGGCGGCGTCGTCGGCCATGGCTCAAGCTCCATCCATCCAGATCGACAAGTTACGCGGACTGGTATCTTAACGCAAGTCAGGCCAGAGCGGCTTTCGGCGGGCTCGCCGCCAGAAACGCCTCGAACGCCAGGTTGCCGTCAGCGGGGCGGGTCCATTGCGCGGCGGACATCAGGGTCTCGCGGACATCGTCGAACCGCTCGAGCGCGATCGCCGCGTCGGCGCCAAAATCCAGACCCGGGCCTTCGATGCGATACGCCGGCCGCACCTTGCCGGCGCCCGCTACCAGGGTCTCGCCGTTCAGGGCGCAGGCCTCGCTCACCAGCCAGCTGACCACGGGAGCCACCAGTTCGGCCGGCATCGCCGCAGCGGTGGCCTCATCGACGTATTTCTCGGTCATGCCGGTCAGGGCGTAGGGGGCGATCGCGTTGGCGTGGACGTTCTTCGAGGCGCCCTCCAGCGCGATGACCCGCATCAGCCCGATCACCGCCGCCTTGGAGGCCGAATAGGCGGCCATGCCGTGGACGCCGTGCAGGCCGGCGGCTGACGTGGTCATCACGATCCGACCCGATCCCTGTTCGCGCATGCGCCGATAGATGGGCAGGGTCGCGGTCAAGGCGCCGAAGAAGTTGATTTCGAACACGCCGCGCACCTGATCGACGCTCTGTTTGTGCAGGCTCTTCGCCTCGGGCACGCCGGCGTTGTTGATCAGTCCGTCGATCCGGCCGAACGCCTCAAGCGCCGCCGCCAGGAGGCGATCGCCGGCATCCGGCGCCTCGACCGCTAGGGCGCAGGCGACGGCCTTGCCGCCCGCGTCGCGAATCTGCTGCGCCACCGCTTCGGCCGACGCCGGCTGGCCCTTCGCCTTCGGACGCGTGTTCACCACCACCGAGGCCCCGCGCGCCGCGAGATCCAGCGCGTAGGCCAGACCCAGCCCCCGTCCGGCTCCCGTGACGACGACGACACGATTTTCCAGCGATCGATCCGTCATATGCTTCCCCATGGCCATCCTTGCGTAAAAAGACTTGCAAAAGTGGTCTGTTGGCGCAAGCGTCATGATCGAGCTTCCGGCAAACAGGAAGCCGTCCTTTGGGAAGGGGATCGCCAAATGAAGACCATCATCGGGAAGACCGCGTCCGCCGCCGTGCTGATCCTGGCCGCCGGCCTGTCGGCTCCGGCCTATGCGCAACAGTCGCCGCAGCAGGAATCGGCCTCGCTGGACGACATCATCGTCACCGCCCAGCGACGTGAGCAGTCGCTGCAGGACGTGCCGATCGCCATCACCGCGTTCGATGCCGAGACGCTGGAGCGCACCAATGCCTCCGGTATCCAGGACATCGCCGGCAAGGCGCCCGGTGTGACCCTGACCCAGTTCAACATCGCCGAGCCGCAGCTGTATATCCGCGGCGTCGGCACGACCAGCGACTCGGCCGCCAGCGATCCGTCCATCGGCATCTCCATCGATGAAGTGTCCATCGGCCGCGCCGGGGCCAGCGCGCTGTCGTTCGTCGATGTCGAGCGGGTGGAAATCCTGCGCGGTCCGCAGGGCACCCTCTATGGCCGGAACGCCTCGGGCGGGGCGCTCAACGTCTACACCAAGCGGCCGCTGATGGAGGATTCGGGACTTCTGACCGCGCGCATCGGCAGCTTCGACGAATACGGCGTGGAGGGGAACCTGAACCGCCAACTGGGCCCTGACGCGGCGGCGCGTCTGGCCTTCCGGTACAACACAAACGACGGGTACGCCGAGAACGTGCCTTCGGGGCGGGGCCTGGAAGGCGGAACATCCTTCGGCGCCCGACTGTCGGTTCTGAACGAAGCCGGTCCGTGGACGGTCCTGGCCTCGGTCGACTATTCCGACGACGATATGGACGGCCATGCGCGCATCCCGGTCACGGCATCTTCGACGCCCGCGCCCTTCGTCGCCCTGATCAATGCCCTGCGTCCCGGGCTGGATGTTCGCCAGAGCTTTTCCTCGGCCGACAACTATCAGGAACGCACCAATTTCGGCTTCACGGGTCGGGTGGAATACGACGCTGAAAGCTTCGGCGTCGTGTCGCTGACGTCATACCGGAACAACGACTATCGCTGGCGTGACAACCTGGGCGGTCTGCCGTTCCCGGCCTTCCCGCTGGAGGTCGATGACCGTGCGACCGAAAGCGCGTCACAGTTCAGCCAGGAGTTCCGCCTGGTTTCCAGCCCGGACCAGCCGATTTCGTGGGTCGCCGGCGTCTATTACTTCAACGAGGAAATCGACCGGAACGAACAGTTCATCGTTCGCGCCGCCTTGCCGATCGCCCCGCCGAATTTCGGGGGCGACACCTCGTTCCTGCAATATGCGAACAACACCAGCTATGCGGTCTTCGGCCAGGCGACCGTGCCGTTCGCCGATATCTGGGAACTGACCCTGGGCGCCCGCTGGACCAAGGACGAACGCGAGGTCGAACAGATCGCGCGCGACAACGAGGGCGGCGCCAACCCGCCTCCGGGCATTCCGCTGGGACCGGGCGGATCGCCTTACCGCGTCGAGGCGGACGCGAGCTTCGACGAGCCGACCTGGAAGATCGCCCTGGCGGTCGAGCCGATCCAGAATGTGCGCCTGTATGCGTCCTACGACCGGGGCTACAAGGCGGGCTCGTTCGCCGCCGCCGCCCAGACCGGCGTTCAGGCAGCGACGCCGCTGCGTTCGGAACTGCTCGACAACTACGAACTGGGGCTGAAATCGACGATTCTGGACGGTCGCCTGCGCTTCAACGCCGCCGCCTTCCGGCTCGAGTACGACGACCTGCAGGTCTATGAACTTCTGGGCCTGAGCCTGGTCACGTCGAACGCCCAGGCCGAGGTGGACGGCTATGAGATCGAGAGCGCCTTCGCGGTCTCGAACAACATCACCATCGGCGGATCCTACACCTCGCTCGACGCGAAATTCACGTCGAACGCCGTTTCTGGCGCGCAGACGCTGCCGTACAACGGCAACATCCTGCCGCGGTCGCCGGACAGCCAGTACACCCTGTATGCCGACGGCGAATGGGATGCTTTCGGCGGCATCGTCGCGGCCCGGGTCGACTATCAGTGGACCGACGATTTCTTCTTCGATCCGTCGAACAACCCCGAGGTCCTGTCCCCGGCCCACGGACTGGTCAGCGCCTATGCGTCATGGGAGGCGCCGAACGGACTGAAGCTGGCGGTCTACGGCAAGAACCTCGGCGACGAGGAATACCAGACCCATATCATCAAGAACGTGGGCGTGGGCTTCAGCGTCTTCGGCGCCCCGCGCTCCTACGGGGTGGCGATCAGCCGAGCCTTCTGATCCAGGTCAGGCGGCGCTGGTCTCGACCGGCGCCGCCGCCTCGACTTCCCAGCGGATGTTGCGCGGATCGACCTTCCTGCCCGTCGCCGTGTCGCAGACGACCGCCGAGATGGGCTCGCCCGTCTCGGTGTCCACCAGTTGCAACGGAGCGCCGTCGGGGCACAGCCAGCGTTCGGACCATCCGTGCATGGCCATGATCATCGGATAGAGGTCCAGTCCCGCCTGGGTCAGACGATACTCGAAGCGCGGCGGCGCCTTTTGATACAGTCGCTTGTCCAGAACGCCTTGCAGAACCATGGTCTTCAGGCGGTCGGCCAGGATGTTGGTGGCCACGCCCAGCGCCTCGTGGATTTCGTCGAAACGGCGCAGACGGAAGAAGGCGGCGGCCAGCACGGCCCAGCTCCAGTAGTCGCCCATGATGTCGGTCGACCGGTCGATGATGGCGCGGTCGGTCTCGATCGGCTGGGTCCGGCGGCGACGCGATGTGGGCGGCGCGATCGGCGTCAGCCCTTCGCGCGCTTCCCAGCGGACATGATGCGCCTCTATCGGCCGTCCGCCCTCGTGATCGAAAACCGCCGGCTCGACCCGGGCGCCCGTCTCCCGGTCGAAGAAGGCCATCGCATAGCGTTCCTGCAGCGGCGAGCGCGCCCATTTCCGCTCCCACTGGCCCTGCATCACCGCGACCCCGAACATGTCGAGGCCCATTTCCGTCAGCCGATATTCCATGCGCGTGGCCGACCCCCGGGCCTCTCGCTGTTCCAGCAGACCGGCGGCGACCAGCCGGTTCAGGCGGTCGGTCAGAACGCTGCGCGGCATGCCCAGACGGTCGCGCCAGACCGAGAACCGCCGCGCGCCGTAAAAGGCCTCGCGCAGGATCAACTGGGTCCAGGCGTCGCCGGTCACGGCGAAGGCGCGGGCCACGGGATTGCCCATGATCAGGTCGCGGTTGGTCGGCGGCGTCACGCGTGGTCAGCTTTCTTCGGCCCCGCTCTGGCGGCGGGTGAATCGATCCTAGCATCAGCGAAGGGTGCGCGTCGCCCATCGATAAATCCTGATTTGCAAGTGACCCTGCGCAGCCTAGGATCGCACGATGACAGAAGAGCCGTCCGCCATCGACCTCGCCGCCGCGCCGTGTCGCCCGGTCCGTTTCGGAGAGGTCGGGGTGGAGATCGAGCGACGTCCGGACGGCGTCGTCATCGTTTCCGGAAAGGCGCCGCTGAGGCCCTACGACGCCAATCTGATGGCCGCGTTCTGGCGCCATGCAGATGCGACGCCGGACAGGCTTTGGCTGGCCCGACGCGAGGGGCCGGCGCGCGCCTGGACCCGATTGACCTACGGCGAGGGCCGCGCGCGGGTCGCCTCGGTCGCGGCCTGGCTGATGGATCCTGGCGTGTCCGACGACCGACCGATCCTGGTCCTGTCCGAGAATTCGCTCAATCACGCGGTCCTGCTGTTCGCCGGCATGGTCGCGGGCGTTCCAGTCTGTTCGGTCAGCGTCAACTACTCGCTTCTGTCCACTGATTTCGAACGGCTGAGGCACGTCGTCGAACTGGTGACGCCCGGCGTGATCTTCGCCGAACAGGGCGCGCCGTTCGCCGCCGCCATCGCCGCCGTCGCCCTCGCTGACGCCGTCATCCTGACCGCCGCGCCCGGCATCCCCGGCGCCGTCGACTGGAGCGAGGCGATCGGGTTTGCGGCGCCCGACCTGTCGGCCCATGTCGCCGGCCTCGATCCGACGAAGCCGGCCCGCTACATGCTGACCTCCGGCTCGACCGGGCGGCCCAAGGCGGTCATCCACACCATGGCCATGGCGACGGGGAATACCCATTCCGGCTTTCAGGCCATGAGCGACGCCTTCGCCTGGGACCGTCAGGCGCTGGACTGGCTGCCCTGGAGCCATATCGCCGGTTCGTCCCTGCTGACCAATCTCAGCTGTCTGGGCGGCGCCCTCTATATCGACGACGGTCGTCCGCTGCCGGGCCGGTTCGACGAGACGATCCGAAACCTCAAGGAGATACCGCTCCGCTACTACGGCACGATGCCGAACGGCTATGCGATGCTGGCCGACGCGCTGGAGGCGGACGACGATTTCGCCCGGCGCTTCTTCGGCGAGCTGCGCGCCATGCTGTTCGGCGGGGCGGGCCTGCCCCAGGCCCTGCATGACCGGCTGCAACGGATCGCGGTGCGCGCCACCGGTCGGCGGTTCGTCTTCGTCTCCGGCTATGGTTCGACCGAGACCGGCTCGGCGATCAGCTACACCTGGTGGGAGGACACCCGGGTCGGCATCGGCCTGCCAGTCTCGGGGGCGTCATTCAAACTGGTTCCGTGCGACGACGTCTACGAGGTGCGGGTCAAGGCGCCCAGCGTGACGCCCGGCTATTTCGCCGACCCGGATCAGACCGCCGGCGCCTTCGATGAGGAGGGGTTCCTGCGGATGGAGGATCTCGTCGACTTCCATGACCGGGACCGACCGGAACGGGGAATGATTTTCGCCGGACGACGGGCCGAACAGTTCAAGCTCTTGAACGGCACTTTCGTCAGCGCCGGGCGGTTGAGAGAGTCATTGCTCGGTCGGCTGGCGGGGGTGGTGCGCGAAGTGGTCGTGTGCGGCGACGGGGAAGCCGAGGCGGCCGTCCTCGCCTGGGTCGATGCGGAAGGCGTCCGTCGTCTGACCGGTGGGACCGATCCCGACCATCCCTCGGTGGTCTCGGCCGTCGCCGAAGCCCTGGCCGCCCACAACCGCGACAATCCCGGTCAATCCAGCCGTATCGCCCGCCTGAAATTCCTCGCCGACGCTCCGGATCCAGAGGCGCACGAGATCTCCGACAAGGGGTCGATCAACCGACGGATGGTCTTGAAGCGACGGGCGACGGAGGTCGCGCGACTGTTCGCGGGCGACGGGATAGGGGCGGCTTGATCCTCCCTGCGCCTGTTGCAGGGGGCGGATAGCCTCAGCGCCGTCGCTTCTGCATCACGAAGCCGATGACTTTCGCCGCAGCCTCGAAATGTTCGCGCGGGATGGTCTCGTCGATATCGACGGCGGCGTAGAGGGCGCGGGCCAAGGGGACGTTCTCGACGATCGGCACGTCGTGATCGCGCGCCACCTCGCGAATGCGCAGCGCGACGGCGTCGACGCCCTTGGCGACGCAGATCGGCGCCGGATCGCCTTGGTCGGGCTCATAACGCAGGGCGACGGAATAGTGGGTCGGGTTGGTCACGATGACGGTGGCCGTCGGCACGTTCTGCATCATCCGCTGACGGCTTTTCTGCATGCGGATCTGCTTCAGCTTGGCCTTCACATGCGGGTCGCCCTCGGACTGTTTGAACTCCTCCTTCAGCTCCTGCTTGGACATCCGCATCCGTTTGGCGAAGCGCATCTTTTGCCACAGGAAGTCGCCGCCGGCCGTGAGCCCCAGGAAGATCAGGGTCGAGGCCATCAGCGCCAGCATCAGGTCGCGCGCCAGCGGCAGAATGGTCACCGGCGACATGGCGGCCATGTTTTCGAACTGCCGCATGTGCGGCTTCAACACCATCCAGCAGATCACCGAGACGGCGACCAGCTTGGCGAAGGTCTGGGCGAACTGCATCAGGCCGTCGGGGCCGAAGATGCGTTTGAAGCCCGACGCCGGGCTGATCTTGCTCCATTTCGGCTTCATCTTCTCGGCCGAGATGATGAAGCCGGATTGAAACACATTGCCGCTGACGCCGCCGATGATTGTCGCCAGCATCACGGTTCCAAGAAAGGGCGCGACGGCCCAGACCGCGTTCATGCCGATCTCGACGCCAGCACCGGCTTCCAGCCCGCCGAGCAGCAGATGCGGGGAGGCGATGAAGGGCAACAGGGCCTCGCCCATCGCGGTGGCGAAATAGCCGCCGCCCAGGACGATCACGGCGGTGGCGCCCATCAGACTGAGGGCCGGGGCGACGTCGGCGGACTTCGCGACGTCGCCCTTTTTTCGCGCGTCCGCGAGTTTCTGGGGTGTGGCCTCTTCTGTCTTGGACTCGGGATCCTTGTCGTCAGCCACCGACCCCTCCCGAGACGAACAGGTTGGCCAGGGCGCGATAGCGGTCGATGAAAACCGTGCCCAGCACGCCCAGCGAAAGGGCGAAGATCGACAGCCCCAGGATGATGCTGAGCGGGGCGGCGGCGAAGAAGATCTGGAACGCCGGCATGACCCGCCCGACCAGGCCCGCCGCCAGGTTGAAGATCAGGGCGAAGACGATCACCGGTGCGGACAGCTGGACGCCCAGGATGAAGCTGTCGGCCACCGTTCGCACCGCGAGCTCGACGAAATCCGCTGTGACCAGGGGACGTGCGGGCGCGACCAGCTCATAGGATCCCACCAGACCGGCGATGAACAGGTGATGGGTGTTGGTGGCGAAGATCAGCACCGTCCCCAGCAACATCAGGAAGGCGCCGATGGTGGTGCCAGGTTGGGCCTGGAGCGGGTTTGTCGTCTGGGCGAAGCTGAGCGTGGTCTGCAGTGAGACCACCTCGCCCGCCACCGACAGGGCGGCGGTGAAGGCGCGCAGGATGACGCCGATCATCAGTCCGGTGACAACCTCGCGGATGATCCAGCCGACGGCGCCGCCCAGGCTGGCGGGCAGACCCGGCAACGACGGCGCGATGATGGGCCACAGTGCCAGCGACACCACCAGCGCCAGCGCCAGGCGGATGCGGGGCGGCACATAGCTTTCGCCGATGCCCGGCAGGCTGAGCAGGATCGCGCCGATCCGGGCGAAGATCAGCCCGCCGGCCCAGACCTGATCGGCGGTGGCGTACGGCTCCACGTCGGCTCGCTACATGCCCGAGATGCGCGCCGCGATCTGGCGCATGAAGGCGCCCAGAAGGCCTCCCATCAGGGGCAGGAACAGCAGCAGGGAGATGAAGATGGCGATGATCTTGGGCGCATAGACCAGGCTCTGTTCCTGGATCTGGGTCAGGGCCTGGAACAGGCCGATGCCCACGCCGACCACCAGACCGACCAACAGGACCGGCGCGCTGAGCTGAATCGTCAGCCACAGGGCGTCGCGACCCACATCCAGAACTTCCGCGCCGTTCATCGCCAATCACCCAACAGAGACTACTGGGCAGAAAATGCCGGGAGCGTGGTTAATGGACCGTTAGGACGCAGCCGGAGTTGGCGAGACGCGTGGTGATCGCCATACTGACGGGATGAGCGACGTCGTCCAAACCACGCTTTCGCGGTCAGATACGGTTCAGCGGCTGAAGGCGATGGAGCCGGAGCTCCGCAAGCGCGGCCTCAGCGCGCTGTTCCTGTTCGGCTCGTCGGCCCGCGATCAGGCGAGGGCGGAGAGCGATATCGACGTGTTCGCCGAATTCGCGCCGGGCTCTCGTGTCGGCTGGGATTTCGCCGGAATACCCGAGGCGTTGGCGAGCCAGCTCGGGCGCCGCATCGACTTCACGACACGCGGCGCGCTTCACCCGTTGTTGAAGGCCGATATCGAACGCGAAGCGATCCGCATCTTCTGATGTCGCGCGGAGTCCGCCATTTTCTGTTCGATATTCTCGAGCATATCCGTCGGTGCGAACACCTGATGGCCGGAAAGTCGGTCGATGATCTTGAAGGCGATTTCGCAACGCGGATGGCCGTCGAACGGGCGATCGAGATCATCTCGGAAGCCAGCCGGCACATCGCGGACGCCGACAAGGCGACTGAGCCGGACCAGCCGTGGCGCAACATCGCCGACATCGGCAACCGCCTGCGCCACGCCTATCATCTGACGGCGGTTGAGCAGATTCATTTCGTGGCGACCGAGGGGCTGGCGGCGTTGAAGCCCGCCGTCGAGCGCCTGTACCAAAAGCACAAGCGGCCGGAAGACCCTTGGCCGGACGCCGCGTCGGACGCATTCAGAAAATGACCAGATCCCCGATTTCCCAAGCCGACGCCGAGGCCGCCGTTCGCACCCTGATCGAGTGGGCGGGGGACGATCCCGACCGCGAGGGCCTGCTGGACACGCCCGCCCGTGTGGCGCGAAGCTACAAGGAGCTGTTCGCCGGCTACGAGATCGAGCCGCGCGAATATCTTGAGCGGACCTTCGAGGAGGTCGGCGGCTATGACGAACTGGTCGTGCTGAAGGACATCCGGTTCGTCAGCTTCTGCGAGCATCACATGCTGCCCGTCGTCGGGGTGGCCCATGTCGGATACCTGCCGACGGA
The DNA here is from genome assembly GCA_018820205.1 of Alphaproteobacteria bacterium. Taxonomy (GTDB): domain Bacteria; phylum Pseudomonadota; class Alphaproteobacteria; order Caulobacterales; family Caulobacteraceae; genus Brevundimonas. The sequence continues at coordinate 339,190 of JAHJOK010000075.1, forward strand.
CCGGGTCGTGGGCATCTCGAAACTGGCCCGGGTGGTGCGCGGCTATGCGCGTCGCCTTCAGATCCAGGAAAAGATGACGTCCGAGATCGCCAAGGCGATCCATGAGGTGCTGCGGCCCCAGGGCGTGGGGGTGGTCATCGAGGCCGAGCACAGCTGCATGACGCTGCGCGGGGTCAATGCGCCGGGGACCAGCCTGTCGACCAGTCACCTGATCGGCGTGATCCGCGACGACCCGCGAACGCGCGAGGAATTCCTGCGGCTGGCGCGGGGCTGATCCGGCGCGCTCCTTGCTGGATTCGCCTCAGAACAGAGGCGCCACATGGCCTGGACCGCGATTTCGACCCGAAATGAGACACCGCCCATCGCGCGCGGCGGGTGGCTGGACGCGCTGCGGTTCATCGTGGCCTTCGCGATCATCCTGCATCACTTCCAGGCGGCGGGCCCGATTCCGTTGGCGGAGGCGCTGCATCCGGTGTTCGAGCGCGGCGGGTTCCTGCTGACGAATTTCTTCCTGATCGACAGCGGCTATGTGCTGATGCGGGTCTATGGCGGCGCCGTCGGTCGGGGCGCGATGTCGCCGGGCGACTTCTTCATCAAGCGGTTCCTGCGGGTCTATCCCGCCCATCTGATCATGGGTCTGGGGCTGGTGGCGTTGGTGCTGATCAGCGCTGTCGCCGGCGTCGCGCCGCGCAATCCCGAATGGTTCAGGTGGGATCAACTGGCGGCGCAACTGACACTGACCCAGGCCTTCGGCATTCCCGGCGGGCTGGGATGGAACGCCCCGACCTGGTCGATCTCGGCCCTGGTCGGCTGTTATGTGCTGTTCCCCTACATCCTGCGCGCATTGGCGCGGCTGGGGCCGTGGACGGCGCTGGCGGCCGTGGTCGGCCTGTATCTGCTGGGCAATGCCGCGACCCACGCCTTCCTGGGGTATCCCGTCTATCAGATGCCGATGGGCTTCGGCTTCTTCCGGGCGCTGCCGCTGTTCGTCCTGGGCATGGGGCTGGCGGTGGTGTCGGAGCGGGTGTTCGTGACACCGCGTCTGGCGCGGATCGTGGGCGTTTCGGCGGCGGTCGGCCTGGCCGTCGTCCAGTTCTACGGCAAGAACGCCCTGATCAGCCTGACCTTCATTTCGCTGATCATCCTGGCCGCCGGCGCCCTGCCGGTCGTCAGGCCGTCCAAGCTGATCGAGCGGGCCAGCGTCGTGTCCTTCTCGATGTTCATCACCAATGAGGTGGTGCGGATCGCCTGGTTCGGCGTGGCCAATGTCCTGATCGCCCGATACGCCCTGCCGACCTCGGTCCAGTGGGGCGTGTGGGGCGCCGGTGTGGTCGCGGCCGTGATCTTCGCCTTCGCCTTCCACGCCGCCATCGACGCGCCGATGCAGAACCGGATCAAGGCCTGGCTGGCGCAGGGCCGCAAGGGCCGCGCGCCGGTCGAGAAGGGCGCGGTGGTCTCGCTGGAAGGTTAGCCGCCGCTGTTCAGGTGCAGGATGTTGCCGTCCGGGTCGTTGAACCAGACCATGCGGAAATCGCCCATCCTGTGGACCCCGTTCTCGAACGTCGCGCCGTCCATGTCGTAGCGTTCGAAGGCGACGCCTTTCGCGGCCAGGTCGCCGGCGATCTTTTCGATCTCCTCGCCGACGGCCCAGACCACCGCATTGGCCTGGTTCGTTCCGGCGAACTCCGAGACATAGACCACCAGATGCGTATCGCCGGTGTCGAACACGGCGACATCGCCCTCGCTGTCGGGCGAGAGGTTCAACCCCAGCACGTCGCCATAGAAGCGTTTGGCGCGGGCCAGGTCGCTGACGGCGACGATGGCGGAAGAGTTCTTGGCCTTGAGCATGGTGCGGCTCCTGTCGCGGTGTTGCGATAGAGCGCGCCGGCCGCCCCGGTCGTTCCCTGACGCCCGCGTCGGGGGCCGCAGGCTCGCGGGCCGGGCCTGAACCTTCCGTCCCGAACGGGGGCGAACGAATTCTGTCCTATACTGGCTTCACTGATTCGCCTGGAAGCGACGCTCATGACCGTGTCCAGCCCCCCCGTGGCGGCGCCGAAGTTCGAGATCTCCCTGATCCTGATGGCGATCGGGTTCGCCGTGGCGATCGCGGCCCTGGCCTGGCCGGCGTTCCAGTCGGGACCGCTGACGACGCCGCACATGATCCTGCTGATCACCGTCGCCGGGGTCTGTCTGCTGGGCCTGTTCGCCTTCAACCGGATCGAGGTCCGCAGCAGCGACCGCCCCGCCGGTGACGTGGCTGTCGAGATGCTGGACGCCATGGCCGAGCCCGCCGCACTGGTCTGGGCCTCGGGCCAGATCCTCGCCTTCAACGGCGCCTGGGCCTCGCAGAACGGGGCCACCGTCGCCCTGCCGCCGCTGCGCTCGGGCGGCGGCAAGTCGGCCCAGGCCCTCTACATGGCCTTTGCCCAGGCGCGGAACGGCGATCAGGGCCGCGCCATCGTCCGCATCGGCGAGCGCGAGATCGAGGTTCTGATCGGTCAGGCCGGCGAAGGCCGATTCCTGGTCCGCGAGGCGCCTGAGGCGACCCTCAGCGCCATGCCCGCTCCGGTCGTCGCGCCCGCCTACGCAGCCGCGACAGGAGAAGGCCGCGCCATGGCCGCCGGCGCGCCTTTCGGTTCCGCCGTGATCGCCGGCGACGACATCTTCGCGGGTCGCGCCGAGGAGGCCAATCCGGCCCTGGCCAGCCTGACCGGTCCGGCGTCTGCCCGCGACGCCGCCTTCGGCCATCTCTTCGATCCGACGGGTGTCGTCGAGGCCCGCGCCCGGATGACGGCCGGATCGACGGGGCCGATCGAGCTTGTCGCGCGCGCACATCCCGACAAGATGCTGCACCTGTACGTCGCGCCCGAAGGCGACAAGCGCCGCGTCTGGCTGTTCGACGTTTCGGCCCAGAAGTCGATGGAGCTGCAGCTGTCGCAGGCCCAGAAGATGCAGGCCGTGGGCCAGCTGGCCGGCGGCGTGGCGCACGACTTCAACAACCTGCTGACCGCCATCCAGCTGCAGCTGTCCGAACTGCTGGAACGCCATCCGGTGGGCGATCCCTCCTATGACGGCCTCAACCAGATCCGCCAGACCGGCATCCGCGCCGCCGATCTGGTGCGCAAACTGCTGGCCTTCTCGAGGAAGTCGACCGTGCGCCGCGAACGGCTGGACCTGGGCGAACTGGTCGGGGAGTTCGCGGTCCTGCTCCGTCGGCTGCTGCGCGAGGACGTGCGGCTGGAGACCGACTACGGCCGCGATCTGCCGGTCGTTCTGGCCGACAAATCCCAGCTTGAGACGGCCGTCATGAACCTGGCCGTCAACGCCCGCGACGCCATGCGCGGCGTGGTGGCGCCGGGCGACGCGGTCGTCACCATCAAGACGCGCCGCCTGTCGCGTGACGACGCCCGCGCCCAGGGCTGGCTGGAGGCTCCGGAAGGCGAGGTCGCCCTGATCGAGGTGTCCGATACCGGGACCGGCGTTCCGCCCGAACTGCTGGACAAGATCTTCGAGCCGTTCTTCACGACCAAGGCGGTGAACGAGGGCACCGGCATGGGACTGGCCACCGTCTATGGCATCGTCCAGCAGGCGGGCGGCCATATCGGCGTGACCAATCTGGAAGGAGCGGGGGCGGCATTCCGCATCTTCCTGCCGGCCGCTTCGGAACAGGAACTGACCGAGGTCGCGCCGGTCGAGGTCAAGGCCAAGGCCGCGCCGCGCGACCTGTCGGGCGCCGGGCGCATCCTGTTCGTCGAGGACGAGGCGGCGGTGCGCGGCATCGCCGCCAAACTGCTGCGTCAGCGCGGCTATGAGGTCATCGAGGCCGCCGACGGAGAGGAGGCGCTGGTGCTGGCCGAGGAGTGGGCGGGCCAGATCGACATGCTGATCTCGGACGTCATCATGCCGGGCCTGGACGGTCCCTCCCTGCTGAAGAAGGCGCGGAAGTATCTGGGCGACGCCCCCGTCATGTTCATCTCGGGCTATGCCGAAAGCGACTTCTCCGACCTGCTTCAGGACGAGGCCGGCGTGTCGTTCCTGCCCAAGCCGCTGGACATCAAGACCCTGGCCGAGCGTGTGAAGCAGGAACTCCGTCCCGGGTGAACACGACGTAACTTGCCTCGCGCCGCCGCTTGCGTCCCTATGCGCGCCGTCGCTGTTCCGGAGTTTTCATGTTCGTTCGTCGCCTGCTGACCGCGTCCGCCTTCGCCGCCCTGATGACCGCCGCCGCTCCGGCCCTGGCCCAGGAATACGACGTCGGTTTCGACAACGCCGTGCATCACGAGGCGCGGATCACCGTTAACTATCGCGACCTCGGCGACGCGCCCGTGCGGTTCCAGATGTCGCGGTCGTCGCCCGGCCGCTATGCGATCCACGAGTTCGCCAAGAACGTCTATTCGGTCTCGGCCGTGGACGGCGCCGGGCGCGCCCTGACCCTGGACCGCTCCGATCCCTATGGCTGGACGGTCCCCGGTCACGACGGGACGGTCAGCCTGACCTACACCCTGTTCGCCGACCGGTCGGACGGCACCTATGCCCAGATCGACGCGACCCACGCCCACCTGAACATGCCCGCGACTCTGATGTGGGCCGAGGGCTTCGACGACCGGCCCGTGACCGTGCGCTTCCGGCCGTACGACCCCGACTGGAAGATCGCCACCCAGTTGCAGCCGACCGACGACCCGCACGTCTTCGCCGCCCCGAACCTGCAGTATCTGATGGACAGCCCGACCGAGCTCAGCGACCACATGGTGCGCGAATGGCAGGTCGACGACGCCGGCGTGGCGCGCACCATCCGCATCGCCATGCACCACCAGGGCACGGCCGAGGAGATGGACATCTTCGCCGAGCGCGCGAAGCGGGTCGTCGATGCCCAGATCGCGGTCTTCGGCGACGTGCCGGATTTCGACTTCGGAACCTACACCTTCATCGCCGACTACCTGCCCTGGGTGAACGGCGACGGGATGGAGCATCGCAACTCCACCATCATCAACAACAGCCGCTCGCTGAAGGAGGCCGATTTCGGCCAGATCGGCACCCTCAGCCACGAGTTCTTCCACGCCTGGAACGTCGAGCGCATCCGTCCGGCGGAACTGGAGCCGTTCGATTTCACCCGCGCCAATCCGACGCCGTCGCTGTGGTTCGCGGAAGGGTTCACCAACTATTACGGCTCGCTGGCGATCCGCCGGGCGCAGGTCTCGGACGTCGATCGTTTCCTGCTGGAAGTCGGCTCGCAACTGGACGGGGTCTGGAACGCACCGGGCCGACGCTATGGATCGCCGCAGGAGATGAGCCTGCGGGCCCCGTTCGTCGATGCGGCCACCTCGATCGATCCGACCAATCCGAACATCTTCGTCTCCTACTATCCCTATGGCACGGTGATCGCCCTGGGGCTGGACCTGACGCTGCGCCAGCGGTTTCCGGGCGTCACGCTGGATGACCTGATGCGCCGTATGTGGCGGACCCACGGCGTCACCGAGCAGGCCTATCATCCCGCCGATCTGCAGACGGCCCTGGCCGAGGTGACCGGCGACGCCGACTTCGCCGAGGATTTCTTCAGCCGCATGATCAAGGGCAGCGAACTGCCCGATTTCGCCCCCCTGCTGGCTCAGGCCGGGGTCGTCATCCAGCCGGCCGATCCGGCGAAGGCGTGGATCGGCGGGGTTCGTGTCCAGTTCGCCGAGGCGACGGCCACGGTCGGCGGCGCGCCGGCGCCGGGTACGCCCCTGTATGACGCAGGTCTGGATCGCGGCGACGAGATCGTCTCGATCGGCGGCGCGGCGATCGACAGTCAGGCTGACTGGACGGCGGCCCTCGCCGCCGCCGGGCCGGGAGACGAGGCCGAGATCGTCTTCAAACAGCGGGGCGTCGAGCGTCGCGCGACCTTGCGGTTCGCCGCCGACCCGTCCTTCCGTCTGGTGCGCGCCGAGGCTGACGGCGGATCGGTCACGCCGCAACAGCTTGCCTTCCGCGACGCCTGGCTGGGTCCGGCGACGCAATAGGCCTCACAGGCGCGAGGCGATCTCCGGATCGTCCGCCGCCTCGGCAAGCAGCCAGTCGCGGAAGCGGGCGATCTTTGGCGAGCGCCGCCGGTCCTCGGGCCAGGCCAGCCAGTAGCCCTTCGACAGCTGCATGGTCTGGGGGAAGGGCTGGATCAGCAGGCCCGCCTCGATCTCGCGCGCGAACAGGATGGGCGATCCCAGGGCCACCCCCTGACCGCCCATCGCCGCCGCCACCTCAAGCCCCTGGATGTCGGCGCGCAGCCGCGACGCCGGCGTCGCCTCGGTCGAGACGCCGACGCTGGCGAACCAGGCCGCCCATTCCTTTTCCTCGCCGACGCGGGGGGCCGCCACCAGATCGACGGGCGCCTTCAGCTGCAGGCGTTCGCAAAGTCTGGGGCTGCAGAGCGGGGTGAAGACGCTGGGCATCAGCAGGGCGCATTCCACGCCGGGCCAGTTTCCGTCGCCGGCGCGGATGGCGATGTCGACGTTCTCGCGCGACAGATCCATGATGCGCGAACTGGTGTCCAGCCGCACCGCCAGTTCCGGATTGGCCAGCTGGAAGGCGCCCAGCCGCGGTGCCAGCCACTGGGTCGCCAGCGTCGTCAGGGTCGTGATCGACAGCACCCCCTGATCGGCCTCGGTCACCTCGGCGAACGCGCGGCGCAGCAGGATCATGGCCTCGGTCGCGGCGCGCGCCAGTCGCTCGCCCGGCTCGGTCGGCCGGACCTCGCGCGGCAGGCGGCGGAACAGGCTGATGCCCAGCCGCGTCTCCAGCGCCTTGATCTGCCAGCTGACCGCCGCCTGGGTCATGCCCAGTTCCTCGGCCGCACGGGTGAAACTGTTCAGGCGCGCGGCAGCCTCGAACACGCGGATCGACGACAAAGGGATTCCAGAGAGGGGATCAGACATAAGTAAACCTTGGGTCAGCCTGTCATACTACTGGTTTGCGAATGGTGTCTGTCAAGTGGATAAGCGCTGTATTGATAGCAATCGGCACAGGAGGCCGCCATGGAAGACGCACATCGCACGCATAAGGAACCTGTATGGGGCTGGTTCGCTGTCCTGATCGCCGTTCTGGACGGTCTGCCGCGTCGCAAACGCGCGGCGCCTGCGGCCCGGCGCCGTGCGCCCGGCGTGGTCACCCCGTGGAGCAATCGATCGCCCAGCGGCTGGTCGGCCTGATCGATTTGTGACGACCGGGCTTGTGGCGACGGCGCAGGTCATGACCAATGCGGCCCTGTTGTCCGGGAGCCCGTCATGATCGATCGCCGTCGCCTGCTTGCCACCGCTGCGGGGGTCGCCGGGCTTGCGACCCTGCCGCCTATGGCGTTTGCCGCTCAATCGAACGAGGACGCCCGGCTGGACGCCCTTCTGACTCGTCAGTTCGAACAGGGTCTGGACGATGCGCCGCAACAGGCGACATCGCTGGGCTTGGATGTCGGCGAACGTGCCGAACAGCGCGGCCGACTGAACGATCGATCGCTGGCCTCCGCCGAGGCCGAGCGAACCGAGGCCCGCGATCGGCTCGCGGCACTTCAGGCCATCGATGAAGCCGCGCTTTCTGCCGACGGTCGGCTGAGTTACGACGTCCTGATGTTCCAGCGCGAGGTGGCCGCCGCCTCCGCCGATTTCGACTGGCACACGGCCGATGGCTGGCGTCGCACGCCCTATGTCGTCAGCCAGATCAACGGCGCCTATGTCGATGTGCCCAGTTTTCTGGACACCATCCATCCGGTGAAGACCGCCGAAGATGCCGACGCCTTCATCGACCGGCTGAGCGCCTTTCCCGATGCGCTGGACGGCGACACCGAGCGCAGCCGGCACCATGCCGGAATGGGCGTCATCGCGCCCGACTTCATCCTGGACACGGCCCTCGGCCAACTGATGGCCCTGCGCGATCAGCCGGGGGCCGAACAGGCCATGATCCGCTCGCTGGCCCGCAAGATGTCGGAGGCCGGGATCGGCGGCGACCACGTCGCCCGCGCCGAGGCGATGTTCGACGGCCCCGTGCGTCAGGCCCTGAACCGCCAGATCGAGGCCCTGCAAATCCAGCGCGCCGACGCCGTCCACGACGCCGGTATTGGCCGTCTGCCGGACGGCGACGCCTATTACGCCCTGAACCTGAAAGCCTATACGACCACCACATCGACGGCCGCCGAAATCCATCAACTGGGCCTGGAACAGGTCGCCGACATCCAGGCGCAGGCCGACGAACTGTTGCGGGGCGAGGGCTATACGCAAGGCTCCGTGGCCGACCGGATGGCGGGCCTTCGCAGCGAGGCGCGCTTCGTGTTCGCCAACACCGATGCCGGGCGCGCCGACCTGCTGACCTATGTCAACGCCGAGATGGACCGGGTCCGCGCCCGCACGCCCGAGGTCTTCGCCCGCGTTCCCCCCAGCCAGTTCCTGGTCAACCGCGTTCCGCCAGCGATCGAAGCCGGTGCGCCCGGCGGCTATGCCCAGGGCGGCAGCCTGGATGGCGCCCGGCCGGGCATCTATTTCATCAACCTGAAGGACACGGCCGACTGGCCCCGCTGGACGCTGAAGACCCTGACCTATCACGAGGCGGCGCCCGGCCACCTGTTCGAGGGGGCGCTGGCGCTACAATCGGCAGACCTGCCGCTGTATCGCAAGACCGTGGGTTTCAGCGCGTATGGCGAGGGCTGGGGCCTGTATGCCGAACGCCTGGCCGACGAGCTGGGGATGTACGAAGGCGATCCCTTCGGTCGCATCGGCTATCTGGAAAGCTTCCTGTTCCGCGCCTGCCGTCTGGTGGTCGATACCGGCCTGCATTCCAAAGGCTGGAGCCGTGAACAGGCGGTCCGCTACATGGCGGAGAACCTGGGCGACCCGAACCAGACCGAGATCGACCGCTATTGCTCGGCCCCCGGTCAGGCGTGTTCATACAAGATGGGCGAGATCGCCATCACGGGGCTGCGTGAGGAACTGAAGGCAGGCGCGAACTTCGATCTGAAGCGGTTTCACTCGGCCGTGCTGGACGGCGGACGGATGCCGTTGACGGTGCTGGACCGCCGGGTCCGCGCGGCCTTCGCCTAGACGGTCAGGCCGTCAGCCTGCCTCAGGGTGTTGTGAATATCGGTGGCGGCGACGGCGGCCTCTGCGGTCGCCACCGCGATCTGGTTCAGCCCGCGAACGACATCCCCGGCGGCGTAGAGGCCGGGAATGCTTGTTTTCTGATGCAGATCGACCTCCAGCCTGCCGTCGTCGGCCAGCCGCGCGCCCAAGCCCTCGGCCAGCCCCACGTTCGGAGACGTGCCGAGCGCCGAATAGACCAGGTCGAAGGTCCGGGTTTCGTCGCCCCACCCCAGGTTCCACACATGGGCGGTGACGTGGTCGCCCTCCAGGTGGACGGTCTTGATCGGCGTCTCGACCAGCTTGATGTCCAGCCGCTCCAGCGCGGCGCGTTCGGTCAAGGCGTCGGCGGGACCGACGTGGATCAGGGTCACCCGGTCGGAATAGGTCCGCAGGAACGCCGCCTCGCGCGCCCCCTTGTCGCTGTGACCGATAACGGCGACCGCCTTGTCCGTCGCTTCATAGCCATCGCAGATCGGACAGATGCGGACCAGCGAACGCTCGATGGCGCGTTCCACGCCAGGCAGATCGGGGCGGTGATCCTCGACCCCGGTCGCCAGCAGGACGGCCCGTGCGCGAACCTGTCGGCCGTTCAGCGACGCGGTGAAGACCGCTCCGTCGTGCGCCAGCGTCTCGACCCGACCGGTTTCGGTTTCAGCCCCGTACTCCTCGGCCTGGTCTCGCATCCTGGCCAGGATGTCGTCGCCGCTGATGCCGGCGGGAAATCCCGGCATGTTGTGGCTCAGCGGGATCCAGCCGGCCCTCGGCTCGCCGCCGTCCGCCACCAGGACCGAACGCAGAAACCGGGCCAGATAGGTCGCGGCCGTCAGGCCCGCTGGACCCGCCCCGACGATCAGGACGTCGACATCGGCGCCCGCGTCGCTCACTCGGCCGTGACCCGGAAGGTCGGCCAGTATTCGCTGGGCACGCCCCAGCATTCGCTCATCCCCGAGCTGGATTTCTGGGCGAACCCTCGCCCCGTCCAGGTCCAGCGTCCGGCATAGCCGCAATCGCCCAGGCCGCGCCCCTTGTTGAAGGCGTCGATGACCCGCGTGGCGGGGTCATAGGCGGCGTTGACCAGCAGGTCTTCCGGCTCGCCTTGCGTCGGGAAGACGACCCGGCGCGGATTGGCCCCCTGCGGGTCGGTGGTGAAATAGGCGTTGGCGAAATTATAGGCGCCCGCGCCGCACGGTACGCTCCACATCACCGTGTTCGCATTCAGCCGCGCCGAGGAAATGACCTTTTGCAGGTCGGGATTGAACGCGGTTTCGGCGCGGCAGGCGATCGCCGCCGGCAGGGCCTCGATCGAGGCTGGCAGGGTCTGGCCCTCCTGGTCGCCATAGCCGGCTTGCGACACCGATGGTGCGGCGACGACGCGGGGAATCTCAGGCGCGGCTGGAACCTGCGAGGCGGGTCGCGGTCCTCCGCGCATCAGGGCGGTCGTGGTGTCGAGCCGTCCCTGACGTTCGTCGATCCAAAGCATGGAGGCGGCCGCGCCGCTGAGAGAGATCGGAACGGTCTCGGCCCCCGCGACGATGGCCATGGCCTGGCCCTGGGTCATCGCGTCGATCAGGCGGCGCGCATCGGCCGGGGCGATCGTGGCGATGGGGAATTCGTCGGCGGCGTCATCGGCGACTATGGTTCCGGCGAACGTGCGGCCATCGACGCGGGCCGACACCGGTCGGACGATCTCGCCCTGGGGCCAGACGCCGACGACGACCGAGGGATGGGCGTCCGGCCCGGCGGGGATGGAGACACGCACCCAGCCGGTCCCCTCGGTCGCATGGCCGAAGGCGTAGCAGGTGTTGGCGTTGTCGCAGACGGCGTACCAGTCGCGAAAGGTGCGGTCGCCGGCTTCGCCGGACGCTTGGATCACCCCACCCGACGGCGTCGCCGCCTTGGCCGCCCCCGCGTCGTCGGCCCCGCCGTTTCCGCAGGCCGCCAGCAGCATCGCCGCCGCCAGACTTCCGATGTTGCGCATGTCTCGCCCCCTGGATCGCACGGCCGGTCAGGCCTTGCGCAATTCCGTCGGCTTGTGCGCGGCGCGGGCGCCGGTCTTGCCGCTCTCGACCAGATATTCGGGGTTATCGGGCGAGGCCGCAACCTTGTGCGATTTTATGGTCGTGGGGCGGGTCAGCTTTCGGACCACCTTGCCGGTCGTGGTGCCCTGGCTGTGGTCCCATTTCACCCTGTCGCCCGACTTGAAGGATTTCTCTGTCATTTTCGCGGCTCCTGCGGCTTCGGCTCAACGTCAGCGAGCACCGCCCGCATCAGTTCCGGATCGATCAGCACCGGCGCCTCGCAAAAGGCGATGATCCAGCGCTGAATCAATTGTTCGGTCTCTGTTTCCAATCGGCGTATCCCTACTGACACGGCACGCCCTTCCGCGTCCCATAACCGGCGCGGCGGAGGTCGGTTCAGCTTGGCCGTGGCCGACTTTTTTGGGGCAGGGTTAACCTGTCCGGCCGCCCCCTTTGCCTCGCGCGCCGTCGCTCGCTATACCGCCGCCACCCCCCGCATTCGCAGAACAGGACAGAACCGCATGGCCAAGATCAAGGTCGCCAATCCCATCGTGGACATCGACGGCGACGAGATGACCCGCATCATCTGGCAGTGGATCAAGGACAAGCTGGTCTTCCCGTTCGTCGACGTCGAACTGGACTACTACGACCTGGGCATGGAGCACCGCGACGCCACCGACGACCAGGTGACGATCGACGCCGCCCACGCGATCCAGAAGCACGGCGTCGGCGTCAAATGCGCCACCATCACCCCTGACGAGGCCCGCGTCGCCGAGTTCGGCCTGAAGAAGATGTGGAAGTCGCCGAACGGCACGATCCGCAACATCCTGGGCGGCGTGGTCTTCCGCGAGCCGATCATCTGCCAGAACGTGCCCCGTCTGGTGCCGGGCTGGACCCAGCCGATCGTGGTCGGCCGTCACGCCTTCGGCGACCAGTACAAGGCCACCGACTTCCTGATGCCCGGCAAGGGCACCCTGTCGATCAAGTTCGTCGGCGACGACGGCGCCGTGATCGAGCACGAAGTCTATCAGTCGCCCGGCGCCGGCGTGGCGATGGGCATGTACAACCTGGACGCCTCGATCCGCGACTTCGCCCACGCCTCGTTCAGCTACGGTCTGGCGCGCAACTATCCGGTCTATCTGTCGACCAAGAACACGATCCTGAAAGCCTATGACGGCCGCTTCAAGGACCTGTTCCAGGAAATCTTCGACGCCGAGTACGCCGACAAGTTCAAGGCCGCCGGCCTGACCTATGAGCACCGTCTGATCGACGACATGGTGGCCGCGGCCATCAAATGGTCGGGCGGCTTCGTCTGGGCGTGCAAGAACTACGACGGCGACGTCCAGTCCGATATCGTGGCCCAGGGCTTCGGCTCGCTGGGTCTGATGACCTCGGTCCTGATGACGCCCGACGGCAAGGTGATGGAGACCGAGGCCGCCCACGGCACCGTGACCCGCCACTATCGCCAGCATCAAAAGGGCGAGGCCACCTCGACCAACTCGATCGCCTCGATCTTCGCCTGGACGGCCGGGTTCAAGCACCGCGCCAAGCTGGACGACAACGCCGAGCTGATGACCTTCGCCGAGACCCTGGAAAAGGTCGTCGTCGACACCGTCGAAGCCGGCTTCATGACCAAGGATCTGGCGCTGCTGGTCGGCGATCAGCAGTCGTGGCTGACGACCGAGGGCTTCCTCGACAAGGTGGCCGAGAACCTGAAGACGGCTCTTCCAAACGCCGCCTGAGCCAAACTGGGCCAACACGTTCCGAATCTTTCGACCCCGCCGGAGCTTCTCCGGCGGGGTTTCGTTTGAGCCGGGGGCCGCGCCGTGCATTGATGCGTCGTCGGAGGAGGGGAGACCACCGAATGAAGACCATTCTGGGCCGGCTTGTGCTGGCCGCCATCGCCCTGGCGGTGATCGCCTTTTTCGCCGCGCCCGCGGTGGCGTTCTTCGGCGTCCGGTCGGCGGCTCAATCCGACGACATCGTGGGGTTGCAGAGGCTGATCGATTTCGACGCCGTGCGCGCCTCGTTGCGTCCCCAGCTGTCGAACCGGCCCGAGGCCATGGCCCCGCCGCCGTCGTTCCTGAACGATCCGATCGGCGCGGTCCGGCGCCAGTTCGAGGATGCCGCGGCGCCGCAAGGGCCGAACCCCGACGCCTACCTGACGCCCGACGCTATCGACGGCCTGACCCGCGCCGAAGGTCGATACGCCGCCGTCCGGGTGGCCCGGCCCGGCACGGACGAGGCCTCGGCCCCCTGGCCCAAACCCGTTTACTGGAGCGTGAACCGCGCCCGCATGGCGGTGACCGACGAGGGCGGCTCCGACACCGTCTTCACCTTCGAGCGCAGGGGCGCGTTCGAGTGGAAGCTGGTCCATATAGGCCTGCCGGAGGGAGCCACGCCCGTGGCCGCGCCTGCCTCTGCGCCCCCGGCCGCCGCCCCGTCGGAGGCAAAACGATGAAAGGTCTGGTCAAGGGGCTCGCGACCCTGGCGATCGGCGCGTTTCTGGCCGTCTATTTCGGCAGTCCCCTCCTGGCGGTGAACAATCTGGTATCGGCGGCAAAAGCCGGCGACGAGGCGGCGCTGGAACGGCTGGTCGACTTCCCCGCCTTTCGCGACAGTCTGAAGGACGAACTGACCGCCCGGCTGATGGCCGAAGCCCAGGCCGATCCAGATCTCCGCAACAGCGCCTTGGGCGGTCTGGGCATGATGCTGGGTCCTATGCTGGTCGGCGGGGCCGTGGACGCCCTGGTCAACGCGCCTACGATCGCGTCGATGGTCCGCAACGCCGAAACGCCCGACCCGATGGACGTCGATGAGGCCCGCTCGCCCGAGCCCGAGACGGCCGACAAGGACATCCGCCAGTCCTATGCCTATCGTGACCTGAACACCTTCGTCCTGGGCCTGACGGACCCGGATACTCCGGATGAGACGCTGAAATTGCTTCTCACGCGCCACGGCCTGTTCGGCTGGAAACTGTCAGGCGTGGATTTGCCCGAAAAGACCTGACCGTCTCCTCCCTGTCACGCAGCGACGGGGAGGAGACATCTACCTTCCGGCCTGCCCCTCGATCCACGCATCCATGCGTCGGTCCAGCAGGTCCAGCGGCAGCGGCCCATCGACCAGCAGGGCGTCGTGGAAGTCGCGCACGTTGAACCGCTCGCCCAGCGTCTGCTCCGCCCGCGTACGGATGGCGCGCAGGCGGATCTCGCCGATCTTGTAGGCCAGGGCCTGACCCGGCCAGCCGATATAGCGTTGCAGCTCCGTCTCGATATTGTGCGGCGACAGGGCCGAGTTGTCGGTGAAACAGGCGCGCGCCTGTTCGAGGGTCCAGCCCATCCAGTGCATCCCCGTGTCGGCCACCAGACGACACGCCCGCCACATCTCGTACGACAGCCGCCCGAACCGTTCCTCGGGCGTGCGATAGAAGCCCATCTCCTCGCCCAGGTATTCGGAATACAGGCCCCATCCCTCGGTGAAGGCGGTGACGCCCGCGCTGCGTCGGAACGCAGGGCCTTCGGCCGCCTCCTGCGCCAGGGCGATCTGGATGTGGTGGCCGGGTACTGCTTCGTGCAGCGTCAGGGCGGGCAGTTCGTACAGGGGGCGCTGATCCAGCCGCCCGGTGTTGACGATGTATCCGCCCGGAACGCCCTCGGCCAGCGAACCGCCGTTGTAGCGCCCGGTCGTATAGTTGTCCTCGATCTCCAGCGGCACCGGCCGGACGTTGTAGGTCAGGCGCGGCAGGGTCCGGAACAGAGCGGGCAGGCCGCCGTCGGCCCGTTTGGCCATCTCCGACGCCTTCTCCACCATGTCCTCGCGCGAGGTCGCATAAAACTGCGGGTCGGTGCGCAGATGGTTCAGGAAACCGGCGAAATCCCCGGTCCAGCCCGAGGCCCGCATCTCGACATCCATCCGGGCCCGGATGCGGGCGACCTCGTCCACGCCGATCTGATGGATCTGGTCCGGCGTCAGGTCGGTGGTGGTATAGCGCCGCGCCTCGAAGGCATAGAATTCGCGCCCTCCGGGCCGCGAGCCGATGCCCACCTCGGCGGGGGCTGTGGGCCCGTATTCGTCCTGAAGGAAAGCGACCCAGGCCTGGCGACGCGGTGCGATCTGGGCGGCCACGATGGCGGCGGCGCGGGCGCGAAGCGCGGCCTGATCCGCCGCCGGGATGCTGGCGGGCAGGGCGGCCAGAGGCCGCAGCAGGGGGTCCGTCTCGGGCGTGAAGGCCGCCTCGTTGCGCGCAATGGCGAGGGCGCTTTCGATCACCGATTTGGGCTGCACGAAGCCGGTGTCCAGACCCCGCCGCGCATCGGCCAGACCCGCGTCATACCAGGCCGACAACCCTTCCAGTCGCGCCAGCCAGGCCTCGGCGTCGGCCCCGCTGGTGATCCGCGTGCCGGACGCCAGATAGCCCGCGCTCTGGCCCACGCCGCCTTCTGAGTTGAACGACAGCCGCCCGCCGTCCAGCCCGATCGACTCGATCGACCGGTCGATGATGATGGTCAGGAAGTCGCGGTTCAGGGCGTCATTGGACGACAGGCTGTCGCCGTCGATGGCCGCCAGCCGCCTCTTGAAGATCGTCAGTGGTTCGACCCGCGCCAGCTCGGCCGCGCGCGACCGGTCCGACAGTCGCGCCTTGGCCGACTGATCCCCCTCACGCGCCGCCTGGACGGGATTCAGGCTCAGCTGCCAGGCGTCATAGTCGGCGATGATCGAGGCCAGTGCCGGGCTCTCGGCAGTCGCGGCCGGAGGGGTCGGCGGGGTCTGGGCGGCGGCGGGGATGGCCGTTGCGGAGAGAAGCAGACCGGCGACTGCGGCGACGACGAAGCGATTCATAAGCGACCCCCGAAACAAGGGCGGCATGGGGGAGGAAGAGGGGCGGGAGGTCAATGGGGCAAGCTCCCCTTCTCCCCTTGCGGGAGAAGGTGGCAGCAGAAAGCTGCCCGATGAGGGGTCAAACCGCCGGGCGGGGTGGACCGTCCGGGTGCCAGTCGGTGAGGCCGGTGTGACCCCTCGCCCGATCGCGCAAGGACGATCGCTTCGCTCTCGCGCGCGAGCGCCCTCTCCCGCAAGGGGAGAGGGGCTGTGACTACTGCGCCAGCGCCGTCCGCACGGCCGCGAGGCCTTCCTCGGCTTTCGACCCATCAGGCGCGCCGCCCTGGGCGAAGTCAGCCTTGCCGCCGGCGCCCTGTCCGCCCATGGCGATGACCGCCGCACGGGCCAGATCGGCCGCGTTGACTCGATCGGTGACGTCGGACGTCGCGGCCACGGTGACCGCCGCCTTGCCCTCGACGACGCCGATCAGGGCGACCACGCCCGAACCTACTTGCTTCCTGAAATCCTCGGCCACGCCGCGCAGACCCTTGCCGTCCACGCCGTCCAGAACGCGGGCGATCAGCTTGATGCCGTTGATTTCCTCGGGCGCCGTCTGGGCCGCGCCGCCGCCACCCAGCGCCAGTTGCTTCTTCAGCTCCGCGACCTGTTTTTCCAGCGCCTTGCGTTCGACGGTCAGGGCCTCGACCCGCGCCGGGACGTCCAGCGGCTGGACCTTGAAGCTCTGCGCCAGCGATTTCGCCACGCCCGCCTGGGCCAGCAGATATTGACGCGCCGCCTCTCCGGTCAGGGCCTCGACCCGGCGGATGCCGGCGGCGATGCCGGTCTCGCCCGTGATCTTGAACAGGGCGATGTCGCCGGTGCGGGCCACATGGGTGCCGCCGCACAGTTCGACCGAATAGGGTTTGTCGTCGACCAGCGAACGGCCCAGCGTCAGCACGCGGACCTCGTCGCCGTATTTCTCGCCGAACAGGGCCACGGCGCCCGCCTCGATGGCGGCGTCGGGGGCCATCAGCTCGGTGGTCGCGGGCAGGTTCTGGCGGATGACCGCGTTCACCTCGGCCTCGATCCGGTTCAGTTCGTCCTCGGTGACGGGGGCGTTGTGGCTGAAGTCGAAACGCATCCGTTCGGCATCGACCAGCTGGCCCTTTTGCGCGACGTGCGGGCCCAGCACATTCTTCAGCGCGGCGTGGACCAGGTGGGCCGCCGAGTGGTTGGCGCGGGTCGTCACGCGAGCGTCGGCCCCGGCGCGCAGTTGCACGCGCGTGCCGATCGACAGGGCGCCCGACGTGACCTCGATCTTGTGCGCATACAGGTCGCCGGCGTGTTTTTGCACGTCCAGGACCGTACCGGCGCCCTGCTGGCCGCTGGCGTCGGTCCATTCGACCTCGCCGCGATCCCCGGCCTGACCGCCGCCCTCGCCATAGAAGGGCGTCTGGTCGAACAGCACCTCGGCGGTTTCGCCGGGGTTCAGGTCGTCGACCGACTGGCCCTCGGCGACGATGGCCAGGACCTCGCCCGACCCCTCGACGGCGTCATAGCCGGTGAAGACGGTGGGGCCGAGGCGGTCGCGCAGCGCCAGCCATTCCCCGGCCGAGGCGGTCTGGCCCGAGCCGGTCCAGTGTTCGCGGCTGCGGGTCTTCTGTTCCTGCATCGCCGCGTCGAAGGCGTCGGTGTCGACGGTGAAGCCGCGACGCCGGGCCTCGTCCTGGGTCAGGTCCAGCGGGAAGCCATAGGTGTCGTACAGGGTGAAGGCCGTCTGGCCCGACAGCACGCCGCCCTCGGTCAGATCGCGCGCGGCGTCTTCCAGCAGGCCCATGCCGCGTCCCAGGGTGGTGCGGAAACGGATTTCCTCCTGTTTCAGCGTGTCCTCGATGGAGGCCTGGGCGCGCTTGAGTTCGGGATAGGCCTCGCCCATCTCGGCCACCAGCGTCGGCACCAGTTTGTGCATCAGCGGATCGGCGGCGCCCAGCAGGTGGGCGTGGCGCATGGCCCGGCGCATGATCCGGCGCAGCACATAGCCGCGGCCTTCGTTGGACGGCGTCACACCGTCCGCGATCAGGAATGATGACGACCGCAGATGGTCGGCGATGACCCGGTGCGACGGGGCGCGGTCGCCCTCGGCCGCGATGCCGGTCGCCTGTTCGGACGCCGCGATCAGGGTCTTGAACAGGTCGGTCTCATAGTTGGAATGCACGCCTTGCAGGACGGCCGCGACGCGTTCCAGACCCATGCCGGTGTCGATCGACGGCTTGGGCAACAGCTCGCGCGAACCGTCGGCCTGCTGGTCGAACTGCATGAAGACCAGGTTCCAGATCTCGACCCAGCGGTCGCCGTCTTCCTCGGGCGTTCCGGGCGGGCCGCCCCAGATGTGGTCACCGTGATCATAGAAGATCTCGGTGCAGGGACCGCACGGGCCGGTGTCGCCCATCGACCAGAAATTGTCGGACCCGGCGATGCGGGTGATGCGGCTTTCAGGCAGGCCGGCGATCTTTTTCCACAGGTCCATCGCCTCGTCGTCGTCGACATAGACGGTGGCCATCAGGCGATCCTTGGGGATGCCGAATTCCTTGGTGATCAGGTTCCAGGCGGACTCGATCGCATGTTCCTTGAAGTAATCGCCGAACGAGAAATTCCCCATCATCTCGAAGAAGGTGTGGTGGCGGGCCGTATAGCCGACGTTGTCCAGGTCGTTGTGTTTGCCCCCTGCGCGCACGCATTTCTGGGCGCTGGTGGCGCGCGAATAGGGGCGTTTTTCCTGACCCGTGAAGACGTTCTTGAACGGCACCATGCCCGCGTTGACGAACAACAGCGTCGGATCGTTCTGCGGCACCAGTGGCGCGGACTGGACCTTTTCGTGGCCATCGGCCGCGAAGCTGTCGAGGAAGGTCGAACGGATCTGTTTCAGGCTGGACATGTCGATATCGGCTTCAGGCGGGAGGCGGGATGGAGAAGGGGCCTCATATAGGGGTTTAGCGCCCAATGCATCAGCCAGCGGTCGGCGGTGGGCGGCCTGCATGCCCGTTCGCAAGGTAAGAAGACCGCCCGGGTTGCCCCGGGCGGTCCCGCTCCGCCCGGCCCGATCCCCGCGGGGGTCGGCGGCGGGTCGCAGGGACCAGCCGGGCGGAGTGTCGGTTTCACGTCTGAAGCGCAGAGGCGATTCAGCGTGTTTTTAGTGCGGATCGTCTGGAATCGTCAGGTCAACCTTCCAGATCCTGCCCCTCATCAGGCTCGGGCGTGCCCAGAAGTTCGTCGGCGATCTTGTTGGTCGAGGCGCGCACGGCCTTTTCGATGGCGTCGGCCATGTCGGGATTGGCCTTCAGGAAGTTGCGCACGTTCTCGCGGCCCTGGCCGATGCGGGTCGAGTCATAGCTGAACCAGGAGCCGGACTTCTCGATGATGCCGGCCTTGACCCCCAGGTCGATGATCTCGCCCAGTTTGGAGATACCCTCGCCGTACATGATGTCGAAGATGACCTCGCGGAACGGCGGGGCGACCTTGTTCTTGACCACCTTGACGCGGGTCGTGTTGCCCACGACCTCGTCGCGGTCCTTGATGGCGCCGGTGCGGCGGATGTCCAGACGGACCGAGGCATAGAATTTCAAGGCATTGCCGCCCGTGGTCGTCTCGGGCGAGCCATACATCACGCCGATCTTGTGCCGGATCTGATTGATGAACAGCACGATGCAGTTGGATTTGGAGATGGAGCCGGTCAGCTTGCGCAGCGCCTGGCTCATCAACCGGGCCTGAAGACCGGGCAGGCTGTCGCCCATCTCGCCCTCGATCTCTGCGCGTGGGGTCAGGGCGGCGACCGAATCGATCACCACGATGTCCACGGCCCCGGAACGCACCAGGGTGTCGACGATCTCCAGCGCTTGTTCACCCGTGTCGGGCTGCGACACCAGCAGGTCGTCCAGATTGACGCCCAGCTTCTGGGCATAGCCGGGGTCCAGCGCGTGTTCGGCGTCGACGAAGGCTGCGGTGCCGCCCGACTTCTGGATTTCGGCCACCGTATGCAGGGCCAGGGTCGTCTTGCCCGAGGATTCAGGGCCGAACACCTCGATCACCCGCCCGCGCGGCAGGCCGCCGATGCCCAGCGCCATGTCCAGGCCCAGCGATCCGGTGGACACAGAGGGGATGACGTCGGCCACGCCCCCCTTGCCCAGTTTCATGACCGAGCCCTTGCCAAAGGCCCGGTCGATCTGTGCGATCGCCGCCTCCAGCGCGCGCTGCTTGTCGCCGTCGTCCTTGCCTACCAATTTCAATGCTGCCTGCGATGCCACCTTGCCACTCTCCCTTGCCATGATTCCCGAATAAGCCTTGCCCCGGAGGACTTTGGGGGAGAGGCCCGCCTTCGGTCCGATGACCGTGACCCGCTCCCTGTGAGCCGGACTATGTGCACGGTTTGTTCCGGTTGCCAATATGTTCTTTTCGGAACGTCCGGACGGCAGCGGGAGATGCGTCCGTTTCTGACGCCTATTCCTTCAGATGCGCGTCCAGCAGCGTGTACCAGGTGTTCGTCAACCGCTCGAACTCGGCCGGGCATTGCTCAGCGCGCTCGGGCGTCAGCCATTCGTCTTCCAGCAGGCTGGCGTACTGATCGGTGTCGGAGCCGTAAACGAGGCAGGTCAGGGTGTAGTAGCGCTGCTGGCTCAGCGAATGTTCGTCGGCGAAATCGCTTTCTTCCAGGTCTCCGGCTTCGTCGGGATCGGTGTAGAAGCTCAACGCCCCGGCGATGGCCGATTCCTCGCCCTCGTCGTCGTCGATCAGCCACCAGGCGGCCAGACTGTCGGCCGCGTCCTCCTCGCGACCGGTGAAGGGGATCTCCAGGACGTCGATCAGGGCGTGGCCGACCTCGTGGAAGACGGTGAACAGGAAGGATCCGCTGACAGCGTCCTCGATCTCGTCCTCGGTGTCGAAATAGGCGGCGAAGATGTCGCGTTCGCCCTCGAACATCTCGATGCAGATCTGGATCTCGCGATCCTCGGGAATGTAATAGGCGTTGTTCTCGCCGCATTCGGCGAAGCGCAGACCGATGTCGGTCGGCAGGATCAGACTGTCGTTCAGGACCTCGGCGACATCCTCCAGCCAGCGTTCTTCGGAGAGTTGCCCGGCCAGTTCCACATAGTCGTCGCTGGTCAGTTCGGCCGGGCGGACCACGAAATCGCCGACGTCGCCCGTTGCCGTCGGTGTTCCCACCTCCGTCCAGTCCGAGCAGCCGGTCGTGAACAGGGCGGCCGCGACGACGACGAACGTCAGGGCGCGCAGCGCGGCGGCGGCGTTCGATGTCGGCATTGTCCAGTCCCCCAGCCGGGCACTGTAGCGTGCATCGCCGCCGGGCCAACGCCCTGTCGCGCGTCGTCAGACCCTGTCAGGCCGGGTCTTTCGCGGCCTTCAGAATGGGCCCGCCGTCCGGCGCCTGGACCAGGACGGCGGTTAGCAGGCCGGGACGGCTGGGCGCGGGCAGAGCGAATCCGCGCGCCTCGCCGCCCGACCATGCGCCCAGCCTGACCAGATCGCGGACGACCGAGGCGTGGGGCAGGGTGCGGCCGCCGTTCTCGCCGCGTTCGACGGGGACGGCGATCGGTCGAGGCTCGTAGCGCACCAGCCAGACGTCGGCGGGCCGGGCCGGCGCCGACCCGCCCGCCAGGCCGACGCCGTTGTCGCGAAACTCGATCTGCAGGGTCGAGGCCGGACGATGACGCGCGATCAGGTCCTCGATCTGCGACAGGCGCTGACCGACGACGTGGCTGCGTCCGTCGACCACGACCTGGGGCGTCCAGACATTGTCGGTGCCCAGCCCCTGCTGATAGTCGCGCTGGCGCCCGGTGAAGGCGGGTTTGGCGAAGGTGTCCGGCCAGCCCAGATCGTCCCAGTAGGTGACGTTGAAGCTCAGTGTCAGGACGCCCGGCCGCTGCGACAGCGTCGCCAGATTGGCGTTGGCGGGCGGGCACGAACTGCAGCCCTGGCTGGTGAACAGCTCGACCACGGTCAGGTCGTCAGCGGGGGCTGGGGCGGCTTGGGCCGGGCGCGCCGAGCCGTGTGCGGCGATGATCGCGCCGGCGACGACGCCGACGCTGGCGAACAGGATCAGGCGGCGGCGAACGTCGGACGACAGGCGTTGGACGGCGGATGGCATGGGCGTGCTCCGTGGGGCGGCTATGACGGCGACTTCGTCGCCCGACCCTCGTCGGTTACGCGCCTAGGTCGGGCCGTCGATGCTGGGGGGAGGGGCGGGCTCGGCGAACCGGGCCGTCATCGACAGTCCGCAGGCCAGGATCAGGCACACGGCCGCGCCCGCCGCCAGGGTGGCCTTGCCGTTCGGCGCCAGCGGCCGGACGAACAACAGGACCAGCAGGGCCATCAGCGCCAGAACCCCGGGCAGGTCCATGCCGACGCCCAGGAAGACGGGATGGGCCAGGGTCACGATCCAGGCGCCGCCCAGCACCGTCGCGATCGCCGCCGGAACCATCGGCCGCCATCCTTCCAGCCGGGCCCCGACCAGGGCGCAGATCGCCGCCGCCAGCGCCGCGACCAGACCCGGCCACACCAGGATGGACGCCGCCTCGGGCGCCGCGCCCTGCGCCGCGCAGCCCAGCAGGAAGATCAGGGCGATCAGACCCAGCCAGCCGCCCCAGACGGTGCGTGGCGCGCTCTGGCTCCACAAGGACAGCGCGATGGCCAGAATCCCTGCGCCCATCACCACCGGATCGAACCCGCCCAGCGCGATGCTCGCCGCCACGCCTGCGACGATGACGCCCGACAGCAGTCGAGGGCCCAAGGCCGCGCGACCGGCCAGGGCGGCCAGGGCCACGGCCAGCACCGCCAGCGAAGCGCCCGCCTCCATCCACGGCAGACGGCGCAGAAGCGTGTAGTAGGTGTCGGCGGACTCGGCCCGCGCCGCCAGCGGTCCGGCCAGCACCCGAACGCCGTGGCTCACGACCACGCCCGTGGCCAGCAACCACACCCCCGACAGCATGCCGCGCCCCACGTCGGCGACGCTCAGTCGCGTGGCGTGGCGCGCACCCCAGGCGGCGAAGGCCCCCAGAGCCGCCGTGATCGCCAGCAGCGTCCAGCCAAGGCTGGCCGAATGGACGATGAATATCCGACCCAGATAGTCGCCATAGACGGCGTTCCGGCCCGCCGTCGGCAGGGTCTCGGCTCGCAGCAAGGCGTCGGTCGTCTCCAGCGCCTGCGATCCGATATGCTGGAGCGCGCCCTGATCCAGGTTTTCCGGCGTGGCGGTCGCCGAATGATACTGGGACGGTCGGCCGATGAAGGCGAAATTGACCCCGCCGACGCCCCGGTTCTTCGGGATGGTGAAGTCGGTGCCGTTCGGCATGGTCTCATAGACGAAGATCGACAGGGAGGTGGAGGTCGCGCCGCCGTCCGCTCGCCGGGCCGCGCCGGTGAACAGGTCGATCGTTTCGGCGTTGCCGCGTCCGGTTTCGAACATCATGGCCCGGCCGCCGCCGCCCCGCGCCTCCAGATTGACCACGGCGCCGATCCGGTCCCTCAGCGGATGCTCGGAAAAGAAGATGCGCGCCCCGTCCAGGTTCAGTTCCTCGGAATCCGTCAACAGGACCACCAGGGTCCGGTCCGCACCGCCGCGCGCCCGGATCGCCCGCGCCGCCTCCAGCACGGCAGCGACCCCGGCCCCGTCGTCTGCCGCTCCGGGCGAGTCCCAGGCGCTGTCGTAGTGGGCCATCATCAGCACCATCGCGGCGGACGGGTCGGCGCCGGGCAGGACGCCGACAATGTTGACAGCCTGGTTGTTCGCCGCCGCCGGATCGCCGCCCCAGCGAGCCAGTCGCGTGACAGCCTCGGGCGACATGGCCCCGGCCTGAAGCGCGGGGTTCAGGCCCAGCGCCCCCATCCGGCCGAACAGATAGTCCCTGACGCGGGTGTGGTCGGCGGACCCGACGGGGTGGGGTCTGACCCCGATCACGCGCACATCGGTCATGGCCCGGGCCGCCGAGAACTGGGCGGCGGGCGCGTCGCTCCCGCGCGGCGATGGAACCTGCAACGCCCAGACGCCGATCAGCAACGCGACGGCCAGAGAGCCGATAAACAAAGCCCAACGCATCATGATCCCCCAATCAAATGCCGCGTCCTCGGGCTTGACCCGAGGACCGGACGTTCCGGGCCCCGTACGGGAAGAGGGCCCACGGGTCGCGTCTCATCCGTCCGCCTTGCGTGCGGACAATCCGATCCTCGGGTCAAGCCCGAGGATGACGATTGAAAGCTTCAGGCCGCGCGGCTGACGGCCGAGGGCGCCTTGACGAACAGGCCGCGACGTCCGTTCACCGGCCTGAAGGCGACGGTGTCGGCATCGATACGCTCGTCGGCGCCCAGGACCAGGACGCCGTCATCGACCAGCCGCCGTTCGAGCCCGTCGACGACCTGGCCGCGTTTCTGCGGGTCCATCTCGCCCAGCACGTTGCGGCAGAAGATCACGTCGAACCGGGCGGCGTCCGCCGGCGGGTCGAGCAGATTGTGGCGGGCGAACCGGACGGCGTCGCGCAGGGCCGGCTTGGTCACCCAGGCCTCGTCCGCCGGGTCGAACCAGTTCAGCATCTTGCGGGCCGACAGGCCGCGCTGGATCTCGAAGGCCGTGTAGACCCCCGACCGCCCGCGATCCACGGCGCGTTGCGACAGGTCCGTGGCCACGATCTCGGCGTTCGCGCCGGCGTCCAGCGCCCCCATGGCCAGGGAATAGGGTTCCTGACCGTTCGAGCATCCGGCCGACCAGACCCGCACCAGACCCTCGGGCCGGGCCCGTCCGATGGCGGGCAAAAGCTCGTTGGCGAAGGTGTCGAAAATCGCCCGGTCGCGACGGAACCAGGTTTCCGGGTTCAGCAAGGCCTCGATCACCGCCCAGCCCAGGCTGGCGACCGGCTTGGCCCACAGGCTGGCCAGCATGTCATCGACGCCGTCGAAGCCCTCGCGGCGGGCGACGGGGGTCAGGCGATGCTCGGCCAGATGAATCCGGTCGCGGCCCAGCCGAAAGCCGGCGCGCGACGCCATCAGGGCCTGCAAACGATCGAAGTCGTCCTGGGTCATGACAGGGATACGGCGCGGGACATGGCGTGGCTTCAGACCGCTCCGACTTCAGACAGTTTGGCGTGCAGAATTTCGCTGTCGAACGGCTTCATCACATAGTCGTCCGCCCCGGCCGACAGGGCCTCGGCGATGCGGTCGGGCGCGGTTTCGATGGTGCAGAACAGCACCTTGGGCTTGTCGCCCCCGGGCTGGGCGCGCAGCCGACGCAGAAACGTCAGTCCGTCCATCACCGGCATGTTCCAGTCCAGAATGACCACGTCGGGCATCAATCCGGCGCAATAGGACAGGGCCTCGACCCCGTCGGCGGCCTCGTCGACCTCGAAGCCCAGCCCCTCCACGATCCGGCGCGCGACCTTGCGGATGATCCGGCTGTCATCGACGATGAGGCAGGTGCGAACGTCCAAGGTCTTCTCCCAGCAGCCGCAATCCCCGGCGCTTCGCTGCCTATAATCGGCCCCGGGCGGTTAACGAGCCGTTGGTATCTTGGATTAAGACGGCATCCGAGCGGTGATCTCGACCCGTCCGTCCGTGACGTCCACGTCCAGCGTTCCGCCCGCGTCCCGTGCGGTCAGCCACAACCAGAAGGGCTGGATCCACTGGCCCGCCAGTCCCTCGCTCAGACGCCGGCCGGCCAGTCCCTCCGTCGCCTCGGGCTTCAGCCGCGCCCGCGCGCCCTCGGCCACGCCCTCGATCACGACATCTGTCCCGTCGCGGCGGGTGGACACCACCGCCGTCCCGCCGGACGGCAGGGCCGCCACGGTCAGATAGGCCAGGTTGACCAGGGCCCGCGCCGCCGGCTTGGCGAAATCCCTACCGTCCAGGCGCCATTCCAGCGTGGCCCGCCCCCCTGCGACCACGCCGTCGACCAGGGCCGTCAGCTCATCGCCCGTGAACCGCTCGCTGGTCGTCGCCGCCCCGAAGGCCACGCGGCAGAACTGGACCAGGGCGACCATCTTTTTCGCGCTGTCGGTGATCAGCGACAGGGCGTCGTCGCGCATGTCCTGGGCGGTCGGGTCGTTCAGCAGGTCCAGCCCTGACATGATCGCGCCCGACGGGCTGATGAAGTCGTGGCACAGCTTGGCGGCGATCAGACTGGCCAGTTCCGGGCCGTCCGTGGCGAAGTCCGTGGCGGGGTCGCGGGCGGGGGCGAAGGCGGCGTCGGTCATGCGCAGGGTCCGGCGTTGCAGAAATCCTCGCCACGCTGGCGTGATTTGCTGCTTCGCGAAACCGCCCCGGATCAGCTATCCCCCCGCGCATGAGTGACAAGCTGTCGATCGATCTCGCCTCCGGGGCCCTGCACGACGGTCTGGCCGAGATTGCCGAAGAGGCGTCGATGCTGATTCTGCCCTATTGGCGCAGCGGCGCGGAGGTCTTCACCAAGGCCGACGACAGCCCGGTCACCCTGGCCGATCAGGCGGCCGAGACCCTGATCCTGACGCGGCTCGCGGCCCTGTATCCCGATGTTCAGGCCGTGGCCGAGGAACAGTCGGAGGCGCATGGCAAACCCGACCGGGCCGCCGACCGGTTCTGGCTGATCGACCCGCTGGACGGCACCAAGGGATTCATCGCGGGAAAGGAAAGTTTCACCGTCAACATCGCCCTGATCGAGGGCAGCCGGCCGATCGCGGGCGTGGTCTCGGCCCCCGCCACGGCCACGACCTGGCGCACCGGACCGGGCGGGGGCGCCCAGATGCGCCGCTTCGGCGAGGCCTGGCGCTCCATCCAGGTCCGTGACCGTTCCGAGGGCCGCGTGGCCCTGCTCAGCCACGGCGTCAGCGACGAGGAAGCGCCCCGTCTGTGCTCGCGCCACGGCTGCACCGACTGGCAGGGCATGGATTCCTCGATCAAATTCTGCCTGATCGCCGAGGGCCGCTTCGACGCCTATCCCCGCACCGGCCCGACCATGGAATGGGACACCGCCGCCGGCCAGGCGGTGCTTGAGGCGGCCGGCGGCCGCGTGCTGGGGCCGGACGGCGCGCCGCTGGCCTACGGCAAGCCGGGGTTTCGCAACGGCGCCTTCGTGGCGATGGGCGGGTAGGGCGTCGCAAAGCGGCCGCTGCTGACGTCCGGTATGGGTGGTTATGAGACGTTAGAGCCGGAGAGAGATTGCGTAGACGGCCACTATGGCTGCGATGATGAGCAAGCCCCAAAAACCGCACCCATGCGGTTTCCGACGCCACTCGGGTTGCTCGTCGGGCATTACTGCTCCTCCAGAGACCATTCAGTAGCGGGTGACACGCGAAGTCCGCAATGGGTCGAAACCAGACTTGGCCACCGGGCCGGAAAGCGGACGTTCGACCCGCACCCCGAAAGCAGACCTTCCCGACTGCGGGTAGGGGTGGGAAGCGGACCTATCTCGTCTGGGTCTCAGCGAAGTATCTTTCGATGAGGACGACATCTTCGGGGGACCAGCCGTTCCGATCTTCATTCGAGATTATCGAGCGGAGGTCGCGCTCAAACTTCTCCCTTATCCAGTCTCGCCTGAGGGCATCGGGACGCATGGTGAATGTGTGTAGCGGCCAAGAGGCCGCCGACCTGTGAGCCGCTGTCACAATGGCCCAGTGCATGTTCGTAAATAAGACTTTGCAAGGGTGGCCCTCGAAACGTTGCGTAACCTCCTCGCTCAAATCCACCAAGCCGAGCACCATGTGGCCCTGTCTTGGAAGCCGCCTTATCCGAAGCGCAAACCTTGGCGGCCATGCAGATAGAGCCTCCTCAAGAATCTGATCGAACCCTGTCATCCCGCCACTATAGAGGAGATCACCAAGGTCCGCTTTGGGTCGTCATCGGCCCTTCGCTCAGCCACCGAAAGCCGACGCTCTGCCCGGCTAAGCCCTGACCGACAGCCCCATCATCAGCCCCTTCGCCCGGTCCGCCAGCACCGGAACGCCGAACTCTCGCGCGGCCTCCGCCGCCTCGGCCAGCACGAAGGCGGCCTGGTCGGGTTCGCAGCCCAGAAGGTCGCTGCGGGCGATCATCAGGCGGGCCATGGCGATCTGGTCGACCGCCCATTCGACGGCCGTGGGGGCGCCGACGCGTTCGGCCAGGCGACGGCGGACGCGGGTCTCGATCCGGGTCAGGGCCACGACGTCGCCGCCGCTAGCCGCCGCGTCGATCTCGCGCGCGTTCAGCAGGTCCCCCGCCAGCGCGCCCAGAACCGTGCCGTGCCCGGCTATCAGCGCCTCGGCCTCGGCCAGCGGTTGCTCGGGCGTTTCGAGATCGGCCGCGCGGGCGACCTGGATGGCGGCCCAGTCCATCGGGCTGTGGTCGGGGGTGAACTGGTCGGCGGCGGCCTCGAACATCGCGTGGCCGGCCTGCATCGCCGCCTTGTCGCCGGCCATCGCCGCCAGGGCCGACAGGCCGGCGCCGCACAGGGCCAGGGCGCGCGCGCGGGTCAGGGGCCGGGCGTCCGGCGACGAACTTTCGACCAGGGCGGTCAGGTCGCGCCCCGCCTGATCCAGCAGACGGGCGTCGCGCTGGAGAATGCCGCCCTCCAGCGCCAGGGCCGCGTTGTCCAGCCTCAGGTCGTCGGCCTCGACCGGATTGTGTTTCTGCAGCGCATGCAGGGCCGCATCCATCAGGGCGGCGGCGTCCATCCGGTCCGAGGCCTTCTCGCTCAGCCGCGCCTGACGGGCCCGCAGCCGCGCATAGACCCCGGCGCTGCAGGCCAGGGTCGCCAGTCGGCGGGGCGTCGTCGCTCGCACGCATTCGCCGGCCTCGACCAGGGCGTCGGGGTCGCCGAACAGGTCGAACCGCGTCATCAGGGCCATCGATCGCGCCAGCGCCGCCCAGGCCCGGTCATCCTCCGTCTTCGCAGCCTTCAGCGCGTCGTCGGCGGTGGTCAGGGCGCGGGTGATGCTGTCCGGCCAGCCGGTGCGCCGGGCGTGTTCGCGCCACAGCACCGAGGCCCGCCGCCAGGTCTGAGAGGGGTGTGCGCACGAGACGCGCCCGCCGTCGGTGGTCAGGGCCCTGGCCTCCAGCGCCAGCAGGTCGACGCCGATCAGCTCCACCCAGCCCAGATCCTCGCTCTCGCGCGCCTGCACGAACAGCCGTCTCAGATCCTTGCCGAACTCGAACATGGCCACGTCGAAAATCTCCGTCCGTCCCGCTTCGGGACCGTCTCAGGCGTTCCTTCCCTTGTCTAGCAAACCCGACGCCGCGATGCGGTTCCCGACGCGCGGGCTTCCACGTCCGCAGACTGGCCCGAAATGCGGACCCGAAGGTCCGCGTCCCTGTTGCGCGCGATGGCTCCGGCGCCTACCTCCCGGCCTGACCGCAACAGCAGGTGTTCTCAATGTCCTCCCTCTTCGACCCCATCGATCTCGGCGCCCTTCGTCTGAAGAACCACATCGCCATGGCCCCCCTGACCCGCAGCCGCGCGGTCGAGGGCGAAGTGCCGACGCCGCTGGCCGTCGAATATTACGCCCAGCGCGCCTCGACCGGCCTGATCATCTCCGAGGCCACCCAGATCAGCCGTCAGGGTCAGGGTTATCCGAACACGCCCGGCATCTTCACCGACGAACAGGTCGCCGGCTGGAAGCCGATCGTGGATGCCGTCCATGCCCGGGGCGGAACGATGGTCGCTCAGTTGTGGCACGTCGGCCGGGTTTCGATCCCCGACTATCAGCCCGATGGCGGTCAGGCCGTCGCCCCTTCGGCCATCGCTGCCGAAGGCCGGGCGATGAGGCCCGACTTCTCCATGACCCCGTTCCAGACGCCGCGCGCCCTGACCGTGGACGAGATCCGGTCCATCGTCGCCGACTATGCCCACGCGGCCGAGATGGCGAAGAAGGCCGGCTTCGACGGGGTCGAGGTCCATGCCGCCAACGGCTATCTGATCGACCAATTCCTGAAAGACGGTTCGAACCAGCGCACCGACAGCTATGGCGGCTCGGTCGAGAACCGCAGCCGGTTCATGCTGGAGGTCGTCGCCGCCGTCGTCGCCGTGTGGGGCGCGGACCGGGTCGGCATCCGCCTGTCGCCGTCGAACGGCGCCAATGGCACGAAGGATTCCGATCCCGCCGCGATCTTCCTGCATGCTGCGGCGGCGCTGAAGCCGTTCGGCCTGGCCTATCTGCACCTGATCGAGGGGGAGCCCGACACCCCCATGTCGATCAAGGACGGCGCCCCGCAACTGGCCAAACCGATCCGCGAGGCCTTTGGCGGCCCGGTCATGCTGAACGGCGGTCTGACCCGCGAACTGGCCGAAAAGGCCATCGCCGAAGGCCGCGCTGACCTGATCAGCTCGGGCGTGCCTGTCCTGTCCAATCCCGATCTGGTCGAACGCTGGAAACGGAATGCGCCCCTGAACGCCCCCGACAAGGCGACGTTCTACGGCGGCGGCGCCAAGGGTTACACGGACTATCCGACGCTGGAGACGGTCGAGGCCTGATCGTCTTTCCGACCCGGCCGGTTTCGCCGGTCGGGTCAGCCGGCCTCGTCTGCGGACGCGAACCGTGCGTTCTCCGACACGTCCTGGGTCCGGCAGTGGGTCCACAGGTCTTCTTCGGTGCTGTCGTCGATGGCCAGCCGGGCGGTGCGTTTCACCGTGTCGACGTCCAAAACCTCGTAGGTCACGCTATAGCCGCCGGCGCTTCGGCCCGTTTCGGTGACGCAGCGCTGCTCCTCGCGCCAGCTGTTGGGGCCGGTCTGCAGGAACTGGCCGGGTTCGCAGCCGCCGTAGTCGATGGTGAAGGCCGTCGGCGTCGCCCAGGCGATGTCGCCGTCGCCGGGCCAGACCGCATTGCAGTCCAGATCGCCCCGCACGTAATAGCCGAGCGTCATCGGGATCGGTTCCGGCTCGGTCTCGCCCTCGGCCAGGGTGACGCCGGTCGGAGCGTCGGCGTCCGCCGAAGCCTCGTCGCCGATGTCGCCCAGCAGATCCTCCAGGGTGCGATCAGCGGATGACGACGGCGGGCGTGCTGCTTCCGGCCGCGACGCCTGGAGGCGCTCGGCGGCGGTCAGCGGCGGCTGGGCGTTGGGTCGTGTCGTCAGCGTCGATTGCGCCGGGGCGGCGTTCAGCGCGCGCGTCGTCGCACTGCCTTGGTCCTGCGCCACGGAGGGGCCGGCCATCAGCAAGGCGCCGCCCGCGAGGATCAGGGCGGTCGAGGGGAATTTTGATCGTGCGTTCATGCCGTCCTGTCCACCATACTCCAGCGACAAAACGAAGGCGGAGCGCCGAGGTTCAGTCTCGATCGCGCCTGACGGAAGATGACGCGCGAACCGCGCCGCCGATGGGGGTCTAGCCCCGTTCCTTCGTCTTGGTGAAGGCGACCTTGGGGAACCGCTCCATCACATAGCCGGTCTCCCAGCTGGACTTGGCCAGGAACACCGGGGCCTGGTCGATGTCCGTGGCCATCTGGCCGCGGTATTTGGACATGAAATCCTCAACGTCGGCCCTGTCTCCGTCGATCCAGCGCGCCTCGGCATAGGGGCTGTGCTCGAAGATGACGTCCAGCCCATATTCCTCGCCCAGCCGGTCGGCCATGACCTCGAACTGCAGCTGACCCACGGCGCCGACGATGAAGTCGGACCCGATCTCGGGTCGGAACAACTGGGTCACGCCTTCCTCGGCCAGGCCGTCCAGCGCCTTCTTCAGGTGTTTGGCCTTCAGCGGATCCTTGACCCGCACCCGTTGCAGGATCTCGGGCGCGAAATTCGGCAGGCCGGCGAAACGGATCATGCCGCTTTCCGACAGGCTGTCGCCGACCCGCAAGACCCCGTGGTTGGGAATGCCGATCACGTCTCCGGCGAAGGCGTCGTCGGCCAGTTCGCGGTCGCTGGCGAAGAACATGATCGGCGCATTCACGCTCAGCGACTTGCCGGTGTTCTGGACCTTCAGCTTCATGCCGCGCTTGAACGATCCCGATGCCATGCGGAACATGGCGATACGGTCGCGGTGGTTGGGGTCCATGTTCGCCTGAACCTTGAACACGAACCCGGTCACCTCGGCCGAGCCGGGTTCGACCGTGATCTCGACCGGAGCAGGGGCGTTGCGCGTCTCGGGCGGGGCCTCTTTCCGGGCCGGCATGGTCTTGGGCGGCGGGGCCCATTCGCCGATGGCGGCCAGCAGTTCGTCGATGCCGAAATGGCGCAGGGCCGATCCCCACAGCACCGGGGTCATATGACCCTCCAGGAAGGACTGCCGATCGAACGCCGGATAGCCGCCCTCGACCAATTCCCTGGCGTCCATCAGCGCCGGATGCTCGCCCTCCTCGAAATACTGACCGGCGTCTTCCAGCGGCAGGGCGGGGGGATGGCCGGCGTCCTCGACCGCGCCGGGAACCTTGCGCGCATAGGGCTGGAACCGGCCTGTCCCCATCTCGACCATGCCGCGCAGGCGATTGCCGCTCTCGGCCGGCCACCAGATGGGGGCGGGGTCGAGCTGAAGCCGGGACGCGATCTCGTCCAGCAGGGCCATCGGATCCTGGGCCTCGCGGTCCAGCTTGTTGATGAAGGTGATGATAGGGATGTCGCGCAGGCGGCAGACCTCGAACAGCTTCAGGGTCTGCGGCTCGATCCCCTTGGCGGCGTCCAGCACCATGATGGCGCAGTCGGCGGCCGTCAGGGTGCGATAGGTGTCCTCGGAAAAGTCCTCGTGCCCCGGGGTGTCCAGCAGGTTGAACATCTTGGCCACGCCGTCCGACGTCGTGTGCTCGAACGTCATGACCGAGGCGCTGACCGAAATCCCGCGTTCCTTCTCGATCTTCATCCAGTCGGACTGGGTGCGCCGGTTCTCGCCTCGCGCCCGCACCGCCCCGGCCGCCCGGATGGCGCCCCCGGACAGCAGGATATGCTCGGTCAGCGTGGTCTTGCCGGCGTCGGGGTGGGCGATGATGGCGAAGGTCCGCCTGCGGGCGGCCTCCTGTTCGAGAGTGAGCTTGGACATGGTCTTTCCGGTGGGCGGGGCGAGGTAGCGCGCGCGGCCGCCAAAGTCACGCGATGGCGGTCCGGGCCGAGTTCTCGACACAGTGTCGATAATGTGAGCGAAAACCCCTCGCCAATCAGGGTCTTTCGGCGCATTCTGCGTATGCGAGACGATCCGGGCACGCATCCGGGCGCCGCAGGGAAGAAAGGAAACGACTATGGCTCTGCTGGATTCAGCACACCGCGTTTCAACGGCCCGCGCTCCGTCGCGGCCCCTGTCGGAACGCAAGATTCACCCGTCGATCTGCCTGGTCTCGGGCTTCGGCTTCATCATCGTCAGCGCGCTGGCGGTGCATGTGGTGTTCAACGCCCTGTTCTAAGGGCGGGATTCACGGGTTCGTCCGGCGGCGTGAACCCGCAGCCAGCAACAAGCTGGCTGCGTCTACAGGCGGTGCCCGGTCAACCGCTCGACCGCGTTCACCCGCTCGGCCCGGCTTGTCAGGGGCGAAAGTTCCCGGTCCAGTTCCGCAACCTTCGCGGCCACCAGGAACCGATACCAGAATCCCTGAAGTCCGTGATAGATCAGACCTTCGGGGCCGTCGAGGAACCCTGCCTGAACGAAGTAACGGTACAGAAAATACAGCAGCGGTCCGGCCCCCATCGACGCGCGATTATAGACCTGTTCCTTCAGCCAGCGCTTGCCGGCGACGGCCAGAGACGAGCCTTTGACGGTGTTGTCTTCGCTCGTTTCCGAAAGACCGTAGCGCGTGTTCAGCACATCGATCGCTTCGCGGGTGGCGTATTTGTTATGCTTGTCGGTGAAGTAGGTCAGATCCTTCAGGTTGATGTCCGCGAACCCCCCGTCGAAGGTGACGCTCGACCCCGCGTCCAGCACGATATGTTCGTCCATCCATCGCTGCTCGATCCGGCCCTTGCCGCGTCGCCAGATGCGCAGCATCGTCAGCGGGTATCGGCCGCCATGTTTGATCCAGCGCCCCATGAAGACGTGTTTGCGCTTCAGGCTGACGCCCGTGATGCCTGGCGATAGCCCATCCAGCCGTCGCTTGATTTCCGCAGCCAGGTCGTCCTCGACGACCTCGTCCGCATCCAGGCGCATGATCCAGTCCGCGCTGATCGGTGCGTTGTCCAGACCCCACTGGAACTGTTGCGCATAGTTGACGAACGGATGGGGCAGGACCTGGGCCCCCGCCGCCCGGGCGATGGCGACGGTTTCGTCGGTCGAGCCCGAGTCGATCACGAAGACCTCGGTGGCGAACGGCCGCACGGACGCCAGCGCGCGCGCGAGGTGAATCTGCTCGTTGAAGGTCAGAATGACCACCGCGACGGATGTCATGCCTGGCTGTCCTTGGCGGCGCGTTTTCGCGTGCGCGTCCGTTTCGCCGGATTGCCGACATAGACGCCCCAAGGCTCCAGATCGCGGAACGCCACGGCGCGCGCGCCGAGGACGGCGCCCGCCCCCACGCTCACGCCCGGTCCCACGAAGGCCTCGGCCGCGATCCAGGCCCGCTCGCCCACCACGATGGGGGCGGTCACCAGCTGGAAATCCGGATCGTCGATGTCGTGCGTGCCCGCACACAGATAGGCGCCCTGGGATACCAGCGCCCAGGCTTCCAGCGTGATCGGGGCCATGGAATAGATCGTCGCTCCGCCCCCGATGCAGGCGTGGTCGCCGACCGTCAGGTTCGCCGGATGCCAGATCTTCGCCGTGCCGTAGATGACGGCCGTCGCTGAAATCTTCGCTCCGAACAGCCGCAGCAGAAATCGGCGCCAGGGTCGCATCACCGGCGGAGTCCAGGACGCGCACAGGCTCCAGGTGATGTTCCACGTCAGGCGCGCCAGCCGGTGCCGCAGCGAAAAGCTGGGACCGCCCTCGAGCGGACGGCTGGAGACGGCGGGCAAGGGATCGCTCATGATGTCGCCTCGATGACCCGGACCAGGCTCGCGGCCGTTTCCCGGATGTCGAAATGCCGCTGGAACGCCACCAGCGCCTTGAACCTCATAGTCCTCCGCGCGTCGTCGGAAAGCGACAGCCATCGGGACAGCAGCGCTTCCGTCCCCCCCAGGGTGTCGGTTTCGACCAGACCTCCGCCGGACTCCTCGATCTCGCGCCAGATATTGACCTTGTCGCTGATCAGGACGGGCGTGCCGACGGCGAGCGCTTCAGCGACCGCAATGCCGAAATTCTCCTGATGGGAGGGCAGGATCATGGCTTGGGCGCCGCGCAGGGCGCCCCATTTCGCGTCGTCGTAAAGGGGGCCGGGCCACACGACCCGGTCGGCGACGCCGAGCGCGTCTGCCCTCTGTTTCAGGGTCTCGGCCCAGCCTTCGCTGTCGGGTCCGGCCATGACAAGTCGGACGTCCGATTGGGCCGCCGTCCGGGCGAAGGCCTCTATGAGCAGATCGCATCCCTTCTTGGGATGAATGCGGCCGAAGAACAGGATGTAGGGCGCAGGTCCCAGTTCGGGGACGGCCTCGGCGAGGGCGCGGGCCTGTCGTTCGTCGATTTCGTCAGGCGGCGCGCTGATGCCCAGGCCAACGACCAGACCCTTGTAAGGGTGACCCAGGAACGGCTTGCGCGCCAGCTTCTGTTCCTCCGCGCAGGTGAACAGGACGGCGTCGGCCCCGGCCAGAAGGCGACCTTCACCAAAGGTCCAGAACAGCTGTTTGGCCACATGTTTCAGCGGGTACCGTTTCCGAAACCACGGATCGAGCATGCCGTGCGTGAAGACGAAATAGGGCGTCGACGCGCCGACCAGCACGCGTGAGGCCGCCAGGCTCGCATAGTTCCAGAGGCCGTGGACGATCACCGCGTCATAGTCGGCGACGTGCGCCCGAAGCCAGGGAACCAGCCGCTCCGAATACCCATACCGTTGCAGGCCGGGCAGTCGTGACAGCGTTGATGTCCCGCCCATCGCGTGGACGGGAAACGGATGTCGGGTCAGGTAGCGGGCGTCCGCAGGGTCGGTCGATACGACCTCGGAGACGGCGCTGCCGTCCTGGGTCCAGCGATGATCCAGTTGGCGCAGCGCCTCGATCGGGCCTCCGCTTGCGGGGTCCGTCGAAGCGATGACATGCAGCAGTCGGGGGGTCACGACGTCCGCCTGAAAGGGGCCGCCCTGAGCAGGCTCGACATCGGTCCGGCGAGACGGCGAAAGCCCGAAACGATCTGGTACTGACTGATGACGAGAGCAACAGGGTTCACCCTGATCGACCTGGAGACGAACCCGACCACGACCAGCAGGGCCAACCCCTCCGCCGCGACCTGGCCGATCGCCATGCCTAGCGGCCCCCACGACTGCGCGAACAGGGCGCCGATCCCCAGACCGACGACACCGGACGCCAGTATTCCCATGACCGGCCACAGCAGCTGGTTCGCTCCCATCAGATAGGTCAGGGGGGTCTTGGCGGTCTGGGCTATCAGGGTGAAAATCAGGAACACGATGGCGAGGGGATAGTGAAACACGACGTCCCCGTGCGTCCAGACTTCAAACGCCATCGGACCGCCGATCAGAAGGCCCAGCGCCAGAACCGTGAAGCTCGCGATCGCGACCTGGCCCGTGATTGCGATCAATCGCGCCGTCTGGGCGGAGTCGCCGGCGCCGCTGGATCGCGAGAACTCGAGTTGCACGACCGACATCAACAGCGCGCTGACCTGATCGATGACGCGGTTGGCGGTGGCGTAGACGCTGAAAAGGCCGACGGCCGCCGGACCGGCGATCGCGCTGAGCACGATCCGCGGTCCCTGCACGCCGATGAAGTTGACGCCGAGATGCAGCAGGGCGATGCCGATGGACGGACCGATCAGAAAGCGGAGCGTCGGGGGATGGATCGCGATGCGGCGCAGGCTGAGCCAGGTCACGGACCGCTTGGCCAGCACCGCCTGAATGATCAGATC
The DNA here is from genome assembly GCA_018820205.1 of Alphaproteobacteria bacterium. Taxonomy (GTDB): domain Bacteria; phylum Pseudomonadota; class Alphaproteobacteria; order Caulobacterales; family Caulobacteraceae; genus Brevundimonas. The sequence continues at coordinate 375,984 of JAHJOK010000075.1, forward strand.
GACAGCGGCCACCGACGCGATGGTCAGCGCGGCCGCGACCGGCGGCTGACCCAAAAGCCCGACGATCACCACCAGCGCCAGCAACTCGACCAGCCGCATCGCGCCGGACACGAAATTGGGTGCGCCGTAGCGGCCCGCGGAGAAGGTCACGCCGAAGAACAGGCCCTTGACCGTGTTGATCCAGACCTGAAACGCCATGGCCATGGTGATGACGATGATGCCCGTCGCATCGATGTGGGTGACCTTCAGGAGCGGACCTATGGGAATCAGGCTCGAGGCGACATAGACCGCGACGATGACCGGAATGAAGATCAGGCCAAGCGCGGCCAGCGCCGTTGCGAACACCCGTTGCGACTGTTCGCCGTCCGAGGCTGCGGAGGCCCTGACGATCTCGGTGCTGGCGGCGTTCGCGAGGCCGAAATTGCTGAACGAGATCAACGTGGCGATGGCGGTCAGGGCGACCCATTCGCCGTAGGCCGTGAGGCCCCACGAGCCGAGAAGCAGGGGAACGACCCCCAGCGTGTTGAGGAACAGCGCCGCACGGGACACCAGCTGGCCGCCCAGCCCGTCCAGAACGCGCCTGAACGTCGACTTGTCCGTGCCCGGCGCCGGGGTCATCGGTCGGCCGGAAGTCGCGCGACGACGGCGAGCATTTCGTCGAGGCGTTCATCGTTGCTGTAGCCGCTCGACAGGCAGCGCGCCCGACCCGCCAGCGCGACGGCGCGTCTGTCGACTTCATGGTTCAAATACCACCGGCACTGATCGACCAGTTCGTCGTCATCCTGGAAAAACGCGGCTTCCGCCCCTTCCTTGAACAGCGACAGGTGTTCGGATGTTCGTTCCGCCAGCATGAACGCGCCGCAGGCGGGAATTTCCACGCTCCGCGTCGTCTGCAGGTCCCGGTTGAGCTTCCTGAGAAAGCACAGATTGATCCGTGATGCGCACAGGACGCGGGCATAGTCGTCGCCGTACAGCGCCCGTCCTTCGATGCGAACACCGTCCAGGGGCGGGGCGCGTTCCCAGCCGGACCCCCAGACGCGCACGGGCAGCCCGGCCGCCGCCAGGGCCGCGATCGCGCGATGGCGATCGGGTTCGTAGGTGCCGATGAAGCTGATGTCCGCGCCGAATGCTTCGCGTTCCCCGACGCTCGGAACCAGGGGGCGATGAATCTTGGGATCATAGGCGTTGGCGACGAAGACCGGCCGGACGCAACCGAGCCTCGACAGGTCCTCGACGCCATAGGATTTGGTCGTGAAGAAGACGTCGTAGTCCCGGACATGACTGTCGAAGGCGCGGGAGCGATTGTGTCGCTGTCCCATGTCGTCGGGCGAATAGCCGACGATTCTGAGGTCGGGGGCGAGGCGACGCGCGGTTCTGAGCGTGGCGCGCCGGACCGACAGCGCCTTGTCCAGCCAGAGCTGGTCTGGCTTGTCGCGGACCATCGCCGATCGGATCTGTTCGTTGACGGCCATCGGATCCGGCGTCGGAGCCGGCAGGCCCGATCGGTAGGCAGCGTAGCTGATCCTGCTCATGGGGCCGAAGCGCCAGTTCGGACGCCGCGTCGCGATCCGTTCCACCTGGCAACCCAGCCGTTCCAGTCCTTCGCACCGTTGCAGACTCGTCGAGCCGGCCAGCAACTCGCCCACGTACAGGATCTTGCGATGTGCGGGCGCAGGCGCTGTCTTCATGGCGCAGGGCGCGGTTCGGTCTGGGCCAGCACGGCCTCGAGTGATCGGCGGGGAAAGACATTGAGAAGGCCGCCGGGTGTCGCGTTGTAAATTCGCACCGGGCCGTCGGCGAACCGTTCGGCGATGGCGCGCCAGCTTCGGAAGCCCTCGGTGCAGAACCACAGATCGAGTTCCATCCTTCGCGGGTCCATCGCCGCGTTCTCGGCCTCGGCCTGATAGAAATGCGAGCTTTGGCCCAGCAGATCGCGGAACAGGCCGTCGCCGTCCACGCCGAGAATATAGATCTCGGTGAAACCCATATAGATCGCCGCCTGCAGCGCGATCTTGACCACATTGTCGCCGCCGATCGGTCGCGTCAGATCGATGGGATACCGGAAGCCGGGGTAGATCAGCTTGCCGCCGGTGATCCAGTTCAATCCCCGGCGAGCCTCGATCTCCATGACCTTCGGATGGTGACCTGGTCCTGACGACAGGAAGATCTTCGCATCGGGGCAACGATCCTCGATGTCGTCCAACATCGAAATCGGCCACTCGCCCGTACGGATCTTGTCATCGACTATAAAGTAGTAGTTCGGGTTTATGGCTGCTATTTTCGGATGCTTGTAGAAATAATTGCACACAAACGTGTGCTCGTGGCCCAGACGTTCAAGTGGTTGTGCGCCAATAGACGGGCCGTTTCCAATTACAAAGCAGCGTTTACCTGAATGCTTGCCTTTCAGCGATATGTTCTTATTGGTATATCGAGCCGGATTATTTGATAAACTGTACTTGATAGATTTCTGTATATTATATAAGAAGTATATAAAATCCTCAAATTTGTATTTCAGATCGAGCTTTTTCATTCTATGTCGTACACTGCGTTTCCGGTGGTGCGGTGCGCTGAATAAAAGCGGGGCGTATCGTGTGTCGTCGGCAAGGGGCGTGATCCGAGAACAATCATGAGAGGTGCGGCCTGGGTTGGCAAGGCGGCCGGCGCCGCGATGCTGCATTGCGATGGCGCATGTTTCCGCCGTGCAACAATGTTATCTCACGGCGATGCCGAACCGCCGCGGACGCGCCGGGTCACAATGCGGCTTTTGACGTGAGGCCGGGCGCAACAGGAATGGAGAGCGGCGGTTGGTAAACGAAACGGGTTGCGAACCACGGGGATATCTGGCCTCCGGCCCACCGGATCCTGTCGCCTCCGCTTTCCCCGGCATTGCTGCGATGCAGGATGACGCGTGACCGTCGTCATCGTCTACCCCGAAATAGAGGCCTTCGGCGGGGTGGAGCGCGTCTTGCTCGGACTTTGTCGGGAACTCGAAGACCTGGGGCTTGAGCCGAAAATCATTTCGTATTTCGACCATATCGGCCTGCACCGCCATGCCGAACGTCCGCTAAATCATCTGGTTCTCAATCCCCGCCAGGGCATGTGGGCCAAGTCCTCTGCCTTGAAGCAGGCGCTGTCGGACGCTTCCGGGCGGACGTTGATGTTCGGTCTCCAGTCAGCCGTTCACGCTGAACTGGCCAAACTCGAAGACTTTTCCGTCTGGGTCCCCGACACGCCGAGCCTTCAGGCGGTCCCGTCGGCCTCGTGGTTGAGGCGGCTGTCGGGCCAGGCGCGCAAGGCGTTGTTTTTCAACATCGCGGGCCGGGGGCTGAGGCGCGCAGACGGGGTGGTCACCAATGCGGTCTATCTGGGCGACGAGCTTCGGCGGCTGTATCGGGTTGACCCGAAGATTATCTACCTCGGCGTCCCGTCGCCTGCGAGAGCGCCGAAGACGCGCGAAACGGAGACGCCCGCTTCCCGCTCTCTGCTTTCGGTATCGCGCCTCGAGCCGAACAAGCGGATTGATTGGCTGATCCGCGCCTTTGCCGGTTTGCAGGCGCGAAACGGCGGACGGCCGGTGGTTCTCGATATCGCCGGCGACGGCGGCGAACGGACGTCACTGGAATCTCTGTGCGATAGCCTGGGCGTCGCTGGATCTGTTCGCTTTCACGGGTTCGTTTCCGACGAGGAACTCGAGACGCTGTAAGGCCGGGCGGAGATTTTCGTCATGCCGGCGGTTCAGGGGTTCGGTCTGCCCGCGCTGGAAGCTCTCGTTCGCGACGTCCCCGTTGTCATGCACCGGCAAAGCGGGGTCAGCGAAATCCTTGACGGGACGCCCTGGGTGTCCCTGTTCGACGGGGGAGTCGAGAACCTGCGGGCGGCGTTGGGCGACATGCTGGACGCGCGGGAGGACTGGGTCTTTGACGAGGGTTCGAAACCCTCCGTGCCGACGGAGGCGAGCTTCGCGCGAGAGATCGCCGCGCACTGCGGCTGGCTCTGAGCGTCACTGTGTCGCCGCTGCAACTTGGGCGACTTGTTGCACTGCGATATGGGCGTCCATCTGGACCAACATTGTTATACGGGCCATAGATTCCCGACGCGGTTAACTGCAGAAGTATCGCGCTGAATGTTCAGCGCTCAAGGGGCGGCAGATGGACGACGCTCGGCCGAGTTTGCTTGATTGTACGTTGCGGGACGGCGGTTACTATACGAATTGGGATTTCGACCAGACTCTGCTGGACCGGTATCTTGCCGCCATGCGGACGGCCTCCTGCATCAGCGCCGTCGAGATCGGTTATCGCAGCAAACCGAAGCCGGACTATGCCGGTCGCTTCTTTCATACGCCCAGGACGTTGTTGACGCACTGCCGTAGCGCCCTGCGTGCGGACCAGTCTCTGGCCATCATGCTCGACGAAAAGGACGTCAGTCCGGCGGACATTCCCGGGCTGATCGCGGATGTGGCCGGAACGATCTCGATGGTGCGCTTCGCGATCGCGCCGGCCCGGATCGGCGGCGCCAAGGCTCTGGTCGAGGCGTGCAACGCTCTGGGCGTGCAGGTCGCCCTGAATATCATGTACCTGAACACCTATTGCGAGGACGCGAGCGTTCTGGCGCCGCTTGCCGACACCAACGCCGCGCTGGTCGCCCTGGTCGACAGCTACGGCGGATGCACGCCGGCCGATGTGGGACGAGCGGTCACCCTGGCCCGCGAAATTCTGCCTCAGCCGATCGGCTTCCACGGCCATGACAATGTGTCGCTCGCCTTCGCCAACAGCGTGGCCGCCCTGGGCGCCGGCGCCAGCGTCATCGATACGACGGTCCTTGGGATGGGTCGGGGCGCGGGCAACACGAAGACCGAACTGATGTCGGCCTATTTCGCATCCAAGCTGGGTCACGACGTTGATTTCGCCGCCATGGCGACTGCGGTCGACGCCTTCTCCGAATTGCACAAGCGGTTCGAGTGGGGCGCCAACCTCGCCTATATGGTCTCCGGTTTCGAAGGACTGCCCCAGGCCGAAGTCATGGATTGGCTGGGCACGCGGCGATACAGCATGGGGTCGATCGTCTCCGCCCTGCGTCATCGCAGCGGCAATAGCGTGGACGATCGCACCTTTCCCGATCTGTCCGGCATCGCAACCGAGCGGGCGCTGGCCTCCAGGCCGGTGCTGATCATCGGCGGCGGTGCAAGCGTGGCCGAACACCTGGACGGTCTCAAGCGATTTGTCGCCGAAAGCGGAGCGGTGATCGTCCACTCCACAACCCGCCACGCCTCACTCTTCGACGATGTCAACTCGCCCCAGATCTATTGTCTGGCGGGCCAGGAGATCGCGCGGCTCAGGGGCGGCCATGAGCACATGATTTCGCGGCCAGACCGGTTCATCGCCATCCAGAAGCCTCCGAGGCTTCCCGACTCCGTGCCGGAGCAGGCGCAGGTGTACGAGGTGCCGCACTGGCTCGAGGACAAGGGGCGCGGAAACCTGGGGCCGGTCGCCGATGAGCCGCCGATGGACCTCGCCCTGGCCGCCGCCGAAAGCCTCGATGCGGAGGCGGTCTTCCTGGCCGGCTTCGACGGCTACGCCGACGCCAGCCTCGCGGATCAGCAGAACGCGCGTGACGTCCAGTCCGCCCTGGACCAGGCCGCCGCCCGTTGGGCCGGGCGACGGGTCAAGGCCCTGACTCCGACGCTCTATTCGGTGGAGCGCGCGTCCGTCTACGGACTATTGGGACAGGCCTGAGATGAACCCGCCCTGCATCGTCTTCGACTGTGACGGGGTGTTGCTGGATTCCAATGCGATGAAGACCCGCACATTCGCGGCGATCCTGTCCGAGCACGAACCGGCTGACGTCCAGGCCTTCCTCGCCTATCAAGCCACAGCGTTCGGGCTCTCGCGGTATCGGCTCATCGACGCCTTCTTCTCCGACTTCTCGTCCAGAGAGCCGCATCCGGGCGAGGCCGAATCGATGCTGGCCCGGTTCGGCGACCTGTGTCGGCGCGACTATGCCCGGCAACCCCTGACCGACGGCGCGATGGCCGCCCTCCACGCGCTGCAGGCGCGGGGCGTTCCGATGTTCGTCGTTTCCGGCTCGGACGAAACCGAGCTCAACGGCGTCCTGGAGACGATCGGTCTGGCGAAATTCTTCCGCAGGATACTGGGCTCGCCGAAGACGAAGCTGGAGAACCTTCGGCTGGTCGAACGCGACCTGGGTTCGCCGCACGCCATCACCTTTATCGGCGACGCCCGGGCGGACTGGCAGGCCAGTACCGATTTCGGATGCCGCTTCGTCTATCTGTCGCCGTGGGCGGCCGATCGGGCGGGCATGACGACGCTGCGCTCCGCCGAAGGGTTTCCCGAGATTTCCCGGCTGGATCAGGTTCTTCCTCTGTTGGGCCTCGCTGCGGCGCCGGCGGAAGCGATGGCCTCGTGACAGCGCCGATCTTCGCCATGATCCCCTGTCGCAAGGGCAGCCAGCGCGTTCTGAACAAGAACACCCGCCCGCTGCCGCGCTATCCCGGCGGTCTTCTCGAGCTCAAGCTGCGGCAGATTTTCGCTTCGAAGGAACTGGCCGGGGTCGTCCTGTCGACCGACGATCCGCTCTGCATAGAGATCGCCCAGGGCCTTCAACGTCCGGGTCGATCCCTGACGATCGTGGAGCGCCCCGAACATCTCGCCGTGGCCGACACGCTTGACGCCTTCGTGGACTATGTCCCGACCATCATGCCGCCGGGCGCGGTCGCCTGGATGCATGTCACCTCGCCGTTCTTTGACGAGAATTGCATGGATCGGGCGGTCCAGCACTATCGGCAAGGCGTCGCGGACGGCGAGGGCGACAGCCTGATGGGGGTCAGCCGGATCCAGTCGTTCCTGTGGGACGAAACAGGATGCGTGTCGCACGATCGCGCTCTGGCGAAATGGCCCCAGACCCAGGACTTGCGCCCGCTCTATGAGGTCAACTCGACCATCTTCGTGATGGATCGCGATCTGATGGTCGGACATCGCGACAGGATCGGCGATCGTCCGATCCTGCACCACGTGGACCGAAAGAACGCGTTCGACATCGACTGGCCCGACGATTTCACTCTCCTGCAGCATTTTCTGGCGGCGGAAGACGCGGTTGAGGCCCCCCCGTTCGCCGATCGTCTGGCGACGGGGGCCTAGATGACGGCATCGTCGCTCAACACTGGCGCCGCGACCGTGTATTCCCGCCGCGCCTTTACCGTGACCCAGCGGGTCTGCGGCGTCATGGGCGCGACGGCGATGGCGACCGGCCTGTTCCAGCTGATCGCCCTGGGGGCCGATCCTTGGGTCAGTATTCTGGCCGTCGGCACGGTCTTCGCCGCGCTCCTGCCGATCTGGGTCTACGGCGTCGGCAGAAGCATCGGCGTCTTCTTCCTGTTCGTGTGCTGCTACTGGGGCCTGAACGCGCTGGTGGTGAAGTCGGTCTTGCTGCAACCGCTGGACAGCTATCTGTACACGCCGGTGCTCTCTCATCTGATCGTCTTCATCGCGATCAGCGGAAGCAGCCTTGGCGCCGTGCTCGCGCGTCCGTTGATGCAGGTCGTCCCGCAAATTCGATGGCCGGCCGCCACGCCGAGCTTCCTGCGATCCGTGTCGCAGGCCAGCCTGGTGATCGGGATCCTCGGCCTGGTGTTGAGCCGACTGGGCGGCGGAGCCCAAGCCCTGTCGATCTTCCTCTCCAGCTATTTCATCCTGGCCTTCAGCGCGGAGTGCGCCCGCGAACTTCTGCTGACCCAAGGACGCCGGCACATCTCGGTTTTCGGCGTCGTCATCGCGGCGCTGTTGATGCTCGTGTCGCTCGCCAGCAACAGCAAGTTCGGCATCATGGCGATCCCGCTGGCCTACGTCGTGACCGTCTTCGCGTTCGGCGGCCGGTTCCGTGTCAGTCACGCCGTGCTGGGCGTTGTGGCGGCGATTTTCCTGTCGAGCGTCGTGTTTCCCGCCATCACCTTCATTGCCCGGAGCGACAGGAACCAGGTCTCCGCGACCCAACTTGTGTCCAATACGTTCGTCGCCATGCAGAATCTCGCGACCGGCGATGAGGCTGTTCGTGTGCAACTTGAGGCGCGGGAGGCCCGCAATGCGCGCGCCGGGGGGTGGCGCTACGACGTGCCGTACCAACGCCATGTGCCGCTCATTTTCGAACGGTTCCTGCTGGTCCCGTTTGTCGATGCCGTCGCCAGACGCCTCAGCGTTTCCGGTCCCTTCGCAGGCACCTCATTCATCACCAGCCAGTTGGCCAACACGCTGCCGGCCTTCATCAACCCGAACAAGGTCGAGGCCTATTCGGGCAACGAGATTGTCGTCTCACTGCGGCTTGCCGACTCCGGTTTCGCGGGCTTTCCGACGATGGGATGGCCAGCTGAGGCCTTCTATGCCGGCAACCTGTCATTTGTGTTCTTGTCGAGCATCGCCGTGTTCTTCCTGTTCTCTCTCGCGTTGAGCGTGACGATCGGGCGGACGGCCGGTAACATATTCGCGGTCTTCATCGTCACAAGGTATTTTCACCTGCTGACCTGTGGGGTCTTCAGTAACTTTGCCTATTTCACCATTCGGCAGTTGCCGGTGGATCTGTTGCTGTTCGGCGTGATGATCTTGATTGCCCGTTGGCGAGGTCTGGGCGTCACGCCGTCGGCCTACGGGCCCGGCCGATGAAAGTCGTGCTTTCGACCTGGGGTCGATTTCACTTCTTCCACCTGGCGCGCCAGTTCGAGAAAAGGGGCGTGCTCGAGCGGATATTCACCACCTATCCGATGTTCAAACTGCGCGACGAGGGGCTGCCTGCCGGACGGATTCAGTCGGACGCGGTGATCGGAACCTTCCTGTTGGGCAAGGCCCGCTTCGGCCTGCAGTATCCTCCGCTGGACCGGCCCCTCCAGCACTTGATGGTCGACGTCCACGATCGCTACATGCAGCGCCGCATGCCGCCCTGCGACGTCTTCATCGCCCTGTCGGGTTCGGGACAGGTGATCGGCGCCGAGGTCCAGAAGAACGGGGGCGCCTATATCTGCGAGCGGGGCTCGTCGCACATCGCCTGGGGCGACGACATGATGGCCGAGGAGTTCGAGCGCTGGGGATTGACGCCCGTCCGCACAAGCCAGCGTTACATCGACCGCGAGGAGGTCGAATACCGGCAGTGCGACCGGCTGGTCGTGCCCTCAAACTTCGTGAAGCGCAGCTTCGTCGAACGAGGCGTCAGCGCCGACAAGATCGAGGTCAACGGCTACGGCGCGGATCTGGGCCGGTTCCAGAAGGTCGCGGAACCGCCCGTCGACCAGTTCGTCGTCCTGTTCGTCGGGGGCGTCCGCTTTCGCAAGGGCATCCCTTATCTGCTGGAGGCCTTCAGGCGGTTCGAGCATCCGAACAAGGTTCTGAAGATCATCGGCGCGGTTTTGAGCGAAATCCGCGACTACCTCTCGACCGCTCCGCTCGATGGCGTCGAGTTTCTGGGGATCGTGCCCAACTCCGAATTGCCGACGCATATGAGCCGCGCGCATGCGATGGTTTTGCCCAGCCTGGAGGAAGGCATGGCGCTGGTGCAGGCAGAGGCCCTGGCCTGCGGATGCCCCGTCATTGCGACCCGCAACACCGGCGGCGAGGATCTGTTCGACGACGGCCAGCAGGGATTCCTAGGGCCGATCCGCGATCCGCAATTCATCGCCGATCGGCTTCAGCTTCTCGCGGACGATCCGGCGTTGCGAGAGCGGCTTTCCCACTCGGCTCAGCAGCGACTGCTCACCATCGGTGGGTGGGATCAGTACGGCGAGAGGTATATGGACATTTGTCGCGCGGTCATGGGCAAGGCTGCGTTGACTGCCGTCAATCAGGCCTGACCCAGGCTCATACGCACCAGAGTCGACAGGTTGGCCGCCTCCATCTTGGTCATGACCTTGGCGCGAAAGATCTCGACCGTGCGCGGACTGATATCGAGCTGAACCGCGATCTCCTTGTTCGACAGGCCGGCGGTCAGGGCGTCGAAGACCTGGCGCTCGCGGGCCGTCAGCTGCTCCAGGCGGCGGTCGATCGCGGCGCGCTTTTCCATCTCCGTCCCGATCTGGTGCATCCGGCCCACGCACCCCTTCAACGTCTCGACCAGCCGGTGGGGTTCGAAGGGCTTCTCGATGAAATCGGTAACGCCCGCCTTCATCAACTCGACCGCGGACGGCACATCGGCGTGGGCGGTGATGACGATGATGGGCCAGGCATCGCCGCGCAGCTCGCCCAGGCGACGAACGACCTCGATACCGTCCATGCCGGGCATCCGCAGGTCGGTGACGACGCAGGCCACCGGTTCGTTCGGCAGATTGTCGAAGAACTCCACGCCGCTGGCGAACCCGCGCGCGCGCAGACCTTCGGCGCGCAGCAGCAGGACCAGGGAATCTCGGACGGCGAAATCATCCTCGATCACGAACACCGACGGGGTCTTCACGGTCATTACGCCTCCGAGACGCGCTGAAGATTGAACACGAAGGCGGCGCCGCCCAGTTCGCTGCGTACGACGGACAGGTCGCCACCATGGCTTTCCACGATCGTGCGAGTGACCGACAGGCCCAGCCCCATCCCATCGGACTTGGTCGTCATCAGGGGCGCGAACAGGTGCGACACCTGCTCCGGATCGACCCCGGGGCCAGAGTCTTCCACGCGGATTTCATAGAGGGTCGGGCCCGCCGGCCGGCCGACGACCCGGACCTCGCGGTGCGGGCTTTCGGCGACGGCCTCGACGGCGTTTCGAACCAGGTTGACCAAGGCCTGCTGGAACTGAATCCGGTCGGCCATGACCTTGTCGTCTCCCGGCGCCACATCGATCTTGATTACCGCCCCGGCCTCCGGCCCGAGAAGCTGGACGATGGGGCCGAGGTCGTCGAGCATGGCCGACAGGCGCTCCGGCCGAAGGGGGCTGACGTCCATACTGAGCAGATTCCGGGCGCGGCGGATGATCGCTCCGGCGCGCAGGATTTGCCCCTTGGCCAGATCGACCGTTCGCCCGGCGCTGTCGCCCATGACCCCGACCCGGCCCAGGTCGGCCTGGGTCGCCTGCAGATAACTGACGGCCGCCGTCAGCGGCTGGTTCAGTTCGTGGGACAGGATGGCCGCCATCTGCCCCAGGGAGTTCATGCGCCAGACCCGGTTGAGCTGGTCGCCCAGTTCCTGATTTCGGAGTTCCGCAGCATGCCAGAGGCTGAGGTCGGTCAGGGTCAGAATGGTTTCGGAATGGGCGGGCTCACCGGCCACCGAGGCGACGAGAATGCCCAGTGGAAAGACGTCGCCGTCGCTGCGGCGACCCAGCCAGTACTGGTCCGTGCGGGGGTCTTCGGGCGGCGATGACCGCGCCAGCCCGACGTGGAAATACTCGACGAACTCCTGGAAGGCGCGCCCGGTCGCCTGATGCTCCGTCGTCCGGAACAGGACACAGGCCGGTCCGCTGATGGTGAGAATCTTCGAGTGGGCGTCCAGCGTCACCACGGCGGCCGACGAGAACATGGCCTGCATGGTGGCCTCTCTCGTGTTCAACTGTGTCTTCAGTTCCACCGCGCGCGCCTTGAGGCTGCGCCGGGCGCGGCCGATTTCGCCGATGGCGACCCCCACAGCAGCGAAAAGAACGGCGTTGACCACAGCGTCGACGATGCTCTCGCGTGACACCAGAACGACGTTGGCGGCGATCGCCAGACCGATGGCCAGGGCGGTCGCGCGTCGTGATGCGAGCAGCGCCGGCAGCATGACCGCCGGAATGAGCGGCAGATAGTAGAACTTTCCGAACGCCTCGAGGCCGAGGCGGGCCAGCAGGGCCGCTGCGACAGCGCCGACCGCGAGCGCGTAGCCACGCCAACCGTGCGAACCCCAGTTCGACAACTTGGCGAAGTTCGCCATGAAAAATGGCGAGTCTGCGGTGGCGGGGGCCGGGACGACGCTGGGCACGGCTTGTTTTCTTTATTTCCTCACGCGCTCATTGCTACCACTGGGGTCAGTAAGGGTAAATACCTAAGGAATTTGCCCTAGAGACAAGGTTATAACTGGTTCGTCTCTGTTGGTTATCACTGTTCTCCTGATCGAGGGGGAATGATGACTGGCGTGACCCGCATCCTGTTGGTGGACGACTCCGAGGCTATGCGGCGCCTTCTCAGCGCGATCCTGACAGCCGCCGGCTTTCAGGTCGTGGCGGCGGATGGCGTGCGCGAGGGTCTGCGACGTCTGCGTACGTTCTCTCCAGATGTCGTCCTGACCGATTTCAACATGCCGAGCCTGGACGGTGAGGCCTTTGCCCGTTTGCTGAGGCGGGATCGACGGTTCGTCGATACGCCGATTCTGGTGGTCTCCAGCGAGACCGGGAGCCAGGTGCGTCGACGCATGGAAGCGGCGGGCGCCAACGGATGGCTCGGCAAGCCGGTCGATCCGGATGCGCTCGTCCGGGCGGTGCGATCCATCTCGGACTTCGCGAACCCCGCAGCGCGTCGCGCATCGCCCCGTCCTCCGGCCGTCCGCCCAGATGTCTGCGGCGCCAGACTATAAGTATTTCTACGTAGGCCGAGATTCACGAAGAATATCAGCCCTTCCTGTCAACCTTAATCAACAACGCGGAGGCCAGAAGGCCATCATCATGAGCAAGAATTTGAATAACGCTGCAATGCGAAACGTTGCGATTTGCGCCGTCGCCGTCGGATCTCTCTGGCTGGGGGCGGGCCAGGCCTTGGCCGCAGACCCGGTATCCTTCCAGTTCGGCGTCGCCAGCCAGTATGTCGGCAAGGGCCTGGGCAAGAGCGACGAGGAGCCCAGCGTTTCGGGAGAGGTGACGCTATCGAACGGCGGCTTCTACGGCCGTCTGTTCGCTTCGACCGCCGACCTGCCTCAGGGATCGGACGCGGAAATCCTGACCACGCTCGGCTACCGCACCACGGTCGCCGGCTACGGCCTGGATATGCATGTGATCAATCGCGACCTGCCGGGCACGCGCCCCGGGATCGACGCCAACTACACCGAGTTCGAGGTCGACGCCTCGCGCCGCTTCGGCCCCGTGTCGACCCGGTTCCGGGTCAACTACACCGCCGACGGCTTCGCCGCTTCCGAGGAGGCCTGGTGGGTGGAGATTCAGGGCGGCGTCTCGCTGGATTCCAAGACCAAGGCCACGGCCGCCATCGCCGATCGCAGCGCCGAGAACGGCAATGACTACCGGGCCTGGAACGTCGGCGTGAAGCGCAAGCTGGACGACCGGTTCGCCCTGGATGTGCGCTGGTACGACACCGACGAACACCGCTTCGGCGATCGGTACGACGGCCGTCTGGTCGCCGCCCTGACGCTGGCTCTCTGATCCCTTCACTCAACCTGATCCCCTCCCATCCGCGACTTTCGACCAGGAACCTGAAATGCATTTGAGCAATGTCCCGATCGGCAGGAAGCTGATCCTCGCCTTTGCCGTCGTACTCCTGGCGATCGGAGCGATGGGCGCCACCGTCTATATGAACCTTCAGGCGCTGAGGCAGTCCGACGACTTGCGGACCGTGGGCAATCAGATGGTTCGCGACACGTCGGCCGCCGAATTCTCGCTGGCGCGCCAGGAGAACAGCTTCCGCGGTTATCTGGTCTCGGGCGATCCCTACTATCTCGAGCGCGCGGACAGCCACCGGGCCAGCTTCAAGGAAAAGCTGGAGGCGCTGCGCGAGTTGGCCCCGGCCGATACCGACACCCATCTCGATGCCGCCGAACAGGCCGCAGATGTCTGGTTCGAAAACATAGTTGTGAGGGGCTCGGCCCTGGCTCGAAACGCCGCCACGCGGCCCCAGGCTGCGGCCATGGTCGGAAACGACGGCGAGGCGGATCGCCTGATGGCGCCGGTGGAGGCTGAAGTGGACAGCCTGAAGGCCATCAATGCGGCCAATCTGGACACCGCACGGAACCTGCAGCGCCGTGCGACCGTCGTGGCCGAAATCGGATTGCTGATCGGCCTGGCCGCGGCCATGCTGATCGCCATCGGCGCCAGCTGGGTCCTGTCTCGCGGAATCGCCAAGCCTGTCCTCAGCATGACGAGCCACATGCGCAAGCTGATGGCCGGCGACAACACGATCGAGGTGCCGGAGGCCACGCGTAAGGACGAGTTCGGCCAGATGGGCGTGGCCGTCATGGCTTTCCGCGACGCTGCGATCGACAAGATCCGCATCGAGGCCGACGCCGAAGCGAACCGCAGTCAGTCCGACATCGACCGCGCCGCCAACGAAGCGGAAAAGGCGCGCACCGCCGAAGAGGACGCCGTGGCCCTGGGCGCCTTGGCCAACGGTCTGGCCGCCATCGCCGCCGGCGACCTGACCCACCGCATGACCGCCGAGGTCGCGCCGAGGGCCGAACGCCTGAAGGCCGATTTCAACGCCGCCGTCGCCCAACTTCAGGAAGCCATGGGCGTGGTCGTCAGCAATGTCTCGGCGATCCGCTCGGGTTCGGGCGAGATCAGCCAGGCCGCCGACGACCTGTCGCGTCGTACCGAACAGCAGGCCGCCTCGCTTGAGGAAACGGCCGCCGCGCTCGACGAAATCACGGCCACGGTCAACCGCACCGCCTCCGGCGCCCGTCAGGCCTCCGACACGGTCCAGGCCGCCAAGGGCGACGCCGAGACCTCGGGCGTGGTCGTTCGCGACGCCGTCTCGGCCATGGGTGCGATCGAGAAGTCGGCCCAGGAGATCAGCCAGATCATCGGCGTGATCGACGAGATCGCCTTCCAGACCAACCTGCTGGCCCTCAACGCCGGGGTCGAGGCGGCGCGGGCTGGCGACGCCGGTCGCGGCTTCGCCGTCGTCGCCTCCGAGGTCCGGGCCCTGGCCCAGCGCTCAGCCGAAGCGGCCAAGGAGATCAAGGTGCTGATCTCGGCCTCCACCACCCAGGTGAACACGGGCGTCAGCCTGGTCGGCCAGACGGGCGAGGCGCTGCAACGCATCGTCAGCCGGGTGGCCGAGATCGACGGCCTGGTGTCCGAGATCGCCGCCTCGGCCCAGGAACAGGCCACCGGCCTTCAGCAGGTCAACACCGCCGTCAACCAGATGGATCAGGTGACCCAGCAGAACGCCGCCATGGTCGAGCAATCGACGGCCGCCAGCCACTCGCTGTCGCAGGAGGCCGAAAGCCTGGCAAGCTCGGTCGCGCGCTTCCAGATCGGCGCGGCCGTCCAGCCCATTCGCTCGGCGCCTCGCGCCGAGGCCCGTCCGGCCCAGCGACCGGTCGCTGCGATGCGGACCGTCGGCCGCGGCGGCGCCGCGCGGAAACCTGAGCCCGTCGCCTCCGAAGACGGCTGGGAAGAATTCTGATGACCGCCGCGCACCTCGTCCTGCCGCCGGTCCTGGATATCCAGAACGCCGAACCCCTGCGGGCGGAACTGCTGACGCTCCGGGGTCGGCCGGTGACCATCGACGGGTCCGCCGTCGAACGATTGGGCGGTCTGTGTCTGCAGGTGCTGATCTCGGCGCAACAGACCTGGGCGCGCGACGGCCACAGCCTGAGTATCGACGGCGTATCCGATGCCTTCGCCAATCAATGGAACATGTTCGGCGCCGCCGCCCTGGCCGCCGATCAGGGAGAAGCCGCGTGACCAAGACCGTTCTCACCATCGACGATTCCCGCACCATGCGCGACATGCTGCTGATGGCGCTGGTCGATGCCGGGTATCGCGTGATCCAGGCCGTGGACGGCGTCGATGGGCTGGAGACGCTCAGCGCAGAGGGCGCCGACGTCGTCATCACCGACATCAACATGCCGCGCCTGGACGGCTTCGGTTTCATCGAAGGCATGCGCGCCGATCCGAACCATCGTTCGACGCCGGTCCTGGTCCTGACCACCGAAAGCGACGCGGCCAAGAAGCAGCGTGCGCGCGACGCCGGGGCGACCGGCTGGATCGTCAAGCCCTTCGACCCGGTCAAACTGGTCGACGCCGTGCGACGCGTGGCCGCCTGACATGACCGACGCCGTGGATCCGTTCGAGGCCATCAAGGTCGTCTTCTTCCAGGAGTGCGACGAGCTGCTCGGCGACCTGGAAACAGGCCTGCTGGCGATCGAGTCCGGCGCCGCGGACGACGAGACCGTCAACGCGGTCTTCCGCGCCGTGCATTCGGTCAAGGGCGGGGCAGGGGCCTTCGGCCTGGACGGCCTGGTCCGTTTCGCCCACGTCTTCGAGACGCTGCTCGATGAAATCCGGTCGGGCCGCAAGCCGTGCGACGACGTGACGGTGAAGACCCTTCTGCGCGCCTCCGACGTGCTGGCCGACCACATCGCCGCCGCGCGGGGTCAGGCGGCGCCCGTCGACGAGGCCCGCTCCGCCGCCCTGGTGGCCGAGCTGGAAATCCTGACCCACGGAGAGGCCAGCGCGCCGGCGGCAGACGTCGCCGAGGCGGAGCCCGACTTCGCGCCGGTCATGGCTCCGTCGATCGAGGCCGAGGCGGACGAGTTCGGCTTCCAGCCTGTCGCCTTCAGCTTCGCCGGGCTGGAACCGGCCGACGACGCGGCGCCGGCTGGCGACGCCTGGCGGATCGTGTTTCGGCCCCACAGCCGTCTTTACGCAAACGCCAACGAGACCGGACTGCTGCTGCGCGAACTGTCGCGACTGGGCCAGATGTCGGTCGATCTGGATGTCTCGGCCCTGCCGGATATCGATGATCTGGTCGCCGAAGAGTCCTTCCTTACGTGGACGATCGAGCTGCAGACGGACGCGGGCGAAGCCGCGATCCGCGACGTGTTCGACTTCGTCGAAAGCGATTGCGATCTGTCCATTCGCCCCGCGACCTCAATGGTCGAGGCCGTCGAAACGGCCGGGGAGCCGATGGCTGAGGCGGCGCCGGCCGGAGATTTTGACATCGCTGCCCTGATGGCCATGGCCAGGTCCGAGGTCGCGGCGGCTCCGCAACCGGCCGCCCCGGCCGCGCCTGCGGTTGCGCTCACGCCGACCATCGAGACGCCCGCGCCTGCGCCTGCATCCCCAACTGCGGCGGCTGCTCCGGCGGCCCCCGCCGCCCCCGCCGCGCCCGCGGCCGTCACGATCCGCGTGGATCTCGACCGGGTCGATCGCCTGATCAACGTCGTCGGCGAACTGGTCATCCAGCAGGCGATGCTGGCCCAGCGTGTGATCGAAAGCGGCCTGGCCCGATCGTCCGGCATCTCCGTCGGGCTCGAGGATCTGGAACTGCTGACGCGCGAGATCCAGGACAGCGTCATGGCCATCCGGGCCCAGCCCGTGAAATCCGTATTCCAGCGCATGCCGCGCCTGATCCGCGAAGTCGGCGAAATGACCGGCAAGCGCGTCCGTCTGGTCACCGCCGGCGAGGAGACCGAAGTCGACAAGACCGTGGTCGAACGCCTGGCCGAACCGATCACCCACATGCTGCGCAACGCCATCGACCACGGCCTGGAAAGCCCCGAGGACCGCGTCGCGGCAGGCAAGCCGGCCGAGGGCACGGTTCGCCTGGCGGCCCTGCATCGCTCGGGCCGGATCGTCATCGAGATCTCCGACGACGGCAAGGGCATCAACCGCGAGCGGGTCAGGGGCATCGCCACCTCGCGCGGTCTGATCGCCGAGGACGCGGTTCTGACCGACGACGAGATCGACAACCTGATCTTCCTGCCGGGCTTCTCGACCGCCGAGACGATCACCGATGTCTCGGGCCGGGGCGTGGGCATGGACGTGGTCCGTCGCTCGATCCAGGCCCTGGGCGGCCGCATCTCGATCAGTTCGGTCCCGGGCAAGGGATCGACCTTCACCCTCAGCCTGCCGCTGACCCTGGCCGTGCTGGACGGAATGGTGGTCAGCGCCGCCGAACAGACCCTGGTCGCGCCGTTGACGGCCATCGTGGAAAGCCTGACCCCGCGCGCCGAGGACATCCACTATGTCGGCGGCCACGACCCGGTGATCCGTTTCCGCGACCAGTTCGTGCCCCTGATCGACGTCGCCCAGGGCATGGGCTTCCGCGACACCTCCGTCGCGCCAGAGACGGGCGTCGCCGTGGTCATCGAGACCGAGGCCGGCGCCCGCGCCGCCCTGCTGTTCGACGCCATCCAGGGACAGCGTCAGGTCGTCATCAAGAGCCTGGAAGCCAACTATCAACAGGTCGAAGGCGTCGCCGCCGCGACCATTCTGGGGGACGGCCGGGTCGCCCTGATCCTGGACGTCGATTCCATCGTCGCCTCCTGGCGCCGCAAGGCCGTCCGCATCGAGACGGGGCGCGTCGACGGCCCTCGTCCTGACCTCAAACTCGCGAGCTGATCATGACCGATGTTTCCAACACCGCCGCCTCGCGCGAACTGATCGCCTTCCGTATCGGGGAGCAGGAGTTCTGCGTGGACATCATGTCCGTGCGTGAAATTCGCGGCTGGACGCCCGCCACGCCGCTGCCGCGGGCGCCGGGGTTCATGAAGGGCGTCATCAATCTGCGCGGCGCCGTTCTGCCGATCATCGACCTGGGCGCCCGCTTCGGTCTGCGCACCTCGGAACCGACCGCGCGTCACGTCATCATGGTGGCCCATGTCGGCGGCCGGATGGTCGGTCTGCTGGTCGATGCGGTGTCCGACATCATCCAGCTGACGGACGAGGCTGTTCAGCCGACGCCGGACGTCGCCAGCGAACAGGTCAAGTCCTTCGTCAAGGGTCTCTTCGCCATTGATGGCCGGATGATCAGCCTGATCGAACTGGACCGGATCATCCCCGAGGCGGCCGAGGCCGAAGCCGCATGACGAGGTCCGCCGGGCGCCAGTCCCTGGTCGAGGGCGAGTTCGTCTTCACGGCCGAGGATTTTCGCGACATCGCGCAGATTCTGCACAGCCACGCCGGCATCGCCCTGAACGAGGGCAAGGCGGCGCTGGTCTATTCGCGCCTCGCGAAGCGGTTGCGCAGCCTGGGCCTGCGCAGCTTTCGGGACTACTGCGCCCTGGTCCAGGGCGTGGACGGCATCGACGAGCGTCAGGCGATGACGGCCGCCCTGACCACCAACGTCACGCGTTTCTTTCGCGAGCCGCATCACTTCGAGCACCTGCGCGATCAGGTCATGCCGGGCCTGGCCGAGCGCGCCCGCCGCGGCGAACGCGTCCGTCTGTGGTCGGCCGCCTGCTCGAACGGGCAGGAGCCCTATTCGATGGCCATGACGGTGCTGGCGGTCCTGCCCGAGGCCAATGATCTGGATGTGCGGATCCTGGCGACCGACATCGATCCGAACATGGTCGCCGACGGGATCACCGGCGTCTATTCCGAGGAGGCGCTGGACGCCGCCCCGCCGATGCTGCGTCACCGGTTCTTCGACAAGGCGCCGTCGCATGGCGCCAACATGCTGTCGGCCAACAGCGCCCTGCGCGACCTGATTTCCTTTCGCGAGCTGAACCTGATCGGCGACTGGCCGATGCGGGGCAAGTTCGACGTCATCTTCTGCCGCAACGTCGTGATCTATTTCGACGACGCCACCCAGGAACGGGTGTGGAAGCGGTTCACCCCGCTGATGACCCCCAACGCCACCCTCTATATCGGCCACTCCGAGCGGGTCAGCGGTCCGGCGACGCAGCAGCTGAACACCAGCGGCCTGACGACCTACAGGCTGGCGGCATGAGCACGCCGGTCAGAGTGCTGGTGGTGGACGATTCGCCGACGATGCGCGGCCTGATCACGGCCGCCCTGCGCCGCGATCCCGAGATCGAGGTCATCGGCTCGGCCGCCGACCCGCTGGAGGCGCGAGCCCTGATCAAGGAACTGAACCCCGACGTCATCACCCTGGACGTCGAGATGCCCAATATGAACGGGCTGGAGTTCCTGGAAAAGATCATGCGGCTGCGGCCCATGCCGGTGGTCATGGTCTCGACCCTGACCCAGGCCGGCGCCGAGATCACTCTGGAGGCGCTCGAGATGGGCGCGGTGGACGCGGTCGGCAAGCCCGGCGCCGGGGTCACCGCCGTCGAGGCCTTCGCCGAGCTGACGCTGAAGGTGAAGACCGCCGCCCGCTCGCGGGTCCGGGCGAGGGGGCCGGTCGAAACGGCCAGACCGCGCGCCGATTATCGCGCCGCACCCGACCACATCCTGGCCATCGGCGCCTCGACCGGCGGGGTGGAGGCTTTGCTGACCATTCTGTCGGCCTTTCCCGCCGATTGCCCGGCGACGGTGGTGACCCAGCACATGCCGGCGACGTTCACCGCCAGTTTCGCCGCCCGCCTGGACAAGGCGTCGGCGGCCTCGGTCAGCGAGGCGGTCGATGGCGCTCCGATGACGCCCGGCCACATCTATATCGCGCCCGGCGGCCTGACCCATCTCGAGGTTTCCGGCGCGACCCCGCGCTGCCGTCTGGTTCAGGGCGACCCCGTCAGCGGGCACAAACCTTCGGTCGACGTGCTGTTCCGCTCGGTCGCCCGCCTGCGCCGTCCGATGACCGGCGTGATCCTGACCGGCATGGGCCGCGACGGGGCCCAGGGCCTTCTCGAAATGCGCAACGCCGGCGCCCGCACCCTGGGTCAGGACGAGTCCAGCAGCGTCGTCTACGGCATGCCGCGCGTCGCCTTCGAAGTCGGCGCCGTCGAGCGCCAGCTTCCGCTTCCCCGCCTTTCGTCCGCCATTCTCGATCTGTGCGCCGCGCCACGCGACGCCCAGAGCGCCGCCTGAGGTTTTCCCGATGCCCGCAGCTTCCGCCATCCATACCCTGATCGTCGACGACCAGCTGTCGATGCGCGCCCTGATCCGCAACAGCATGCAGCAACTCGGTTTCCGCGAGTTCCGCGAGGCCCCCGACGGAGAGGCCGGCCTGCGCGAAATGATCGGCAAGCCGGCTCATCTGGTGATCTCGGACTTCAACATGCCCAAGCTGGACGGCCTGGGCCTGCTGCGCGCGGTTCGCTCCCATCCCCCGACGCAGGGGGCCGCCTTTATCATGCTGACCGGGCGCGCCGACCGCGAACTGGTCGCGCGCGCGGTGCAGTTCGGCGTCAACAACTATCTGGTCAAACCCTTCACCGTCGCCCAGCTGAAAGAGAAGCTGGAAGGCGTCTTCGGCCCCCTGACATGATGTCCGCCGAGGCCCTGGCGACCGACAAGCGAATTCATGTGGGCCAGGGCGAGCACCATGTGACCGCGGACCCGGGCGTGATGCTGACCACCATCCTGGGGAGTTGCGTCGCCATGTGCCTGCGCGATCCCGACACGGGCGTGGGGGGCATGAACCATTTCCTGCTGCCCGAAGGCGCGGGGGCGGGAACCGACGCGGGCCGTCGCTACGGCGCCTATGCGATGGAACTTCTGATCAACGACGTACTGAAGGCCGGCGGCCGGCGCGATCGTCTCCAGGCCAAGCTGTTCGGAGGTGGACGCATGTTCGACAGCCTGCGCGACGTCGGCCGCGCCAACGCCGATTTCGCCGAACGCTTTCTGCGCGACGAGGGCATTCCGGTGGTCGGCGGCAGCCTGCGCGGCGATGGCGGACGGCGGCTTCACTACTGGCCTGTCAGCGGTCGCGCGTTGCAGCGCGCCGTCACCGATACCGTGGCCCCCCGCCCGGCGCCCGTCGCGCCGCCGGTCGAGACCGGCGCGCTGGAGCTGTTCTGATGAACGCGCCGCCCGAACACGCCGGGCTGCTGGGCAGCTTGTCAGCGGAGCTGGAGCGAGCCCGAGAAGGCCTGGGG
>JAHJOK010000009.1 GCA_018820205.1 Alphaproteobacteria bacterium
ACCGACCTGTCCCTGCACAGCCAGGCCCAGCTCAGCGCCATCGCCCGACAGCTCAACGAACGCCCCAGAAAGACCTTGCTCTACCGGACGCCTGCTGAAACCTTCGCCGAGTGTGTTGCCGCGATCAGTTGAGCCCACCACGGAAAGCGGATATCGAAATGGAGCTCGATATCGGGCTTCGGTTCGATCTGGTCGCGCGTCAGGCATGGTGTCGCGCAAATCCCAAGAGAGGGCGTCGAGGACGTCGGATCGAGGATGACGCCGGAGATCTGCGAAATCCAGTTACGGTGTCGTGGCGTCCGCCATTAAGCTCTCGAAGAACTGATCCCCAGCCAACACCATTCCGGCCGTGCATGTTGTGCGGTCCACAGCCTGAATTCTCCTTTGTCGGTCGGGGGTGTCTTTAATGATCTCGGCGCGTCTGCGATCATAGTAGGCATCTAGAACCGGCCGAAGGGCGGGGCTCGAGGTGGAAGCAATACCTGCGAAACGGTCATAGATTTCGCTGTTGCCTATGACGTCCTCACAGAGCGCAAAAACGTCGATTGCATCCAACAGTTTAACTGAAGCCTGTTTGCTGAGCACGAGATCGTTGGGTCCCATTGTTAAGGCGAGAGCCAACGCATGGGCAACTAGCGACATAGCCTCACCTCATCGGGCACAATAGCTGGACATAGTCTCTGATTGCGAGATTGCAGGTAGTCGCAAACGTCCGCAATGGTCAGGAGCGGGCCTTCGGGTTGGAGGCGACGAACGTCTGATCTTCGCCGGCGAGCCAAAGTCTGTTCTTGGCGCGGCGTTGCCCCCCGCCTGTTCCCGTCCCGTCCGCAAATGCGCATCGTCGGCATTCCCCGAAGGGACTCGAATCCCACGCGCCCAACGGCCCTAAAGCGAGGACGCTACTTTTGCGCGCACTCCTTCACACGTACTCGACATTGCCAAGGTAGCAGGTTGATGCGATCGTCGTTTTGGTAAGTCGGAGACTCGGTTGGCTTGACCTGACCCCAGTTTCCCATCCAGCCATAACGAGAGTCCTTGGTTGATCTGATCCGCCCTCATTCTCTGGAGCACTCGAAGGTGGAGTTTTCCGGCCCGATTCAGGGTGACGCAGGATGGCTAGGGGACCGGCGGGCGTATGACCACAATAGGCAAGGGCGGGACGGAGACTTGCGCGGTATGCTTTTGCTTCAGACTGCCTTCCGGCTTCCCTTCGAGCAGCACTTCTACCAAAACGCCGCTTGGATGAATGCGAAAACAGTTCGCATTTTCACTTGCATCAATGAAGGGGGCACTAGGGACATTTTAGACGGCGACAGAGATTTTAATGTTGCAGTAGTGCTGTAGCATGGCGCGGGGGCTTAAACACATCCTGCCGCATCAACACATTGACGCATTGGCGCACCATCCCGAATTGTTCATCAGTTACTCTTCAACAGATCTCGATGTTGTCACTAGCATAGCAGATGCGCTTAACTCGGCCGAGATATCATTTTTCTTTGGCAGTCGGGACATAGGTGCCGGAAAGAATTTTGCTCTCGAGATTGTTCAAGCGATATCGAGGTGTGATGTCTTTTTGTTGTTGCTTTCCGAGGCAGCAGGCGCGTCGGCACATGTTCGTCGGGAAGTTGCTCTCGCAATTGACGAGGGCAGAGAAATTCTCCCTATTTCATTGCCCAAGACCAAGTATCCGATCGGGTTCAGCGCGGACTGGACATATTGGCTGAGCGCCGTTCAAGTTGTCCCCTTTGTGGACGCTGCAAGCACCGCGAAACTCGTTGCACAGACACTGCGCGCCCATAGTACGGCCTCTGTGAAGCCAACCGTCGGTGCGCGAGACGCGAGTCTGTTGACGAGCCGCCCGAGGGTTGCAGTGCGTGGACGCACGACGCCGAGCTCGCTGCTTCGCCCCGAGCTCGACGCCATACCGTTGATTGGACGCGATGAGGAGCTTCTTCGGCTTGGATTATGGGCAACAGACGATGATGACTTCGATGTGCGTCTGCTGACGGGCGGGGCCGGCCAGGGCAAAAGCCGTATCGCACATGAGTTGGGTCGCAGTCTTCAGGCACAAGGCTGGACCAGCCAATGGGTCCATGTGGGTGCAAATGGGCGTGACGTCATCGCGGCGCTTCCTAGCGGCCCCGTACTGCTTGTCATCGACTACGCGGAATCGCGGGGCAACGAAATCGCTGACCTGCTTAGCGCTGTCGAGGACATGGGGCTCTTGGGCAAGGCTCGAATGCTGCTGCTAGCGCGCAGCCGGACGGACTGGTGGCGCCGGCTTCGGTCACGCTGCGCTGCGGGCGGCCTGCTCGACGACGTCACGGTTCAAGACTTGGCGCCCTTGGTAGACGAACCTTTGGCTGTAGAGCAACTCTACAAGGCGGCGGTGAAGGTCTTCACCGCCGCGTTTCGCCGCACGTCCCTAGGGGAGCAGTTCTTACATTACCGCCGGTTTTCGTCAGCGCTTGACGTCATCCAAGCCGCGCTCGCGGATGTGTTAGTCGGTGACGCCGACACAGGTCGCACGGCAACGGCTCGACTGCTATCGCGCGAGCGGCAGTACGCCCACGCGGTAGCAGTTGCAGACGGTTTGACGACGCTGGACATTCCAGACTTGGATCGATTCAGTGCCCTATTCACGATCTTTGGAGCTTCCGGAGAGGACGAGGCAGTTGCGCTGCTGGCGTGCGCCGATGGCGGGCTGCCGCTGCTGGAACTCCGCAAGGTCGCGAGGCTGTTTCACCGTCTGTATCCGGGCTCAACCAGTTTCATCGACGGTTTGCGCCCTGCCGCTCTTGCCGCTGACTTTATCGCAGAACTCATCGATGAAGATGGAGGCATTGTGGGCCTCGCCCAGGCGAGTAATCTATTCCGAGATCAGCCTGCGCGCCTGCGCAGTGGCCTCACAACGCTCACCCACTCTGCAGCGAAGCACGCAAAAGTGCGTCCGGTACTGCGTATGATGGTGGACAGCGGCGGGCAAGCGACCTTGCTGGCCGCGGTGACCGTTGCTGCCGAGGTCGAAGACGCGTCGGCTCTCGTCGATTGCATGATCGCTGCAGTCGAGGCAGCCGGGTCGAGCATCGACACGGTTGAACTGTTACGTGCGGTCCCGAGCCAGACGGTAAACTTGGCTACGTTCGCCGCAACTTTAGCCGACAAAGTGCTGAACGACCTGCCGCCGGCTGGGGCGCGTAATGTCGATCAGGCGGGCCTGGTTCTGCAGTGTTCCAACCGGTTCAGCGATGCCGGTTGGGGTGAGCAGGCGGCGGCGACAGCGCGTGAAGCGATCAGCGACCTTGCCAACCTCTCCGGTGGCGGGCCCGCCGTGCAGCGATTGTTTGCTGGCGCTTTAAGCAACTTCTCAAACCGCCTGTGGGAGATAGGCAAGCTGCAAGAAGCGCTCGCACCCGCAGAGCAGGCGGTAAAAGAATTTGCCCGGGCGTCCGCAACGGCGGTCGAGGTAGCTGCGGCGCGCAATAACCTTGCTTTCCGCCTCATTGAGGCCGGCGAGCTCACTAGGGCACGCGATCATGGCCGGGATGCGGAGGAAATCTGCCGCCAAGCCATTGAACAGGGAATTCATGGTGCCGATATTGGTTTGGCCTCGGCACTCAACAATCTCACCTGCGCCTATGTCGGCCTGGGCGCCTACGACCTCGCCGCCGCCGCGGGGCTGGAGGCCGTATCTCTACGACGGTCACAGGCCCAAGGGGACCGCGACCGGTTCTTGCCCAACGTAGCTCGGGCACTGGCGAATGCCGCTCCTGGCGTACATGCCTGTGGCGACCGTTCCGTCGCCGAAACGATGATCACAGAGGCACGTGCTCTGCATGTCATCACAGGCCGCAGCGCGAACATCTTTCGCTACGAAGAGGTGGAGAGCACGGTGCTCGCCGCCGTGATGCAAGCTGTGGCTGGTGAGGTGCCCCGGGCTGCCAATACACTTGAGGAAGCCGCGGCTATGCTGTTGACCCTTGAGAATGGCCTGGGGGACCTCGTGCCGAGGATCGCTCAGGTCATCGAGTGCAATCGGCGTGTTCTTGCGGAGGAAACCGAGCTGAATTGGGTTGACGTCATGACTGTTCGCAATACTGCCCTGGATGCACTTGGCCATTCCACCATGTTGGTCATCCCGCAGTTGCTTGAGTTCAAGGATTTATGATGCGGCCCCTTGTTGTCGGGGTCTCCAGCGCGACCCTCCAAAACATAAACCCGCTCCCACGATGGCTACAGCTGGTGGATGCCGACCGGGCCGACGAGAGGCCGGTGGCGCTTTGGCGCCGCCAAGCTGACCGCACCGCCTGGCTCGTCACAGCGCTGGAGCGCCACCCCACCGTGACATGGGTCCACACCGATACGGCGGGCGTTGATCGGCTACCGTTAGCCAGAATGCAACAGCGCGGCATCTTGCTCTCGCACGCTCGAGGCGTACACACCCCGGCCGTGGCCGAATGGACGGTGGCCGCACTGTTTACGGCAGCCAAGCGCATGGACGTTGTTGTGCGTCACAGCGACCTTCGGGCCTGGATACCACCGACCGGCACACGGCAGCTTGCCGGGGCGCACGTGCTGGTACTCGGCCTCGGCTCTATCGGCTCCGCTATCGCCGTCTGTTGCCGAGCGCTCGGAATGCGGGTGACCGGCGTCGTCCGAGACGCCCACACCCGCGTGACTGAAAGCCCCACTGATGTGCTCGTTGGCACCGACGACGGATGGCACCACCTCTTGTCCGACATATCGTATGTTGTTCTCAGCGCCCCACTGACCTCCGCGACACGCGGCCTCCTGGGTAGGCGTGCGCTTCGCTTGCTTCCACCGCATGCGTGGATCATCAACGTTGCCCGCGGCGAGCTGCTGGATGAGGAGGCGCTCGTCGAAGAGTTGGATGCTGGCCGCCTCGGCGGCGCAGTTTTGGATGCGTTCAGCCAAGAGCCGCTGCCAACGGGTCATCAACTTTGGGGCCGACCAAACGTCATCGTCAGTCCTCACTCGTCAAGTCAGGCCGATACGTCCGACGCACGGGCTGCAGCGCTATTCCTCAAGGAAGCCGGGCGGTTCACTCGGTCCGAGCCATTGGTCAGTGCCTGCGAGTACGACAAGGGGTACTAAGTGATGTCGATATCATGGCCCGTCTATTCGGCCGCGGTCCAGCGTCGAGTCGCCCAAGCCGTCGCGAGGGGCGAAGTCTACGACTACGCGGGCACCTCCGGGGCAGTCGTTGACCTCGAACGGCTGTTTAACGCGCACCATGGAGGTCGGCATTGCCTTTCATTCAACTCGGGAACAAGCGCACTTTATGCCGCATATGGTGCGCTAGGCCTTGGGCCCGGCGATGAGGTCGTCGTACCCAACTTCACTTTCTTGGCTACCGTCTCACCACTGCTGTGGCTGGGTGCCACCCCCGTCCTATGCGACTCAGATGTCGCGGAGCCCGGCGTTTGCGTAGAGACGATAAGTCGGTGTCTCACCGAGCGCACCCGCGCAATTTCTGTAACCCACCTGTTTGGCAACCCCGTGGCGATTGGCTCAATCGCTCAGCTCGCTCGACAGCACAACCTAAAGCTCATTGAGGATTGTTCACACGCGCACGCGTCGACTATCGGTGGGGACCCGGTCGGACTATCAGGAGACGCGGCCATCTACAGCGTCGGGTCGACTAAGATGGTGTCGGGCGGACACGGTGGCCTGCTGCTGACACCGCACGACGATGTCTGGGACGCGGCCCTGCTCATCGGCCACTTCAAGCCACGCCCGCGAGCGGACCTGGTTGACCCGCAACTGCGACGACACGCTGAGTTCGGTCTGGGTGGCAACCTCCGCATGAGCCCGCTCGCGGCGTTGCTCGCGATAGATCACATGAGCCGGCTTACAGAGTTAAGCGCCGCGAAGATCGCAAACGTCGCAGTGCTCGACGAGGCCGTCGGCACGGGCCTCGTCCCGGTTCGGACGACTGACCACCGCGTCAACGGCACTTTCTTCGACATCGTGTACAGCTTGCCTCCGAACGAGCCACCCGCGGAGCGAGACAAGCTAGTGACGCGTCTTGTTGCTGCGGGCGTGCCCGCACGCGCGCCGTCGACCCGACCGATCAATCGTGTGCTTCGTTCCATCGGACAGGCCGGCAACGCCCGGTCCGGGCCGCTGTGGGAAGGGTTGAGACAACTCGCTGCGGCGGCGCCGTCCGACGCCGAACTCCCCGCGAGTACGACCGCACACGATCGCATGGTGAGCTTCCCTTCGACTTTGTTCCATGACGCGAGCTGCTCCTATGCTCACGAAATCGCAGAGGCCACGCGCAAGGTGCTGCATCAGTGACGAGTCATGCAGCCACACTCGCAGTCATTTCTCCGGGCTCGGTACAGATTTGGTACGACGCCTTTGCGGGTGACAACGACCCGTCGCTGTTTATTGGTGAGAAGTGTCACCCGGTTGACGTAGTCAAAGCCATCACGCAGCATCCCGATAAGGCCAACACCCGGCTATTCTCCAGCCACGCCAGCCTCCGACGCGACCGCGCTGTAGCGCAGACTCTCATGGACCTTGGACTGCGCGTGAGCGTCCAGTCTGCGTTGGCCGTAAATGCTGGTACGGACCGCGTCTGGGCACGCGAGCGATTGGCCGCGCGACAGGTGCCGCAACCAACATGGGGTGTGGGTCCCAGCACGATGGCGGGCGCGGGGGGCCAAGTTCTCGTCAAGGGGCGCGGGTCGACTCAGAGCCAAGCCATTCGGTGGGCAACACAACCGAGCGATGTCGACGCTTCCGACTACTGGGAATGTTACATTGGTGGTGTCGAGTTCTCCGTCGTACTCTTCCGAGAACATGGCCAGACGACAATACTTCCAATAGTCTATAAGGGACCGGCCCAGCGTGACCTGCTTCCTCCGTGGCGCCGCTTGCGGCTGTGCCCGCCGCCTGCTGCGTACGACTACGTCGTGGAGACCTTGAGCATGCTGGGTCGGACCGTCGCTGAAGCGCTGGACATCTGGGGCTTCGCGGAGGCCGAGTTTGTGGTCACTCCCGATGGGGAGGCTTACCTGCTCGAGGTGAACCCTCGCATTTCAGGCACCTTGCGGGTCGCGGCGATGGCCGCCAGCGCTCCAATCTTTGATCACCAGCGGTTCCCCGGCGGGCGTGACTGGCCTGCTAGCGGGTATGCCTGCGAAGCACCCTACGACGGCGCACCCTTTGTGACCGCCAATGTGATTGCGACATCCCGCATCACCTGCCGCGCGGATGACCCGGACCACTCTAGAGCAATCTTGGACCGCCACGTTGTTGGGCTACGTTGGCCAGCGAAATTGCAATGACCGATTATCAGGCTACTGGCTACGCGCGACGTTTCGCTCGCGCGCGGGCGTTTGACAGCACGACCCAAGCTGTGTGGGTGGCAGAGCTCTGTCGCTTGGCAGGCCCAACTCGCCTCGCCACAGTTGTAGACTTGGGTGCCGGGACCGGGCGGTTCTGGCCCATACTGCGCGAGGCTTGGCAGTCCGAGTGCATCATCGCCATCGACAAGTCATCGCGGATGTTAGCAGCGGCCGACACTTCCTCTGATGTGCACACGATCGTCGGGGATATCGACGACCTGCCCGACTTCGGTGAGGTCGACGGCGGATTGTGTTCCATGGTGTTGCACTACAGCCGCGACCCAGTGGCCGTTTGCCGGCGCCTGTATTCCGCGATACGCCCCGGCGGGCTGCTTTGTATTAGAACTGCCACCCAAGAAAATATCGGGGCTCACGGATTTCTGCGGTACTTCCCAACCGCGCAGGCTGCGGAGCGGGCGGTGATGCCGACCTTGGAGGCCGTGATCGGTTGGTTAATCCAAGCTGGGTTCACGTCCGTTCAGACAAAATGGGTCACTACCGTGCCTGCGAGAAGCTACCCCGACTATCTGGGCAGCGTCGCGAGTCGGGGATTCCCGTCTCTTCAGCTAGTACCGGCCATGGAGTTCTGGCGAGGTTTTGGCCGGCTCACGATCGCATGCGCCACTCGCCGACTCCGGCAACGTACGGTTCCAGCGGACCACACCCTCTTGGTCAGTGCGGTGCGACCGTGAGCCGGACCGTCTTCCTCGCCCATTCGATTAGTAGTGCGAGCCCTGAATCAGCCGTTGAGGACATCGCACGGATAGCGCGGGAGGAACTCGTAAAGGCGGGGTGGAGAGTTCTTCCCCGGGAACGTGAACCGCTGGCGGGAATATTGGCTCGCGCAATGCACGGCGATGGTCGGGCGATGGTGGCATCCAATGTTGCCTCCATCGTCAACAGCGACCTTATACTGATCGTCGCGGAGGACTACCGCTCGCCATCAAGCGTTTGGGTCGAGGCCGGGATCGCTTTAGCCGCGCGAGTTTGCGGTGTCGTCATCGCGGGTCCAAACGTGGCGCTGCCGCTTCTAGTCACATCATCACTCGGCTCGACGTCCGAGGAACTTCCGCCCTGGCACCGCATCCCACTGGACCTCTTTGGCATTTCGGCCGAGTTGCGGCTTAAATTCACCCGTCAAGCGGTACATGACGCAATCGCCTGGGCTGATGCGATTGTTCCGTCTCCATCTGCAGTCGGAAATTTGCCGCGCGATGGCTGACAAACATGTGTGGTTCATCATCTGATAGTTGAAGGCGCGCTCATCGATATCCGCGTGGTCGAGCTGGCCCCAAGTGCCCCTTCCACAATCTCGCCGGCGCATTTTGGCCGAAGATTGAATGGTAGGCGGGTCTATGCGCTCGCGGCTCTCGCGCTTTAGTGGCATGCTCCGCGCTGAAAGCTTGACCGGGACGGGGGCGTGCGGTGGCGGAGAACAAATATGCAGCCTTCATAAGCTACAGTCACAAGGATGAGGCCGTAGCAAGGTGGCTGCACCGTCGACTGGAGGCCTACGCCGTTCCGCGCGGGGCCGCGCCGAACTACGGGCGCAAAGGTTTGTTCGGGCGGCGCATCGGACGGGTGTTTCGCGACCGCGAGGAACTTCCGGCCGGCTATCCCCTGTCGGATCAGATCAGTAACGCCCTGGCCCGCTCCGACGCCCTGATCGTGCTGTGCTCACCCGATGCGGCCCGCAGCGAATACGTCAACAAGGAGATCCTTGAGTTCGTGCGCCTGGGCAGAGGCGACCGGATCTTCCCGGTGCTCGTCAGTGGCGAAGACCACGAAATCTTCCCGGCTGCCCTGTCGAAAAAGCGGGAAATCCTCGAAGCCGACCTGCGACCCGGCAAGGACGGCCGCGACCACGCCGCCTTGAAGCTGCTGGCGGGGCTGATGGGGCTGGAGCCCAACGACCTGACCCGCCGCGAGGCGCGGGCGCAACGGCGCAGGCTAGCTCTGGCGGGGGTGGGGATGGCGGTGTTCGCGGGGCTTGCAGCGGCGGCGGGGTGGTTCGGGTATCAGTCGGTGCAGAGTGAACAGAAGGCGCGGAACACCCTGCACCGCCTGTTCGTGACCAATGGTGAGCAAGCGCTAGCTGAAGGGAGGCCTCTGCTGGCCATCCGCTATGCACTGGCCGGGCGTCGATTGTCGCCGGGGAATGCGGCTGCGTATGAGGTGCTCCTCGCTGGCGCCTATGACCGCGTCGGTCGACATCAAGTATTCGAGGGACATGAGGACTCCATCAATGCCGTGGCCTTGTCGCGCGATGGGCGGCGCATCGTCTCTGGCGGCCAAGATGGAACCATAAGGCTGTGGGGTGTCGAAACCAACCGTCCGATTGGTCGCCCACTGGCTGGACATGAAGGCGCGGTAAGGAGCGTGGCCGTATCCCCTGACGGGCGGCGCGCTGTATCTGGCGGCGACGATGGAACCGTAAGGTTGTGGGATATCGAAACCGGCCGCGCGCTTGGCGCGCCGTTGACGGGTCATCAGGGCAGGGTTGGGACCGTGGCCGTCTCGCCTGACGGGCGGCGCATCGTCTCGGGTGGCTGGGATGGAAGCATGAGACTATGGGATGCCGAATCCGGGCACGAGATTGGCACGGCACTGACGGGGCATGAGGGCAGGGTTGTCACCGTGACCTTCTCGTCTGACGGGCGACGCATCGTCTCGGGCGGCGGGGATGGACGGGTGAGGGTATGGGATGTCGAAACTGGCCGCGCGGTTGGCCCTACGCTGAACGGCCACGGGGGCGGGAGCGCTGTGGCCTTCTCGCCCGACGGGCGTCACGTTGTCTCTGGCGGGGACGATGGAGCCTTAATGCTATGGGATGTCCAAACCGGCCGCGCGATTAGCGAGCGCCTGACGGGACACGCGGGCTACATTTGGTCCGTAGCCTTCTCACCCGACGGGCGTCGCGTTGTCTCTGGCAGTGAGGATGGAACAGTAAGACTATGGGATGCCGAAACCGGTCGCCCGATTGGCGGTCCGTTTGCGGGACATGAAGGCGGCGTCCGAGCCGTGGCGTTCTCGCCAAACGACGGGCGGGTTGTCTCCGGCGGCGGAGATAGAACTGTTAGGGTATGGAATGCTGAAACCGAGCGTTCGATCGGCGCACCGCTGACGACACATGAGAGCGGAGTGGGTGCGGTGGCCTTCTCACCGGATGGGCGCCGTATCGACTTTGGCGGCAACGATGGAACCGTGGGGGTATGGGATGCCGAAACCGGTCGGCAGCTCCACACTCACCTGACGGGACATAAGGGTCCAGTCATGGCTTTAGTCTTCTGGTCTGATGGGCGGCGCATTGCTTACCGCGCCGATGACGGAAGCGTGCGGATATGGGACATCGAAGCCCGCCAGCAGCTCGGCATCCCGTTGGCGCAGCAAGATGGCAGGATCCAGAGCGTGGCCTTCTCGCCCGACGGGGTGCGCATCGTTTCTGGCGGTGATGGTGGGACCGTGAGGATTTGGGACGCGGAAACCGGTCACCAGGTCGGCGCGCCGCTTACGAGACTGAGTACTAGGATTGAAAGGGTGGCCTTCTCCCCTGACCAGCGGCGCATTGTCTTTGGCGACGAAGAGGGAACTATAAGGCTATGGGATGCCGAAACCCGCCGCCAAATCGGCGCGCCGTTGGCGGGGCATGAGGGTCCCATTAATGCTGTGGCCTTTTCGCCTGACGGGCGGCGCATTGTCTCGGGCGGTGAGGATCACACCTTGAGGCTGTGGGATGCCGAAACCGGTCGCGAGATTGGAGCGCCTCTAAGAGAACCTGAGGACCGGATCAACGCCTTGGCCTTCTCTCCCGACGGACAGTACATCATTTCGGGCGGAGACTATTTTGGAATCGTGAGGCTATGGGACGTGACCCGCCTCACCCAAGCTTGGCATGTCATGGCCCGCGAAGCCTGCCTGACCATGCTGGGCCCCTCCGGCCGCACCTTCTCCCGCGCCGAGATCGACGCCGACCCCCTGCTGTTCTCCGAGTGGAACGACCCTACCCGTGACGTGTGTGCCGGGTTCCCCGGCGTGCCGCCGCTTCCCCGGCAAGGCACGCGGCCATGAGACCGAACCGCCGCAACGGTGCCCTGGGGCTAGGCGCAATGGCCACCCTAGCCGTGGTTGGGCTCGGTTTCTGGGGGTGGCGGCTGGCGGGAGTGGTCGATACGGCTGATGCCGTGTATCGCGCGCTTCAGGCGTTCGTGTTGGGCGATGTACAGCGCGACCTGGCCGAGGTTGGAGCCCCCGCGCGAGCGCTGCTGGAAGCGGCTCGTTGGCTCGGAGCCTTCCTAGCCTTCTACGCCGTCATCCTGTTGCTCTGGTCAAGCTTGGAGGCTTGGCGGATCGGACGGGATGCGCGCGGGCGGCGCAGGCACCTGGTGGTCGCAGGCGGTGATCCCTTCGCCGACCGGCTGAGCGAGGCGGCAGCCGGCGACGAGCTGCGCCTAGGGGTGGTTCAGTTGCGTGATCCCGATCAGCGGCCGGCCACCAATGATCGGCTAATCCGCCTGCCCTTCCACGGCTTCGACCATGACGGCCTGGATGAGGCGGGCACGGCGCGGGCGCGGCGGCTGGTCGTCGCCCTGTCGGACGATGGCGCGGCGGTCGATCTGGCCCTGTCGGCGCAGAGGCGATATCCAACCCTGTCCATTTTAGCCCGGCTTCGTGACAGTGGGCTGTCGAAGAACCTTCATGACCTGCCTGGGGGCGAGACCCTGAGAGCCTTTTCCGAAGCCGAGGCAGCCGCACGCGAGATTGTGCGCCGCCATCCGCCGTTCCTGCTGGCCGAGGATCGCAGGCAGCAACGCATCCATGCCCTGCTGATCGGCGATGAGGATTGGGTCGAGGCGATTTTGACCGAACTCATCCTGTCGTCACGCACCCTGAAGCTGGACAAGCCCCGGCTGACCTTGGCAGTCGTCGATGCTACAGCCCTGCAACAGCGGCTCTCGGTCCGCTATCCGGAATTGGAGCGGGAGGCCGATCTGGCGTTTTCGGCTCTCGATCTCCCGATGCTGACGCCCAGTGAGAGCGCGCGGCCGGATGGGGACACGATCACAGCCGTTTATTGCGCCTTCGACGAAGGGGCCCGGTCGCTGACCGCCGCCTTGGCCCTGAAGCGACAGGCCCGGTCGTGGGCCGGATTCGGCGCTCCAATTCTGGTCCGGGTTTCTGGTGATCAGGGGCTGGAGCGGCCCCGCGCCGGCGCGGACCTGAGGGCACTGGATATCATCCCCTTCGGGTCCATGACGGACGTCATCCATGCCGCCGGAATCATATCGGAAACCTCGGACCGGGCCGAGCGCGAGTGGCACGAAGCCTATCTGCGCCTCAACCCGAACTCGAACGCAGCCGTATCCTGGGGCCGGCTCAGCGAGGAGTACCGCCTGTCGAACCGACGGGCAGTCGCCCACGCCTACGCCAAATTGCATGAGGCGGGCTTCGACCTGCGCCCGTGGCTGGCCACGGCCAAGCCGTGGGATGAACTGCCGGCGCTCGCCACCGGCGAGGCCCTGTTCCGCGACGAGGCGGAACTGATGCGCTTGGCCGAACTGGAACACGAACGATGGAATGCCGACCGCCGACTTCTCGGCTGGCGATTTGGCGAGGTCAAAGACAACGGTCGAAAACACCATCCCTGCCTTGTCGATTTCGCCAATCTGCCACCAGAGATTCAGGGATACGATATCGAATTGATCCGGAGTCTCGATCAGATACTGCCCAGGAAGAAGGGTGGGTTAAAGCGGTGCATACAGGTTAACGACGCCCAGTCGAAAGAGCCTCAGGCAACGTCAGCCCAAACTTAGCCACCCGGTAATCCGGGCCACCTCGCGCCGCGGGCATGGCGACCCTTCCGCTACTTTGACAGGTCGCCGGAGAGGATCTGGAGGGTCGTCATGAAGTGCGTGAAATTCCCCGCTGTCGTCCCGGAGGGTGAGGACGGTCCTGTCAGCCCAAACTCTAGCCACCCGGAAAGGCCGGCCGCGCCAAGTTTCTGGCATGACCAAACCGATAAACCCGCTTCGCTGGTTTGACAGCCCACCCACGCAACCGGGCGGAAAATCTCTCATGGATTAGCGGATCAGTAAAAATATGTGGTGACGTCTGCGCGCTCGCCACCTGCTCTCCAACTGCACAGCTTGTCTCGAGCTGTCCCGTCCCGTTCGCGAAATGCGCATAAGCGCGATTCCGCGAAAACTGCTTTCCCTCGCAACGCCGGCTTCTGACCCGTAGTAGCGCTGCGGAACGACCACTTTCGGCGAAAATTCGCTGGGGTGCGAAGTAAGGCCCTGCCCCGCTCAGAGCATCACTTCCGGTCTGCCCGGCAGGATTTGTAGCCGCTGATCCATTCCACGACATGGCCTTAGTCGCTGAGCGCCAAGCGGTATTCGTACCTCCGCAGGAGTTCATTCGCCGCCCCTGCCGTAATCTTTGCAGAGGGCGCGTCCGGCATCTCCGCGGTTGAGGCCCAGAGCCCGCGGCAGCCTCAGTAGATCGGCTTGACGAAGGTGATGGAGAAGCGGCCGAACTGCTGTTCCTGGTTCTGGCCCTCGAACTCCGGGAAGCGGAATACGTGCGCGTACTGGCCGCGGACCGGACCGACGCGCAGGGCGACGCCCGCCTGCGCCTCCGGCACGAAATAGTATTTTTCAATCCGCGCGGAATTTTCGAACGTGTTGCCGTCCAGGGTGATGTCGCGAACGACGACGCGTAGGTCGACGCCGGCAAAGACGTAGAACTCGGCCAAGCCTTCGGGCTGGACTAAGGAGGCGTAGGCCGGGGCAGGCCAAGAGCGCTGCGGCCCAAAATCCCGGTCGAGACCCCAGCCAGCGCGGAACAGCATGCCGCCGCTGAAACCGGTACGGAAGGTCCCGACCTCCGCACCCATGAAGTCGGTTCGGTCGGCGGTGATGACTTTGAGATCATACTGCCGGGTGATCCAGCGGCGTTCCCACTGCAGGGCGAAGCCGGGCTCGTCGTTGATCTGATATTTCCAGCCCCGGGCGAGATCGGTCGGGATCATCCGGTGGCGCTCGTCCTGGGAAAACCAGGCTTGGGCCGACGGACCGACCAGTCCGGCCTGGAGTTCCAAGGTGTTCAGCTGGCGCGGCGAGATGGTGATGACGGCGGCCGAACCGTAGGCAAGGCCGGCGTAGGGCCGGTCGCGCGGCTCAGCGTCGAGGATCCGCTCGGAGGTGTAGATATTCTGGCCGAAGCCCCAGCCCCAGCGAGTTTCGACGTCGGCCCGCTCGGGCTCTAGCACCCGCAGCCATCGCCCGACCGCGACGCCGAGGCGCGGCGGCTCAGAGCAGAGGATCATGTTGAAGTGGGTGCCGTGGGTGTAATAACGATCGGTCTGCTCGTCCGCCAGATAGGCGAAATCGTCGTTCTCCACGTCGCCGACGATGCCCTCGGTCGGATCCAGCGTCGGCCCAGCGCCCTCGGTCGGCGCCGAAGCCTGGGGCGCCCTTGCGGGCTCATTGGGGCAGGCCCAGGCCGGGGCGGCGCTCGCCAAGACGGCGACGGCCGCCGCGAGCAGGCCGGCGGCCCTAGACACCCAGCACGCCCGCCAGTTCGACGAGTCGGGTAAGCTGAGCCACCAGCTTGCCCAGCTGATCGATGGTCGCGGCCGCCTGGTTGATGTCGGCTAGGGCCTTGGCGAGGGCCGCGTTCACCGTCTTGATCGTGGCGTTGGCCGCGACGAGTTCCGGCGTGCCGGCGTCGAACACCACACCCAACAACACCTTCAGCTGCTCGCGCAGGACGACGCCGTTGGCGTAGAAGGCACCCCGCTGGCTTTCGGTATAGCGTCCGTCGCGGGCCATCCGGAAGCAGGTTGAGATCGAGGCGGCCAAGGTGCCGGTGTCGACGGTCTGGTCGGCACCCACCTTGTCGGCGCGCAGATCGCCCAGAATCTTAGTCATCATCGAGATCCCGCAGGGTTGCGACCGCGTCGGCCACGGGCCGGACGCGGTTGTTGAAGGTTTCCAAGGCGGCGACCAAGGTCGTCAGGTCTTCCGGACGGCCTGAGGATTCGGCGTAGACCACCAAGGCCGCATGGGCGTCGCGAATGCCGGAGATCAAGGTCACGGGCTGCTGGGCGATGGTGGTTTCATAGCGGCGCGCCGCCGCATCGATCCGCGCCAGCGCCACGCGCCGCTGCTCGAAATTCAAACTACCCCGGTCGCGGTTGTAGGCAACCATCAGTCCGGTGAGCGCCTGGTCCTGGCCGGTGGACTGGAGCGGACCGATCATGGTGATCATGTCGCGCTCGAGGAGATCCAGGACGGCGTTGACGGCAGGTGTCCCTTCCCGAACGGCGCGCCGCACGGCGGCATCCCGCTGTTGATCGAGCACCGTCTCGCCGATCACACCGATGATGATCCCGATCGGACCGGCGTAGGACCCGGCGGTCGTATCCGACGTATTGGGTTCGTCTCCCAGCGTCCGGAAGGTTTCGTCGAGCTTGCCCAAATTGGTCCCTAGGGTCTGCGCCCCGGTGTTGAACCGCTGGGGCGCGTCGGCTCCGGCCAAGCCCGCGAGACGTTCGCCGTATTTCGAGAGCAGATTGATGGCGTCGGTTCTGGCCTTGATCGACTCGGGCGAGAATTGGGCCAAGAGCCCGGTGGGCCGTCCGTCGGCGCCGATCTCGAGCACCTCCATGGCCGGGTCCTCGGCGACGCGCTGAAGGTAGAGCTCGCGCTCAAAATTGTTGATCTCGCCGTAGTAGCCAAGCAGGGCGGCGTTGGAGAGGGCCATGGTGCTGGTGAAGCTGCTGACCGGCTCCTTGAAGTCGATATTGACGCAGCCGCCCAAGGCGCCGGCAGCGAAAAGGAGCAGCGCCCCTCGAGACACACATTGCAGCCGCAAGACAGCCTCCCTCACAAGCCGCATTAGCCATAGAACCTTGTTCGGCAAAAGGGAAGGCCGGTGCCGAAATGGCGGCCATGGACTGGCGGTTCTTGGATGGTCCTGTCGGCCCAAACTTTAGCCGCCCGGTAAGACGCTCCGAGCCACGCTCCGGGCATGGCCAAATCGACCAACCCATTCCGCTGGTTTGACAACTCGCCCGAGGTGATCCGCCTCGTGGTGCTGATGTACGTGAAATAGCCGCTGTCGCTCCGAAACGTGGAGGACCTGCTGGCCGAACGCGACATCGACATCTGCCACGAAACGGTGCGGCTGTGGTGGAACCGGTTCGGCCCGATGTTCGCCCCGGAGATCCGCGGAAGCGGGTCGACCAAATGCGAGCCTACACCCATTGGCGCTGGCATCTGGACGAGGTTTACGTCCGCATCAACGGCGAGGTGCACTACCTCTGGCGAGCCGTCGTTGCCGAATGGAAGACGCTCGCCGCCTGCCGATGAGCCCCCTGCCCTCAGTGCGCCCAGCGGAGACAAGTTCGCATTGGACTGACCGCACCCCACCCAGTCACGAACTTGTCCCCGGGCGCGCGCGGGGCAAACAGAGACAATTACTGGCCATGTCTGCCAGCTAGTGCGCATTTCCGAATGTGCACTGACAACGCAGCCGTTCTCTCAAAGACGTTGACAGGATCGGTCTTGGGTCAGAGGCGGGGTCGGTCCCCGCCCAACTTTGCGCACAACGTGCGTCCCACGATCGGACTCGAACCCCACGCGCACAACCGATATTCTGCGCCTGATCGGCCGCTCTCTAACTGAGACGGCTTGTCCTTGGACTGCCCCACCTTCCGAACCGCCGTCTTGAGTCGAGGCCGTGTAAAAACGCACCGGATCCGCTTGGCGGTGTGAGGCATAGAGGACGCAGAGCGCCATCGCTTCAGGCCCTGATCGCCTCCATCAGCGGCGTGGTTCCCAGCACCGCCATGACCCGCTTCATGTTGTAGGCCAGGATGTGGAGGCTGATCTCGGTCTTCACGTTGGGCAGCCGTTTCATGAGGAAGTGGGCGTGGCCCATCCAGGCCTTGATCGTCCCGAACGGGTGTTCGACCAGGCTCCGCCGTTCGCGCATGGCTCGGGGCCTCAGGTCCATCCGGGTTTGAAGCGCGTCGATCACGGCTTCATGCTCCCAGCGGGTCACGCGACGTTCGATGCTGGGCGTGCACTGGGGCTTCAGTCGACAGCCAGTGCAACTGGCACGGTCCCAGTAGCGATGAAGCGTCATACCCTTCTCAACGGTCGTCATGTGACGCGGCAGCATCGCGCCGGCCGGGCAGCGGTAGACGTCCTGGTCGGGCAGATAGACGAAGTCCTGCTTTCCGAACCGGCCGTTCGCTTTGGCGCCAGAGGTCAGCGGTCTGGGCACGAAGGTGGTTACGCCCAGAGCTTCGCAGGCGAGGATCTCCTCGCCGGAGAAGTAGCCTCGGTCCGCCAGCAGTTCGAGCGTCTCGACACCCATCGCCTCCTTGGCCTTGCCTGCCATGGAAGCGAGCTGCTGCTTGTCGAGGCCCGTCATCACCACGTCGTGGGCGACGATCAGATGATGATCGCTCTCGACGGCGGACTGGACGTTGTAGCCGACGATGCCACTGCCCCGACCCGACGTCGCCATGGCCCGCGCATCCGGATCGGTCAGGGATATCTGGTGATCGGGCCTGGCTTCGACCTCCGCCTCCATCGCCTTCAGCATGGTCATTTGGGCGCGCAGCCGCTCGATCTTCTCGACCAGTCGGTCGGACCGGGCATCGACAGCCTCACCTTCATGACGATCCGCAGTGTCGAGCTCCTGCAGATAGCTGGCGATGTGCTCGGCGACCTGCTCGATCCGCCGCTTCACCTTGTAGGCGGTGAAGTTCCGGTCGCGCGTGTTCACCGCCTTGAACTTCGATCCGTCGATGGCGACCAGGGCCGCGCCGAACAGCCCCAGCTGGCGACACAGCACTACGAACTGGGCGCACGCCGCCTGGAACGCCGAGCCGTTCTCGCGGCGGAAGTCGGCGATGGTCTTGTGGTCCGGCGCCAGCCGCCCCGTTAGCCACATCAGCTCGACGTTGCGCTGAGCTTCCCGCTCCAGCCGTCGGCTCGACTGCACCTTGTTCAGGTAACCGTAGACGTAGAGCTTCAGCAGCATGGCCGGATGATAGGCCGGACGACCCGTCGCCGCAGGCGTCATCCCCTCAAAGCCCAGACCCTTCAGATCCAGCTCGTCCACGAAGACATCGACCACCCGGACCGGATTCTCCTCGGCCACATAGTCGTCGAGACACTCGGGAAGCAGCGTCTGCTGCCGACGATTCGCACCCTGAACGAAGCGGCTCATACCCACCTCCTGCTGACCTCAGGAGGCTAACCTAATTCGCTCATTCCGGAGGCGTTTTCACACAGCCTCAGTCAGCAGCGGACATCGCCCCCCCTCCCGGTCTGGGCACAAGCCCCCTTTCCGGGAAACGTAGCCGTGGTCCCGAATGCCGCGCACTCCTCGTCGTGCATTCGTGGCTGGGATCAGAGGTCGTTCGCTGCGAGCGCCCGCAGGATCCAATGGGACAGCACCCCGTGGTCGCGGATGCCGACCCCTTCCTCGCTGTCCGTGAAGGCGATCATGTGCATCGCGGCCCGATCGGTGTGGGCCATGGCGTTCAGTGTGTCCTGCGCCGCGATGCGATCCCCGGCCGGGGCGTTCGGATTTTCGGTGACGGTCCCGAGCAGTCGGATGACGGCGTAGGCTCGGCGCACGGATGGCGTGTCGGCGGATGCGATTATCCAAGACACGGCTTCGGGGGCGAGATGGACGCGCGTGGTCTCCAGCAGGCGATCGAAGTCGTTCAATACCCTTGAGTTCGGCGTCGCAACCGCCGTCACCAGTGCTTGGATAAGGTCAACGCTGATGGGGCCGATGCGGCAAGCCAGCCGCAGCGCCGCCGGAGCGGCCTTCTGGCTGAAGCCGATCAGCACCTGATCTAAGTCCCAGCGCCCGCCGGTATGCTTCAGCAGCGCCCGGGTGACGAGCATCGGGTTGTCGACCGCATATTCCGAGAGACCGAACAGGAGAAATTGTGCGACCGGATCGTCCGGGTCCTTCGCTACGACATCGGCCAGCCATTCGGCGGCGATGTCGATGACCGGGGCACCGTGCTCCTTGCGGATGAGCTCGAATTCCGCGCGTCCATGTTGCGATGGAATGTGCTCGTCCCCCATCAGGGTGGACCGATGATACATCTGCTCCAAGATTTCCGGCCCGCGTCCGTCGCCGATGGCGGTCCCGAGCGGGATGAAGCCGGCCGAAAGGATTTCCATCGCCTGGCGGACGCTGCTCTCCGGATCAGCTGATCTGAGCGCATCACCGATGGCGAGCGCGACGCCTGCCCCACCGCCCGGCCAGGCCCCGACATCAGCATCGAGGTGATCCAATCTCTCCTGGAGAGCTGTGATCACAGCGTCTTTAACGTTTGGCGCAGAGCTCTCGAAAATGCTCGCGAGACCGGCGAGGACGGCCTTGCGCATGCGGGGCGGCCCCTTGAGGCGGGCAGCGAGAACCTCCACCGAACTGGCGTCCACGTGACTCAGGGCCTCGACCGCGAACAGCGCCGTCGCATCACCGGTTTCAGCGAGATCGCAGAGTTCCGACGTTTTCGAGGCGTCGTCGAAACGAACGTCCGCGATGAAACATTTCCCGATGGATCCGGCCTCGGCCCTGTTGCGCTCCGCGACCGTCGCCACCGCCAGAACCGTTTCAAGTCCGACTTGGCCGATTGTGTATTCGAGGGGCGGCCGTCGGACGGCGAGCGTCCCACGGGTCAGGGCTGCCGCCGCCATAGCGGCGTCGGCGTCATCGCCATGCAGTAGCGCTTGGAGCAAGGGGCGAACGATGTCGAGCGTCGGCGAGCCCTCATGCGCCAGAAGGGCGAATGCGCAGGCGAAGGCGAGCGGCGACTCGGGAGGACCCAACCAGTGCCGCGCCTCCGCGAGCGATGCGACGCTGACGATTTCGAGACGGTCCAAGGTTGCCGCCCG
Source organism: Alphaproteobacteria bacterium (assembly GCA_018820205.1). GTDB lineage: Bacteria > Pseudomonadota > Alphaproteobacteria > Caulobacterales > Caulobacteraceae > Brevundimonas. The sequence goes on from JAHJOK010000009.1 coordinate 20,312, forward strand.
GTCCAGATCGTCCGCCCGCCAAGCGGCGTCGATCGCTTCCGCGACTGAGGCATCCAAGGCGCACCTCTGATCCGGATCCGCTATCGCATCATCGCTGGTCAGCCATGAGGCGATTTCCGTCAGCCTCTGCCCTATTGAAAGGGCCAGCCTGTAGTCCGGTGATTCCGGCACGTCAGGCAGAAGAGCCATAAGCTCGGCCTTCCACCACAAACGCGGCTCATCGGCGATGACTCCCGGCTCCGCGTACGTCGAACCCAGACAGGCCGCCGCGACAAGCCGATCCCTCCGGCGGGTGGCGACATCGTCGATCGATGCGATCGAGCGAAGGATGAGGACTCTGATCTCATCCGAGCGCGCGCCAGCATAGCGGGTCGCGCGGCCGAGCGCCCGCCATCGGTCTCGAGGGTCGTCTATGAGCGCCGCTTCGGCGACGGCCGCGTCCACCAGCTCGGACCGCTGACCGGAGAGGGCGATAAGCTGGTCGAGCAGCATGAAGCGTTCCGCCGGCTCGCAATCGAGAGCGAGCTGACGCACGGTCGCCTCCGCATCCTCCACCGCCGCCAGCCCCCGCTCGACCAGGGCCAGCTCGATCCGGGCGGCGATGTAGGCGGGAAGTTCGACCCCCGCCCACGAAGGGTCGAAGTTCGTCACCCCCACCTGCAGGGACACGGTGAAGGCGGCCGCCGAATGGTGCTTCAGGACGGAATCGAACGGCAGCGCCCGCCAGACGTCACCGAAGTCCCGGTATCGGTGGACGGGGTGCCGGGCCAACAGCCAGTCAAGCGCAGGGCTGGAGAGGCCTAGGTCAGGCGTCGTCGAGGGCCAGAGCGCGTCGGGACTCGCCGTCACGAAGTCGCTCTCGGCCATGGCCCGGACGAGCGCTCCAGGGTCCGCAGCTGTGAAGAGCAGATCCAACACCTTGGCCGCTTCCCATCGTGGATCGTCGGATCGCGCGAATTCCAAGGCCTGACGCAACCGTTCGGATCGCAGTCGCCCGCTTAGTCTGCAGATCGCTTCCGCAGGTCGAAGCGTGACGCCAGCCTCGAGACGCCTGACGAGCGACCAGGCGAGTTCGACCGGCAGGTCCGCGTCGCGGCGGTCCGACACGCACTCGTCCGTTTCCGTGGCTGAAGAGAGATGGCCGCTTGTGACCATCAGCGCGCGATAGCAACCGTCCGCGCATGCTGCGATTGCACGTCGGACTGTCGCCTGGAGAGCTTCCCGGTCCGGGCGTGGCCAGGTCTTCAGGGCCAAGAACCAGGCCTGCCCATCCCCGTCATCCATGAGGGCGGCCGCCAGTCTCAGAACGGCACGGGCTTGCGGCGTGTCGGCCACCACCCCGAGGAGCCGCCCGGAATCCGCAGGGTATCCCAAGCACCTCAAGAGCACCGCCGCATCCTTCGATGTCGCGATCGAGTTCTCGGCTTCCGCCACCACGGGATGGCGGCCAGGCTTGCCGTACCGTCCGCCAACCGTGTCCAGATGAACAGCGGCGGCGTACACCGTATCCTCGATCCCGAACCGTCGGATGTAGGAAGGGTCTTCCTGGAGCACCCTGAGACGTGGGGAATTCGGAAGTTGCAGCATCTCGGAGATCTCGTGATACCCCTCCGCGACTCTCGCGGCGTCATGGTCGCCGAGCGCGCCGCAAAAGGCGATGGCCACCGGCCGCCACCTAGGGTCGGCTGACATCAGGGCCCGAGCATCCGGCGAGCTGCGGGAATAAGGTCGCCGCGCGGCATAGGCGGTCTTGACGCGCCATACCCTCATCCGATGGATTTGGTTAACGCCCTGCTGATCGGACGGCGGGTCAGGGGCCTCGTCCGGGTGACGGGCAAGGGTCGAAAGCTGGAGCGCGGTACGGTAGAGCGGCGTCGTTCCGGCGCCGGAACCGGCTTCGACGGTCCTGACGATCGCCTCCGCCAGTCTGCGGCTGCTCCACCGCTCCTGGACCAGGATTTCCGCTAGGGCCTGGATTTCAGGCGTGGGATCGGCGGCTCCATCCTGCGCTTGGGCGATGACGTCGCAAAGCGCGGCTTCGAAGACGTCGAGGCCGAGGTCGGCCAAGATGTAGAGGCAATCGAGGATTTTCTGGCGAAGTATGTCAGGGGCAAGCCGCCACGGGGTTTTGCGCAATCCAGCGAGGATTTCACCGATCAGGCGGCTTATTATCCTTTGGCCGGGAGCCTCTGGCATTTCCGGGATGCCAGATACGAGCTGCATGGCCAAGCGCGGTCTATCTCGCTGCGACACGCAATCCAGCAGGCCGTCGAAGAACGCCAGCCGCTCCTGTTCGGAGCGCCGTAGTCGGGGGTGGCCGAGTGCCAGCAGGAAAGGTTCCCGCCAGGCGGGGCTTCTCCAGCGGGACGCCATGCGCGGCGCCGCCTCCTCGGGGTCGTCCATGATCCAGGCGGCGGCGAGATATTCCTGAAAGGTTCGGTGTAGGAAGCCGAACCGGCCCTCGCCCCGCTCCATGAGCAATCCCACGGCGTTGCGATCCTCGATGATGAACCGCCGCGCCTGCTGCTCGGCTTCCAGCGACGGCGTGTCAGGCCAAAGTTCCTGGATGCGGGACGTCAGAAGGGCCCTGTAGTCGCCCTCGACGATCAAGCCATCGGCCGCATGGTCGTGCATCCAGGCCGCCACAGGCCCCAGCATCCGCCGCCAGCGATCGGCGTCCATCCGGCCGTCCCCCAGCGTGCGCCGGCCCGTCACCAGGAGTTCGACGCACCGGTCGTAGATCTCGATCCGGCGGCGCGGCAGCGTCCCGCTCTCCGTCTGGAAGATTACGGCGAGCAGCGTCGCGAGCAGCGGCACGCCGGCAAGCTGGGCGATCGACTGGTCCTCGGGACCGTACACGCGGGTATGAAGGGTCTCGGCGGCACCGGGCGGTGCCGCCTGACCCTGCTCCTCCAGCACCTTGAACAGTCGACGCCAGAACCGGAGCACCGTGTCGGGCTCCATTCGTTCGATCGTGACGTGAGGCCATGCCTCGGGAAGTCTCATCTCCTCATAACCGACGATGCGGCTTGTGATGACCAGGCGGTTCTTCCGCTGGCTATTTTCTCCGTCGGCACCCTCCTCTGTTGAAGACCAGACCTCCGAGAAGGCGGCGACGGCATCGATGGCACGCGCCCGGGCCTTCAGATCAATTACTTCATCGAGCCCATCGAGAAGGATCATGAGCCGGCCTTCGCGGACGAGGGCCTCGACGATAACGTCCGCCTCGACCGCCGGGCGTCGATCTCCGGCCCAAGCCGACAGCTTGCGCGCGAACAAGGGGATCAGGTCGGGGCTGTCCCGGTCCGCGACGTGGTTTGCGATTTCCGCCATGGTGACGAAGATCGGAAGCTTCAGCCGATCCAGCGCAGTGGGTTCGCCGCTTTCCGTGAAGGGATCGACCTGGAAGGCGGGCACCTGCACGACCGCCTCGGCGTCGCCGTCATGCGCCAGCCAGGCTTGGGCGAACTTGAGATCCAGCCAGCGCAGCAGCGTCGACTTGCCCGACGCAGGTTCGCCGAGGATCACCATCTGCCGCCGCTCGCGCATGGCTACAGCGAGAGTGTCCAAGGTCTCTACGGTGCGGTCGGGGCTGAGCCCGTCGGTGAAGTAGGATTGTGAGGGCGCAGCCTGTGCGGCAGCTTCACTAGACGAGGAGAGGGTCTGCAAGGGCCGCTCGGCGGATGGGCGCGCGGTGAATTCGTCGTGGGCCGCGTGCCGTTCCTGGGCGGACAGGCCGCCACGGGACCGCAGGCCGGTATAAACGCGGTCCAGTGTGAGCCTGATGGTGGCTCCATCGAAGCCGCCGCCGTTGAACGCAGAAAAGCGCTCGGTCGTCTCGACCCGCGCTCTCATCGCCGCCGCGAGAAAGGCCAGGTGGTCCTTCCACTGGGCGATCCGGGCCCTCGCACCCGCGGTGAGGTCGCCGATGTCGGTCCCCGCCGTCGCCTGTCCTGCGTCCTTCGAAATCTCCGAAATCGCGAGTCGCATCTCGGCAGGCCGGTCCGCCAGGTCCATCAGATCGCGCGCGACCGTTTCCCGATCCTCGGGCGGCAGGTCGAGATCGGCCCGAACCCACGACCGAACTTGATCATCCTCGAGGGGTGCCAAGGTCAGCGTCGCTTGGGGGACACGTACGCGTCTCCAATTTTTCAGAACGGCGTCTGTAGCCTCAGCCCCGATTGCGCAGGACACAATCAAATATACGCCGGTGGGAAGTGTCTTCGTGAAGAATGCCAGCAGGGCAGGCGTGATCTTGTCCAAGCCGTCGACCATCACAACGAGCTTGCGGTCTCTAGACCATTCGTCGATCTTCCTGAATACCTCGCCTCGCAACGGAGCCCTGTCCCTTTCGGAACTCGCCGGCGTCTTCGTCAAGGCGCTCAGCTGAACGTCTAGGTGGCCCAGGGTCTCTTCCTCGGACAAGGTGCAACATCCCCCGTTATGGGCGAAGTGGCGCACCACATGTTCCGTGCGTTGCCGAGACCAGTGCGCTAGCAACGCGGACTTTCCCGATCGCTCTGCGCCCTCCACTATCATGAGGCCGCGGTCGTTCTGGTCGATGAATCGATCCAAGACCGCCAGATCGACGTCTCGACCGTGAAGCGGCGTCTCAAGAAGCTCACGCACCTTTAAGTCGACTTGGTGCGCGACGCTATCCCATGGCTGGCCGCTCGGGAACTGGAGAGCTAGACGCTCTAAAACCTCGTCGCGGACGGCCCTGTCGACAACCGTTCTCCTCAGTTCCAATATGAGGGTTTCCCGAGCTGGCGTTCGCGCCAGCAGCTCCTGAAGCTTCTGATCGATGCCGAGGAGTCGTTGTCCGAACGCATCGCATTGGCCCAAAACCGCGTCGAGGCAGGCCTTCATCTCCAGATCTCGCACTGCGCTGTCTTCACCTTGCTGCAGCGCGTCACGCATGAACTTCAGGCTCAGCGCATTGCGAGCCCTCTTATTGTCATCGGCCTTCAGGGCGTCTGCGAACAGGGCCTCCGTGAGGACGAGCCAGTCCCGCTCGAACCGGACCACGAAAGCCGGTGGGACAGAGGATCCGACGTGGCCAGCGTAAGTCCGTATTTCCTCCAAAGTCTCCTGCGCAGCAATCTTGGCCAGATCCGCCGCGTCGAGCCGCATCAAGACGTCGATATGGGCCTCGACGCCGGTTTCCGGATGGCCAACCCCGCCCACCATGAAGGTCGGTTCGACGGCCTTCTCTTTGGCGCGGGCCGCCCATTGCTTCGCAGCGCGGACAAAGCCGGCCTCGTTCTGAAGCGACTCGACGAGGTTGAGGACGGCCTCGCACTGGGCTTCACGCACCAAGCGCGCCAGGTCGTGATTGATCGGCAGACCGTCCCTGCCGGTGCGTGGCCAGAGCTTCCCGATCTCTATCTGGTGCTCCTCCACGAACTTGCCGGTGGCGTGTCCGACCACGGTCTTGAGGATCTCGCCGACCCCCGGGAGGATGAGGCCCAGCAAGGTGACCGGCGCGGCGGCCGCCGCGCCGCCCACCGCAACAGCGGCCACGGACCCGACAAGCAGCAGCGAGGCGGCGGCGATCGTCTTGGCCGCCCTTATCGTCATCGCCCCCCCAGCACCCTTCGTCTACCGGCGTTCGACAGTCAGAACGGCCTTTCCTGAGTTGTCAATCGCGTCCCGCCGCCTCGCGGTCAGAGGAAGGTTGACACCTCTTCAGCAAATGGTCACGACACGCTCGGCCGCCGGTGAAGATCGCCCTCGATGACCGCCCTCAGGTTGGCCGTGGCCGTTTCCGCCTCCTTGACCTCGGCCAGCATCCTCCTTCGGTCACGCCAAGCCATCGGCAGTCCTCGCGCCAGGGCATCGGACACGACCTCCATAATGTCGATGGCTTCCCGCAGGATCGCTGCAGTCGCGGCCTGCAGGCTTTGCTTCGGCAGCTCGGAACGGGGCCGCTGGGCGATGACATAGAGACTGTCGTCAGCAAAGAAGCGGATCAGCCGCTGGTCGGGCACGGCCGCGATCAGTCGGCGGATTTCCTCGGCGCGGAAAGCGCTGCGGCCGCGGAGGCGGCCATAGAGTGCGCCAGACGACAGGCCGATCCGGTCAGCGACCTCCGCTGTACGGACCACCTTCTCGACCACGAAGATCTGGTAGCAGAGGCGGGCGAAGCCGCAGGTCTCCCGGAGCTCGCCGTCGCTGTTCGTCATCCGCAGCCCCTTCCTGTCGCGGCCGAAAATATGGCCGCCCGTTTTGACCACGCCGCCGCCCGGCAGGTCATTATCACCGTACCTGCCCTGCTTGCACAGCGCATCATGGCTCCGGCGCGAAGGAGGCCAGCATGGCGAGCACCACGGGTTTTATTCTTGGCCGGGAGCCCGATGGCCAAACCCACCGGAAGGTCGGTTTTGCGACAGTATTGCGGGCCCCTCCCGGGGCGAGTGGTCTGGTGTCCGATGCCTCGGACACACCTGCCGCCGTGTTCGCCCCGACCGGGGCGGGTAAGAAGCGTAACATTCTCCTTCCGACACTACTCTCGGCGGACAATCCAGCCATCGTACTGGACGTAAAGGGTGAACTGGCACGGGAATCAGCAGACTTCCGACGCTCGATCGGACATGAGGTGCATGTCCTCGATGCTTGGAACCAGGTCGTCGAGAACACAGACAGCTTCAACCCGCTGGACACCCTCGACGGACAGTCGCCGAGCCTTGCGGACGACGCCTACGCCCTCGCCCGCCTGCTCGTGGATCTAGCGCCCATAAAGGAGGCTTATTGGGACGAGAGCGCCCAATCCGTGGTCGCAGGTCTGATCGCCCACGTCGTGTCATGCGAGAAGGAGAGCGATCCGTCGCTCCGCCGCGTTTGGCAGCTCCTGACCTGCGATGACGTCATCTACGGACTTGCGGTGCTGCTCGACACTTTGCCGGTGGCTCCCTTCGCACGGGCCCAGATCGCCAGTCTCCTAGCCCTCAGCGCGGACAACACGCGCTCCTGCATCGTCTCGGTCATCCATCAGCACCTACGGCTATTCGGCAGCGAGTGCGTGCAGAAGGCGATCGCGACAACAACCTTCGATCTGGATGCCGTCCGGGATGGCCGACCAGTGACGATCTACATCGTGGTCCCCCCATCCAAGCTGAAATCGCATGCGGCGCTCCTGCGACTGTGGCTGGCCGCGTTCATGAACCTGATGCTGGAGCGACGGCGTGCACCGGAGCGGCCAACCCTCCTGCTGCTCGACGAGATCGCCCAGCTGGGCCGCATGGACCAGATACCCCAGGCCATCACGCTCGCGCGCGGCTACGGCATGCGCTGCATGCTGGTGCTGCAGAGCTATGGTCAACTCAGGCACACCTATCCGGGCGAGCACGATGTACTGATCGAGAACTGCGGTTCCATCGTCACGTTCGGCCACGCGTCCTTCAGCATGTCACAACAGATGGCCGCTGTTCTCGGGGATGTGAGTGCAGAAAGGCTTTTCGGGATGACCGCCGATGAGCTGGCAATCAGGAAACCGGGAGAATCGACCCGCATCATCCGCCGCGTAGACTTCCTCACCGATCCCGAGTTTCGGGGTCTCGCAGGGCCCAATCCGATGTTCGGGACCCGTTCCCCGCCAGGTCGTTGAGGTGGTTGGAATCTTTGTGGGCGGCTACCGGCGAACAGGCCCGTGGCGCCCCGATGCTCTGCCTGCGACCGGTGGAGACAAGTTTTCGTTGGACTGACAGCACCCCACCCAGTCAGGAACTTATCTCCGGCCGCGCGCGGGGCAAACAGAGACAATTTACTGGCGATGTCTGCCAGCTAGGCATGTGGCGTGGCTGCAGACCCATTTGGCTCCAATAATCGACGCTGAGCTGCCCAACTCAAGGGGATCGAGGCCTGACGCTTAAGCCGCGAGATCGTTGACGGATCGAGACGTCCGTTGAGGATCGCGGACTGGATGCCGGGAGCCAGAAACACCCAGCCCAACTTTTCGACTTTACGAAGGGGGACCTGCGCCGAACGAACACGGGTAAGCTGCCGCGCCAATGCCGGTCGCGACGGTTTGAAGGCGTCATGAGCCGCGCGCAGTCGCTTGATCGCATCCAGCCTTGCGGCCTTGGCCTTGCGCCCCGCTGCGGCATCGCGATCCTCGAGCCAGGTTCTGCCGCCCCGCATTTTCATACGGACGGGGATGGAGATGCGAACGTGGTTCAGCCGCGAAGGCTCTGTCAGCCCAAACTGATTGCCGGCCGACCGGCTGCCACCTAGCTTGGCCATATGGCCAAGAGCACCAACCCGTTTCGCTACTTCGACAGCTCGCCGGAGGTGATCCGGTTGGTGGTGATGATGTACGTGAAATATCCGCTGTCGCTGCGGAACGTGGAAGACCTGCTGGCCGAGCGCGGCATCGACATCTGCCATGAGACGGTGCGGCTGTGGTGGAACCGGTTCGGCCCGATGTTCGCCGCAGAGATCCGCAGGAAGCGGGTTCACAAGATGCGCGCCTTCACTCACTGGCGTTGGCATCTCGACGAAGTTTACGTGAAGATCAACGGCGAGATGCACTACCTCTGGCGGGCCGTCGACCACGAGGGCGAGGTGCTGGAATCCTTTGCCAGCAAGACCAGGGACAAGGCTGCGGCCCTCACCTTCATGAAGAAGCTGATGAAGCGGCACGGCCGAGCCAAAGCCATCACGACCGACGGGCTGCACTCCTACAAGGCCGCGATGAAGGCGCTCGGCAACACCGCCAAGCAGGAGGTCGGGCGCTGGGCCAACAACCGGGTTGAGAACTCACACCTGCCGTTCCGCCGACGAGAGCGGGCCATGCTGAGGTTCCGGCAAATGAAAACGCTGCAGAAGTTCAGCTCTGTCCACGCCGCCTTCCACAACCACTTCAACCAGGACCGCCACCTCATCAGCAGAGAGACTTACAAAGCTCAACGCTCAGCCGCCCTGGCTGAGTGGCGGACGCTCGCCAGATAGGCTCACCTCGCCTGCCCGAGTTGCGTCTAACTGGAGACGAGTTAGCGTTGGACTGACAGCACCGGCGGAAGCGACTGCGTCTCCACCGGTGCATCGATCATGGCGGCCGACGCGGACACGTGCAGGCTTTTCAATTTTGCATCCAATCCATTGACCTATTGCATTCACGAACGGTAGAACCGGTCATGAGAAGCCGCAGCGAAGCGGCTCCGCCGCATGTGTGAGGAAGCGAGATCATGTCGACCGGCCCCATCAAGATTCTCGTGCCGACAGGATCGCTCGGCGCCGGTGCGCTTGAGGACGAGGTCCGGTACGGCATCGCCCAGGGCGCTCACGCCATCGCGACCGATGCAGGGTCCACCGACAGCGGCGCGGCCTATCTGGCGCTCGGCATTTCCAAGAACAATCGCGGCTCGGTCAAACGCGACCTGACCATCCTGATGAAGGCCGGCGCGGAGGCTGGCATTCCCCTGGTCATCGGCACCAGCGGCCAGGCTGGCGGCGACAAAAACCTGGACTGGACCCGCGATATCGCCGTCGAGGTGGCCGGGGAACTCGGCATCACGCCGCGGATCGCCCTGCTCTATTCGGAGCAGGACAAGGCGGTCCTCAAGGCCAGGAACGCGGCCGGAAAGATCACGCCGCTTGCCCCTCTGGGCGCGCTGGACGACGCCACGATCGACGCTTGCGACCACATCGTCGCCGCCATGGGCCCCGAGCCCTACATGGCGGCTCTGAAGGCCGGGGCCGACATCATCCTGGGCGGCCGCACGACCGACACCGCCGTCATCGCCGCCTTCGCCCTGCTCCACGGCGCGCCCCAGGGTCCGTCGTGGCACGCGGGCAAGGTGTCGGAATGCGGGGCCCAGTGCACGGTCCACCGGGATCGCGGATCGGGCGTGCTGATCGCCATCGATCAGGACGGCTTCACCGTCGAACCCCTGACGCAGGGCAACCAGTGCGACGTCGAGAGCGTCTCGGCCCACATGCTGTACGAGAACAGCGACCCGTTCCGCCTGACCGAACCGGGCGGCGTTCTGGACGTGACCGCCGCCGTCTACACGCCCGTCGATGACCGCGTGGTCCGGGTCACCGGATCGGTGTGGGAGCCTAAACCCTATACAATGAAACTGGAGGGCGCCGCCGGCGGCCGCTATCAGACCATCATGCTGGTCGGCATCCAGGATCCCGAGGTCTTGGGCCGGGTGGACGAGTTCCACGACAAGATGCTGGCCGCCCTCTATGCCCGCACGCACAGCACGATCGGCGCGGCGGCGGGCGACTTCCACATATCGCTGCGCATGTATGGCTGGAACGCCGTCTCGGGCGACACGCCGCCGGAGGGCACGCCGCCCCCGCGCGAGATCGGCGTGCTGTTCGTCGCCACGGCCGACACCCAGGAGATGGCGTCCCAGATCGCCAAGGCCTGCAACCCGTATTTCTTCCACTACCCGATCGCGATGACCAAGGAGCTGCCAAGCTACGGTTTCGCCTTCTCTCCGGCCGATATCGACCGCGGGCCGGTGTTCGAGTTCAAGCTGAACCACGTCGTCCACGTCGACGACCCGATGGAGCTGGTCCGCACCGACTGGATCGACCTGCGCAAGGTGGAGGCCGCCTGATGACGACCGTCAATGACGTCTGCCACCATGTCCGATCCAAGAACGCAGGCCCCTACTGGGTCACCTTCGACCTGTTCTTCAACGGACCCGAAGAGTTCGCCAGATATCATGAGGCCGAAGCTCTGGGGCCGGACCTCATTCACCGCCTGTTCGGCGCCGACCCGGCTCTGGTCAAACGGTTCGCCGTGCCCAGTCTGAACATGATCAAGATTTCCTACGCCCGCACCTCGCCGCAAGGCGGCATGGTCGAGCGGGACATGCACGCCGGACAGCAGTTCGTCCGCCTGCTCGACGTTCCACTGGACTAGGGCCTCGACGGAGACATTGATGCCTTCCGCCAACCGCCGCGTCGTCGTCACCCAGCGCTTCTTCGACCGCGAGACCATCGACTATCTCGAGCGCACCGGCTGCGAGGTCGTCGTCGCCGACCTGCCGCCGGGCCAGGCGGATGGGAACCTGACACAGGGCGAACTCGAGACCATCCTCGCCGGAGCCGCCGGCTGGATCGTGGGTCATGCCCGGGTCACGCGCGAACTTCTGACTGCGCTGCCCGAACTGCTGGTCGTATCGCGGCGAGGGGTCGGCTACGAGCGGGTCGATCTGGACGCCGTGCGCGACCTGGGCCGGGTCGCCTGTATCGCCGCCGGCGGAAACGACGCCTCGGTGGCGGATCATGCCATCGCGATGATGCTGGCTCTGGGTCGCCGCTTCCGCGAGAGCCAGGACAATATGCTGGCCGGCGACTGGTCGATCCTGATGGGGTCGGACCTGTTCCGGAAGACGGTGGGGATCATCGGTCTGGGCCGTATCGGCCGTAGTCTGGTCCAGCGCCTGCAGGGTTTCGAGGCCGAGATCCTGGTCGCCGCGCCCGACCGGGACCCGGACTACGCCGCAGCCAAGCGGATCACCTATGTCGATCTGCCGGAGCTTCTGAGCCGGTCGGACTATGTCAGTCTGCACGCGCCGCTGACGCCGCAGACGCGGTTCCTGATCAACGCGGAAGCCCTGGCCCTGATGAAGCCCACAGCCGTCCTGATCAATGCGGCCAGAGGCGGCCTCGTGGACGATCAGGCTTTGCTCGACGCACTGCGCGCCGGGACGATCGCGGGCGCGGGCCTCGACACCTTCGTCAGCGAAAGCGACCCCGGCTATCGCCCCGTCAGCGAGGCGCTGCTGGCTCTGCCCAATGTGGTCGGCACGCCCCATGCGGCCGCCTCGTCCCGCGAGGGTCTCGACCGGACCAATCGTGTCGCGGCCATGAGCGTCGTCGCTGTGCTCGACGGCCGGAGCCCGCCGGCCGCTTGCGTCGTGGCCGACGGGCGCGCCTAGGTCGACGGATGCCCGTCTCCCCGCCGGTCCTCGACCAACCTCCCAAGACAATCCTGCGGCGGCTGTTCGACGCCGCCGTCGAAGCCGCCCTGCCGTCGCACAATCTGGCGGCCCGCCTGCCCCCTCCGCCGCGCGGTCGGACGGTCGTGATCGGGGCTGGCAAGGCCGCAGCCTCCATGGCGCAGGCGGTCGAGGCCGTCTGGACCGGCCCCCTGTCAGGCCTGGTCATCACCCGTTACGGCCATGGCGCCGCCTGCCGCCGGATCGAGGTGGTCGAGGCTGCACATCCGGTCGTCGATGCAGCGGGTCTGGCCGCGACCAGGGTCCTGATCGACCAGTTGAAGGATCTGACGGCGGACGACCTGGTGCTTTGCCTGCTGTCGGGCGGTGGATCGGCCCTGCTGGCCGCCCCGGCGCCGGGCCTGACCCTGGGCGACAAGCGGGCCGTCGTCGAAGCGCTGCTGAAGAGCGGCGCGACGATCGCGGAGATCAACTGCGTCCGCAAACATCTGTCGGCGGTCAAGGGCGGTCGGCTGGCGGCGATGGCGGCGCCGGCCCGGCTGGTGACCCTGGCCATCTCGGACGTTCCCGGCGACGATCCGTCGACCCTGGCCTCAGGTCCGACCGTCCCCGATCCGACAACCCGCGAAGAGGCGCTGGCGATCCTGGATCGCGACATGCCCGATGCCTCGGCCGCCGTAAGAGCACGCCTTCTCGACCCGGCCTCGGAAACCCCCAAGCCAGGCTTGGCTGCCCCCCCTGACTTCCGGATCATCGCCACGCCCGCCCAGTCGCTGGCGGCGGCCGCCCGTCTCGCCGCCGACCTCGGCTACGCACCCCTGGTTCTCGGCAGCGATCTGGAGGGCGAGGCTCGCACCGTAGCGAAAGATCACGCGGCGATCGTGCGGGATATCCTCGCGGGCCGTGGCCCGGTCGCACCGCCCTGCGCCATCCTATCCGGCGGCGAGACGACGGTGACCGTTCGCGGGTCCGGACGCGGCGGGCGCAACGCCGAGTTCCTGCTGGCCCTGGCGCTCGAGCTCGAAGGCCTGGCGGGCGTCCATGCCCTGGCCGCAGACACGGACGGCATCGACGGCTCCGAAGACAACGCCGGCGCCGTCTTCGGCCCCGACCTTCTCGCCCGGGCGGCCGACCGGGGCGTTTCGGCGCGGGACCGGCTCGCGGACAATGACGCCTACGGATTCTTCGCCGAGATCGGCGGCCTGATCATGACTGGCCCGACCCTGACCAACGTCAACGATTTCCGGGCCATCCTGATCGATCGCCCCGCCCTGCCTGAGGACCGGCCATGAGCAACACCCGCCACTATCGCATCGCCGTCATTCCGGGAGACGGCATCGGCAAGGAGGTGGTGCCGGAGGGCTTGCGGGCGCTCGAGGCGGTCTCGGCCCGCTATGGCTGCACCTTCCAGTTCGACACCTTCGATTTCGCCTCGTGCGACTACTACCTCGCCCACGGCCAGATGATGCCCGACGACTGGAAGGCGCGGATCGGCGGCCATGACGCCATCTACTTCGGCGCCGTCGGCTGGCCCGAGACGGTGCCTGATCACGTCTCGCTGTGGGGTTCGCTGATCCAGTTTCGCCGCGAGTTCGACCAGTATGTGAACCTGCGGCCGGTCAAGCTGATGCCGGGCGTGCCAAGCCCGCTGGCGGGACGTGAACCCGGCGACATCGACTTCTACGTCGTGCGCGAGAACACCGAGGGGGAATACTCCTCCATCGGCGGCAAGATGTTCCTCGGCACCGACCGCGAGATCGTCATGCAGGAGACGGTCATGACGCGCACGGGCGTCGACCGGATCCTGAAATACGCCTTCGACCTGGCCCAGAAGCGCGACAAGAAACACCTGACCTCGGCGACCAAGTCGAACGGCATTTCCATCACCATGCCCTATTGGGACGAGCGGGTTGAGGCGATGGCGCCGGCCTATCCCGAGGTGCGCTGGGACAAATACCACATCGACATCCTGACCGCCCATTTCGTCCAGCACCCGGACTGGTTCGACGTGGTCGTGGCCTCCAACCTGTTCGGCGACATCCTGTCGGACCTGGGACCGGCCTGCACCGGCACCATCGGCATCGCCCCGGCCGGCAATATCAATCCGGAGCGGACCTTCCCTTCCCTGTTCGAGCCCGTGCATGGCTCGGCCCCGGATATCGCCGGCCGGTGGATCGCCAATCCGGTCGGCCAGATCTGGTCGGCGGCCCTGATGCTGGATCATCTGGGCGAGCCGGAAGCGGCGGCCGCCGTCGTCGCGGCGATCGAGGAAGTCTTGGCTCAGTCTTCGCTGCGTACGCGCGATCTGGGCGGGCCGCTCGGCACCGTGGACTGCGGCAAGGCGATCGCGGCGGCGATCCGCTGACCGACACCCGCATCTCATCAATACCTTCATACGGAGAGACAAGATGACAACAGCTTCGAAAGTCGCACCCGGCCTGCGGGACGGCATTTCACCGGAAGAATGGGCGGCGCGCGTCGATCTGGCCGCAGCCTATCGTCTGGTGGCTCTGTATGGTTGGGACGATCTGATCTTCACCCACCTGTCGGCGCGCGTGCCCGGGCCTGAACATCATTTCCTGATCAACGACTACCAGAACATGTTCGAGGAAATGACGGCCTCGAACCTGATCAAGATCGACCTGGACGGCAACAAGGTCGATGACGTGCCCGGCATGGTGAACAGCGCGGGCTTCATCATCCATTCCGCGCTCCACATGGCGCGAGAGGACGCCAATGCGGTGATCCACCTGCACACGCCGCACGGCCAGGCGGTCTCGGCCATGAAAGAAGGGCTGACGCCGCATACCCAGACGGCCATGATCGCCCACCATGGCGTCGCCTATCACGATCATGAGGGCATCGCGACCGAACTGGGCGAGCGCGAGCGAATCGTCGCTGACATGAGTGACAAGGGCGCTCTGATTCTGAGAAACCACGGCACCCTGACGGTGGGGAACACGGTGGCGGAGGCCTTCCTGCGCATGTATTTTCTGGAGCGTGCCTGCCAGGCCCAGGTTTTGATGCTCGCCGCCGGCAGGGACGGGCTGAACGAGCCGCCGGAAGGCGTGCCCGACATCGTCAAGGGCCAGACCCAAGCGCCCGTCATGCGGATGGCCGCTGATTATCTGGCCTGGCCCGCCCTGCTGCGAAAGCTGGACCGGATCGACCCGAGCTACCGGAACTGACGCGACGGCGCCGGACGACGATCAGTCGGCCGGCGCATCCGCCCCGTTCAGTCTTTCGGCATCGATCTGGCGCAGGGTCGGCTTGTGGACCTTGCCCACGGCCGTCAGCGGCATGACCTCGATCAGGTGTACGGCCTTGGGCCGCGCCGCCCGCTCATGGATCCTGGCTTCGGCGTGCGCCGCCAGTGCGTCCGGGCCGGCCGCGACGCCCGGCTTCAACTGGACATAGACGACCGGGACCTCTCCCGCATGGGGGTCGGGTCTGCCGATGGCGGCCGCCAGTTCGACCGCCGGATGGCTGAAGAAGGCGTCCTCGATCATGGCCGGATCGATGTTGTGACCGCCGCGAATGATGAGGTCCTTGGCGCGTCCCTTGAGCCAAAGGAAGCCGTCGGCGTCCACCAAACCCAGATCGCCCGTGTTCAACCAGCGCTCGCCCGCGATCTCGACCCAGAGCGCGCGATCATGACGGGCATCGGTATAGCCCTGAAAGACGTTCGGCCCCGCCAGCAGGACGGCGCCGACCTCATCGATGCCCGCCAGCCGTTCCACCCCGCCCCGCTCATCGGGATGCGCGATGAGGACGGCCTGGAAAGGCAATGGCAGCCCCACCGATCCGATCTTCTGGACGCCGTCCAGCGCATGGACCGCAGCGACGCAGGTGGCCTCCGTCAGACCGTAGCCCTCGAGCACCTTCACGCCTGTGGTGCGCTGGAATTGATCGAGCAGTTCGGGCGACATGGGCGCGGCGCCGCAGATTCCGAAGGCCAGACGGCTGAGGTCATGGCCCTGAACCGGACGCTGCAACAGGGCGGAAAACAGCGTCGGGACGCCGCTGAAGGCGGTGACGCCGTGATGGGTCGCGATCTCCCAGAACCGGTCGATCACGCCGGTCCCCCGGAAGCCCTGCGGCGTGCCGATCAGGACGTGGGTTCCCAGAAGGAAGGCCGAGAGGCCGGTCACCATCGCCCCGTTGACGTGGAACAGCGGCAGGCCCGCGAAGAAGGTCGAGCCGGGCGTCAGGCCCGAGACGATCATTCTGGAGGACATCCAGGCGTTGGCGACTTCATTGGCGTGGGTGCGGCGCGCCACCTTGGGCGAGCCGGTCGTTCCCCCGGTGCCGAAGATCGACGCGGTCTCTTCAGCCGCGATGACCCGGCCGCTGTCCAGCTGCGTCCCCTTCATGCGCTTCAACTCGCGTCCGAAATCGACGACCTTCAGATCTTTCCGCACCGGCGCGGCCCGCCTGCGCATCCTCGCCTGGGCCAACCGGGCCGCCCAGCGTTTCGGACCGCGCACATGTGGCGCCAGGTCGACGAGGGCAATCGTCTCCACGACCTGCGCCGAGGCCGTGGCTGCAACGACCTTGTCGTACAGGTCCGCGCCCGGGAATGGCGCGAGCGTGACCACCACCTTTGCCCCGGATTCCCTCAGCAGAGCGGAGATGGCTTCAGCTTCCATCAGGGGATTGATCGGGAAGACGACCCCGGCCGCTTCCCCGCCCCAGAGGCAGAGATGGGTCTCGATCAGGTTGGGCAGGACCAGGGCGACCACGTCGTTCGGCTCAACGCCCAGAGAGCCGAAGAAATTGGCCGTGCGCGTCACGTCCGCCAGCAGATCCCGATAGCTCAGGGTTTCCGGCCGCCTGTGGCTCTTGGTCTCCAGAAAGAAAGACACGGCCGGCTGGTCGCCGAACCGCGCCGCAGAGGCCTGCAGCAAGGCATAGGTGGAGGTCGGCAGATCAGACGGCCAGCCGGCGGCTTCGAGAGCGCGAATATCGCCACGGGAGGCGACCGGCGCAGAGGTAGGGACGGCGGACGCAAGGGTCATGACGATCTTCGATGAGTTCGGGCTTCTGGGGAGGGCTCGGCGATAATGGACTCTGGAACAGGCAGGGCGACCTCCGCTGGCGAGGCCAGTCGCGCGGTGAGCGCGCGCGCCAGAATGGGCCCCACCGCCAGCACCATCAGGAACCGCACCAGCTGACCGCCCAGGATGAAGGGCAGGTCCACGGGCGTCGAGGTGGCGATGATCAGGATGGTGTCCGTTCCGCCCGGACTGGTCGCCAGATAGGCCGACAGCAGGTCCACGCCGGTGATGGTGCTGACCCCGATCGCCAGCAGACCGCAACTGGCCAGCAACAGCGCCAGCACGGCCAGGATCCGGGGCAACATCCGCGCGCTGTAGATGACTGCGGCTCGCGTGAAGCCAAGGCCGATGCTCCACCCGACCACGGCATAGGCCAGGGCCGTGACCAGCACCGGAAGCTGGAGTTGAAGCACGCCTGTGGCCTGAAGCGCCGAACCGACCAGCATGGGTACCAGGAAAATCCCGGCCGGGATCCGCGAGACCTTGCCGACCCAGCCCGCCGCCGCCGCGAATGCGAGGGTCAGGGCGACGGCGCCAAGGTCGCCATGCGCAAGCCAGTCGGTCTGCGGATGGCCGGGCGCCGCGCCTGTCATCTGGGCCAGAACCATGGCGACCAGGGCGACCAGCAGCACCCGCAGATACTGGATCATGGCGACCAGACGCCGGTCGCCGCCGAAGGCCTCGGACATCAGGACCATGGCCGTCGAGGCGCCGGGCGCCAGACCCCAGATCGCCGTCGTGCCCGGAAGCCAGCCGCGCACGCTCATCACCCAGCCGAAGGCGCTGGTGATGGCCAGGGTCGAGACGGCGAGGCCCAGGTAGACCGGCAGATGAGCGACTACCCCGACATAGAAGCCGGGCGTCGCGGACATGGCGATCATGCAGCCGACCAGGGCCTGGGCCCCGCCGAAGACCACCGGCGCGGGCCGGATCGTCGCCCCCTTCAGTCCGAACGCCACGCCCACCGCCATCGGGCCCAGCAGGAGGGCCGCCGGCGCCTGGATCGCCTTCAGGATGACGACGAGCACGGCCGAGGTCGCGACCAGCGCGCCCCACTGCCAGGGCTGCGACATGCGCAGCGGCGCGCCCGCGACCTCATCGATGCGCATCGGGCCCGGTCAGCCGACGCGGAACGGGAAGGCGCCGCTCAGCAGAGCCGCTCCGATCAGGACCAGGCAGGCCGCTACAGCCCATTTCAGCGAGAACCGCTGGGCCGCCCCGACATCGACCTTGAGCAGGCCGCAGACCAGATAGATGGCCGCGATCAACGGGCTCATGGCATGCACCGGCAGGGCGGTCAGCGAGGCCCGAGCGATGGCCTCCGGCGCGACGCCGTAATGCGACGCCGTCTCGGCCAGCACCGGCAGGATGCCGAAATAGAAGGCGTCGTTCGACATGAAGAAGGTCAGGGGCATGCTGACCAGGGCGGTGATGGGCGCGAAATAGGGACCCAGCTGCGGCGGAATGGCGGACACCAGGGCGGCGGCCATGGCCTCGACCATGCCCGTTCCCTGCAGGATGCCCGTGAAGGCGCCGGCGGCGAAGATGAGCAGGACGATGTTGACCACATTGTCGGCATGGGCGGCGATGCGCTTCCGCTGCGATTTCAGGCTGGGATAGTTGACGATCAGGGCGATGGCGAAGGCGCTCATCATCATCACGGGCAAAGGGGCGAGGCCGAGCAGCAGCCCGGCCATGAGGCCGAGCGTCAGCGCCAGATTGAAGAAGAACAGCTTGGGACGACGGACGTCGGCATGCGGTTCCGGATCGCTCTCGTCCGCCACCACCGCGTCTTCCGGCGCCGGTCCAGATGATGCGGGGCCCAGCGGCAAAGGCTGGAGGCTCAGGGCGCCCAGTCGCTTGCGTTCGGACAGACCCATCCGCCACGCGACGAAGACGGCGAACGCCGTGCCGGCAAGCATGGTCGGCATCATCGGCAGGAACAGCAGCGACGGGTCGATGTTGAGCGCCGTGGCGGCGCGCGCCGTCGGGCCGCCCCACGGGATGAGATTGGTCACCGATGTGGCGAGGCCGAGCAGCAGGGCCAGGATCAGCGGGTTGAGGCCGAGCCGACGATAGACCGGCAGCATGGCCGAGATGGTCACCAGGGCCGTCGTGGCGCCGTCGCCGTCCAGAGACACGACCGTGGCCAGGAGGGCAGTGCCGATGGTGACCCGCACCGGATCGTCGCCTACCGTCCTCAGCACGAACCGTACAAGCGGATCGAACAGGCCGGCGTCGATCATGATTCCGAAATAGAGGACGGCGAAGGCCAGCATCAACGCCGTGGGTGTGAGCGCCGTCACCCCTTCGATCATCATCTCGCCGAGACCCGCTCCTGCCCCGGCCAGCAGACCGAAGATGACAGGGATCAGGATCAGGGCCGTGATCGCCGACAGACGCTCGGTCATGATCAGGACCATGAAGGTCAGGATCATCAGGGCTCCGAGTACGGCCGGGTTCTGGAAAGCGGTCAGGGTCACGGGGCGGCTTTCAAAAGGGCGGCCTGCCGGCGAACCGGCAGGCCGAAAGGCTCAGGAACATACCTTCGTCAGGAGCGGCGAAGCGGCCGGGTCGTCAGAGAGTCCAGTTGAACGACAGTCCGTATGTGCGCGGCGGGGCGTAGGCCCCGAAGTTCGCGCCGAGGAAGGCGCCCTGGAAGGAGCGGGTCACTTCGTCACTGAGGTTCTTGCCCCACAACGAGACCGACCAGCGGTCCGAAACGGGGGTGTAGATGATCCGGGCGTCATAGAAATTGGTGGGTTCGCGCCGTTCGGGTCCGGTGTTCGAGTTGTCCTCGAAGATCAGGCTTTCGTAGCGGTAGTCGGCGGCGAAACGAACGGTCGCCCCGCTCGCAAGGCTCCAGTCATACGACGGCGACAGGACCAGTTTGTGCTCCGGCGCACGCGCGATGCGATTGCCGGCGAAGTTGGTGGTCTCATCGACGAAATAGTCGTCGAACGTCGCGTCGGTATAGCCGTAGCCGACCACCAGACGGGCCCCGCCGAAGGGGCGCCAGCTGAGATAGGTCTCGTACCCGTTGATCGTGGCGGCACCGGCGTTGTCGGTCACGACCTGGCCGCTCGGCAGGGTGCGGCGGGTCTGCAGGTCCGTGTAGTCGATGGTGAAGAGCGTGTTGTTCCAGGTCAGGCGTCCGTCGAGGAAGACGCTCTTCTGACCGATCTCGATCTGGGTCGCGTATTCCGGATCGAAGGCGTCGGCCGCCTCCGCAGCCGATCCCGGAAGGTCCTGGAAGCCCCCGCTCTTGAAGCCGCGCGAGACCATCGCATACAGTAGGTGATCGTCGGCCAACTGATAGTCGGCGCCGATCCGCCAGGTCAGGGCGTCGAAGGACGCCGAGGCCGCGACATCGAACTCTTCCTCGCCCCGGAAGATCGTGTTCCCGGCCGTGTTGGAGATCCGGTAATCCTTCTCGTCGTCGGAGTACCGCAGCCCGCCGATCAGGGAGAACCGCTCGCCGAGCGGGACGGTGACGTCGCCGAAGACGGCATAGCTCGTGAGCTCGGCGTCCTGGGTATAGGTCTCGGTTCCCTCGCCGCCGAGGTCGAGGATCAGGGTGTCGAGGCGGTGGGTCTCGCTATTGTAGTTGTAGAGGCCCGCGACCCACTGAATGGGGCTGTCCGGCAGGGACGACAGGCGCAACTCGTGGCTGGACGTCTGGCTCTGCTCGTCGTTGCCGCCCGAGATCTGGATGAAGTTGGTGGTCGGATTGCCGCCGTCGAAATCATAGGCGGTGCTGTAGTCGAGGTCGCGATAGGATCCGAGGTAGGACAGGGTGGCGAAGGACAGGTCGAACTGGGCCTCTCCCCGCAGACCCCAGGTGTCGCGATCCTGAAAGCCGTCGGTCGAGCCCGCGAACTGGTCGCGGTCCTGATTGGGCTCCCAGAACATCGACAGGGGATCGCTCTCGTCCAGATCGAGGACGCGGTTGGCGGGTCCGGCCGCCCGATCTCGCGTGCCATCGACCGTGAACGACAGCCGCACCGTGTCTGACGGCTCGGCCGCGATCTGGATCCGGCCGCTCAGCGTGTCCTGGTCGTCGACCTCTCCGCCGGTGAAGCTGTTGTCCGTATAGCCGTCATGGGTGCGCCAGCTGCCGCTGGCCCGCACCGCCGCCCGACCGTCCGCGAACGGCGCATTGACCACCGCCGCACCTTCGAGCCGGCCGTAGTTGCCAATGGTCGCTTCGGTCGAGGCCCCGAAGGCGTCCAGATCGGGCCGCTGGGTCACGACATTGATCGCCCCGCCCACGACGTTGCGGCCATAGAGGGTGCCTTGAGGCCCCTTCAGAACCTCGATCCGCTCGATGTCGAAGGCGTCGAACGCCACCATGGCGGGCCGGCCCAGATAGACCTCGTCCAGAAAGACCGCCGCGCTGGGGTCGCCCGCCGCGCCTCGGTCCGTCGAGCCGATCCCGCGGATGGCGATGCGGGGCTGGGAGGCGGGAAAGGCGTCGAACTGCAGCCCCGGAGTGCGGGTCGCCACATCGTCGATGTCCTTGATGCGGGCCTGTTCCAGTTCCTCGGCTCCGAAAGCGGTGACCGTGACGGGCACGTCCTGGAGTCGCTGTGCGCGCCTCTGGGCCGTGACGATGATCTCGTCGAGGCTGGTGGGCGCCACCTGCGGGGCCTCCGGAGTCGTCTGCGCCCATGCCTGGGCGGTCGTCATGAGCGCTGCGACGGCCACGCCGGTCGCCAGCACCCCACGGGTGTTCCTATTCAATGCGCCCTCCCTGGGTCGTGTTCTTGTCAGCCGGTCAGACCGGTCAGTCAGGGAGGTTAGCCAGAGTGGATGCGAGAGGTCAATGGATTGGATGCAATATGGCACGCCATTGGATATTATCTCTTCGCGCCCTCCCGCTAACGCAGTGTGGCCAGGGCGTGGACCCTCGCCTTGGTCGCCAGCACATGGGCGGTCATCAGGCGTTCGGCGAGCCCGCCGTCGTCCGCGAGAATGGCCGCCAGGATGGCCTCGTGATCGGCTTGCGAGCGCACGACATGATCCGGGGTGGTGTCCGGGATCTTTCGCAGTCGCTGCGGGACGTGAGCGGCGACAACGGGTGAAGTATGGATCACGTCGCCGGACACCGGGCTCAGGATGGTCATTCGCATGGCCGTCCTGAGCACGGGGTTCCGCGCGGCGATGTTGATCGTGCGGTGAAAAATCCAGTTGAGTTCGTACCATTCGAACTCGATCTGTTCGGACCAGACGCCACGATCGGCGATCTCGCGCCCCTTGATTGCGCAATCCTGCAGGCGGGCCAGGTCCCCGGGCGTCCAGCCGAGATCGACCGACATGCGCGCCGCCGTGCCCTCCAGGGCGGCGCGAACCTCGACGGCGGCCAGAATGTCGCCAATGGTGACGGAGCGGACCGTGTAACCGCGATTGACGCTGTACTGGACGATCCCCTCTGCGGAGAGGACCGCAAGGGCGCTGCGGATCGGCGTGCGCGAGACGTTCATCTCGGTCGCCAGGGCCTCGGCCCGCAAACGGGCCCCTGGGGCGATCTCGCCGGTCAGGATTTTTTCGCGAAGGGTGGACAGGACCGTGTGTGTCGCCGGCTCGGTGCTCGGCGGGTCGCCCAGAAAATCGATTGGAACGGCGGGGACGGCATCGGACATCAAAGGCGGCTCGGCTGAAATCAGAGCGCCCATGGTGAGCGCTCACCAGAAGGCTGACAACCAACGAACGGCCCGACTCAAGCCAAACAACGATCACCGATTGCTGCAGGCCAGCGGAGACAGGTCAGCGTTAGCCTGACAGCACCGCCACCGCCTTCTGAACCATCAACTTGCAATGGCCTCCGGGTCGGACCAGCGAGCGCAGGTCCGATCGTCAGCCGTCGCCGCCTGGACCGATCTCATGGCCTCGACCAGGAGGTGCAGTTGCAGGGGCTTGGCGACGCAGGCGTCCATTCCCGCCTCGATATAGCCGGCCACCTGTCCGGACATGACGTTGGCGGTCAGCGCGATCACCGGCGTTCGGGCCAGACCTAGCCGCGCTTCTTCCTCACGGATGCGGCGCGTGGCGGTGGGGCCGTCCATGTTCGGCATCTGAACATCCATCAGAATCATGTCCCAGCCGCCCGCGCGCCAGGCCTCGACCGCCTGCAGGCCATCGTCGACGACATGGAGGTCGACGCCGAGCTGGTGCAGCAGCGTCTTGAGCACCAGCTGGTTGACCGAGTTGTCCTCGGCGGCGAGCACCCGCAGGGCCAGCGACGGCTCCAACGCCTGGACCGCACGCGGACAGGACGAAGCGGCCTTCGGGGCGCTCACCCGTACCAGCGGCAGCCGCAGGTCGAAATGACTGCCCGCGCCGAACTCGCTGCCCACCGTGATGTCGCCGCCCATCAATGTCGCCAGATCGCGCGTGATGGACAGGCCGAGGCCGGTTCCGCCGTACCGGCGCGTCGTGGACGCATCGGCCTGGGTGAATTTGTCGAACAGGGTCGCCAGTCGGTCGGCGGGAATGCCGATCCCGGTATCCACGACGCGGATGACCAGGTCCGGGCCCTCGCGCCTCGCTTCGACCCGCACCTCGCCGTGTCCGGTGAATTTGAGCGCGTTGGCGATCAGATTGTAGACGATCTGGCGCAATCGCGTGGGGTCGCCACGATAGACGCCGGAAGCAGCCCGATCGACCGTCAGGGCGAAGGACAGCCCCTTCTTGTTGGCCAGGGCCGTGAACCCGGAATGGGCCCCCTGAAGCAGGCGTTCGAGGTCGAAATCGACCTCTTCCAGTTCCAGCTTTCCGGCCTCGATCTTGGACAGGTCGAGAATGTCGTTGAGGATCGCCAGCAGGTTCTCGCCCGACTGCCGGATGACGTCCAGCCGGTCGCGCTGTTCGGCGCAAAGCGTTCCCATCCCCATCGCCTGGACCATGCCCAGCACGCCGTTGAGGGGGGTCCGTATCTCGTGGCTCATCGTGGCCAGGAAGGTCGATTTGGCCCGGTTGGCGCCGTCCGCCTGGGCCGTGGCCTCGCGCAGGTCGGCGGCGAGGCGCTCCAGCTCGCGCGAGCGACGCTCGGCGGTGGTCACGTCGTGGGACGTGATGACCCAGCCCCCGTCCGCCAGCGGCCGTCCTTCGTCCCGGATCAGTCGCCCGCCGAAGGCCGTGCGCTCCACCGAGAACGGCCTGCGAGACGCCACGTCCTCCAGGACCGTGGCGGCGGTGTCGCCCGACCAGTCTCCGCCGGCGATCATGGCCTGCAGACTGTGACGAGACTCCGCGCCGTCGTGGGTCAAGCCTTCCGGGACCGACGAGCCGTCCCAGAAGCGCGCGTTGCTGGCCTGGATCCGCAGGTCAGGCGCCAGCATCAGTACGCCGCAGTCCAGCGCGTCGATCAGGCCCTTCTCGACCTTGACGGGATCCGCGGTCGACGCGCCGCGAGGCTTTGCGACCCGCCGGTTCAGGATCTGCACGTCGTCGCCCTGCAGCAGGCGTCGCGCGACGCCGGTCAGGACACAGCCGCGGTTGGTGACCGCCCAGGTCGGCAAGGCAGCGACGACGCCGCTCAACCGGCCCTTGCTCTCGAAGCGTTCGCGGAAGGCCGGCGCCGAAATCAGATCATGGGCTTCCAGAACCGATCGGCCGACCAGGATGACGCCCCGCGTGGCGCCCACCGCCAGGGCCACCTGACCGGCGAAATCGGCCATGATGGAAAAGAAGCGCTGCATTGTCGCTCCGCACCGGGAGTCGGCGGCCGTGCGGGCGAACAGGACGATCTCCAGCGGCGACAGGACCGCAGGCTCGTCCTCCGGCGCCATCGCGGCGTGCAATTGCGCCAGTCCGGGCCAGGAAATCAGCCGCTCATAGGACACGCGGTCGAAGGTGCGCCGCATCCGCGTGAGGATTTCCGCCTCCTGGTCGTCACAGGGGGCGAAGGCCAGGTGCCCGGCCTCGGTGTCGATCACCCGGCACCGCGAGGTTCCGATCTCGACCGCCGAGACGCCGAGGCCGTGATCGCAGCTGACGACGGCGTATCGCCCGGGCTCGAGCCGGCCGGCTTCAGGCCCGTCGCCGCCGATGGCCGCGAAATCGTCCTGCGAAAGCCATTCCAGCGAAAGGGCCGAGGCGGCCGCGTCATTGATGACGGCGACGGTCTTGAACTGGAACGCCTCACGCAGCTCGGCGACGGAAAGCCGCCAGCCGGACTGTGTGATCAGAAAACTGTCGCCGGTGGCGGGAGCGGCGACGGCCAGCCCGAGGGCTTTCGGGAGCGCGCAATCCAGCGTGGCCAGATAGCGGGAGAAGGCGTCGATCGGTCCAGCGACGGCGCTGACCGGAAACTCCATATAGCGCGACAGGACATGTTCGCCCGGCTCGCGGGCGTCCAGCAGGGCGAAGCGACAGGCGTCCGGCCCTATGTCGGCGAGCACGGCGGACGTGATCATTGCGCCCTCCCCAGAGCGATGTAAGCGCAACAGCCTCTACCGGGCAACTACTCAGACAATTACAGTCCGTGGTTAATATCCGCTTACACGGATGCCGGGATCAGGTTTGGGGTTCGGGCGCAGGCTCGCGGCAGTACTGGTCCAGAAAGGCCTGATGCTTGGGCAGGCCGGCGACAGCGCCGTCGACATTGGCCTTGAGGTCGCCGAGCGCCTTGGCCAGTTGGGCCACAGGCATCAGCCGCGCCAGGTGGTGGTGCGAGCGGGGGATCAGGCCCTGACCCAGCAGGACCTGCAGCCAGGAGCTGACCCGGAACAGGTCGTCCGGCGCCTGATAGGCCTGGGCGCTTTCCGCGAACAGGGCGATCCGTTCCGTCAGGGTGTCGGGAACCGCCATCTCGCGCTGGCGGCGCCAGAACGGCTCGGAGCGGGCGTTGAGGTGGTAGTGCAGGATGATGAAATCGCGAATGCGCTCAAGCTCGCTGCGAGACTGGTCGTTGTAGCGGGCCACCACCGCGGGACTGATCCCTTCGAACGGGAACGCCTGCATCAGCCGGGTCAGGCCGGTCATGATCAGGTGGAGACTGGTGGATTCCAGCGGCTCGACGAACCCTCCCGCCAGGCTGAACGCCACGCAGTTTCCCTCCCACGCCTTCAGGCGGCGGCCGGTGCGAAACCGGATCAGGCCGGGCTCGATCAGGGCTTCGCCGTCGATGGCGCCAAGCAAGCGCGCATGAGCCTCGTCGTCGGACAGGAAGTCGGCGGCATAGACCAGTCCGTTGCCGACCCGGTGCTGGAGCGGGATGCGCCACCGCCATCCGGCGTCATGGGCGATCGCCCGGGTGTAGGGCGCGGCCGGACCCGTGGACGCGGTCTGGACGGCGACGGCGCGGTTGGTCGGCAGCCAGTCGCCCCAGTCCTCGAAGCCGACCCCCAGGGCGTCCCCGATCAGAAGCGCCCTGAACCCGGTGCAGTCGAGGAACAGGTCGCCCTCGATCCGCTGCCCGTCGTCCAGGACCAGGGCGGTGATCAGGCCGCCTTCGCCGTCGCGATCGACCCGGGCTATCCGGCCTTCGATCCGCGCCAGGCCCGCCGCCTCGCTGCGCGCACGCAGGTAGCGGGCGTAGCGTCCGGCATCGAGGTGATAGGCGTAGTTGATCCGCGCCTGGGGGCCTGTCGCGAACCGTTCGGCCTCGGCCGCCTGCAATTCGAAACAATAGGCGCCCAGATCCTCGGCCACGCCCTGCTGGCGACCCTCCAGCCAGAAATGCTGGAAATCCCCCATCCAGGTCGATTTGCCGACGTCGCCGAACGAATGGATGTAGCGGTCTTCCGGCCGGGTCCAGCCCTCGAAGGCAATGCCCAGTTTGAAGGTCGCGCCGGTCGTGCGCATGAAGTCGGCTTCGTCGACGCCCATCAGGGCGTGGAAGGACCGGATGGTCGGGATGGTGGACTCGCCGACCCCGACCGTGCCGATCGCCTCGGACTCGACCAGGGTGATGTCGAGCATGCCCCCCAGCTGGCGGGTCAGCACGGCCGCGGCCAGCCAGCCGGCGGTTCCGCCGCCGGCGATCACGACCCGGGTCTTGCGCTGGGTCACGCCGGTCCCTCCCTAGCGGTTCATGCGCTGAAGCAGCCGCGCCCGCAGCCGCCGCGCGGAAAGATCGTCGAGCGGCGCCAGGTCGCCCTGGGCGGCGGCCGGCAGATGGGCGGCGGGCCGATCCGAGGGACCGAACACATAGTAGTCGAATAGGGCCTTCCAGGCCGCCTTTTCCGGTTCGGGCCGATCACGCAGGCTGAGCATCCCGTGCATCAGGGTCGTCATCGGCGTGTCCATGAAGGTCGGGACCGCATTCCACCAGTAGTTGATCATGGCGTTGAACGGATCCAGAGCCTCGACATTGTGCCACCACAGGGCGGGGTAGAAGAGGACGTCGCCCGGCTCCAGCTCGGCGATCTCTGCCGCCGCCGCAGCCTCGGCGAAGCGGGGAAAGCGATCCAGGTCCGGCCGGGCCGGATCGACCATGCTGACCACCTGACCGCCCGGCGTCGGATCCAGCGGCCCCGGATAGAGGTTGTCCACCTGTTCGGGCGGGAACAGGGTGAAGCGGCGTCGCCCGACCAGGCAGCAGGCCAGGTTGTTGGACATGTCGAAATGGGTCGCCGCCGTCGTCCGGTTGCCCAGCCAGATGCTGACGATCGGCGGATCGCGGCCATCGACCACCGGCGGCAGATCAAGACCGTTCTCCGCCCTCAGACCCGGCAGATAGGCGTCCAGGTCCGTCGAGCCCACATAGAAGGACGGCGGCGCGGCCGCGTCGATGTGGTCGGCGATGGTGTCCAGATAGGCGCCGAGCGAGACGCGTCGAGCCTCGAAATTCAGGCCGGCCATGTCATCCCGATAGAAATAGCGGCCGCCGATTTCGGGCGCCCCCGTATAGCCGACGATGGGCCGCCCGGCGTCGAACCGCTTCAGATAGTCGATGGCGGACAGCGCGCCTTTTCGACCGGCGGCGGCCAGGGGCCAGTCGCCGGCCAGACCCCGGAAGATGACCGGCGTCCGCGTCACGAGCAGATCGTCGAGCGGCAGGGGGCCGGCCGGCGCCTCCACGACTCTGGTCCTGCGCAAGATCGCGCCGGATGCGGCGGGGGGCGTCGCGCGACGGGCCGTCACGCCCATCCCTCCTTGCGGTTCTTCATCTCCACGAGACGGTCGATGTTGGCCAGGGACGAGGCGACCTGGAAGGCGGGGGCGAGCCGGCCCGCACTGTGCAGCCGCTCCAGCACGGGGCCGTCGAGCGCGGCCAGCCGATCGCGGCTGATGGACAAGACGTTGTCGAGGTCGTAGCGGCGCCCCTCGCCGACCGTGATGTCGATCGCGACCGGTTCGATCAGACCGGCCTCGGCCCAGGCCGTGTACATCGGACCTGCGACCTCCAGGCCGTCGTAGAGGGTGGCGAGGGTCAGGTTGACCTGTTCCAGATAGTCCGTGGCCCCGCCGTGACGACGAAATACGGGCTCGCCCCCGTCCATCGTCACGCGCGGATGATCCAGATCGACGTTGATCCGGGCGTCGTTCTGGCCGCCGGCCGCCCTGTCGGTGCTGAGCCCGATGGAAAACGGACCGCGACGCTGGATCGCGGGCACGTGGCGCGCCCGCCAGGCGTCGCCGTCGAGATAGAGGTTTTCGTCACGATCCAGGCCCAGCAGGACCACGGCCCTCAGGCCGTTCTGATCGTCCTGGCGAAACAGGATGACGTATTCGCGCTGAAGCGCATCGAACTCCGTCGGGAAGACGAGCGCCTGGTTGATGGCGTCGCCGAACTGCGGGCCATACCCCTGAACGACGCACAGGTCGGCATGGTCGACGTTGTTGAGAAGGACGATCTGGGTCACTGGACGCGTTCGCTCATGTCGCCGGAGGATGGTCCGCCCGGCGGCCCGCCGCAATCGACGAAGCGCCGCGGCGGGAAAAAGAAGGGCAGGACCGTTCAGGAGCGACGGCCCTGCCCTGCAGTTTCTCCGGGGAGATCAGAACCGGGCGCGAAGTCCCAGCAGGTAACGCGGGCTCAGTTCCTGGGCGAAGTAGATCTGACGCTCGGTCCGGCCGTAGGTGCGCACCGGCTCGCTCGTCAGGTTGATGCCTTCGAACGACACGGCGATGTTGTCGGTCAGGTCATAGCTGACGTTCATGTCCAGCGTGCCGAAGGGCTCGGTGAACACCGGGTTGCGGTTTGCGCCGTCCCGGTTGGTCTGGGTCAGGAACTTGTCGCGCCAGTTATAGGCGAGACGGGCCGAGATACCGTAGTTGTCGTAGATCAGCGTCACGTTTCCGCTGTCCGACAGGCCGAGCAGGGCGAACTGGTCGATGCTGGGGTCGGCGCCGATGTCGACTTCGACGTCGCCGTTCACCACCGTGTACGACGCCGCGACGCCGATGCCGGTTTCGCCGAGGAAGTACTGACCGGCGATTTCGAAGCCGTCGATATTGGCCTCGCGGTTGTTGACCGGCTGGGAGACGGCGAACTGGAACAGCGGATCGGCGCCGGTCGGCGAGACATCAAGACGCGTCAGGACGTTATCGACGAAGTCCTGATTGAGCGAGCCGTTCGGACCAGTCCGTCCGGCGTTGAACTGCGCATCGGTCTGGGCCGTGTTGCCGCCATTCTCGATCAGCAGCGCCGTGTAGGTGAACAGGTTCACGTCCGAGAGATCGGCGCTGAGCGCAGTCAGACGGCCCAGGGCGATGCCCGAGTTGGATCCCGCGGCCCCGGCGGTCGCGTCGCGCAGGTCGAACAGGGAGCGATTGACCACGCCCTGACCGATGAAGTTGCGGACCCGCTTGTCGAAATAGCCGATCGACACATAGCTGGACGGGGCGAAATACCACTCCGCCGAGAAGTCGAGGTTGTCCGAGATCAGCGGCAGCAGGTTCGGGTTGCCCGAAGTGCCGGTCGCGCCGCCGCCGAGCGCGGTCGGACGCGGCGGGCCGTTCACCGTGGTGGCGGTGAACAGGTTGCCGAAGTCCGGGCGGGCGAGGGTGCGGCTGAACGAGGCGCGCAGCTTGATGTCGTCGCGCGGCTCGATCGAGAAGTCGAGGGCCGGCAGGACGTTGTCATAGCTGCCCTCCCCGCTGACAGGCTGAACATCGGGTCCGACGATCCGAGTGAAGTCGTTGTCCGACACCCAGCGGATTTCCGTCGGCACGGCCACCAGAGAGGTCGCCGTGACGTCGGTGCTCTCATAGCGGACGCCGGCGACGACCTGATACGGCATCGAGCCGAGATCGCCTTCGAGCGTGAACTGGCCATAGACCGCCCAGGTCTCCTCGCCGACGACGTTGAAGTCACGACCGTTGACGGCGACCGGGTTGCCCGGATCGGCGACCCCGTTGAGCGGGTTGCGGTCCGCCGCGTAGGCGGCCGACAGCGCGTCGTACAGGGCGACGGCGTTGCCTCGGAAGCCGACCAGCGATGCGCCGGTCGAACCCGAATCGAAGGTTTCGAACAGGCAGGTCTGGCAGAACTGCTCCAGCAGGCCCGAGGCCAGGGCGTTGACGTCGCCGGGGTTGTTGATGCCCCAGTCGCCGAGCGTCTGCTGGGTTTGCACCCGCTGGCTGGTCATTTCGGAGTCGATGTATTCCGTGCCGAAATCGAACCGGCCGCCGCCGCCGAAATCATAGCCGCCGCCCAGATGGATCTGCTGGATCTCCTGGCGCTGCTGCGAGGCGTTGGTGCGCGCGATCGAGCTGCCGACATCCGGGAGATCGAGCACGCCGTTGTTGTTGCCGAACAGATCGTCGCGGAAAGTGATGGTCTGGACCGGAATGTCGCCGGTGAAGTCCACCGAATGGGCCCCGACCACCTTGGCGCCGAGGCCGACCAGGGTGGAGCTGGTTCCGTTCGGCGCGTCGGGCAGGCTTTCGGCCGTCGACGAATGGGCGTCCAGCACAAAGGTCAAGTTGTCGG
Source organism: Alphaproteobacteria bacterium (assembly GCA_018820205.1). Classification (GTDB taxonomy): domain Bacteria; phylum Pseudomonadota; class Alphaproteobacteria; order Caulobacterales; family Caulobacteraceae; genus Brevundimonas. The sequence goes on from JAHJOK010000009.1 coordinate 51,172, forward strand.
TGGCTTCCCACTCGGCGTTGAAGCCGTAGGATTCCAGCGTGTCCTTGGTCGCGCGGTACTGCTGTTCGAAGCCGGTGTCCTTGGCCCCGCCGATGGTCTCCTGAAGGAAGACCGTGGTGGCGACGGCCTCGTTGTCGTCGAACGTCACCTGGCCGAAGGGGCGGTTGAACCAGTTGGTCTGGTCGGTGCGCGCTTCGGTCGTGCTGTTCTGGGCGTACAGGGCGTCGGCGGTCAGCGTCAGGGAGTCCGTCGGACGCCACTGAAACACGGCCTGGCCGTTGATCCGCTCACGCTCCGATTCGGAGAAGTGATAGCGGCTGTCGTTGGGCACGGCGACCAGTTGGTTGGTCGCCGGGGCGTTGGTGACCTGGGTCTGAGCGTTCACATACGGGCCGGCGGTGTTCAGGAAGGTATCCCGGCGGACGATGTTCCAGGCGTTCGAGGTCGCGCTGGAGGCGGCGCTTTCACGCCGCTGATAGCTGCCGAACAGCTGGACGCCGAAGGTGCTGTCCTCATCGCGCCAGCTGATGATGCCGGACGTTTCAGGCGTGACCTCGTCGCCGCGATCGACGCTGGTGTCGAACACGGCCTTGACGCCGAAGCTGCCGTTCAGGCCGGCCTCGCGGTTGTTCAGAGGCTGGCGGGTGACGACGTTGATCGTGGCGCCGATGCCGCCGGAAGGAATCGCCGCCCGGCCGGTCTTGTAGACCTCGAGCAGGCTGACCGCCTCGGAGGCGATGTTGGAGAAGTCGAACGAGCGGCTGGTCGCGGTCGAGAAGTCGACGTTCTGGTCGCCGCCGACGGCGACGACATTCGCGGTCGGCATCTGGCGGCCATTCAGGGTCACCAGGTTGAAGCCGCCGCCGAAGCCGCGGACGGTCACTTCCGAACCTTCGCCGTTGACGCGGTTGATCGACACGCCGGTGACGCGTTGCAGGGATTCAGCCAGGTTGGTGTCGGGGAATTTCCCGATGTCTTCGGCCGAGATGGCGTCAACCACGCCCGACGAGTTGCGCTTGACGTCGATGGCCCGGTCGAGACTGGCCCGGATGCCGGTGACGATGATCTCGCCGACCTGGGTCGCGCCGTCCTGAGCGGCCGGCTGCGCGCTGGTCGGCGAATCCTGGGCCGCAGCGACGGCCGGCAGCGCCAGTCCGGTCAACAGCGCCAGAGCTGAAGACGAGCGCCCAAGCGCCGTCAAGAACGACATTCCCCTCATGTTTCCCTCCGCGACGGCTGTGCCGCCGTCTGTTGTAGTTGAGCGGCGTTCGCGCCAGCCCACGATCAAACTCCTCTCATTGTCATACGCTGTCAACGACAAATGATAGCGCTACCTTTTCCGAATGTTGGGGCAAATGTCGGAAATTGACTGCGTAGGACAAGCGCCGCGTGCTGGACCGCGCTCCGGCAACGGCCTAGCTGATCGTCGAAGAGGATCGGGAAGAGGCCGAATTTGTCCGCCAGTGTCACGCGCACCACAATGATGGATGTCAGCCGCAAGGCCGGGGTCTCGCTCAAAACGGTTTCCCGGGTTCTCAACGACGAGCCGAACGTGCGGGAGGAGGTCCGCCTGCGCGTTCGCGAGGCGGCCGAGGCGTTGAACTACCATCCGAACGTCCTGGCCCAGGCCCTGGTGCGGCGGCGATCCCACCTGATCGGCCTGGTCTACGAGAACCCCTCGCCCAGCTATGTGGTGGAACTGCAGATGGGCGTGCTGGAGCGTCTGCGCGGCGAACGCTATCGGCTGGTGGTGATCCCGGTATCCTCGGTCGCGGAACACGAGCAGGAGATCGTGGGACTGCTTCGGTCGGCCGCGCTGGACGGCGTCGTGCTGGCGCCGCCTGCATCGGACAATCCACGGATCCTGAAGGATCTGACGGCCGCCGGTATCCGCTTCGCCCGGATCGCTCCGACCCGGGATGTCGATCTGGGGCCGAGCAATCTGATCGACGACGTCTCTGCGGCGCGTGAAGTGGCCCAGCACCTGCTTGACCTTGGCCACCGCGACATCGCCGTCATCCAGGGCGACCCGACCCACGCGTCGACCGCGATGAGGATGAAGGGCTACGAACTCGCCTTCGCGGCCGCCGGCGCGCGCCTCTCGCCCGACCGGATCGAGCAGGGCCTGTTCACCCGCGACAGCGGATATGCGGCGGCGCAGCGGATTTTGAGCCGTTCGCAACGGCCGACCGCCATCCTGGCCCAGAACGACGACATGGCCGTCGGAGCCCTGATGGCGGCGCGGGAGCGGGCCGTCCGCGTGCCGGACGAGCTGTCGATCGCGGGGTTCGACGACTCCGAAGTCTCACGGATCACCTGGCCGACCATCACGACTGTCCGGCAGCCCGTCTTCGAAATGGCGGTATCGGCGGCCGACATGGTCCTGGCTCAGCTGGAGCACGGCGATGTCCGGCCGCGGCAGGACCACCCGCACACATTGATCCTTCGCGAGTCCACCGGACCAGTCTCACCCGACCGCGCCAAAGAGACCGCCTGACCGCGCAGGCGGGAGAGGCCGCGTCAGGGATTCGGGGCCGCAGGAGCCGTCGCAAAGGCGTCGTCGAGAGCGTCGCGCAACGCCGCGAGCCGGGAGCGGCTGACAGGCAACGGCTGGCCTTCCGTCAGGCAGGCCCGATAGCGGCCGTTGTCCCGTTCCAGCGCCCTCAGATGGGCGAGATTGACCAGGGCCGACCTGTGTATCCGCAGGAAGCCGGGCGCCAGGGCGGCCTCGAGCCGGTCAAGCCGGGCCGCGTGCAACACCACCCGCCCCCCGATCAGCCGCAGCTCCACATAGTCGTCTGCGCCGACCACGGCCGCGATCTGCGAAATCGGCACCAGTTCCACGCCGCGCGCGGAGGCCACCGTCAGTCGATCCGGGCGACTGGCGGCCCGGGTCAGGGCGGCCTCACGGCTGCTGTCGTCGCGACCCAGGCGGATCACCTCCGACATCAGAAGCGGCAGCACGAGGCAGGCCGCGAGAACGAAATAGGACAGGTCCACGAGCCATTCGGGATAGGCGACGGCGACGGCCAGGAAGACCAGCAGATAGGCCAAGGTCAAACGCGCGCCGTTCCTTTTGCGGCGAACGCCGACCGCCGTGACGATGGCCGCCATCGCGACGCCGAGGGTCAGCGCCCAACCGGTCTTCTGGTCGAAACCCGGCGCGAAGATCGAGGCCGAAACGACGACGAGGGCCAGCGCCACGGCCTCGCGGCGGGCGGTGCCCCAGAACCGTGTCGCGACATAGTTGACGAGAAGAATCGCAAAAGCCGCCGCCAGCAGCCAGATCCCTCCCAGCCGCCAGATGTGCAGCGGGTACGGATAGGCGATCAGGGTCCGCAAACTTTCCAGCACGGCCTGCAATGCCGCCGCCCCGGCCAGCCCGGCCAGGGCGAGACTGGATCCCGTCCGTCGGATGGCGTGGATAACGCCAAATCCGAACGTCGCGGCCAGAAGGGCGCCGGCGGCGACCAGCATCACCGCGAATATCGCGAAACGGGCGGGATAGGGATAGCGGGCGATGGTCACCGCGCCCATCGGATAGTCCAGACGCGCGCCCCCGTGGAAGGACGACAGACGCACCACGAGCTCATTCGGGCCCGGCCGCCAGAGACTGTCACGGACAGGAATCGCGGCCTGATATCGACCGGGCGTTTCACGCGCGGCGTCCGGTCCCGGCCGTCCGTTCGCGCCGAGGCGTGCTCCGTTCAGCCAGGCTTCGGATGCGGCCACGCCCACCAGATAGAGGGCGCGCGGCAGATCGTCGGCCGGCGCCCGGACGGTTGAGCGGATCCAGATGTCTCGCCCCTGAGGGTCGATGACCCCATCCAAAGGCCGGCAATCCGTCAACACCGGGGGACCGTCCGGCCCCACGACGCCCCGACACTCCTGCCAGGAGGGATCCTCGGCATGAGCCGCGCCTGCGAGGCCGAGCCACAGGGCCGCGATGATCAAAGTCCGCCACATGACCCCAGTCTATGACGCCATTGGCCGGAACACCCGTTCATTGACCGATCAGGGCGGCCTGTTCACCGAACGCCCCGGGACAGGCCGGGCCGACGCGGTCCTTGTTATCGGCATGACCCAGACATCGCTGAACCGCAGAGCCCTCCTCGCCGCCGCCGGCCTGGCCCTTCCCTCCCTCGCCTTCGCCCAGGAGCAGGCGGGACCGTTCCGGTTCACCGGCTGGCGGGGTGCGCAGGCCGACGCCGAACGCGGCTTCTTCGAAGTGCCGGAGGATCGCAGCGATCCCGGTTCGCGACGGATCCGGTTGAGCTACGTCCGGTTCCGGTCGACTGCGGCCGAACCGGGCCATCCGATCGTCTATCTGGCGGGCGGGCCGGGCGGGACGGCGACCGGAACGGCCACCGGTCCGCGGTTCCCGATTTTCATGGCCCTGAGAGGCGTCGCCGACGTGATCGCATTCGATCAGCGCGGCACAGGTCTGTCGAACGCCATACCGCCGCGCGCCGCGCCCACGACGCCGCCTCCACCCTTCACGCGTGAAGGGCTGACCGAGCATTTCCGCACCGAGTTTCAATCGGCCTGGGCCGACTGGACGGCGGCCGGCGTCGCCATGCGGGGCTATAATACCGCCGAGAGCGCTGACGACATCGATGACCTGCGACGTCATCTGGGCGTCGACAAGGTCGATCTGTGGGGGATCAGCTATGGTTCCCACCTGGGGCTGTCGGCCCTGAAGCGCCACGGAGACCGGATCGGTCGGGTGGCTCTGGCCAGTCTGGAGGGCCAGGACCAGACGGTGAAGCGTCCCGACCGGCTCGACCTGTATCTGCAGCGCGTCGACGCCCTGCTGGACGCCGATCCGGCGGTCAGGGCGGCCGTGCCCGACCTGACCGCGCTGATGCGGCGCGTCCATGACCGGCTGGAGGCGCAGCCGGCCAAGCTGACGACCAGACGCGGCGATGCTCTGATCGACATCCAGCTCGGCGGCTTCGCGGTCCAGATGCTGGCGGGGGGGCTGATCGCCAATCCGGGCAGTCTGGCCCTGCTGCCCGCGATGTATCTGGCGCTGGACGCCGGCCAGACGGAGGTGATCGCACCCTATCTGGGGGATATCCGCGACCTGCTCAGCATCGGGGGCATGCCCGAGGCGATGGATCTGGCGTCAGGGATTTCACCGGACCGGCTGGCGCTGGTGCGACGCGAGGCGCGGACGGCGGTGCTGGGCGACGCGCTCAATTTTCCGATGCCGCACCTGCTGGGCGCCGTGCCCGGCGTCGATCTCGGCGAGACGTTCCGGGCGCCGATCCAGATCGACAATCGCGCGCTGCTGGTTTCGGGAACCCTCGATGGACGCACACCGCTGGAGGAACAGGCCGAGGTCGTCGAACAGTTCCGGCGCCATTCCCGGGTCATTGTCGAGAACGCCGGCCACAACGTGTTCGAATCCCACCCCGAGGTTCAAGACTTGCTGGTTCGTTTCTTCCGGGGCGAGGACGTTGTCGATACCCGGCTCAGCCTGCCGCCGCCGACATTCCGGCTCGCTTGAGAAAGGGGGCTGAACCTCCCCCCTCCCCTGCGAACCTGCCGTCCTCAGACGTCCGGAAGCGCTGCGCCGGACCGCTCGGTGCAGACGGCCAGGAAGCCGGCCGCCATGAAAGACGCCATCCGCTTCTTGACCGCTTCGAAGTCGTCGGAGTCGCAGAGTCCCCCCGACAGCCGGTTGATCCGGCCGGTGCGCGCCAGGGTCAGCATCAGGGCCCCGGTGACGAAATGGTAGCCCCAGAAGATGTCTTCCTCGGCGCAGTCCGGCAGGGCCCGTTTCAGCAGATCGATCAGTCGCAGAACCACCGGGTCGAAGTGAAAATCCATCAGTTCGGCGCCATAGGGCGTGTTCGAGACCTGGGCCCCGAGGACGCCATAGTTCTTCCAGTTCTCGCCGCCCTTGCCGTAGAGATCCAGGTCGGTGTCCAGAAACGCCCTGAGCGAGCCTTCGACCGTGGGCTTGCCCCGGGTCGCGATATCGTACTCTTCCAGCGCCTTCATCCGCAGGGCGATGGTCACCTCGGCCCGACGGGCGATGACGTCGTCGAAGAGCTTCTTCTTGTCGGTGAAATAGTAGTTCAGCAGCGTGTGGTGGACACCGACCTGTTTGGCGACGTCCTTCAGTGTGACGCCGTACAGGCCGTGGATGGAAAACAGATGCTCGGACGCGTCGAGGATCTGCTCCATCATGTCGGCGCGTTGTTCGACCTTGGTCCGGCCGCGACGCGGCTTGGTCGGCTTTGTGGCATCAGCCTTCATTCGAGAGACCGGACCCTGTGTAATATTTTCAGCCGTCGCCATACTCAACTCTCAGTCTCGTCTTGTCGATCTTGCCAGTCGGCGCGAGGGGCATCCGGTCCACGCGCACAATGGCGTCCGGTATCCACCACGAGGCGACCCTTCCGCGCAATGACGAGACGATCTCCTCGTCGGTAATGTCGGCGGCGTCGCGGGTCTGGACAACCAGTACAGGCCGCTCGCCCCATTTCGGATCGACCCGTCCGATCACAGCCGCCAGAGAGACGGCCGACTGCTCGTTGACCACGGCCTCGATCTCGGCCGGGTTGATCCATTCCCCGCCCGACTTGATCAGGTCCTTGGCCCGTCCCGTGATGACGAGATTTCCATCCGGCTCGATCCGGGCCAGATCGCCGGTCTGAAACCAGCCGTCATCGTCGGTGGCGCTGTCGGAGTGTCCGAAATAGCGCTCGACGACGGCGGGGCCCCGCACGCGCAGATGGCCTTCCGCCCCTCGCTGCTCCGGCAGGGCCCGGCCATCCGCATCGGTCAGCAGCAGATCGACGCCGAAGGCCGGCTGGCCAGACGCCTGGGCCGAGCGAGCCGGGTCGCCGGGCGGCGCGCAGGTTCCCAGCGGCGACAGTTCGGTCATGCCCCAGCTGGTCTGGATGGCCACGCCCAGCCGGTTCTCGATCCGCGCCATCAGGGCGGGCGCGAGGGGCGCGCCGCCAACGAGCACGCGGCTCAGGGACGGCGTGTCTCCTCCGACCGTTTCCAGGTGCTCGACCAGGCCGAGCCACACCGTGGCGATGCCGACCGCGACGGTCACCCTCTCCGCGTTGATCAGGCGCGCCAGGCTGGCGCCGTCGAGGTCGCGGCCGGGCAGGATCAGCCGCGCGCCCGCCGCCGGGGTGGCGAACGGCAGGCCCCAGGCGTTGGCGTGGAACATGGGCACCGCCGCGAGCACGCTGTCCGACGCCTTGATGGCCATGACGTCGGCCTGAAGCTGGCGCAGCGTGTGCAGAAAGCTGGACCGATGGGTGTAAGTCACCCCCTTGGGCGCGCCGGTAGTGCCCGAAGTGAAGCACAGACCCGACGGAGCGGTCTCCTCGAACTCACCCCAGGCCACATCTTCGCGCGCGCCGGCCAGCATCGGCTCGAGCGGCTCCGGGACGAGGCCGGGGCCCGGCGCGACCGTCGTGTCGTCGCCGCCGATGGTCAGGATGTGCTGGAGCGACGGCATGCGCGCCGCGATCCGGCGAGCCAGGGGCGCCAGGTCGGCGCTGGCGATCAGGATCCGCGCCCCGGACTGGCCGATCATGTCCGCCAGTTGAGCCTCGGTCAGGCGCGGGTTCAACGTATGGCAGACCGCGCCCATACCCATGACGCCGTACCAGGCCTCGACATGCTCCTGGCTGTTCCAGGCCAGGGTGGCGACCCGGTGGCCTGCACGCACTCCAAGGTTCTGAAGCACGCCCGAGACACGGACGGCGCGCGCCTTCAATCCGGCGTAGCCGATCCGCTGAACCTCGCCGTTCCCCAGCGCCGTGACGACCTCGGTGTCGGGGCGCCATTTGGCGGCGTGAACCAGGAACCTGTCGATGGTCAGGCCATAGGCCTGCATCTCGCCGTCGATCATGGGCACGCCGGGGCCTCGGCAGGCAGCGGCGGCGACAGGACGCCGAAATTCCAGTTCCACGGAATTCCGCCGGCGACCCTGCGTCGGCAGACCACCGCCTCATGGGTCTCGAACATGCCGGGCATCAGTCCCTGGCGCACGACAGGTCCCTCCTCGAAGGCCATATAGGACCGATCCTCCCCATAGGCGGGCCAGTCCGGCTGACCCTGAGCGACCGGCGACCCGGTGCGGGCGAAGCTGCCCCAGTAGGCCATCATCGCGTCGGACAGTCCGCGTTCGAGGGGCGTATCGGGGATGGCCGGCCAGCGGGGGGGCGTCCGGTCCGTCGCTCCGAAGACATACGGGATTTCGGAGGCATGGAAGGCGTGGAGGTTCGCCTCGTCGGTCGCCGGGTAGCCGTGATCGAAGAAATACAGGAAGCCGGACTGCCCCGTCCGCGCCTGGCGTCGCACCAGACGCTCTGACGTCCAGCCGTAGAGGCCGTCGCGCGGCGTGGCCAGGAGGCTCTCGGTCAAGTCCGCTGACGGGTAGAGGCGCAGGAATTCGTCGGCGAGCGCGCCATAGCCTCGTCGGATCGCCTGCTCGTAGGCTGCGTGGTCCGTGGGCGGTTCGGGCGGCAACAGGAACCGCAGGGAGCGGATTTCGCCCGCGTTGAACCCGGTCAGCAGCGGAACCGGCGCCTGATCGCCGCGATCGAAAACCTCCACCAGTTGCTCGGGCAGGATGTCGCCATCGACCGTGCCCCACGGCGAATAGCCCTTGGCCAGCGCCGTCACGGTCAGCTCCTGAGCCTCCATCGCGCGAAGGCCGGCCAGGTTCTGGCGACCCAGTTCCCCCTGCAACCACAGGCCCACCATCTCGGCCGGCGGATCGCCATGGCGGTTGGAACGCAGTTCCGGCGTCGAGATCATATAGGCGCTCTCGGCGATCGCCCGATCGAACAGACCCCGCGCCTTGGGCGAGGCCATCAGATACATCACGCTGAGCGCCCCGGCGGACTCGCCGGCGATGGTGACGTTTTCCGCGTCGCCGCCGAAGGCCCCGATATTGGCCTTGATCCATTCCAGCGCGGCGACCTGGTCCATCAGACCGTAGTTCCCGGAGATGTTCCGGCGCGATTCGGCGCTCAGTTCCGGATGGGCCAGATAGCCGAGCACGCCCAGCCGGTAGTTGATCGTGACCACGACCATGCCCTGCGACGCCGCCATGCGCGCGCCGTCGTACATCGGCTCGCTGCCCGCGCCGGAATTGAGCGCGCCGCCGTGGATCCAGACGAAGACCGGCGCGTCATGAGCGTCATGAGGGGTCCAGACGTTGAGGAACAGACAGTCCTCGCTCATCGTCGGCGCCTCGCCCGCATAGATGCTTTCGCCGCGCGCGATCGGCTGGTGGCAGGCGGCGCCGAAGCGGGTTGCGTCCCGCGTCCGGTCCCAGTGCGCCATCTCGGCGGGCGGCCGCCAGCGGCGCCATCCCACCGGCGGCTGGGCGTAGGGGATGCCCCGGAAGACATCGACGCCGTCGGCCGCCTCGCCCCGCAGCGATCCGGCCGGCGCGTCGACGACGGGCTGGGCCAGAGCCGGTCCGGCCAGGGCGCAGCCGAACGCGAACGCAGCGGCCGCGGCGGCCGCGGCGCGAAGAACCATCGTGATCACGACACGGCCTCCCTGGACGTATGCCGCCGGATCTTGCGGGCCAGACCCAGGAACATCAGGATCGCCAGGCCGTAGAATGGGAGCAGGGTGTAGAAGGCCATCTGCAACGAGTTGTCCGGATGGCTGGCGCGGAAGAAGTCGCTGGCGGCGCCCAGGTAGGTCGGGCCCAGGCCCAGGCCGATGAGGTTCATCACCAGCAGCAGCAGGGCGCCCGAGAGAACGCGCTGGTCGGGCCGGACTTCTTCCTGAACCAGGGTCACCGCCGGAGACAGGTAGAAATAGTTCAACCCCATCGGCAGGGCCAGAAAGACGAGCGCCAGCTGCCAGCTCGGCGCCCAGATGAAGCCCGCGAAGAACGGCATGGCGATCGCCAGACCGATGGCGGGCAGATAGGCGTAGGCCGTCTTGAAGCGCTTTCCGAAACGGTCGATCAGCCGCCCGGAGACGAACATGCCGAGGCTGACGAACACCCCCACCAGGAGGGCGTACCAGACCGCGACTTCCGGCAGGGTCATGCCTTTCTCACGCATCAGGAACAGGGTGGCGAAATTCAACAGGGCGTAGGTGACGAACTGGGTCGCCCCGCAGGCCAGGGCCATGCCGCGAAGCACGGGGTTGGAGAAATACATGCGGCAGGTGGACCAGAACCCGGCCTTGGGGATCGGCGCGGCGTCGGCCGGGGGCTGGGTCTCCAGCGGCGCGTCCAGGCCGCCCTTTTTAGGCTCCCGCACGAACAGCCAGACGACCAGGGCGGTGACGACGCCGACGGCGCCGACCCACAGAAAGGCGTCCCGCCAGGAATAGGAGGCGGCGATCGACGCCCCGAAGGCGACGCCCATGGCCTGTCCGATCGGCGGGCCGAGATTGAACAGGCTCAGCGCCGTCCCGCGCATGCCCGAAGGGAAATAATCCGAGATGATGGCGTAGGAAGGCGGCACGCCCCCGGCCTCCCCCACGCCCACGGCCATGCGCGAGGCGGCCAGCTGCGAATAGCTGTTGGACAGGCCGCATGCTGCGGTGGCGGCGCTCCAAAGAGCGCAGGCCAGGGCCAGCACCCTGACCCGATTGGTGCGATCGGCCAGCCATCCCACCGGGATGGCCAGGACGCAGTAGAACAGCGCGAAATACAGACCGCTGATCAGCCCCAGCTGGCCGTCGGTGACCCCCAGCTCGTCCTGGATCGGCTTGGCCAGGATAGACAGCAGCTGTCGATCCAGGAAGTTGAGGACATAGACGAAGCAGAGAATCGCCAGCACGAACCAGGCCCGCGCCCCGGGGCGCGCATCAGGCGCGCCCGGGACGAAGGTTCGGGAGGATGCCGCCATCCTCAGTACTCATACCCGATGCGAACGCCGATGGTGCGGGGCCGCGTGCGGCCGTAGCGGGCGTCGATGAAGGCCTCGGGGTGGATGTAGTTCACCGAATGGTCGTCGAAGACGTTCTCGACATAGCCGGCTACCGTGAACTGGTTGAAGGCGAAGGCAATGTTCGCATTCACGAAGGTGTAGCTGTCCGTATCGTCGTAGGTCGGCAGCGGCACAAGCGGACGACCCGGCGTGTTCGGGAAGGCGTTGGGGAAGCTGCCGACATGGGAAATGGCGACGGACGCATTGGCGATCACGCCCGACGTCGGGCGCCATTCATAGTTGACGCGCACCGACCCCTGAACTTCCGGACCGGCCAGACGCGCGTCGAGGACGGCGCCCGAAATCGCCGCTTCGGCCGCTGACAGGTCGTTGACCTTGGCCTCGTTGAGCGACCCGTTCACCGCCACGGTCCAGCCCTCGGCCGGCAGGGCGACGATCGAGACCTCGAGCCCCTTGCTGCTCGCGCCGCCGATGTTGGTGGCGAACTGGACCGAGTCAGAGACCCGGTTGGCCTGGACCTGAATGTCGTTCCAGTCGATCAGATACAGGGCCGCGTCAGCGAACAGACGACCGTTGAACCACCGCCCCTTCACCCCGACCTCGTAGTTGATCAGTTCGTCGGCCGTGGCGCCGTCGGGGATGATGATGTCGGTCGGGTCGATGGTGCTGACGGCGCCCGCGCGGGCGTTGACGATCGGCGGTCGGAAGCCGGTGGACACCGCGCCATAGGTCGTGATCGTCGGAGTAGGACGCCAGGACAGGCTCAGTCGATAGGAGGGACCGTCCTCCTCGGCCTTGACGCCGGCCGCGCCCGGGGCGTTGGGCGTGACGACCAGGGGACCGGGGTTGGGAATGCCCAGAACCGTCGCGATATAGGCCCTGGTGAGATAGTCCGAGCTGTAGCCGCCGTCCTCGCTGAATCCCTGCGCGTCGGTCGATCCGTAGCGCAGACCGCCGGTGACCCACAGGTCCGGGTTGAAGCGATACGTCACCTGACCGAAAGCCGCGATCTCGTGGCTGACGAAATGCGAGGCGAAGCGCTGATAGTTGTCGTCGGGAAGGCCGGTGAACCCCTGGGCCGCCAGGAAGGCCGCGTTGGACCGGTAGGCATAGTCCACGTCACGACGCTTGCGCATATAGAATGCGCCGACCGACCAGTCGAAGCTGCCGCCGGCGTCCGACACCAGCCGCGTCTCCTGCACGAACGTGCTGTCCCAGGCGTCGGCGTCCAGCGCGAAGGCGAAGGCCTGGGCGTAGGTGCCGGCCAGATCGACGTAGAACAGGCCGGTATAGTCCGAATAGGTGGTCGAACTGGTCAGGCTCGCGCCGTCGAATTGATATTCGAGCGTGGCGTTGTAGTTCGTCATGTCGCTCTGGAAGAGATCAGGCTTGTCCGTCAGCCGGACATACTCGCCGCGCGCCGGATTGGTCAGCGAGGAATCGTGAGGATTGCTGACCTCGTTGGAGAACAGCAGGCGCGCGGTGAACCGTTCGGTCGGCTCCCACTGCAGGATCGCCCGGCCGCCGTACTGGACCAGGGTGTTGGAGTTCTCGATACCGGTGCCGACGTTGTCGACCCAGCCTTCCTCGTTCCGCGAAAAGCCGACGATGCGCAGGGCCAGCTGGTCCTCGATCAGCGGCACGTTGACCATGGCGTTGTATCGCTGGCGCAGGCCGCCCTCGTTCATCGTGCCGAGATCGACCAGGGCCGAGGCGTCGAAGCGCGACGGATCGGGATCGTGGGTCAGGATGCGCAGCGCGCCGGCGAGCGAACCCGAACCGAACAGGGTGCCCTGGGGCCCGCGCAGAAACTCGATCCGCTCCACGTCGTACAGGCTGGGATCCAGGATGGTCGAGTTGCCGTTGGACGAAATCGGCAGTTCGTCCAGGTAGATCGCGACCGTGCTCTGCAGGTTGGCGCCATACCCGTTGGTGGCGATGCCGCGCGCCGTGAAATTGTTGAAGTTGGCCGATGCCCGGTTCAGCACCACGCCGGGCGTGGCGGTGGCGAGGCCGTCATAGTTGACGATGCCGCGCTCGTTCAGGTCTTCCTGCGACAGGGTGGTGATGCTGACCGGCACGTCCTGGAGCCGCTCGGCCCGGCGCGTGGCGGTGACGATGACGTCCTCGACGGCAGTCGTCTGCCTGTTGTTTTCCCGGTTTCGCGTCGCCGGATCGGTTTGCTGATCCTGGGCCCAGGCCTGCGCCGGAGCCAGGACCATGATCTGCGCGGCCACGCACGCAGAAGCTAGCAGTATCGCCTTCATCTGATTTCCCTCCCACGCGCCAATCATGAACGTCAGCGCTTGGGACGAAGAGGGTCACGGGTTGAGGACCTTGTCAACATTCCCTCTCAGGAGCGTGAACATCTTGTTCAGAGGGAAGGCGGCCGGTCGTCCGACGTCATGCGCCATTGCCGCGTCAAGCACCGTTTTCAACATCACTCATGCGTTAGTGAATGTTGACGATCCACCGATCTGGACGGCATGTTGCGACGCACAAGCGGACGCGCCGGCCGGATTGACCGGCCGCAGCAAGCGTCGATGGGGGAGAACACGATGTCGATTGATCTGAAGGGCCGCACGGCGGTGGTTACCGGAGCCGGCGGCGGCCTCGGCCGAAGCCATGCGCTCGCCCTGGCGAAATACGGGGCTCGCGTGCTGGTGAATGACATGTCGGCGCAGGGCGCCGAAGCAGTGGCCGCCGAGATCCGCGCCGCTGGCGGCGAGGCGGATTCGGCGGCGTGCAGCGTGACCGATCGTGACGCCGTCGCCGCCATGATCGATGGCGTGGTCGACCGCTGGGGATCGATCGACATCCTGATCAACAACGCGGGCATTCTTCGCGATCGGACGTTCTCCAAACTGACGCTCGAGGATTTCGAGGCAGTCTTCGATGTGCACGTCATGGGATCGGTGATCGCGACCAAGGCCGCCTGGCCCCACATGCGCGAGCAGGGCCACGGGCGGATCGTCTTCACCACCTCCTCGTCCGGTCTCTACGGAAATTTCGGCCAGTCGAACTATGGGGCGGCCAAGATGGCGGTCGTCGGCCTGATGCAGACCCTGGCGCTGGAAGGCGCGAAATACGGAATCCGCGTCAACTGTCTGGCGCCCAGCGCCTCGACCCGGATGACCGCCGGCCTGTATTCCGAAGAGGATCTGAAAGGCCTTTCGACCGACCTAGTCAGCCCGGGGGTCGTCACTCTCGCGGCCGATGACGCCCCGACGCGCGTCATCCTGCTGGCCGGCGCCGGGGCGTTCGAACAGGCCCATATCACCATGACGCAGGGCATCCATGTCGGCGACGCGCCGGACGCCGCCGAACAGATACAGGCACGCTGGCGCGAGGTCGGCGACCGGACCCGCGAAACCGCCCCCGATTCCGGTTCGGCCCAATACAATCATGAGGTCCGCCATCCCGGCCGCGCGAACGCGCCGGCTCGCATCGACGCCTGAAATCAGTTTGCGGGAAAGGAATAGCCGCTTGATCGTTCACCCCGACCAAGGGCAAACCGAAGCGATCGGCCGTCGCGAGCCGGTCGGCATGGAATGATCAGGAGCAGCATAGGTGGGGGACGCGAAGGTCAAGGTTTCCGAAGGAGTCCATCGCGGCGCGACGTCCCGGAAAGCTTCCGCCGCAAAGCCCCCTGCCGGAAGGGACCGACCGCGCACCAAGGCCGAGCAACGCGCCCAGAGCCTGGAGCAGATCCTGGACGCAGCGGAATACCTGTTCTCGAGGAACGGCTTCCACGGCGTGACCCTGCGGGACGTCGCCGTGCGCGTCGGGATCCACACGACGCTGCTGCACTACTATTTCAAGGACAAGACCAATCTGTTCGAGGCGGTCTTCGCGCGCCGGGCCGGCATCACCAGCGGCCGCCGGATGGAGGCGCTGGAAGGATATGAGCGGGAGGCCGGGGCCGCGCCCACCGTCGAGGGCGCGCTGCACGCCTTCCTCGATACCGACCTGGATCTCTACTACGAAGGCGGCGAAAGCTGGATGAACTACGCCGCCTTCTGCGCGCGGGTCAGCAATACTCCCGAGGGCGCCCGGCTGATGGACGCCTATTTCGACCCGGTCGTGCTGAAACTGGTGCAGATCCTGAAACGCGCCCTGCCCGACCATTCGGAAGAGGACATCTTCTGGGGCTACCATTTCGTCACCGGGGCGCTGATGAACACCCTGGCGCGCACCGGCCGGATCGACAAGGTGTCGGGCGGCCTGTGCCATTCGGACGACTTCCCGGCCGTGCGCCGTCGGATGGCGCGCTTCATGGCCGCCGGTTTTCTGGCGCTGAAGGTCTGAAATCCGGCGACCCTCGGCCGCCGCCCCTACCCTATCGTGTGTTCGTCGCCACCGAGCGCAGACCTTCGAGAAGCATGTCACTGGTTCGGCCGGTCCTGCACCCTCCGGCGAGGATCAGGCGTAGGGCCTGGAGATGGACCTGGACTGCGGGCCAGCGCCAGTGGTCGTTGGCGATCATCCGATCCGAGATGTCGCACAGGCTGTAGGCGGCGTCGTACAGCGGTCCGGTGTCGAAGAAGCCGGCCACGTCGATCATGGACGCGGCCAGGGCATAGATCTGCGGGCCGCCGTCGTCCGCCTTCCGGGCGCAAACGACGTCCAGCTGGTCCAGAATGGTCGCGACGTTGGCCATGACGTCATCGCGGTGCGTGTTCAACGCCTCGGTCGCCATCCGTTCGGCATCGCGCACCAGGCGGCCGCCTGGCTCCTTTATCTTGTAGGCCAGAGAACTCTTGACCTTGAACGTCCGGGCCTGGGTCATATCGAGACCTTCATCGGTTTCATCAGCATGTCGATCTCCGACTGATCCATGTTGGCCTCGCTGGCCGCGCCCACGTGCTCGGACAGATCGCCGCTGCGGCGACCCGGCATCCCAACCGGCGGGCCGAAATTACGCACCCGGCGGTCCGGCCCGACGTAGGTCTCGCACTCGACGAACTCACGTTCGTCGCCGGCCAGCCATAGCACCCGCTGCAACAGGACGCTGGGGGTCAGCGGCTTGGTGACGACGAAACTGGCGCCGCAATCGCGGCTCTTGTGGACCTTGGACTGGGCGGCATGGCCCGTCAGCATGATCACCGGGGTGTAGCGCACCGGCGCATTGGTCTCGCGGCGCAGCCACCGGATGAAGTCGTATCCGTCCATGTCCGGCATGGAGCAGTCGATCAGGATCAGGTCGAGCTCGCGCGCCTTGACCACCTCGACGGCGGCTGCGGAGGCGTCGCGCTTGATCTGTTCCTTGACGCCGAAGCCGTGAAAGATCGAGCTCAGCATGTCGAGCGATTTGGGATTGTGGTCCACCAGCAGCACGGTCGAGCGCGCCAGATTGACCCTGTCCGGAGTTGCGGGGCGCGCCATGGCGTCAGTCGAACAGGGTCACGTCGCCGTCCATCGGCGGCGCGCTGGCCGACGGATCGACCCGGCCGCCCAGCCGGTCGGACAGATCCGACAACGTCAGCGCCTGCAGCGCCGTATCGACCGGCACGCCAACCCCGAGCGCGGCCGAAAAGCCGCTGAGACCGTCGAGCCGCTGGGCCAGCAGGTCCAGGGCCTGAAGCCGCGACAGGGCCGAGGCGCGCAGGTTGGGCGGACAATGGGCGATCAGCTCCGATGTCAGTTCCGCCAGATCGTCAAGCTGCACGCGCATCTCGGCCAGTTCGTCCGACACGGCGTTCAGAAGCGATCCGGTTCTGCCGCGCGCCATCAGAACAGCTCCACGGAACCGGACGCGGCCGGCTGGATGCGCGGCGGCGCCTGGGTGGGAATGTGGTTGTCGGTGACCGCACGCTGCAGCGCCCGTCCGCTGACCGGCCAGTAGTGCAGGCGCCGACCACCCATCCCGCGCAAGCTGCCGCCGACCACGGGAATGCCTTCGTCCTTCAGAAATCGCTCCGCGAAATCGGCATTGGCGAGGCCGACGTCTTTCAGCGAATCGAACATGCGACCGCCGCCGAACAGCTTGGCCTCGAGGCGATTGCGGCGGGCGCCC
>JAHJOK010000076.1 GCA_018820205.1 Alphaproteobacteria bacterium
ACCGGCCGCGCCCGTCGCCGCCGCGCCGGAGCCGACGCCCGCCCCGGCTCCCGCTCCCGCCCGTCCGGCTCCGCCCGCCCGCCCGGTAGTCAATTTCGGCCAGCGCGTGCCCAAGGCGCCGAACCCGGCCCGCGCGCCGATCGACCGTCCCGCCTTCGGCGCCCGTTCGGCGCGTGAAGAAGCCATGGGCGGCGGCGAGAAATCCTATTCCGACCGGCCCGCGTCGTCGCGTCCCGGGGGCGCACCGGCCCGTCCGGCCGAGCCTGTTCGCTATTCGGCGCTGAATCCCCGTCCGGCCCCCGGTTCGACCCGGCCCGGCGGCGCCCGCACCGGCGCCGGCGGCCGTGCGGCGCCCAACGCTCCGCCCACGACGCCGGACGTAATGCGCCCCAGCCGCGCCCCCGGCGGCGGCTTCGCCCGTCCGCTGCGGCCCGAAGACGATCGCGATAAGCGTTTCTCTGACGCCGGCAAGGCCGTCAGCCGCACGCGCGGCGAGCCCAAGCGCCGCGAAGGCCGCCTGACCATCTCGGCCCTGGCCGGCGACGGCGACACCGCCGAGCGGATGCGGTCCCTGGCCTCGGTTCGCCGGGCCCGTGAACGCGAGAAGGAAAAGCGCAAGGGCGGCTCGACCGACGCGCCGAACCGTCCGCGCGAGGTCGTCATTCCCGACGTCATCACGGTGGGCGACCTGGCCAACCGGATGGCCGTGCGCGGCGTCGACATCGTCAAATTCCTGATGAAACAGGGGCTGATGGTGAAGATCAACGACGTGATCGACACCGATACGGCCGAACTGGTCGCCGACGAATACGGCATGACGGTCAAGCGGGTGTCGGATTCCGACATCGAGACGGGCTTCCTGTCCGATGCGATCGACGATGAGGCGACCACGCCGCGTGCGCCGGTCGTGGCCATCATGGGTCATGTCGATCACGGCAAGACCTCGCTGCTCGACGCCTTGCGCACCACCGACGTGGCGGCGGGCGAGGCCGGCGGCATCACCCAGCATATCGGCGCCTATCAGGTGAAGACGCCGAGCGGCGCCGCCGTGACCTTCCTGGACACGCCGGGCCACGCGGCCTTCAGCGCCATGCGGACGCGCGGCGCCAATGTCACCGATATCGTCATCCTGGTGGTGGCGGCCGACGACGGCGTGATGCCCCAGACCATCGAGAGCATCCAGCACGCCAAGGCGGCGGGCGCTCCGATCATCGTGGCGGTCAACAAGATCGACAAGCCGGACGCCGATCCGCAGAAGGTCGTCAACGAACTGCTGCAGTATGAAATCATCGGCGAGGCCCTGGGCGGCGACACCCAGATCGTCGAGGTCTCGGCCAAGGCCCGCACCAATCTGGACGGCCTGATCGAGGCCATCCTGCTGCAGGCCGAGGTCATGGACCTGAAGGCCGACCCGGAACGGACCGCCGAAGGCGTCGTTATCGAGGCCAAGCTGGACAAGGGTCGCGGCCCCGTCGCGACCGTCCTGGTCAAGCGCGGCACCCTGCGTCGCGGCGACCTGATCGTGGCCGGCTCCAGTTTCGGCCGCGTCCGCGCCCTGCTCAACGAACGCGCCGAACAGCTGACCGAGGCGGGTCCGTCCGTGCCGGTCGAAATCCTGGGTCTGGACGAAGCGCCGTCTCCCGGCGAACCGCTGGCCGTGGTCGAGAACGAAGCCCGCGCCCGCGAACTGACCGAGTACCGCGCCCGCATCAAGCGCGAGAAGGCGACCGGCGGCATCAACCAGGTCAGCCTGACCGACATGATGGCCAAGCTGGGCTCGCAAAAGATCTCGGAGCTGCCGGTCATCATCAAGTCCGACGTCCAAGGGTCGGGCGAGGCCATCCAGGGCTCGCTCGAGAAGATGGGCAACGACGAAGTCCGCGCCCGCGTCGTCTATGCCGGCGCTGGCGGCATCACCGAGAGCGACGTCCAGCTGGCCAAATCGGCCGGCGCGCCGATCCTCGGCTTCAACGTCCGCGCGTCCAAACAGGCCAAGGATCTGGCCGAGCGCGAAGGCGTCGAGATCCGCTACTACGCGATCATCTACGACCTGCTGGACGACATCAAAGGCGTGCTGTCGGGCATGTTGGCCCCGCTGCAACGCGAAACCTTCCTGGGCAATGCGGCCGTGCTGCAGGTGTTCGACATCTCCAAGACCGGCAAGATCGCCGGCTGCCGGGTGTCGGAGGGCGTCGTCAAGAAGGGGGCCAAGGTCCGGATCATCCGCGACGACATCGTCGTTCTGGAACTGGGTACGCTGCAGACGCTCAAACGCTTCAAGGACGAGGTCAACGAGGTGCCGGCGGGCCAGGAATGCGGCATGCATTTCCAGGGCTTCCACGACATCAAGGTCGGCGACTACATCGAGTGTTTCACCGTCGAAGAGGTCAAGCGCACGCTTTAAGCTGGGTGCGCTATCGTTCGCGACGCGGTCGCTCTCGACTTGAGGGCATCGTGGCGCCGGGCGTCATCGCTCGACGGGTGACGTCTTCAGGCCTGCGCGCCAGCGCGGTCTTGCGCAGATGAACTGAAACGGGGATCGCCATGACCGTGCCGGGACCGACGCTCGAGACCGAACGGTTGATCCTGCGTCCTCCGGCGATGGAGGATTTCGAGCGCTGGGCCGATTTTCAGGCCGACCCCGAAACCACCCTGTTCATCGGCGGGGCCAGGTCGCCGGCCGAGGTCTGGCGGGTGATCATGTCGGTCGCGGGCGCCTGGGCCCTGACCGGCGCGGGGTTCTTTTCGGTGATCGAGAAGTCGAGCGGCCGGTGGATCGGCCGCATCGGACCCTGGTTCCCGCATGACTGGCCGGGCGCGGAGGTGGGCTGGAGCCTGCATCGCGACGCCATGGGCCGGGGCTACGCGCTGGAGGCGTCTGCAGCGACCATGGACTATGCCTTCGACGTCCTGGGCTGGGACGACGTGATCCATTCCATCGCGCCCGAGAACACAGCCTCCCAGGCCTTGGCCGCGCGACTCGGATCGGCCAATCGCGGACCAGGCAGGCTGCCGCCGCCGTTCGAGGACTCTCCGGTCGATATCTGGGGCCAGACCCGGGCGGAATGGGCCTCCAACCGGCTGCGACTCTCCCGCTGAAGCAACCGAACCCGGCCCTTGTCCGTATCTTGACGACCAGGGAGACCTACAGACCCATGATTCGTCAAAGCCTCGCCGCGCTCGCCGGCCTCACCGTCCTCGCCTCCGCGGCGCCCGCCACGGCCCAGGCCACGGACGTCAACCTCGGCCGGTTCGACGGCCGCTGGTTCGAGATCGCGCGCAATCCGAACAACATGCAGCGCGACTGCAGCCGGGCGCAGATCGACTTCAACGCGTCCGACCGGGCCGACCGCTATGCGATTACCGTGACCTGCACGCGCAGGCCGGGCGGCAACATCGAGACCCTGCGCGCCAACGCCCGCGTCACCGATACGCAGACCAACGCCAAATTCCGTTTCAGCCTGACCGGACTGCTCAGTTTCGGCGGCCTTGCGTCGCAGCAGTACTGGGTATGGGACCATGCGCCGGACTACAGCTGGGCGATCATGGGCCTGCCGAACAAGTCCAGTTGGTGGATCTGGCACCGCAGCCAGAGCCCGGCGGCGGCCGTGCGCGCCTCAACCCTGGCCCGGGCGCGGGCCCTGGGTTTCGACACGGCCGGCGTGGTGCAGACGGGGGTCTAGCCGCCCCACGGCTTGAAAGCGGAACGCAACCGGAACATAAGGAGGGCATGCCCGCGGCCGCCGTCCATCTGGAACTCGCCTTCAGCCGTCCCGAGACGACGCTGGGCGTGACGCGCGGCGCGGCGCGGCTGCTGGTCGACATGGGCTATGCGCCCCTGCTGGAAGTCTGCCTGCCCAATGGCCGGCGCGCCGACGTCATGGCGCTGGGCCGAAAGGGCGACATCGTCATCTGCGAGGTGAAGTCCGGCCTCGAGGACTACCGCGTCGATCGCAAATGGCCGGACTACGCTCCGTTCTGCGACGCCTTCTTCTTCGCCGTGGCGCCCGAGTTTCCAGACGGCGTCCTGCCGGATGAGCCCGGCCTGATCGTCGCGGACGCCTTCGGTGGGGCCGTGGTGCGGGATGCGCCGGCCGTCCCCCTCGCGCCGGCGCGCAGAAAGGCGCTCACGATCGCCTTCGCGCGGCTGGGCGCGTTGCGGACCCTGAGAGACTAGCGCGGCGCCCGTTTGGCGAGGATCCGCTGCAGAGTGCGGCGGTGCATGCCCAGGCGGCGGGCGGTCTCAGACACATTGTGCTCGCACAGCTCATAGACCCGCTGGATATGCTCCCAGCGCACCCGGTCGGCGCTCATCGGATTTTCCGGCGGTTCGGGCGCATCGCCGGTGGCCAGCAGGGCCTTGACCACGTCGTCGGCGTCGGCGGGCTTGGACAGATAGTCGACCGCCCCGGCCTTGACCGCCGCCACGGCGGTGGCGATCGCGCCATAGCCGGTCAGCATGACGATCCGGGCGTCCTGGCGGTGTTCGCGAATGGCCTCCACGACCTTCAACCCGTTGCCGTCCTCCAGCCGCATGTCCAGCACGGCGAAGGCGGGCTGGCGCGTGCGCAGGGCCAGGGTCGCCTCGCCGACCGACCCGGCGGTGGTGACTTCGAAACCGCGCGATTCCAGCGCGCGACCCAGCCGCGTGCGCAGGGCCTGGTCGTCGTCCAGCAACAGCAGGGTGCGGTCTTCAAGCCCGGCGATGCGGGCTTCGACGGTATCGGCGATGGTCGACATGGCGGTTCTCTCCTGACCCCAAGTCGGCCTCGGGGTCGTCCGGGTCAAGCGGTGCGGCGATGGATCGCAGTCTGGTCAGAGGCCGGCGCCTCCAGCGCCCGCCGGTCCCAGCGGACGGTGACGCGCGCGCCCCGGTTTGCCCCGGGGCCGCCGTCGCCCTGACCCACGGTCACCTGGCCGCCCGTGCGTTCCAGCAGGGTGCGGGCGATGAAGAAACCCAGCCCCATGCCGCCCTGGCTCGGCGTGACGACCGGATCGAACCGCGGCGGCGGCGGCGCAGGCTTTCCTCGCCGGGCCGGTCGCGCGGCGGCGGCGGCGGCGGCCAGCTGGGCCGCCAGAACCTGTCGCGCCTTGCCCTGGGGCCGCGACGTCACATAGGGCTCGCCGAGGCGCGGCAGGATGTCCGGAGCGAACCCGGGCCCGTCGTCCAGCACCTCGATCGTGATCCACTGCCCGTCCGCCGTGGCCTGGACATCGACCCGTTCGGCGGCGAAATCGGCGGCGTTCTCGACGATGGCCGACAAGCCGTGGACCACTTCGGCCAGCCGTTTGACGTGGGGTTCGGCCATGCCGGGCGGGGTGCGGACCGAAACCGCGATGTCCAGGTCGAAGCCCAGGTGCGGGTCCACCACCTCGTTCAGCAGGGCCTTCAGACCCACGTCGGTATAGAGTTCATCCCCATCCTCGGGCCGCTGCGACAGGCGTTTCAGGATGTCGCGGCAGCGGTCGGCCTGTAGCAGCATCAACCGCGCGTCCTCGGCGATCGGCCCGTCGGGCGGCGAGGCGCGCAACAACTCCTTGGCCACCACCTGGATCGTCGCCAGCGGCGTGCCCAGCTCATGCGCCGCCGCCGCCGCCAGACCGCCCAGGGCGGCCAGCCTCTGTTCGCGCTGCAGCACGTCCTGGGTCGTGGCCAGGGCCAGTTCCAGCTTCTCCGCGTCCGCCGCGACCCGCCAGGCGTAGGCGGCGGTGAAGATGACGCCGGTGATCAGGGCCAGGCCGATGCCGAACCGATACAGCAGCGGCAGGTTCAGGTCGGCCCCTCGCTGCCACGGCAGGGGCATGGACCAGAAGAACAGGGCGGTGGTCGAGATCAGCACCATCAGCCCCAGCAGCAGGGCCTGACGCCCCGGCAGGGAGGCCGCCGCCACGGTGACCGGCGCCACCAGCAACAGGCAGAACGGGTTCTCCAGCCCGCCGGTGAAGGCCAGCAGGGCCGACAACTGCAGGATGTCGAACCCCAGGTGGATGCCCGTCTGGCGACCGTCCGGCAGCCGGCTGTCGGTCTGGCGCAGACGGGCCGTGGCCAGCAGATTGACCAGGACGCTGGTTCCGATGACGACCAGGCATTGCCACACCGGCAGCGGGAAATGCAGCGTGGTGACCAGCAGGAACACCGTCGCCGTCTGCCCCGCGATCGCCAGCCAGCGCAGGATGATCAGGGTCCGCAGCGACAGACCCCGGCTGCGCGGCGGCAGGTTGCTCCAGCCGCCGGACGCCGGCGGCGACTGCGACACGGGCTCGTGGGACGGAGGGTTGGCTTCGCTGGCGCTCACACACCGTCTATAGACCCCGCACGCGCCGCTGTCGGCCCGCAGGTTGAGAGACACGATGCCACGCCGTTCCATCCTTCTGTTCGCCGGCGCCTGTATCGCCATCGCCGCCGCCCTGGCCACGGTCACCGTGATCGTGACGACCAGCCGAGACCGCGCAAACGCGGTGGCCGAAGGAACCGCCACGGGACAGCCCTCGGTCGGCGGTCCGTTCCAGATGGTGAATCAGCAGGGCCAGCCTGTCGATCAGACCCTGCTGGAGGGCAAATGGAGCCTGGTCTTCTTCGGCTTTACCTATTGCCCGGACTATTGTCCGACGACGCTGACGGCGCTGGAGGCGACGCGCCAGCAGCTGGGTTCGGACGCCGACGACCTGCAGATCGTGTTCGTCAGCGTCGATCCCGAACGCGATACGCCCCAGGCCCTGAACGACTATCTGTCGTCGGAAGGCTTTCCGCCGGGCGTCATCGGCCTGACCGGCACGCCGGAACAGGTGGCCGAGACGGCCCGGGTCTATCGCGCCTATTACCAGAAGGTCGGCGAGGGGGAGGGCTATACGATGAACCATTCCCTGACTGTCTATCTGATGGGCCCCGACGGCCGATTCCGTTCGGCCCTGGCCCACGACCTGGGCCCGGAACGCTCGGCCCAGCTGATCCGCAGGGTGATGGCGCGAGGCTAGGCTCGAAAATAAATCCTTTTGCAGTGCAGCGCGTTCTATGGTGGCATCACCGCCACGGCGGGGGCCGCTTACAGGATTTCATGCTCTACGCACTTCACGAGCTCGCCTATCAGTCGGCGCAGCCTTTCCGGATCGGCGCGCAGATGGCGCGCAACTTCTGGACCTCGCCCTACAATCCGGCGTCCCAGACCGCCATCGGACGCACCGCATACGCCTCGGCCGAGCTGTTCGAGAGCGTCACGCGCCGCTACGGCAAGCCGGCATGGGGCCTGGAAGTCGTCACCATCGACAATCAGCCGGTGCGAACCACCGAACAGGTCATCTGGGAGAGCCCCTGGGTCCGGCTGGTTCGGTTCGCGCGCAATGTCGGCGACCTGAAACGGGCCAAGAAGCCGGTCGCGGCGCCCAGCGTTCTGATCGTCGCCCCCCTGTCGGGCCACTACGCCACCCTGTTGCGCGGCACGGTCGAGACCTTCCTTCAGGACCACGACGTCTATGTCACCGACTGGGTCAACGCCCGCCAGGTTCCGATGCTGGAAGGCCGGTTCGACTTCTACGACTATATCGACCACGTGCGGACGATGCTGGCCCAGATCGGGCCGCGCGCCCACGTCGTCGGCGTCTGCCAGCCGGGTCCGCCGGTGCTGGCCGCCGCCGCCGTGATGGCGGCCGAGAACGACCCGAACCGACCCGCCTCCATGACCTTCATGGGCTCGCCGATCGATGCGCGCCTGTCGCCGACGGTGACGAACCAGCTGGCCGAGGCCAAACCCTTCACCTGGTTCCAGTCGAACATGATCCACACCGTGCCCTGGCCCTATCCGGGGTTCGGCCGCGAGGTCTATCCTGGCTTCGTCCAGCTCTACAGCTTCATGTCGATGAATGAAGAACGTCATACGGACGCCCACTGGGACTATTTCCGCAACCTGGTCGCCGGCGACGGCGAAAGCGCGGACAAGCACGAGCAGTTCTACGACGAATACCTGTCGGTGCTGGACCTGACCGAGGAATTCTATCTCCAGACCATCGACATCGTCTTCCAGTCGCACCTGCTGCCGCGCGGCTTGCTGGAACACCGGGGCGAAAAGGTCGACCTGACCCGGATCACCGACATCGGCCTGATGACGGTCGAGGGCGAGAAGGACGACATCTCGGGCGTGGGTCAGACCCAGGCCGCGCACGAGCTGTGCACATCCATCCCCGACGACCGACGCGTGCTTTACGTCCAGCCCGACGTCGGCCACTACGGCGTCTTCAACGGGCGTCGGTTCCGCGAGGACATCTACCCCCGCACCCGGGACTTCATCGCCGCCAATGAAAAGCTCTGCGCCGTACCGGACCGGACAGCGGCTGCCGCTTGAGGGCGGCCTGCCCCTGAGGCTCAGTGTCAATCCGCGCGCCCGGCGCATCTCGATCCGGATCGACACGCGGGTCGGTGAAGCGGTCGCCGTCGCCCCGTCGGAACGACGGCTGATCGACGCCGTGGCCTTCGCCCGCTCCAAGGCCGGCTGGATCGCCGAAAGGCTGGCGGCGCGGACGGCGGGCGCAGCGCTGGAGCCGGGGGCCGTCATTCCGTTTCAGGGCCGTACGGTCAGGCTGGAGGCGACCGGCAACGCGGCGGCGGCGCGTCTGGTCGATGACGCCGCCGGGCTGCGCATCGCGTCGGGCGGAGAAGGCGAGGCCTTCTCCCGCCGCGTCGTCAACCTGCTCAAAAGGCTGGCGAGAGAAACGCTCCAGACCCGAACCGATTTCCATCTTCGCGCCCTGGGCCAGCGTCCCGTGACCCTGACCATCAACGATCCGGCGTCCCGCTGGGGGTCGTGCAGTCCGATGTCCCGCTCGATCCGCTATTCGTGGCGCGTGATCATGGCCCCGCCCCCGGTGCTGGACTATCTGGCCGCGCACGAGGTCGCCCATCTGGTCCACGCCGACCACAGTCCGGCCTACTGGTCGGTGGTGCACGGCCTGGTGGGCGATCACCGGCCGTTCCGCGCCTGGCTGCGCGAGCACGGACCGGCGTTGCACGCGGTGGGACGCTAGAAGAACAGCGGGTCGCGTTCCCTTTCCGGAAGCGGCTGAGGCTCGGGCCGCTGGTCCGGCGGATCGGCGCGGGGGCGCTGCGGCTGGGGCTGCGTCACGGGCGGCGCCTGCGGCTCGGGCCGACGCGGCGCGTCGACGGGCGCGCGCGGGTCGTAGGCGATGCCCAGGTCCGGATCGACAGGATCGATGACGCGGCCGTCGCCGTACGGGTCCTCGACCGAGTTCATCAGGTCGCCGATCGGGTCGGGCGCCATCCAGCCGTCGGGCATGGCCGGGCCGTTGGGGATGGGCTGGACGTTCAGGCGCGGCAGGGCCGCCTCCATGAAGCCTTTCCAGATCGCTGCCGGGGCCGCGCCGCCGGTGACGCCGCGCATGGCGGTGTTGTCGTCCTTGCCGACCCAGACGGCGGTGACGAAGCCGCCGGTGTAGCCGACGAACCAGGCGTCCTTGTAGTCCGAGGTCGTGCCGGTCTTGCCGGCGATGTCCCGGCCCGAGATGGCGGCCCCGCGGGCGGTTCCGCCCGTGACCACGCCGCGCAGCATCTGGTTCATGTAATACAGCGACGGATTGTTGATCGCCTGACCGGCCGCGCCGTCGCGGGCGGCGCGCTGATAGATGACCCGGCCCTGGGGCGTGCGGATGCGGCTGATGCCATAGGCGTCGACTCGGCGGCCGCCGTTGGCGAAGGCGTCGAAGGCGGTGGCCATGTCGATCGGCGACACCTCGACCGCCCCCAGGGCCATCGCCGGCTCCAGCCCGATGCGCGACGAGATTCCCAGTCGTCGTGCGGCCCGCGCCACGCTGTCGCGCCCGATCTGGTCGGCGACATAGGCGGCAACCGTATTGGTCGACTGGGCCACGGCCTGGGCCAGGGTCATGTTACCCGCAAAGGTGCCGGAATAGTTGCGAGGGCTCCAGTTGCCGATCCGCACAGGCTCGTCCACGACCGGCGTCTGGGGCGTGTAGCCGGCCTCCATGGCGGCCAGATAGACGAAGGGCTTGAAGGCCGAGCCGGCCTGGCGGCGGGCGTCGACGGCGCGGTTGAACTGGCTGTCGGCGTAGCTGGCGCCGCCGATCATGGCGCGGACCCGCCCGTCGCCGTCCAGCGCCACCAAGGCCGCCTGTTCGACCCCGCGCGAGCCGTCGCGTTCCAGGATGCGGCGCACATTGCGTTCGGCCGCGGTCTGCAGTGTCAGGTCCAGGGTCGTCTCGACGATCATGTCCTCGGTCGGTTCGCCGACCAGGCCTCGGATTTCCTTGTCCAGCCAGTCGATGAAATACTGGGCGTGCTGGGTGGCCAGGGTGCGCGAGACGCGGACCGGCTCCAGCACGGCGGCGGCGCGCTGTTCCGGCGTGATGACGCCGGCGTCCTCCATCTCGTCCAGCACGACGGTGGCGCGGGCGGCGGCGCGTTCGCTTTCGGAGACGGGGGAATAGCGCGACGGCGCCTTCAGCAGACCGGCCAGCAGGGCGGCTTCGCCGACCGTCAGATCCTTGGCGCCCTTGTCGAAATAGCGCTGCGACGCCGCCTCGATGCCATAGGCGCCGGCGCCGAAATAGACCCGGTTCAGATACAGGGCGAGGATTTCCTGTTTGGAGAATTTCAGCTCCAGCCACACCGCCAGCATCAGCTCCTGCACCTTGCGGCGCATGTTCTGGTCGGGCGTCAGGAACAGGTTCTTGGCCAGCTGCTGGGTCAGGGTCGAACCGCCCTGGACGATCCGGCCGGCGCGCATGTTGGCCGCCATCGCCCGGCCCATGCCGATCGGGTCGAAGCCGGGGTGCCAGTAGAACCGGCGGTCCTCGATGGCGATGAAGGCGGCGGGGACGTAGTCGGGCAGGGCCTCCAGATCGGCGGGCGGCGCCTGTTGCGAGCCCCGCGTGGCGATCAGGGCGCCGTTGCGGTCCAGATAGGTGACGGAGGGCTGGCGATCGACGTCGTACAGCGCCGACGTATCCGGCAGGCCGCGCGCGAACACGGCGAAGAACACCACCAGGAAGATGACGCCCCAGACCGCCAGCACCGCCGACCAGTAGAGGGCTCGCTGCAAGGGCGTGCGCTCGCCGCCCGCACCGCCGCCTCTCGCTCCGAAACCCGGACCCGCCATCTCAATCCTCGACCTGCCCCGGCGGTATAGCCGGTCGCGCCCTCTACAGAAACGCCGTTCCCGTGAACGGCGCATGAAAAGGTCACGCTAGCGTGAGGGCGGTTTCGGCCGAAACGATGGCGCGGGGGTTAACGCTTATCCATCCCGACGGGCCAGCCAGGCCCCGCCGTCGCCGGCCAGGACGTCATGCTCCACCCGGAACCCGGCCCCGGTCAGGGCGGCGCGGTAATCGTCCGGGTCGAGGCTGCCGTGATAGAGGGGCTCGCCCCTCCAGTCGCCCAGGACATGGCCCAGCGCCGGACCGGACGTGAACAGGACCGTCGCCTTCGGGGCGGCGTGGGCCAGCAGACGGGGCAGGGTCCGACGCTGATCGTCCGGCGACAGGTGGAACAGGCTGTGCCAGGCCAGAATCCCGGCGAATGTCCGGCCCAGATCCAGCGTTCGCATATCGGCCTGGAGAAAACGCCCGGACGGCAAATCCCGCGACGCATGGGCGATGAGGCGGGCGGAACTGTCCACGCCCGTGACCCGGAAGCCGGCGTCCAGCAGGCTCGCGGCGATCGGCCGCCCCGAGCCGCAACCGACATCCAGAACCGTATCGCCCGGCGACAGCGCGGCGGCGAACCGGTCGAGCCACACCCGGTCGTGGCCGGTCAGGGTTCTGCCGCGATCGGCGATCCAGTCCTCGGACCGTCGATCGTAGAGGTCGACGATGTCGGCTGCGGCGGCGGCCGGATCGCTCATTCGGCCAAGAAGGCGTCCAGATCGGCGTAGAAGGCGGCCGGCTGGTCCAGCATGATGAAGTGGGCGCTGTCGTCGATGCGCTTCAACTCGACGCCCGGCAGGGTGGCGAACGAGGCCTGATAGACCGCGTCGGTGACTTCGTTGGTCATTCGGGCGTCGTTGAACTTCACATACAGCACTTCGGTCGGGGCCGTGATGCTGGCCAGTTCGGGGCGCAAGTCGGTGACGATCAGCTCCCGATAGGAGGCGGCCGAGACCTGGCGGTCGCTGGTCGCCGTGTCTTCCAGCACGGCGGGGCGGGCGGCCTCGTTCGAGACCATCGCTGTGACGATCGCAGCGGTGCGCTGCTGATAGGCCTCCTCGCTGGACGACATCGACCCGTCATAGACCTGGTCCGCGATGGGGGCGACGCTCTCGGCCGTGGCGCCGGGAGGACCGAACATGGCCCCCATGAACGGCACCATGTCCACGACCATCAGCTTTCCGACGGCGTCGGGATGGCGCGCCGCCAGCATCATGCCGATGGTGCCGCCCATCGAGTGGCCGACGACGACGGGCTTATCCAGGTCGTTCTCGGCGATGTAGCGGGCGATTTCTTCGGCCACGGGGGCGGCGACGGGGCCCTCGGCGTTGCCGGAGACGGGCGCGCCGGCGAAACCCTGGATGTGGACGCGGTGGACCCGCCATCCGTCGCCCAGATGATCGACTGTCCCCTGCCAGATTTCCGGCGAGGAACTGAGGCCGGGGATCAGGATGATGTCGCGCACGCCGGGTCCGGCCTCGCCGTCGATGCGGACATGCATCCGGTCCGAGGCGAAATCGGCGTGATGGTGGCCGTGGTCGGAATGCTGGGCGTGATCGTCCTGGTTCATGGCGTCGAATACGTCCTCCGCGCTGGCG
Source organism: Alphaproteobacteria bacterium (assembly GCA_018820205.1). Lineage (GTDB taxonomy): Bacteria > Pseudomonadota > Alphaproteobacteria > Caulobacterales > Caulobacteraceae > Brevundimonas. The sequence continues at coordinate 12,768 of JAHJOK010000076.1, forward strand.
TCGCCGACCCCGGCGAAATTAGCCATCAGGCCGAGGGCGGCGATCAGGCCGGTGATGATCTGGCTGTCCATGGTGCGTGTTTCCCCTGGGCCGGACCAATCCGGCGTTCTGGTCTGTTGTCGTTACAGGTCGTGCGATCGGATGCAGGCCGCAACCTGCCCCGCCCATTTTCCTCGGACAATGACGAAAGCGAAACCAGCCTCTATCATCGCGCCATGACCCCCGCCGACAGCGCCCACCCTTCCGTCGTCCCGCAGGCCAAGGCGCCGACCTCGGCCTTCGGCACGGGCTTCGTGCTGGACGCCTGGTATTTCGTCGCCCTGTCGCGCGACGTGGGCGAGGCCTCGCTGAAGCGCTACGAATTGGTCGGCGAACCGGTGCTGATCGGCCGGACCCGCGCCGGCCAGGTCTATGCGATGCGCGACATCTGCCCGCACCGCGCCGCGCCCCTGTCGGCCGGCCGGCTGGTCGAGAAACCGGGCGAGGGCGAGACCATCGAATGCTGCTATCACGGCTGGCGCTTCCGCCCCGACGGGGTCTGCGCCGCCATCCCGTCGCTGGTCGACGACCAGCCGTTCGAGGTCGAGCGGGTTCGGGTGCGGTCCTATCCGGTGGTCGAGAGCCAGGGGATGGTGTTCGTCTTCCTGCGATCCGATCCGCGCTCGGACGCCGAGCCCGATCACCCGCCCCCGACCTTTCCCGGCGTCGTCGGCGGCGAGGCCAAACTGGTCGAGGCGATGGATTTCGACAGCCATATCGACCACGCCGTCGTCGGCCTGATGGACCCCGCCCACGGTCCCTATGTGCACCAGCAGTGGTGGTGGCGGTCCGAGCATTCGATGCACGAGAAGTCCAAGGCCTTCGAACCGCGCGAGCTTGGCTTCGCCATGGTGCGCCATACGCCGTCCTCGAACAGCCGGGCCTACAAGATTCTGGGGGGCGCCCCGGCGACCGAGATCACCTTCCGCCTGCCCGGCTATCGCTGGGAGCATATTGTAGTGGGAGAGGGGCAGGTCGGCGCGAAACAGGTCCTGGCCCTGACCTGCCTGACGCCGGTCACCGAGACCAAGACCCGGATCACCCAGATCTTCTGGTCCGACCACTGGGTGTTCGGGATCGCCAAACCCTTCCTGCGCATGGGGGTGGTCGCCTTCCTGAAGCAGGATGGGGGGATGGTGAACCTGCAGAACGAGGGGCTGCGCTACGACCCGGCGCTGATCTGGATCGACGACGCCGACAAACAGGCGAAATGGTACCAGCAGCTGAAGCGCGAATGGCAGAAAAGCCGCGCTGAACAGCGCGGCTTCTCCAATCCGGTCAAGCCGGCCGTCCTGAAGTGGAAGAGCTAAGCAACCCTCCCGACCCTCTTACTTCGTGCTGACGCCAGCCAGCAGCGTATCGACCTGGCGACCGATGTGATCGGCCAGTTGATCCACGGTCCAGCCATCGTAGGCGGCGCGGCGATAGTTGGACAGATAGGCGTCCCAGGTCAGCTCCGTCAGCAGGGCGATATCGGCGTCCTGTTTGATCTCGCCGGCGCCGATGCCCGAGCGCAGGATGTCGGCGATGACGTCGGTCAGCCCCTGGGTCGCCTCGCGCTGCCGGGTCTCGGCGGCGATGGGCTGGAACCAGGACCGCGCGACGATGGCCTGGAACAGTGGCAGCTGGTCGATCGAGCCGTGATAGCCGGCGGTCAGGGCGTTCACCAGGCGGTCCCGGGTGGTGCCGTCGCCGGCGCCCTTCGCCATGACCTCGGCCAGGCCGGCCATGTCTTCGGTCAGGACGGCTTCGAACAGCTCGGCCTTGTCCTGGAAATTGGCGAACACCGCGCCGGTGGACATGCCGGCGCTCTTGGCGATGTCACGGATGGTGGCGGGCTCGTAGCCGCGCTCGGCGAACAGGCCGCGGGCCGCGTCGAGCACCTTCTGGCGCGTGCGCACCTTGGCGGCCTGACGGCGGTTCAGCCGGGGCTGGGCTTCTTCGAGGGACGGGGAGGCGGTCGACGCGGACTCACGCATGAACACGGATACTCTGTGACTGACGCTTCACGGCGGAGGGGGCCGCGAAGGAGATGGACATAAGGGGCGCGTGACCTGTGCGGCCACGCTGGCGAGACGCGCGCGAGCAAACGACCCGTGCAACGGCGAGCCCCGGAGGAGGCGCGCTTTCATCACGGAACGATGACCAAAATGGGTCACGTTTCTGGTTAAGGCCGCGGACCCGACCTGAGCGCCCGCGTCGGTCTGTCCCGACGCTCCTCCGGCACCGAGGCCTGGAATACGGCCCGGAATCTGTCGCGCCGTTCGTGGATCGAGGCCAGAACCAGTCCCATCGGCACCCCCAGATCGACCAGGGTGTTCTCCGCAAGTTGCAGGCTGGCCTCGGTCGTTTCCGGCACCGCATCGGTCACGCCGAGGGAATACAGTCGCGCCGCGTGGCGGTCGTCGCGGGCGCGGGCGATGACGATCAGGTCGTCCCTGAGCGTCCGCGCGGCGACCACGACCTCATCCACCTTGATGGGGGCGTCCATCGTGACGACCAGGGCGCGGATGGCGCCGACGCCGCATAGGGACAGCATCTCCGGGCGGGCGGCGTCGCCGTAGGAGACGTCGTAGCCGTCGCGACGTCCGGCGGCGACGGCGGCCGGGTCGGTGTCGACCGCGATGAAGCTCTGGCCGTGCTCGACCAGCATCTCTGCGACCAGCCGGCCGACGCGACCGAAGCCGACGATCAGGACGGCGGCCTCGACCTCGCCCGGCTGGCGCGCCGGACCCAGTCCCAGCGCCGGATCGTCGGCCAGGGGCACGGCGTTCGCCCTGGCCCCGGCCAGCTTCTGGCCCAGCATCGCCATCAGGGGCACGGTGAACATGCTGATGGTCGCGGAGACCAGGACGCCTTGCGTGAACGACGGGGCGGCGAGGCCTTCCACCATGCCGGTGTTCAGGATGACGAAGGCGAACTCGCCCGCCGGACCCAGAACCAGCGCCGTCTCGATCGCCGATCGGGCGCCCAGGCCCCACAGCCGCGCCAGTCCGAAGATCAGCCCGGCCTTGATCGCCGTGATCGCCAGGGCCAGCCCGAACACGCCCAGTGGATTGGCGGCGACCGCGTCAAGGTCCAGTCCGATGCCGACGCCGACGAAGAAAACCCCCAGCAGCAGGCCCTTGAAGGGCTCGATGTTGAGTTCGATCTCGCGCCGATACTCGGTCTCGGCCAGCAGCAGTCCAGCGACGAGCGCCCCCAGACTCATGGACAGGCCCGCCGCCTGGGCCGCCACTCCGGCGCCGACGACGATCAGCAGACACAGGGCGACGAACAACTCCTGACGCCCCCCGCCGGACCTGGACCGGCTCTTGGCGACCGAGCGGAACAGCGGGCGCAGGGCCACGCGCCCGAACACGACCACCAGCGCCAGACCGATCGCGGCCGGCGCCAGGGTCAGCAGCGCCGGACCCAGGATGCCGGGCCTCACATCGCCCCCCGTGGCCGCCAGCGTGGCCAGAACCGTCACGGTGATCAGGATCGGCGCCACGGCCAGGTCCTGGGCCAGCAGCGCGGCGAAGGTCGACCGCCCGACCGCCCCCTTCATTCGGTTTCGCTCCGCCATGACCGGCAGGACCACCGCCGTCGACGACAGGGCCAGTCCCATCCCCAGCACCGCCGAGCCGGCGAACGGCTGACCCATCAGCATGAAGGCGCCTGCCAGGACCACGGTGCACAGGGCGACCTGCATCATGCCGAAACCAAAGACCAGCCGACGCATGGACTTCAGCCGTTCCCACGACAATTCCAGTCCGATCATGAACAACAGGAAGGCGACCCCCAGCTCCGACAGCTGGGCCAGCTGATCGGCGTCCCCGATGGTCAGGTAGGACAGCCAGGGAACCACATCGCCGAACCGTCCCAACCCATCGGGTCCCAGCAGGACGCCGGCCGCCAGAAAGCCCAGCACCGGACTGATCTTCCAGCGATTGAACAGCGGGACAACGACGCCCGCCGCCGCCAGGAAGACGACCAGATCCTTGTAATCGCCGCCCGCGTGCGCGCCGTGCATTCGACCTCCATTGTCGCTGGAAGAGTCACCTTAAAGGCGCGGCTTGGCGAGGGGGCGGCGTCGTTTCATGAACTTTTTTTAAGACAACACCCCACGAACGGGGCGTAGGGTCCGGGCACCCCCCGCGCGCCACGGCGCCGCGAATGACGCCAAACCCAGGAAATCCAATGAAGAGTATGCTTATCGGCGTGGCCCTCGGCGCGCTTCTGATCCCCGCCGCCGCCGCTGCCGCCACCTCGGCCCAGGACCACGACCACGGCTGCATCGACGAGACCTGCACGATCCAGGCGATCTTCCAGGACGTTCCCGCCGTCGAGGGCGCGAGCGGCTATCAGGGCGTGGACGCGCCCCGCTACGGAACCTGGGGGTTCGACGCGGCGGGCATGGACACCTCCGTCACGCCGGGTGAAAGCTTCATGCGCTACGCCAACGGCGCGGCCCTGGACCGGATGGTCATTCCGTCGGACCGCACCAGCTACGGCTCGTTCGCCCTGCTCCGCGAACTGTCGGACAACCGCCTGCGGCTCATGATCGAGGGCCTGGCCGCCCGCAGCGATCTGCAAGCCGGTTCCGACGAACAGAAGATCGCCGACGCCTATGGTTCCTACATGGATGTCGAGCGGGTCGAGCAGCTGGACGCCCAGCCGCTGCAACCGTATCTGGCCGCCATTCGTGCAGCCGACACCCATGAGAAGATGGCCGCCTATATGGGCGATACGGTCGGCGCCCTGGGCGACAGTTTCTTCGGCACCGGAATCACCACGGACCAGAAGGCGCCGGATCGCTATGTCGTTTCCGCCGGTCAGTCCGGGCTCGGCCTGCCCAACCGCGACTATTATCTGTCGCCGCTCTATGCCGACAAGAAAGAGAAATACCAGGCCTATGCGGCCCGGATGCTGGAAATGATCGGCTGGGACGATCCGACCGGGAACGCCGCCGCCATCGTGGCTATGGAAAGCCGAATCGCCGAGGCCCACTGGACCCCGATCGAGAACCGCAACCGCGACCGGACCTATAACGAATACACCATCCAGCAGCTGGTCGACGAAGCCCCCGGCTTCGACTGGGTCGGCTATTTCAACGCCGCGGAGCTGGGCGACATTCCGCGCCTGATCGTGCGCCAGAACACCGCCATGCCCAAGATCGCCGCCATCTACGCCGAGGCGCCCATGGCGACGCTGCAGGCCTGGCAGGCGTTCCACACCGTGGATTCGGCGGCCCCGCAGCTGTCACGCCGGTTCTCGGACGCCCAGTGGGAGTTCCGGGCGCGCGATCTGTCGGGCCAGCCCGAACAGCGCAGCCGCGACAAACGCGCCATCTCCTTTGCGGAAGGGGCGCTGGGCGAGGCGGTCGGACGCCAGTATGTGGCCGACTATTTCCCGGCCGAGTCCAAGGTCAAGATGGAACAGCTGGTGGCCAACCTGCGCCTGGCGCTGGCCGACCGCATCGACAACCTGACCTGGATGAGCGACGCCACCAAGGTCGAGGCGCACGAGAAGCTGGACAAGTTCACGGTCAAGATCGGCTATCCCGACCGCTGGCGCGACTATTCCGACCTGGAGGTGCGCGCGGACGACCTGTTCGGAAACAGCCGGCGCGCCTCGGCCTTCCGCTGGAACTATCAACTGAACCGGCTGAACGATCCCGTCGACAAGATGGAATGGGGCATGACGCCCCAGACGGTGAACGCCTATTACAACTCCACTAACAACGAGATCGTCTTCCCGGCCGCCATCTTGCAGCCGCCGTTCTTCGATCCCGACGCCGACCCGGCCGTCAACTATGGCGGCATCGGCGGGGTGATCGGCCACGAGATCGGCCACGGGTTCGATGACCAGGGCTCCAAGTCCGACGGCGACGGCGTGCTGCGCAGCTGGTGGACGGCCGAGGACCGGGCCAATTTCGACGCCCTGACGGTGCGGCTGGGCGCCCAGTACGACCAGTTCGAACCCCTGCCCGGCTATCACGTCCAGGGCGGGCTCACGATGGGCGAGAACATCGGCGACGCGGCCGGCACGGCGGTGGGGCTTGAGGCCTATCACCTGTCGCTGGACGGCCAGCCCGCCCCGGTCATCGACGGCTTCACCGGCGACCAGCGCTTCTTCCTCGGCTGGGCCCAGGTCTGGCAGTCGAAATACCGCGAAGATGCGCTGAAGCAGCAGGTCGCCACCGATCCGCACTCGCCCGCCGAGTTCCGGGTCATCGGCCCGGTGCGCAACATCGACGCCTGGTACGACGCCTTCGACGTCCAGCCGGACGCCCACTACTATCTGGCGCCCGACGAGCGCGTCCGCATCTGGTAGATCGGCCGCCACGCTGAACGGAAGGGGCCGGGGCGGCGATGCTCCGGCCCTTTTCGTTTCGCGCCAAGTCATCTCGCTCAAGCAGTGAGGGACCACGTCCCGAGCGTTGGCGCCAGGAAAACGCGCACGAAAAAGCCCGCTGCGGGGGATACATCGCAGCGGGCCTTCGTGCTCTCTAAGGAGCGGACGTTTCCTCCCCGAAACGCCTTCGTCCAGCGGCTGCGCCTTTCAGCGCCGCGCCGTTCGAGTGATGTGAGATGACCTTTCGCCGCAGGCCAAGTCAATCAAACCCCAAGCGAAAACGGGCGGTTTCATGACTGATCATCGATAAGTCATCCATTGGGTGCGGCCATACTCGACGAAGCTTCGATAATTTTGCGAATGGTTCGCACAAGGGCCTCCCGGGCCACCGTCTGCTGTCCGGGACGCTCCGATTTCCAGGCCTCGTTGTCGGCAAGTCCCGCCGCCAGCGCCCGGCCCGCGTCGAGGTCCTTGATCGTCACCTGACCGGCCGCGATCTCATCCCCTCCCAGCATGACGGCGGCCGGCGCGCCGCGCCGATCCGCGTATTTCATCTGCGCCTTCATGCCCGCCCGACCCAGATAGAGTTCGGCGGCGATGCCCGCGACGCGCAGCTCGGACACCGCGTCGAGATAGGCCTGCATGTCCGCGTCGGAGAAGACGATCACCACGACCGGCCCGCGCGTGGCCGGTCCCGCCCGGCCGGCCGCCTTCAGCGCCGAGGCCAGACGCGAGACGCCGAACGAAAAGCCCGTCGCCGGCGTCGCCTGGCCCGTGAACCGGGCGACCAGATCGTCGTAACGGCCGCCGCCGCCGATCGAGCCGAACCGGACCGGCCGTCCCTTGTCGTCGGTGGTGTCGAGCAGCAGTTCGGCCTCGAATACGGCGCCGGTATAATATTCCAGGCCCCGGACGATGGTCGGGTCGAACCGCACGGCGGATTGGTCGATCCGCATCGCAGCGAGGGCGCGGTCGATGCCCGCCAGCTCCTCCAGCGCCGCCTCGCCCGCCGCGCCCAGGCCGCCCGAGCGGGCGATGGCGTCCAGCGTCTCGGCGCGCGTCCCTTCGGACGCCGACCCCAGGAAGCGTTCGATGGTCGCGGCGACGCCCAGCGGCAGGTTCGCGCCCTTGGTATAGTCGCCGGAGTCGTCCAGTCGGCCCTCGCCCAGCAGGGCGGCGACGCCTTCCCAGCCGAGGCGGTCGAACTTGTCGATGGCCCGGAGCGCGGTCAGCCGCTGGACCGGATCGGACACCCCGCCGGCTTCGAACAGACCGTCGAACAGCTTCCGGTTCGACACCCGCACCACGGCCTGGCCGGCGTTCAGCCCCGCCGCCTGCAACCCCTCGCAAGCCATGGCGATGATCTCGGCGTCCGCCTCAGGTCGGTCGGAGCCGACGGTGTCGGCGTCGCACTGGACGAATTCGCGGAAACGGCCGGGGCCGGGCTTCTCGTTGCGCCACACCGGCCCGAAGGCGTAGCGGCGATAGGGCTTGGGCAGGGTCTCCCACGTCTGGGCAGCGAACCGGGCCAGGGGCGCGGTCAGGTCGTAGCGCAGGGCCATCCATTGTTCGTCATCGTCCTGAAGCGCGAACACGCCCTCGTTCGGACGGTCGGCGTCGGGCAGGAATTTGCCCAGGGCGTCGGCGTATTCGAACGCGCCGGTCTCCAGCGGCTCGAAGCCCCACCGCTCATAGACTTCCGACACTTGGCGCACGATGCGGCGCTCCGCGGCGACGTCGGGACCCCGGCGGTCGGCGAAGCCCCTGGGGCCCCTGGCTTCGGGGCGGGGAACTTCTTGGGCGGCGGAAGGCGGCGTGTCGGCGTCGGTCATGCCGGGCTTCTAAAGCTCCGCCGCCCGCGAGGCGAGAGGCCTCAGTTCCGAAACGCCACCCATCGTCCATAGGTCAGGCAGCGCCACAGCCATTCCAGCGGTCCCATGCGAAACACCGACAGCCACAGCGGCGACCAGATCAGCTGCGCGGCCCAGACGCCGGCCACGATAGGCCACAGCGCGGCCGGACCCATGGTCCCCATCCACTGAGGGCCCCACGGCAGGTAGAACAGGCTGGCCATGATGACCGACTGGGCCAGATAGTTGGTGAAGGCCATCCGGCCCACCGGCGCCAGCCGCCGGGTCACGATCCCCAGCCCGAACCGCGTCATCAGGATCAGCATCGCGACGTAGCCGAGCGTCACCAGCGGCGCCAGACCGGCCCCCGCATCGTCCAGGCCGACGATCGGCACGGCGGCGGCGCTCTGTCCGGGCAGGCTGGCCCATCCGTCGATCGCCAGGACGGCCGCCCCCAGAACCGCGACGCCCAGATAGAGGCCGACGGACGCGCGACCCGTCAGAAAACCGGTCTTGAACAGGCCCAGTCCCAGCATCATCAGCGGCAGGCTGACTGGAATGAAGAACACGCTGGCGGCGGCCAGCACACCCCATGATTTCAGGTTCTCGATCCAGGGGGCCGCCCCGCCGGTCTTGTAGGCCGCGACCGCGGTCTGGACCTGCTCCATCGTCACCTGCGGCTGGTAGGCGGCGTATTGGGTCGCGAACTCCGGCCCCATGGCGCCGATCGCCAGCGGCGTCAGCGTGCCCAGCACGACCCACAACAGCGAGATCCCGCCGCCGACCCACAGCAGCCGACGCGCGCTCCACGACCGCATCAGCAGCATCAGCAGGCCGCAGCCGGCGTAAAGCAGCAGGATATCTCCGTACCAGATCGCGGCGCCATGGATGACGCCGAAGGCGCCCAGCCCCAACAGCCGCCGACGCAGCGCCCGCCCGCGGTCGGGATCGTCGCGCTCGCCCCCGACCAGGAAGACCGACACGCCGAACAGCATGGTGAACAGGGGGCGGAACTTGTCGTGGAAGAAGACCTCTGTCGCCAACGCGCCCCAGGCGTCGCCGCCCGTATGGTCGAACACGTCGCCGCCGGAGGTCAGAACGAGGAAGGGCCAGGCAAAGGCCATGGCGTTGACCGCCAGAATGCCCAGCACGGCCCAGCCGCGCAGGATATCCAGCTGCAGGATCCGGTCCTGAGGCGCGACCGGCCCCAGGGTTCCGCTCGCCGCGAGCGACGCCGGTTCGATCGCAGGCATGGCCATGATGTTCCCCTCAGGTCATAGCGACAAGGAAGCTTTACATGGGTGGTCCCGGTGCGAAACTGAATTCGCGGTAATGTGACGCTTCAGGCGGTGGGTTCGGCGTTTCCGAGGACGCCCAGCCGGTCCCTCACCGTCGCCGGAGCCGGCACGAAGGCGATATAGGCGGCGCACAGCCCGGCCCACAGCGCGTAGCTGACCCCCACCAGGATCGCGACCGGAAGGCCCCCTACGCCGTAGATCAGCAGCGTCGTCTCGGTCGCGCCGAAGCCCTGGGCGATGTCGCCGGACTGGATCAGCCCCACCACCGCCATGAACAGGGCCAGAAGCGTCTGCAGCACCGCAGCAGCAAGACCGCCATACAGCATGAAGCGCCACACGATCCCCAGCCGCGTGCCGGGCCGGCCGCGCCGGTCGCGCTCGCGGCGAATGACATAGAGGCCGGCGGGCACCGCGATCAGGCCCAGCAACAGGACCGTCAGGCGCCAGTCGATCTCGCGGCCCGGCAACCAGTTCTGCGGAGGCCAGACAAGAAGGGTCAGGATCAGGGGCGGCCAGGCCACGCCGGCCAGGGCCGCCAGCGGTATGGCCGTGCGCGTCCGGCGCCAGATCACGGGCGTCTGGCCCGGCAGGTCGGCGGCGGTGTCGAAACGGGCCATCGGCGGGCCTTAGCGCGTGGGCGCCGGCGCGTCGCCGGAATAATCGTAGAAACCGCGCCCCGACTTGCGCCCCAGCCAGCCGGCCTCGACATATTTCACCAGCAGTGGGCAGGGGCGGTATTTCGAGTCCGCCAGTCCTTCGTACAGCACGTTCATGATGGCCAGGACGACGTCCAGCCCCATGAAGTCGGCCAGCTCCAGCGGCCCCATGGGGTGGTTGGCCCCCAGTTTCAGCGCCTTGTCGATGGAGGCGACGTTGCCGACGCCCTCGTAAAGCACATAGATCGCCTCGTTGATCATCGGCACCAGGATGCGGTTGACGATGAAGGCGGGGAAATCCTCGGCATTGGTCGTGGTCTTGCCCAGGCTCTCGGCGAAGGCGACGGCGATCTCATAGGTGCCGGCCGAGGTGGCGATGCCGCGAATGATCTCGACCAGTTTCATCACCGGCGCCGGCTTCATGAAATGCAGGCCGATGAACCGCTCGGGCCGGTCGGTCACCGAGGCCAGCCGGGTGATCGAGATCGACGAGGTGTTGGACGCCAGCAGTGTGTCGGGGCCCAGATGCGGCGCCAGCTCGGCGAACACGGCCTTCTTCGTCGCTTCGTCCTCGACGGCGGCCTCGATGACCAGATCCGCCTTGCCCGCCTCGGACAGGGTCTCGACGCCGACGATGTTGGCTAGGGCGGCGTCCGCCTCGGTCTCAGTCACCACGCCACGCTCGACCTGACGCGCCAGGGCGGCGGCGACGACCGCCAGGGCCGTCGGCAGACGATCGGCCGCCACGTCGTACAGTTTGACCGAATAGCCGCCCAGCGCCACGGCGTGGGCGATGCCGACGCCCATCTGGCCGGCGCCGATGATGGCGACTGTCTTGATCGTGGGGGTCATGAAGTCAGGTCAGAAGCGGCGTCTCGCCCGGGCGGGGGCACCTTAAGAGCGTCCGGGCACGGCGCAAGACCGGAATGACGCGGTGCGGCGCCGGGGCGACACCCGACGGCGAACCGATCACCCCAGAATGGCGATAATCGGCCCCGCAGCGGAGTTGTTGAACAGGATACGCGCGAAATTGAGCAGCAGCAGCACGACGATCGGCGAGATGTCGATGCCGCCCAGCGGCGGGATGATCCGGCGGAACGGTTCCAGCAGGGGCCGGGTCATGGCGTCCAGGAACTGGGCCAGCTGGTTCACGAACCGGTTCCTGTGATTGATCACGTCGAAGGCGAACAACCAGCTGAGGATCGCCGATCCGATGATGAACCAGATCATCAGGCTGACGATGGCGTTGACGAGCCAGACGATGGCGACGCCCATGGGCGAAACTCCTGTTCGAGGGAACACCGTCTCTAGCGGGCCGCCCGGCCCAGGCCAAGGATTGCGTTGCGGTCCGCTTCGCTTGGTCGCTGGTCGATTGACAGCGGGTGCGCCCGCCGCCTATGTCGCGCGCTCGCCTGTCACCCGATAAACGGGGCCGTAGCTCAGTTGGTAGAGCGCGTCGTTCGCAATGACGAGGTCAGGGGTTCGACTCCCCTCGGCTCCACCATTCCTTAGGGATATCAGGTGGTTATCCTGACCCCGAAGGGTCGTCTACCTGGTGGTCGTTAGCCTGAGAAGCGCTCGATAAGCGGGCAACTGCGAGGGACATTGAGCACGAACCCGCTGGCAAGTTTCCTCAGCCTTCTGCGCCTGATCCGAGAATCCAACCCGGCGCATCCACCACTGAGCATGTTCCAAGCTTGGGCCGGCGGGCCAGAGATCCCCACGTCAACTGTGGTGAAGATTGCCGCCTACGCAATCGAGCAAGCCGAAGCAGCTGCCACGTACATCAGCTGTACCCAGTTGAGCGCCGAGGCGAAGCAAGGGCTGCTTCAAACCACTTCTTCGGTCATAACAGCATTCCAACTTCAGCATCTCGGAGGCCACGGCGTCAGCAGTTTCCTGCCGGCGCTCGACGCAGGCATATCTCAGTTTGCGATATTGATCAGCGCTGCAGGCCTCGATCGGGAGCCGGCCCCGCTGGAGGAGATCGCTGACCTAGTCGCCGCCATCGACCAGCTCTCCAGCTCACTAGATGATGTCGGGTTGGATGAGTTAGTGCGAGAAACAGCACGAAAACACCTCGCGGTCCTGAAGGCCTTGCTTCAGCACGTCGACGCCCTCGGCGTCGATGCCGCAATGGCCGCCTACTACGAACTGGTTCTGCGGCTCCGATCCGCCGACAACAACTCGTCGGCGTCGAGCAAGGAACGCATGGCCAAGATCTGGCCAGAAGTTGAACGGTGGGCGGGTCGCTTGGCCATCATCGAACAGGCCTACACCCAGGGCGGACATCTTTTGGGTGAGCTGGGCCGCCCGGCTCAGCAACTGCTCACTCACATGCCGACCATCCCCGGGATCACTGGGTAGCGCGCGTTGTCTGGCGGGGGGCAGGGGCCCCACGCGCGCCGATAAAAGGCAGACGAACCGTGTCCAGCGCCGGCAGCGGGTCCTTCCGGGGGGTGCAAAACGTATACGGTCGAGCTGGGCCTGGGCGTTCAAAAATCAGGGAAATCGGTCCCGATGGTCCGGATCGCGCACGGGTTTAGGGCTGGGGCGCACGCATCGCCTTCACCCGTGCGAAACTGTTGCCCGAGGCGTCCGCGTGTTCGCCGGTGTGTGTTCCATATGTGCGCCGACATCCGAAGGCGCACGGATGCGCACGGATCGGTGGGAACACTGGGAACACTGGGAACCGTCCAACGGAGACGGGGCAAATCAGGCCCAGCTAGTTCCCACTTTGCTCTCTTGCTGCTGGGAACTGACTGGGAACTCAGAGACCCAATTTTTCGCGCAAAGGTGCCGCCCTCCCCCGCAAACCGGCGGGAAATAATCGGCTGGATGCATACAGGAGACAGTAGTAGGCGGCTGATGATACCCTGTGTGCATGCTTGATTCCCGCTCACGAACATCAACGGAAGACTTCAGGGACCCGTCAGCGCCAAACGGATCCGGAGACGGTACTTTCGAACGATCGAGTTCGCACATCGTTGTCTTTGTTCCGAAGGTTGAGCAGCGCACGGCGTGCGCTTCCGCCGCCTCGGCCAACGATCGAACTCCCTTCACCATCCACGATGATGAGCTGATAGGGGGCGGTGCCTTCGCCGCTATCACCCTCCCCACGATGGATGGCGTTTGGCGCACGTTGATAGGGAAAGAGCTGCGGATTCCCGAGCCGGGTGAAGCAGCGCCAAACCCGGGTGTAGACAAGCTGTGGCGAGCCGAAGTCGCCGATGCGTCCTGGTCCAAAGTGGGTATCCACGATCATCAGCCCGGCCGGAAGCGATACAATCCCGGGCAGTTCGTCCTCGAGGACGAGCAGGGTCGATTTGTCGTCGACGCGGAAGGCCCGGATGCTACGTGGGAGGTGGAGGATCTCGAGCAGGCGGTTGAAGAGGTCCTGACGGAGTTCGGCTTGAACGGGGGGTGTGCCCGCCGTTTCCTCGTCCGAGACAAGGGCCGGTGGTTGATCTGGCCGGATCGCGGCTCGATCATCGACGTCGATCGGGCTCTCGACGCCGGCATTTGGTATCTCAGTCAGGATCGCCCTGAGTTCACCGATCTGCCCCTTGATCTTCAAGACGCTGTCGGCGGTCCGCTCAGCAAAATCGCCTGGGCCCTGGGGATGCATCGGTACTTAGAATTTCTCCAGATTGAGACATCGGCGGCCGTGGCAGAGCGGCGGAGGGATGAGATCGTACGCGTTGCCGCCACCGACCCGGATCGCGCCACGCGGTATCTGCTGAGCCTTACGAATCCCGATCGCGGCGTTTCGTACGGACGTTTCGTGAGCGCAGTCCAAGGGGCCGACATCGTCAATCGCGATGCACGTGCCGCAACATCAGGGGCAAACGCCGAACGGAGCAAGGTCAAGGAACAGAGGTTGGATATTCTGACACGTGTCTATGTATGGCTGGGACCCGATGCCGCTGACCTCGATGCCCTGGCCGCCGCTCGCTTGGTTCACGCGGCGTATGACAACGACGAACCGATCACTAAGGGCTTGGACCTCCGAAAGGAGGATCCGGAGCGGCCCACCGAGACGGCAAAGGAGATCGCTCTCGTGCGTCGTCGATTAAAGGAGTGTCGGGCGACGTAGCGTCACCCGACGACCGCACTGAACTCTCTCCTCACTTTGCGTGCGCAAACTGAGGAGAGATAGATGGTCCGCAAGGGCAAACCCCGATCCGAAATAGGCGCGGGTTCGGACGACGCAGTGTGGGTCCGCCTGGCGCCGACGATCCGCTGGAAGCTGCGCACACCGGATCGCAGAGCCGTCGCTGCTCTGGCAGTCAAGACGGCCGAAGTCATGGGAAGCGTCTATTCCGACGCCAGCGTCTTGGCGGCGGTGGCCGGGTCGAGTGTTGGCCAAGCCAGCTCCCGGATTAAGGGCGAAGCGGCTGTGATCGCCGCCTGTCTCTGGGCTAGGTGGGCGCTCGCCGACTGGAGCGGGGTGCAGGATCTGGCGACCGGCAAACCCGCCGACTGGCGGAAGCCGGAAGCAGTGAAGGCGGCGCTTCTAGCGGCAGGGTCGCGGACAGAGTTCGGGTTGCTCGTTCCCTTCCTGGCATGGATGGAATCAATCGAAGGGGCCGGCGCACTCGATGCCGCCCGTCTCGAGTTGCGCGCCTATTCCAAGTGGGGCGACGGCGCCCCACCCGGATCGTGGGCGGAGCCCAACACGCAAGCTGGCGTAGCGAGTTGGGAGGTCGGTACCGACGAACAGTTCTGGCGCATCGCCGGCGGCTCCATCGAAGGCTTGGATTACCACGCCGCCCTTCTCCGTTGCGAGGAGTTGGCGGGTGGGACGCGCGGTTACAATCACGGCGCGGCGTTCAATGCCCTGCAGGCCATCGAGCGGGGTCGAATGGCGGTGGCCAATGGCTGACGGCGGCTCCATCAACATGAGGCTCGCCCTTCAGGGCGCGGACCAGGTCAAAGGCGAGCTGAAGTCGATCGGGCCCGCCGGCGCACAGATGGGACGCGAGCTCGAGCGCGCAATGAGGCAGCCGACGCCGGGCCTTCTCGCGTTAGACGCGGGGGTCGCCCGTATCAGGGGTAGCGTCGGCGGTTTGGGCAATGCCTCTGCCGGTGCTGGCGGTCCTCTTGCAGCTTTGGGCCCGGCCGGCATGGCCGTCGCTGCCGGCCTCGGAGCTGCGAGCCTCGCGGCAGCGGCCGCTTTCCGATCATTCCAGGATGCCGCGAAGGGCGCTGCCGAACTCACTGATGCCGCTAACCGGATCGGCATCGGTGTCGAAGGGCTCCAAGCGCTTCGATACGCGGCCGATGAGACGGGCATACCGATCGCTGATCTCGAAATGGGCCTTCAGAAGCTGAATGGGGCCTTGGGCGCCATGCAGACAGGCCAGGGCGACGCCAAGGTGAAGGGGGTATTCCAGGCGCTGAAAATATCGGACGCGGAATTGGCCGGCCTGCGAAATGCCAATGACCTGCTGCCTTTGGTAGCCGACGGCATCCGCGACATCGACAGCCAAGCGGCCCGCGTTCAACTGCTCAAGAAGTTGGGCCTCGAGGCTCTCGAACCAATGCTCCGCAACGGGTCAGCGGGGATCCGCGGCTTTACCACGGAGGCTCGCAATCTTGGTCTGGTAACGTCGAAGGACGTGGTGGACGGGCTCGATGCCGCCGATCGGGCGCTGGAGAAGAACCAACAGCTCATTTCCGCCAACGTTCGGGCCATGCAGTCCGATATGGCTCCGTTTTTCATCTGGGCCAGCGGCGAGCTGGCTCAGTTGTCGCGGCGCGTCACAGACTTCTTCAATGGTCTCCGGGCTGTCGACAGCCGGTCGGAGCGGGTGCTCGCGCAGCAGAGCACGAGGATGCAGGCCCAGGTCACAGAGGCCTATCAGAATCCTGCGGGCGGCAACGGTCAACTCTCGCTTTATCAACGTGCGCTGGTGCGTCGTCTCGAGGTGGTAAATGCGGAGATCGCCGATCGTGCGCGGCGACGGATCGCCGAAGAACAATTCCGAGCTGTTGACCGCGCGACGCCTCCGGAACTGCCTGATCGCCCCTCTTCGATCAACGGCGGCGGCGAAGGAGGCGCTCGATCTGAAAGCGCACGGCGTGCGCAAGACGATCGTGAGACCGCTGAACGCGAACGTCGTCTCGCCGCCGTTGACGATGCGACGTACCGGGCCCGTCTGTCCCAACTCGATGCCTCTATAGACCAGGCGAGCGATCTTGAAACAAGGCAGGGTCTCGAGCGGGATCGGTTGGCGTTGGAGCACGCGCGGACGAGAGTTGAGCAGCAAACATTCATCGCGGCGGGTGAGATCGACGAAGCCAAGAAAGCGGAGCTGGTCACGGCCCTTGCCGCGACACAGGCGAGTGAACAGCAGGCGCAGCTCGACGCGCAGCGATTGACTCGAGCGGGGGCTTTGCGTTCGGCCGAAGATGCCCAGGCTGATATGCTGGCAGACATCTTGGCATCGGCCTCGGCGCAGGCGCGAACTTCCGAAGAAAAGCGGCAGATCGAACTGCAGATTCTGGCGCTAGCTCAAGACCGCTTCCGTGCGGAACTACGGGACAAAATCGCCACCGCCGAGAGCGCCGAGGCTCGGGAGCGCTACGCCGCGATGCTGCGAGATTTGCCGACGCGCGAGAACGCGCAGCGGCGTGACGTCATCGACCGAACGGCGGGGCCGATCGAGACATGGCGTTCAGGACAGCGAACGTCGGGCATGGCGTCGGAGTTCATCCAACAGGAGGCGCTCGATGCTCTCGACGGTGTGAACAAGGGTCTGATCGACGCGTGGCGCAATGCCAAAAGCGCCGGTGACGCGTTCACAGCTATGGGTGACGTCGCCGTGAACGCGCTGTCCCAAGTGGTCGACGTTCTCGCCGAAGTCGCCCTGCAGAGAATGCTCATCGAGCCATTAGTTGGCGCCCTGTTCGGAGCGGATGGTTCGAGTGGCGGCTTCCTGGGCAGTTTGATCGGCCGCTTCACGGGATCGGTGTTCGGGGGGGCAAACCTGTCAAAGCTGGCGGCCGGCCCCCAGAAAATGATCGGCCACGGCATGGCTCGAGGGGGCGTCAAAGGATCAGCGGGTTGGACCCCGGTAGGCGAGCTCGGAATGGAAATCGTTGATCTGCCCGTCGGCTCGCGCGTGTTCAATGCCGACACAACTCAGCGGACGTTGCTCGACCTCGACGCTCGGATGCGGGCCATGGTCTCCATCGACGGCGCACGCCGTGCGCCAATCGTGACGCCGATTAATATCAGTGTCGTGAACAGGACGAGCGAGGCTGTGACAGCAAGGACAAGCCAGCAACCTAACGGAGACATTCAGGTCTTCCTCGACATGATCGATTCCCGCATCGATCGACGGGCCGCAGACGGCTCGATCGCGAGAAATATGGCATTTGCTCCAAGGCCGATCAGGCGATGATTATTAGGTGCGTCGATCGGGCGGCGAACCGGGTTCGTCGCTCTTGGCCTTGCGACCGCCATCCACACTGCTCCGAGACGCGCCTTGAATATCGAGGGAATCCCGATAACGACCTCTGGTGGCAAACCGAGGTCCTCCCAGAAACCAGTGGCAGACGCCCCGCGAGTCATTGCTCGCGGCGCAGCGCTCGCTGGATAGTCAAAAACAGGTGGTCATCCGGGCCCCCACGATCATGGACATTGGGCAGACATTCGGTAGCCTGCTCACGATGCTTCAGGAGGTCCGCCGACAAGTCGTCGCGGGCAACTACGTGACGATCGATTTGCGCCACACGAGCCTCATCAGCCCACCCGCAACGCTGCTGCTGGCGGCCGAAGTCGAGCGTTGCAATCGCTATCGGCCAAGGAGCGTCTGGGGAGCCGTTCCGAGGTCCGAAGACGTCCAGGCAACCCTGAACGCGTTTGGTTTCTATGAAGCGATCGGTGCCCTCGACGAGGAAACCGAGGAATGGAAAGGCGTGGCCCGCATTCAGCCGGGAACAGGCAGCCCCGCCGACATTCCGAGAAAGCTCGGCCTCGTTTCAGACCTGGCCCGCCAGACTTGGCATGACACCGCGTTCTGCGATCGTGTTCACGGCGCGCTGAACGAAGCTATGACGAACGTAATCATGCACGCCTACGACGAGGCTCTCATCGAAAAGCTCGAGCAGCCCTGCATCAAGGGGCGCTGGTGGGTAGCGGGGTTTTCGCCGCCAGATTCCGAGCAGGCCTGGTTCATGGCGCTAGACCATGGCGTAGGGATACCCGCCAGCGCCGCCTCCAAGTCCGAGTTGGTCGATGGCCACGGTAGCAGCGGTGAGTTGGGGCACGATGAACGCGTCCTGATGTCCTTGATCGACGACGAAAATCGCAGCCGGACGGGACTTCCTCAGCACGGCAAAGGCATTCCCGCCATGATCAATCTCATCCGGGAGTTTGCGACGGAGGGTGCGATATGGATCATGTCCGGGAAGGGTGGTTTCATGCTGGAGAAACGGTCCGGCAACTCGACATCCCCCGGCCGCATTTATCAGGTTCAATTTCGTCTTCCAGCCAGGCTGCCTGGCACGCTAATCTTATGGAAAGTAGGGTCACCCATCATCGACGTCCGCCAGACTAGGGAGGCGCACTAATGTTAGAAATCAGCGTCGCTCGCGATTTCAGCCGGTTCCCCTTCGGTCGTTATCCAGACCATGGACCCTACAGTGGCCAGCGCTTCCGAGACGAGTTTATGGTTCCCCGACTCAAGGAGGGCTCGCTCACAGTGGACCTCGACGGTGCTCGTGGCCTCGCCCCTTCGTTTCTGGAAGAGGCGTTCGGCGGCCTCGTTCGGCTTGGTTTCGACCTTGCGACGTTGCGCGCGAGGCTGACGATTGTGTGCGAAGCCGATCCCAGTCGAGTTGACGAGGCCTGGGCGTACATCGTGAGTGCAGATGGACGGGTGGCTTCCTGAGCGCCGCCGCCGCCAACGCGCCATTCTGGGATCTTGCGAAGGTCACCGGCGGGTTCGTGCTGGGCTACCTCGTTAAATGGCTGACCGGCCGCATGTCCGGTCGAGCTGCAGATGTCCGCAAGACCCTTACCCTTCTCCAGGATATGTCGAGGAATGCCGAAGCGGCAGCACACACCATCATTGCGGGTGCGGCCGATCAGGGTCTCGCCGCAGGCGTGATGGCTGACCGGACGACGCTCGGCATCAGGGCGCGAAAATGCCTTGGGTCCTGCACATCCTATGGAAGTGTGAGCGCGAACTTCACACTATTCGCAGTCTCGCTGTCCTGCGCGGATCCCCAGTACGGCCCGATCACGCAGGTGGATATCGACCGGATGCGAGATGCCGAGAGGGAGCTAGACGGCGCAATCCGCCGGACGGCAGCTGAGACCTGGGCGTGGCGGCTGTACGGCCACGAGAGATCCTAGCCGGGCTTGCTTGCCGCCGATCCCGGGGCGCGGTGAAGACGCGTTTCGGTTTGGCGGAACCGCGATCTGGAA
Organism: Alphaproteobacteria bacterium; assembly: GCA_018820205.1. Taxonomy (GTDB): domain Bacteria; phylum Pseudomonadota; class Alphaproteobacteria; order Caulobacterales; family Caulobacteraceae; genus Brevundimonas. The sequence goes on from JAHJOK010000076.1 coordinate 32,389, forward strand.
ACTGCGACCGCTACGCCCATATCGGTTTCAGTCAAACGGAGCCGTCCATGGAAGTCTCACAAGGCGAGAAACTCATCATCCACATGCTTTCCGACCTCTTCGAGCATCTCGGGGTCGAGAGCGAGCTAGATCCCGGGTTTATTAAGCGCGCGCTTGATGGCCAGTCGTGGGCTATCAGCTCGCGATACGGCTTCACGGAGCGGGGCGACCGTGACGACAGCGTCGCCAATGAGGTTGGAGAAATTCTCCATATGTGGCGGATCATCGAGGAGACCGTGGAAGGATTCGACGAGCAGCAACAGACACAGCTCGTTGAACTGGCGCCCGTGTTTGGCAAGACGGTGAAATTTCCCGGGTTCGACGCCAACGCTTCGTCCGGCCACTACGGAACGGCTGTCTTCCTGGTTAAGGAGGATTTCGGCTGGGACCATTTCCGCGGGCGCAACCTGAACAGTCACGGCGCCGGTACCGTCGAAGGGCATCGCCGGATGCGAGCGCGCTTCAAGGAGGTCATGCGGCAGAGAAACTTCGAACAGCTCACGCCTAAGGATATGGCGTCGGTACTGAACGAGCGGACCCACCCGGAAAATCAGGACTGACAACAGTCTGCATGGGTTGAACTGCGACCACACGGCCAGAGCGTCCCATCTGGCCAACCGGCAACGGCCAAACCTGACCAAGATCGGTCTCATAGCCACACCGGAAGCCTGACGACCTGAACGATCAAGATCGCGCTGTCTACGCGACCGCCGGGTCGGCCGGTTTTGGCAGCCGTGCGACGATATCGGCCGCGAGGAGGAACGAGCCAACGAGAACGCCGGCGACGTCGTCGGGGTGAAGCCGGATCCGCTCCCCTCTTGCGAACCTCAGTCGCATCACATCACATCGCGCCGCGCCCAGACCGGCCCGTCGTCGACAGGGACGCCGACTTGGAGCTCCTGCTCTTCGCCGCCGATCATAGTCAGGACAGCCAAGCGTGGGAGGACCAGCTCGAGCGCCTCGGCGCCATCGCAATCCCGTTCCGTGACGATCCGAGATCGGTGCTCAAGACAGTTCCTGCCCTTCTGCAGCGATTGGAGCTCGGCGTCGAAGATCAGCGGGGCGGTCCAGAGGTTGCCCAACTCCGCAAGCAGGCGGGGGTTCGGCCAGACGCACGCTGCGATGAATGGGAGCGGCAACGCCGTCCGCGTTCAGCACCACACGGGGCTCGCCCTCATCGCCTCCGCCAAGTGGCGCAGCCGCGTCGGTCATTCGCTCGGCTCGGGTCCGAAGAAAACGTCAGGCCTACGGATCGTCCGGTCAGTCGTCCAAGCAAGCAGGTCTTTCAACGCTTCGTCCTGGGAACGAGCTAGACCCGCTCGAGAGGCTGCATCCGTAAGCGGAATGGCTTCGATATGCTTCCTCAGGCTATCGGCCCAGAGTGGGCGCGGCACATCCTTCAGGTGGTTTGGATCAGTGGCGCTCAGATTGAGCTTCTGGAGCTTTCGGTGCTCGGCTGCGAAGCCCTCGGTGTCCCTTATGGGCGATCCAAACTTCTGAACGTTTTCCTTTCGGACCTCATCTCCGCGGGCCCGCACGAACTTCGTGATGGCGCGCGTCACGGGCTCCGCAAGATCCCAAGCAATCAGTCTGTCGATCTCATCTCGCATGCCCCCATACTCTGACTGCGGCACGCCGGCCGCCTTCAGGGCGGTTTCTACATCGGCTGCCAATGCAAGCTGCTCTCGGCGATCGAAGCCGGCCATCATCCGGCCCATTCGCGGAGCGGATCTGAGCATGGCGCCCGACAGGATTTTCAACAGCGCCCGGGTCTGGGTTATCAGCTCCGCCGCCTCTTCCTGTTTGCTCTCCCAGAGTTCCGCCTCGAAGCCGAGCCCCTTGATGTGCTTGAACCGCGACAGCTGCACGAAGGCGAGCAGCAAGAGGCCTAAACCAGCCAACAAGGTCCCAGCAGGCACGTGGTCGTGCAGTCCCAGCCAGATCGAACTGAGCAATGAGGCAAGTGCGACCGCCGCGAGGACAAAGCGCCCGAATGCCTGGAGGTTTCTGGTGAGGCTCACTATCGAATCCCTCGCAACAGGTCTGTCCAAGATGGCACGCTGCGGCGATTCGTAGTTTGGGCCTCGCACGCCGGTGTTGGCCAATATTCCGGGACCCCTCGGACCAGGTCTGGACGCGGCCCGGCCCAACGTCCGTGATCGGTTGAAGGAGGTCAAAGTCTGATGCCGAAACAGGATCTACCGAGCTAGAAACGAACATGCCGCTCTCGCTAGACGAACAGGCCATGTTGATCAGGTTGTCACGAGGCTGTTGCCAAACCTGCCTAGCAGTGCCTTCATCGATTTGAGCTCTTTGCCTCCGTAGGTTCAGTGCTCAAGCCGGCTTCGGCCGGAAAGCCGCCGGGGGGTTAGGGCCCTCCGGCGGCGCCCTTTCATCCGGCGATCATCACGCGCAGGAAGATCCGGGCAAGGATCTCGAACAGCTCGTCCAGCCAAGGCGGCAGACGGTTTCTCCTGGATGCGCTCATGGCGCGACCTCCGTAGGTTCAGCGACCCTGCCCGGTATTGGTCAGGGGCGAAACAGGGTTAGGGCCCTGTACGCACACACGGGTCTGGACCCCCATCACTAAGGAGGGGAGACAGTTGCGTGACAGCGGTGTGACGGTCCCGGGGGGGTGACCCCGGCGCCACACCTCGCTCAAATAATCGTTCGCTTCATTTTGCCGAGCCGACGGCCGTTTGAGCGGTTTTGCCCGGGCTGGCGGTCCGAATTCTCTAAGTACAGTTTTTTCTCGACTTCCGACTACAACGCTCCCGCCCGGAGCCCACCGACCTCATCGTCCATCATCAGCTCCGGTGATTCCTATTGCCGGCGCACGATGTGCGCCGCAAATCGCTATCCCATAACGAAGAACCCCCGGCCTTGCGGCGCGGGGGCTTCTCGTTCAGCATGCATGCGGGTGTGACAGCCCGGATCAGTGATAGGCGACGATTCCGTTTGGCGACGGGATCTCGTTGAAGGCGAGCCCTTGGCGGGGCTTGCGAGGCGGACGCGCTTGGCGGCGCGACCGAACCTTGGCCTTTATGGCCGGGGGCGGCGCGCCATGTCCAGAGGGATTCATCCCTTAAAAGCACGTCGAGTGGTCTCACTGACCTACTGTCACCCCCCGGCTTTCGGCCCGATGCCGAAGCGGCTGTGACAGGCCAACAGTGAGAAAACCATGACCCTCCAACATACGGGCGCCGCCATGCGCGAGCCCTTCCCCTATGTGATCGATCCCGGTCACCGAGCTCCCCTGCCCGCCGGTCTGCCGGCGGCGCTCTGGGAGTTGTACGAAAACGGTTTCCAGACCTTCGACGCCGACCCCGGGGCGCACATCCTCGGCCGGGACCTGGCCGTGAAAGACTTCGACCCGAACCGTTGGATCCGCGAGCTCGAGGCCGCCGGCGGCGGCGTCTGGTTCAGCATGGCGCTTTCGATGTCGCCCGAGGGCGATCTCCTGACGGCCATCCCGGTCTGGCTGCAGCTGCGAGAGCCGGCCGATGCTGAGCCGCGCCGGGCCGCCATCTTTCGGAGGATGGTGCTGCGCGAGGCCGTGCGGATCCTCCGAGGCGACGACACGATCGGCACGGGCCTGGCGGTGGCGTCATGATGGCCCGCGCCTACGTTCCGTCTTGCGAAGAGCCGAGGGAAACATGCGCGACGCCCGATCAGCCGGCGCACGCCGTGCGCCGGGCCCTAGCCGCCCTCGAGGCAATACTCACCACGGCTGAGACTTCTGATCGGCCGATCGATATTCTTGCGCTCCATCGGATCGCAGACGATCTCGCTGGATTTTGCGCTCAAGAGTCCGCCGAAGCATCGAGCGCGGATCTCGCGGTCACACGCCGCCTTGCCGCTGGGCTGGACAACCTCGAGCTGGTCCAGATCGGCCTGCAGCTTGATCGCCTGTTCCCGGAATTGATGCGCCGCATCGGCGTCCAAGGCGACCGGATCGCGGCGGCCCACGATGCGGCCCATCGTGAGAACCCGGACTGGTCCGTGCTGCGCATTCCAGATCGATCTGCGGTCATCCGTCGGCACGAAGACGCGCAAGGCGTCTACGCCCTGGACGTCGATCCGGAACTCACCAGCTTCCGGCTTATCGCGTTGTCAGACCGGGCCTCGACGCTCCGCGCGACTTCGATGGCGGCGCTTCGCACGAAGGCGAGGTTGGTCAGTTGGCGTGAGGGGCCGTTCAAGGACATGTCGGTGCTGGCCTCCTTGCTGGCCGATCTCGGCGGTGACGGGGCCGACGAAGCGGCTGACGCCTCGCCAACCTGATCGCGTTCATGCGGCGCGGTCGTCGGCGCACCTAGCGTCTCCCGACGACCGCGCCCGCGTTGCGCAGCCAAGTTCCTCCATGCCCGCGAATCGACGCCGGTGCACTCCGGAGATCATCCATGTCTGACATTCCCCCGAAACTGCTCACTTCGCAGGAGGCGGCAGAGGTTCTCAACGTCTCCAACTCCTGGATGGCGCAGAGCCGGCTAACCGGTAAAGGGCCGAGCTTCATCTGCGTCGGCGCCCGGCGGCTCTACGCGCCGGACGACCTCTCGGCCTGGATGGCGTCGAAGCGCCGTCAGTCGACGTCGCAGATCTCGGTCGAAGCGGGAGCTTCGCGATGAGCCGGGCCTCCGTATTGGGCCCCAGCGACATCGATGTGTACGCGGCGCTCACAGCGAGAGATGCCGCCGCCCAAGATCTCGCTCAACTGCAGCGCCGCAGCGCTGAAGCGGATGAGGCGCTCGTTGAGGCCGAACGCGATGCGAGCGCCTCCGGCCTCGCGATGGCTCGGGCTTCCGATGAAGCTTCCGAGACCGCCTATATCGATGCGGTCGGCCGCGTGGATCGTGCACGAACGGTGGCCGCCGGCATTGCCGAGACGCTTATCCCCGATGCCGAGCTTGCGCTCGAGGCGGCGGAGTCGGCCGTCCTCGAGGCACAGCGCACGGCGTGCGCTGATGAAGCGGCGGCCCTGAGCGATCTCGTCGCCCGGCGTCTGGAAGAAGAGTATCCGGTCATCCTCGGCCAGCTCGAGGCGCTGAAATCAGCCGTGGCTGATGCGGAGGCCGTCCTGGCTGCCGCAAACAGAAACCTGCCGGCGGGACGCGAGCCTCTGCTGCCGATCGAACATCGGGTCCGCGACGTCGTTGCCCAGCAGGGCGGCATCGTGGCGCGTGAGGTTGTCAGTGTCTGGTGCTACGCCGGGACTTGCTCTCCGGTTTCTGCAGAGCGCATCAGTGAGATCGTCCGCACTCGAAGGGGGCGGCGAGCTGGCGAGGTCGATGGGCACGTCCTCCCGTCGAGGTCGCGCGGCAACTCCGGTAGGGGCAGTCTCCCGTCGTCAGGGCGCCTCCGGATCACGGATGGGCATCGCGTCGAACTCCGGCGTCTTGTTCAGGTTACCCTTGAAGAACGCATCCACTCGTCGATGTGGGCGCGCCTGAAGGATGCCCGCCTTCCGACGCTCCGCCCGGCGGTCACAGCCCCTAGGCGCTGGACGGAATTGCGGGAACTGGCCGAGCACCGGGACCTGGCGGTCACGGAATGAGGTCAGTGAGGCTCTTCAAGGAGCCCGTTGAACGGTGGGCCTTCGTCAAGGACGGACAACCTGCCTTCACCGGCAGGCGGGGCTGGGTCGCGGAGCTTTCAGACGGCACGCACAGGTATCGCGTGAGGCGATGCGGCGCCGATCCTGATGTGAACGAGCCGATTGAGATCCGCCCGTTTCTACGCATTGTGTCCTTGCGTGTGGTCGAAAACGGCATGCGTCGTCCAAGGTTGTGCCGGCAGGCGAGGCTCGTGCCTCTATGACCGGCCGTGTGGATTTTCCCCGGGTGAACGCCACAGCGCTCCGCAACAGCCAAGCGGTGCTCAGGGGGTTGCTGCCGGACGGCAGGCGCGATGGCCAAGAGTGGGTCGCTCGAAACCCTCACCGGAATGACCGCCACCTCGGCAGCTTCAAGGTCAACCTCGAGACCGGAAAGTGGGGAGACTTCGCTGCCGGCGATCGCGGCGGCGACCTCGTGAGCCTCGCCGCCTTCGTCGCCCGGACGTCGCAACGGGACGCCTGTATTCGCCTGGCCGAGAGCCTTGGCATCAATCCATTTGAGTGAAGCCATGAGAGCCCGAGAAACCTTCACCCCGGCGCAGAGCCGCGCTGCTCGAGGCCTGCTCGATTGGACATCGGCGGAGCTGTCGAAGCGCTCAGGCATCGAGCATCATCTGATCCAAGCCTTCGAAGGTGACGAGGCGGACCTGGAGCCGTACGCCTTGGCCGCCATCGGTCGCTCGTTCGCTAAGTCCGGCGTAATCGCGAAACAGGGACGATCGGCCGGTGACGGCGTTCGCTTCAGCCGTAGGCCCAGCGCGCGTGATGGCTGGATGCTGAACGGTCTGCCTGATTTTCTCTCCGCCAACGATGCGGACGAGACGTGATGAGCGGTTCCGATGCAACGGACCCATTCGCCCGGATCACACCTGATCCAGATGCCGATGGCGACGGCCGAGCCAAAACCTCAAAGGATTATGGCGACCTGATCGCGCCGCTGCCAGTCGATGCGCCTACGCTTCCCGACACATGGCGGGGTCCTGGCGATGTTCACGCGAAATGGCCGTACCGAGACAGCGCTGGACGGATCCTCCGGTGGACGCTGCGCTTCACCAAGCCGGATGGGGAGAAGGATATTCGCCCCGCGACTTTGTGGCGCTCCTCCGACGGTAAGCTGAAGTGGCGCCTCGCTGCGGGCGGTGACAGTCGCCCGTTGTATGGTCTTGATCGACTGGCCGATCGCCCCGATGCGCCGGTCCTTTTCGTCGAGGGCGAGAAGACGTCGGACGCGGCTCAGGCGCGCTTCCCTGCCTTCGTCGCAATGACATGGCCGGGCGGCAGCAACGCCGTCTCGAAGGCCGATATGGCGCCGCTGATTGGCAGAACCATAGTCGTCTGGCCAGATGCTGACGACGCCGGCCGCAAGGCCGCCGAAGCGATCCGCAGAGCAGCGACGTCGGCGGGAGCGCACGCCGTGCGCTTGGTCGATCTGCCGAGCGGCCTGCCTAAGGGTTGGGACCTGGCTGACGACTGGCCGCCGTTCCTGGGCGAAGTGCAGGCCTCAGCCTTGCTGGACGCGGCCCTTCAGGCGTGCCGGTCAGAGACGGTCGTGCCTTGGGGATACCGAGGGGATTCGACGGGCTGGTATTGGGCCCCACCGGGCGACAGCAAGGGGGGCGACGGTCCACCCCCGCCCGTGTGGTTAAGTTCGCCCTTCCAACTCGCCGCTTCGGCTCGAGACGAGGACGGCTTGGACTGGTCCTTGGTCCTCGATTTTCGGGACCCGGACGGGCGAACCAAGCGGGAGATCATCGGTAAGTCGGAGCTGGCCGGGGACGCGACCGATGTGCGCCGGCGCCTGATGGGAGCCGGCCTGCAGCTCGCCACGAACAGGGCCGCGAAGGAACGCTTCCAGTCCTTGCTGGGAGCCATGATCTCACCGGCCCGGGCTCGGCTCGTGTCATCGACAGGATGGAAGGGCGAGATCTACGTCCTGCCCCACCGATCGATCGGCGCGATGGCGAGCACGGAAACCGTCATCTTCCGGGGGCGAGCTGGCGGGACCTATCACGGGGAGGCGGGCTCCTTTGAGGCGTGGCGAGCGGAGGTCGCCGCACCCATGTCAGGGAACGCGATCGGGCTCTTCGCCATGTCGGCGGCGTTCGCCGGGCCCCTAATGCGGCCGTTGCATGCCGAAGGGGGTGGTTTCCATTTTCGAGGCGGATCGTCGACGGCGAAGACGACGGTCCTTCGTGTCGCCGGCAGCGTGTGCGGGGGCGGCGGCCCTCTCGGCTTTCTGCAATCCTGGCGGAACACCGACAATGCGCTTGAGGCAGTCGCCCTTGCCCACAACGACGGAGTGCTGGCGCTGGACGAGCTGCGCGCGCTCTCGCCGGAGGCCGCCGGCGCCGCCGCCTATGCGCTCGCGACGGGCGCGACCAAGGGTCGTCTGAGGGCCGATGCTGAGTTGAGGGCCCGGCCGTCTTGGCGGGTCATGATCCTGTCCACGGGGGAGCTTTCGCTGTCCGACCTGATCAGCCTGACCCGCAGCAAGGACAAGACCTATGCCGGGCAGGAGCTGAGGCTCATCGATATCGCCGTCGATATGGAAGCGCCGGGTGCAGACGGAAAGTCGATGGGTGCTTGGGAAACGATCCACGGGGCCGTGTCGCCGGCCGCCTTCTCCGACACCGTCAAGGAGGCCAGCGCCGAACACTATGGTCACGCCCTGCCGATCTTTCTCGAACGCTATCTGACCCGAAAAGCCGAAATGCTTGCGGCGGCCGAGCGGATCCAGGCGGACTTCCTGGCCGATGTGCTGAGGCCCGGAGATCATGGTCAGGCCCATCGGGCCGCGCAGCGGTTCGCTGTCGTCGCTGCGGCGGGCGAGCTGGCGGCCCTGATGAACGTGGTTCCTTGGGAACCCGGCGAGGCGGCAAAGGCGGCGGCCACACTGTTTGAGCGCTGGGCCAAGACGTTCGGCCGCAAGACGCAACGTGAGGACCGTGAGGCCATCCAGCGTGTCCGCGCGTTCATCGAGCGGTTCGAGTCCTCGCGATTCCGGCTTTTGAAGGAGGGATCAGAAACCGACCCGGTGGTCGCTGAAGGCGAGGACTGTCTCTCGAAGCAGCGGGACGGTGAGGCGCGGTCTCTCGATTCCGCCGGGTGGAAGGGCTTCCACGCGGGGCGGGGCCTCGTCTTCCACTTCAACACTGAGTTTATGAAGAGCGAGGTGTTTGCCGGCATGAGCGCCCGTGCCGCGCTGCTCGCCATCAGGGCCGCCGGCTACCTGCTTTCCAATGGGGAGGCGACCCGCCTGACGAACAAGATCTCCGTGCCGGGTGTGGGCAAGCGCAACGTCTACAGCATCCTGGGCACGTTGATGGACGCCGAGGACTTCACCGATGAAGCTTGAGGCCTCCCTCGATGAGCTCTGGCGGCGTCACCGGCCGGAGGACTTGGCCCAAGTCTCCGACGATGAAATCGCCCGCGCGCTGGACTGGTCGGAACGGGTCGCGGTGGTCCTGTCCGATGGCGCGCTCGGATACGATGCCGCCGAGGCGCTGGCCAGCGAGCAACTCGACTACGTCCCGTCATTGCTAGCTCGCAGCGCCGCTAGAGGGCTTTTCTCCAGTTCCCAGTGTTCACACCCGGGAACCGCCGGCGACAAAACCGGGAACCAAAAACGCTGAAGGCTTTCCGAGGGTTGGCCCGAAAGTTCCCATGTTCCCAGTGTTCCCACCCGATTTGACAGACCCACGCGAACGCAGCTCGCTAGGCGCGGCGTTCGGCGAGGTGGGTGACGTTTGACGGCGCCGGCTGACCGGACACGATTTCCTCCACGCGATCAGCCCAGGCGAACAGCGCGGCACGTCGATCCGGGCGATACTCGTGACGCTGATAGACGCCGATCAGACCGCCTTGCGCGCCCGATACGTGGTTCAGGATCCGCTCAATGACGTGAGGCGCGACACCCATTCCGGCCATCCCGGTTGCAGCCGTCCTGCGCAGGTCATGCAGGCGCCATGTCGCGGCGCTGGGCATAGGCGGCTGGTCTGTGTCGATAGGCAGGAGAGCGCCAGCCTCCCTCACCCGCCGATTGAGCTGGCGCTTCGTCGCTGAAAAGCCGGTCGCGGCCGTCTCGAGGCCACGCCCCGGGAACAGATGCGGTCCTGTTCGCGAAACGGACTTGATTATCGCAAGCGCCTGGCGACTGAGGTCGACCTCATGAGCACGGCCGTTCTTCGTGCGCTCGCCTGGCAGTCGCCAAATTCCGGCCTCAAGGTCGAGCTCGCTCCACAGCATGCCGGCCACTTCGCCCCGGCGCTGCCCGGTCAATAGCAGCAGCTTCACGATCTGCCCGAATGTCCCGCTCAAACGGTCGGCCCCCAGCCACGCCAGACGCAGCTCATCATTCGTCAGCACCCGCTCTCGCGGCTTGGGCCTCGGAGGGGCGCGGAAGCCGTCGCAGGGCGACCTTTCGATGAGATCCCGCTCGAGACACCAGCTGAAGAAGGGGCGGACCACAGCGAACGTTGAGCGTGCGATGGCGGGAGACCGAAGGCTGAGCTTGTCGATCAGGTCGGCAACGTCAGATCGACGAACGTCTCCGATGTGGCGATCGCCCCACTCGGTTGACGGGCCGCGCCGTAGCAGGCGTGACGTCTCCAAAGCCGATCGACTCTGGCTGCCTCGAAGCTCAATATAGCGATCGACGACGTTTCGAACGGTGTCACGCTCTCGACCGACCGCCTGCAGTATGGCCTCGGCCTGAGTGGAGCGGGCCGCCTCACGATCGGCGAAAGGATCCTGTGTCAGATCCACCTTGGCGAGGAGCTGCCGCGCCTCTGCCCGGGCCTGATCAATCGTCCAGGGCCTGCCATGATGGCCGATCACAAGACGCCGCGTTTTCGAGACGCCTGCGGGCATCTTGGCGCGGTACTGAATGAGGTAGATGCGCGCGCCGGCGGGCGTTACACGGACCCCGAACCGTCCGAGCGCAGAGTCCCACAGGTAGATGTCGCGGTCTCCCGGTTGGACAGCTTCGATCGTTGTTTTGGAAAGTTTCGTGACCGCCACTGAAGGTTCGACCTATCCCTATGATAAGCGCTCGATAAGCAGCGCGCGTGAAACGTCGTGATCCTGTGTGGTATCCGTCAACGGTTGAATGTCAATGAGAGCCAAGAATATTGAACGCGTGTGCATCTCTGACTATAGCCGTGTGTCGATAATCTTACACGACGAGGTCAGGGGTTCGACTCCCCTCGGCTCCACCAGGCGGGATATCAGCCATGGATGATCGGCCCATGCGCGTCGCGGCGCTGTATCGCTTTGCCCCGGTCGCCGATCCCGCCGGCCTGCGCGACCATCTGGAGGCCCTGTGCGGCGCCGATGTTCGCGGAACGATTCTGGTGGCGCACGAGGGGGTCAACGGCACCATCGCGGGACCGGAGGAGGCGATAGAGCGCGTGCTGGCGGGTTTGCGGGCCGTGTCCGGCTTTGCCGATCCGGACGTCAAATACTCGACCGCCTCCGCCATGCCGTTCCACCGGCTGAAGGTGCGGGTGAAGCCCGAGATCGTGACCCTGGGTCTGCCCGACCTCGACCCGGCGGCGAACGCCGGGACCTATGTGACGCCTCGGGACTGGAACGCGCTGATCGCCGACCCCGACACGGTCGTGATCGACACCCGCAACGACTACGAGGGCGAGGTCGGCGCCTTCGCGGGCGCCGTTCAGCCCAATACCCGCAGTTTCCGCGACTTCCCCGACTGGTTTCGCCATGAAGGCCGCGCCCTGCTGGATCGGCCTGGCGGCCGGCCCAAGGTGGCCATGTATTGCACCGGCGGCATCCGCTGCGAGAAGGCGACAGCCTTTCTGAAGGCCGAGGGGATCGCGGACGTCTTCCACCTGCAGGGCGGCGTGCTGCGCTATCTGGAGACCGTTCCCGAGGCCGACAGCCTGTGGCGCGGCGAATGTTTCGTGTTCGACGAACGGGTCGCGGTCGGCCACGGACTGGTCCAGGGCGTCCATGCCCTTTGCCGCGGCTGTCGGATGCCGATCAGCCCCGAGGGGCGGGCGTCCGTCCACTATGTCGAGGGGGTGTGCTGCGAGCGCTGTCACGACAGTCGGACGCCGGATCAGCGCGCCGCCGCCCTGGAACGGGATCGTCAGGTCCGGATCGCCGAGGCCCGGGGAACCGCCCACATCGGCGCCAGACAGACGCGGACGGGCGCCTAGACCCGGCTCAAGCAGCGAGACGCCGCGCGTCGAGCGGTAGCCGCACAAGGCCGCTTATTGGTCTTCGTCGAACTTTGCTGCGACCAGTTGGGACAGGGCGTCGATGGCCTGGCGGGCGTCCGGCCCCTCGGCCGAGATCTCGATCCGGCTGCCGTTGCCGGCGCCCAGCATCAGAAGGCCCATGATCGACAGGGCGTTCACCGTCGTCCCTTCGCGGGTCACCCGGATCTCGGCCTCGAAGCTGGAGGCCAGTTTCACGAATTTGGCGGAGGCGCGGGCGTGAAGCCCCCGGGTGTTGCAGATGTCGGCGGTCGCCCGCGCGGTCGAAACCGTCTCGCCCATCGGCTATTTCTCGCCCGCCAGCACCCAGGAGGCGACGGAGATATATTTGCGCCCGGCGTCCTGCGCGTGCGCCACGCAGGTTTCCAGGCTCTCGCGGCCCCGGACGCTGGCCAGTTTGATCAGCATCGGCAGGTTCAGGCCGGCGATGACCTCGGCGTGGGTCTGTTCCATCACCGAGATGGCCAGGTTGGACGGCGTGCCGCCGAACATGTCGGTCAGCAGGATGACGCCCGAACCGTCGTCGACGGCGGCGGCGGCGTCGACGATGTCGCGACGTCTGCGCTCCATGTCGTCCTCGGGCCCGATGCAGATAGCCGCGACCCCGCGCTGAGGGCCCACGACATGCTCCATCGCAGCGAGGAATTCGGAAGCCAGGCCGCCATGAGTGACGATCACCAGGCCGATCATGCCGCCTCGGTCATTCAACTGTCCGCAACGCTGGGAATCCCCGTCCGATCGTGAACCGAAAGCCCCCGCTCCGGCCACAAGCCGGCCTAGATAGGCCAAACCGGCCGACGATTAAAGCCGTCCATCGCCAGGTCCAGGGTTCGGACCGCTGAAGCCGGCCGGATATCGAGCCGCAGCCGCGGCAACCGGACGCCGTGGATCGTCTCCCGATCGCCCTCGGGCATTCGCTCGCAGGTCTGCTGCATGCAATCGACGATCAGGATCATGCGGGCCGTGACCAGGGCCGGCGTCGCGACGATGCCGAGCCCACGCGCCTCGATCCGGCCGGACAGGCGTTCCGGAGCGGTTGCATGGAGGGTCTGCCCGGACGCCCAGACCAGCACATAGTCGTCGGCGACCAGCCTCCAGCCCTGGTCGATCAGCCGCAGGGCCAGATCGCTCTTGCCGCTGCCGGGCGGGCCGCGAAGCAAGGCGCCGCGCCACCCCTCCTGCCCCGCGCGGGCGACGGCGGTGGCGTGGATCGGCGGGTTCACGCGCGCCGGCCGACCGTCGGCAGGGCGACCTGAAAACGGGCGCCCCGGACCTGCCCCGCGTCATCCAGCCGGTTGGAGGCGGCGACCTGGCCTCCGTGCGCCTCGACGATCTGGCGCACGATCGAAAGGCCCAGGCCGGAGTTGGAGCCGAACTCCGTGCCGCGCGGGCGGGAGGTGTAGAAGCGTTCGAAAACGGTCTCGAGGTTTTCAGGGGGGATCCCCGGACCATCGTCCTCGACCCTGATCAGAAGCGGTCTGAGGGGATCGGCGTCGTCGCGGCGGACGACGACGCGGACGGTCTGTTCCGTCGGACTGAACGACCGGGCATTGTCGATCAGGTTGCGGAACACCTGTCCCAACGGGCCATCGCGTCCCATGACCCGCGCCGGCGCGTCCAGTTGCAGGTCCAGCCTGACCGGCGCCTCGCCCGGTTTGCCGGTCGTCTCATAGACACTGACGATATCGGTCAGCAGCACGCCGACGTCGACCGGCCGCGGCCGGTCGCGCGACAGTTCGGCGTCCAGACGCGAGGCGTTGGATATGTCTGTGATCAGCCGATCGAGACGGCGCACATCCTGTTGCAGCAGGGCGGTCAGCCGGTCGCGCTGGGACTTGTCCTTGACCAGATCGAGGGTCTCCAGCGCCGACCGGATCGAGGTCAGGGGATTCTTGATCTCGTGCGAGACATCGGCCGCGAACCGTTCGATGGCGTCCATTCGGGCCGAGAGGGTCTCGGTCATGGACTCCAGCGACCGGGCCAGGTCGCCGATCTCGTCCCTGCGATCCTCCAGGTCGGGCAGGGAGATGGCGCGCGCGCGCTGCAGCCGGACCTGATCCGCCGCCGCCGACAGCCGCATCACCGGCCGCGCCACGAACAGATGCAACAACAGGGAGGCCAGCAGATTCACCGCCAGGGCCACCAGGGCGAACGGCACCAGGGCGCGCCGCTGGGCGTCCAGGATCTGGTCCACGTCGCCGGCCTCCAGCGTCAGCACGCCCAGCACCCGCTGGACATGGCGCACGGGCAGGGAAACCGAGACGACCCGGTCGCCGTTTTCCGATCGGCGCACCGTGGCCTGGGGGTCGCCGGCCAGCGCCGCCTCGATCTCGGCCCCGAGGGCGGCATAGGCGCGCTGCAGGTCCGCCTGGACCTTCACCGGGTCCGCCGTTTCGACCACCGGCGATCCGGCCGGGCGCGCCGGCGGCAGGGGTTCGCCGGGAATCGTGTCCGACACGGCGAAGCTATCCGACACCAGCAGGCCGTCGATGTCATAGAGCCGTGCGCGCTGGCCGGTCGGGATGAAATTATCGCGCAGCCACCGGCTGGCCTGGATCGGGTCCAGGGCCGGTTCCGGTTCGCCTTCGGTAATGCCCAGCTGGCCCAGGACGTTGGACAGCAGTTCAGCCTGAACCGTCAGGCTTTCCTGGCGCGCCTCGACCAGCCCCGTCCGCCATTCGTTGAGCGCCAGGGCGCCGCCCAGCAGGATCAGCAGGCTGACCAGATTGAGCGCAAGGATAAGCCCGCCCAGCCGCGATCCGCCGAAGCGAATCAGTCGGCGGCCGAACGGGGCCTCCTCGGACGACTCCGGGGGATCAGCTTTCGCGGTATCGGTAGCCGACGCCATACAGGGTCTCGATGGCGTCGAATTCGGAGTCGACGACCCTGAATTTCTTGCGCATCCGCTTCACGTGGCTGTCGATGGTGCGGTCGTCGACATAGACCTGATCGTCGTAGGCGGCGTCCATCAGGTTGTCGCGGCTCTTCACGAAGCCCGGACGCTGGGCCAGGGCCTGCAGCAGCAGGAACTCGGTGACCGTCAGCTTGACCGCCTTGCCGTCCCACGTGCTTTCGTGGCGGGCCGGGTCCATGACCAGCTTGCCGCGGCGGATGGCCTTGCCGGAAATCTCGGCCGAGGGCTCGGGTTCGCCGCCGTCGCCGCCCGAGCGACGCAGCAGGGCCTTCACCCGTTCGATCAGCAGGCGCTGCGAAAAGGGTTTGTGGATATAGTCGTCGGCCCCAAGGTTGAAGCCCAGGATTTCGTCGATCTCCTCGTCCTTGGAGGTCAGCATGATGACCGGGATCTGGGACGTTTGGCGCAGGCGGCGCAGCACCTCCATCCCGTCCATGCGGGGCATCTTGACGTCCAGAATGGCCAGATCGGGAGGGGAGGCCTCAAGCGCCTCGAGGCCCGTGGCGCCGTCGTGATAGGCGACCACCTTGTGGCCGTGGCTTTCCAGCGCCAGCGACACGGATGCGACGATGTTCTCGTCGTCGTCCACCAGGGTGATGTTGGCCAAGATAAAGGTCTCCTCGTCTGATCCTGACAGATGTCGGGAGCGCATGAACGCACGACAAGCGTAACCGTTCGCCCGCGATCGCGGTGACTTTACGGCCACAGGCGCCGATACGCCAGATTTCGATAGCGAAACCGGACCTTAAAGCCTTGGACCTAGGCTGGGGTCCAGACCGCAGAAAGCGAGACTATGTCCGGAACCGTCCACTACGAGTTGTACATCCGCAAGACGGGCCCAGCGCCCTGGACGCTGATGCTGGCGACCGAAGAACGAAAGCAGGCGGTCGAACAGGCCGAGGAAATCCTGCGGGACAAGCACGCGGTCGCCGTTCGGGTGACGAAGGAGACGCTGGATCCCGACACGATGGAGTTCGCCAGCACGACCGTCCTGACCCGCGGCGCGCCGGAGGCGCCCAAGAAGCGGCTGGTGGCCGTCGACGACGACCGTTCCAACTGTCTGGGGCCGCAGGACCTCTATGCTCCCCACGCCCGCGAACTGATCGGGCGGGTGCTGGAGGACTGGCTGATGCGCAACGGCGCCACGGTCTTCGAATTGCTGCACCGTCCCGATCTGGTCGAGCGTCTGGAGGCGGCCGGGGTCGAACTGCAGCACGCGCTGCAGAAAGTCGCCATCCCCGAAAGCCAGTCCACCGGCCAGCCCGCCCATGAACTGATCCGCCACTACCAGAAGCTGGCCGAGCAGGCGATGGAACGGGTCATCATCGCCGGGCGCAAGGGGACGTTTCCCGATCTGGCCAACCGGTCGCTGGCCGATGTGGCTCATCGACTGGCGGGTTCCCCGGACCGCGCCTTCGTGATGGGAGGGGTGATCGCCGGCGCCCTGGTCGGGGTTCGGGGCGCGCGCGCCCGGCTGGACCGGCTGATGGATATGGCCGATCGCGCCCCGATGGATGGCGCGCCGCGCGCCATGATCATGGTCGCGATCGAACAGATCCTGTGCGAGCTGCTGGCTGCACGCACCAACCTGTCCGAGGTTCTGGGGCCCGCCCTGGATCAGGGGGGCAGTCTGGCCGCCGTCGTGCGGATGGTCGCTCCCCGAGAGATCGAGGCCCTGATCGCACACGATCCCCGGATGGCCTTGCTGATGCCTTCGGTCGACGGTCCGGCGGCGCGCCTGGGCGACCGTCTGGCGGTCGGCGAGTACCCGATCCTGGCGGCGTCGCTGGCGCGGATGGTGTTGCGCGAACTGATGGGTCCGCGTCGTCTGCGCCCGTCGGACGCGCCCGGCGAGATCGACATCCTTCGGACCCTGGCCATGTCGCTGACCGCGACGGCCGGCCGCCTGCTGACGCTGGAGGAGGTGCAGACCGCCTTCACCGAACGGTCGAAGAGCCTGGTCACCGCCGATTTCGTCCAGGCCTATGTCGTGCCCTGCGACACCGTGCTGTGCGAGGCCGAACAACTGACCCGACTGTGCGAAAACGTCACCGGTGTCGCCAACAAGCGGTCGGCGGCGCGGTGGCTGGCGGCGTGCGTCACCTCCCTGCGGTTCGAGAGCGAGATGCGGACCAGCGCGCCGACGGCGGCGAAAAAGCTGCTGGTGCTGGCTCAGCTTAATCGTTCGGTGAAGGCCGCCGCCCTGTCGGACAACGACACCGAACAGATCATGGGGGCGATCGGCCATGTCGGCGGGGTCATCGAGGCCGAGGCCAAACTGACCGCCCAGCTGGCCCGCGCCCAGGCGCCGGTCCCGCAGAAGCTGGCGGCCCTGCTGCGCCTCGCCTCGGGCGAGACCGCGCCCCAGGGACCCGTCGCCGACCGCGCCAAGGCAGAGGCGATCAAGATCTTCCGCGCGCCCGAAGCCCGCGCCGCCCTGAGCGCCTCGCCCGAGACGATCGCGCCCCTGAAGGGTCTGATGAAGGCGGCCGGACTGGCGGCGTAAGCGATCAGTCGAAGATGTCGAAGATGCTTTCGCGCTTCTTCTTTTTGTAACGATAGTCGTCGTCGTCGCGATAGCGCGGCTGCTCGCGATACTCCTGACGCTGCGCTTGCCCCCAGGGCTGGCTTTGCTGGGGCGGTAGGGCGTGGGCGGCCTGGGCGGCGGGAGCGGCTGCGACCGCGCCCTCCATCAGCTTTTCCAGCTCGCCGCGATCCAGCCAGACCCCTCGACAGGTGGGGCACATGTCGAACTGGACGCCGTTGCGGTCCAGGGTCGTCATCTGGGCATTGTCGTTGGGGCACATCAGAAGGGGCACACGGGTCTCCTTGCGGGGAAAGTCTCCCCAAAGGTGGGCCTGCCCCCGCCCGCCGCCAACCGGGCGGTGTGTCGCAGCCCCTGCCTGTCCGCGATCAGTCCTCGGCCAGCACGATGACGCGGTCTTCCGGCAGGTATTCCAGCGCCTCGGCCTTGTTGGGATTGACCACCACTCCGCCCATGTTGCGGCCGTCGTCATCGGCGCTTTCGCGTTTCCTGCGATAGCCGATGGCGGTTTCCCCGCGCTGACGGGCGGCCTCGGCGATCGTGTAGAAATTGACCGGCAGCGCCAGGTCAACATAGTCGCCGACCGGACGCATGTAGATTTCCGACCCGTCCTCATCCAGCAGGTCGTCGAAGATCGACGACAGGTATTCGTTCTCGGACGCCTGGGCCAGCATCAGGCTGACCAGTTTGTTGGACACCACGAAATCGTCGGCTCGGGTGACCTCTGCCAGCTCCCTGTTGCGGATGTCGATCATCTCGGACACCACGCTGATGTGCCGGCCCAGACGCTCCGACAGTTTGCGCAGGTGCAGCAGGGTGATCAGGGTTCGGGTGTCGGCCGACTGGGCCTCCATCGTGTCCGAATAGCCCAGGACCATGATTGAATCGTAGGAAACGGGATCCAGCGATTCGATCGAGGCCGAATGGCTGGTGTCGATTACCTTGGCCTCGACCTTCATGTTCTTCGAGCCGAGCGGCATCGACCGGATCTGCTCGGCGAAGCCCGGCATGTCGCCGGCGACCGTCAGGACCGAACCCGGCTTGACGTATTTGGACAGTTCATGGGCGATCATCGGGCCGCGCCGGTTCCAGCCGATGATGAGCGTGCGTTCGGCGGTGCGACGGACGGCCTTGGGCTTTCGCAGGGCCGCGACGTCAACGGCGTCCTCGGGCGCCGGCGTCAGCTTGATGGCTTCGTCATCCTCGGCGATGATGATCGCGCGGGCGCCGGCGACGATGACCTCGTCCATCGGCGGGTTCATCCGCACCCGGCCGTCGGGATAGCGCAGACCGATCAGGGCCGAATCCTTATAGCCCATGACCGCGTCGCCATAGGTCACTCCGGTCAGCTCCTCGAGCTCGGTGGTGTAGATCTCGCAGCCGTCGAAATCGAGCAGTTCGGAATAGACGGCGCTCAGGCCCGCCTGACGGCTGGACTGGACCACGATGCGGGAGATCAGATCGTCGGCGAGCACCAGCTGAACCTCGTCGCCGCCGACGATGCGGGCGACCTCGGCGTTCCTGGCGTCGCGCAGCTCGGCCGCGATCCGGTAGCGTTCCTCGCGACGCTTCGGGTCGTTGGTCAGGGCCAGGACGGTCTTGATCACCTGGCTGTCGGGATCGTCGACGCCCTCGGGCGAAACGACGATGATCGAGCGGCAGGTCTGGGCGTTGATCAGCGACAGGTCGAACAGGTCCGTCGGATCGCCCGAGCGGCAGATGACGCGGGTGTTCTTCAGATCGGGAACCTTGTCCGCGATCTCGTCCTCCATCTCGACCTTGTCCTTGTTGGCCATGATGACGATCCGCGCCTTCTTGCGGCTCTCGTTGGCCACGACCAGCTCGGAGATGATGTCGAAGATCGACGGCGACCAGTTGACGATCACCGTGTGGTCCACCTCCAGCACGCGCGAACGACCCTTGCGCAGGGCCTCGAGCGCCGAGTCCAGCCCGGCGGAGATGATCGAGATCAGGGCCGAGAAGACCAGGATGCCCATCAGGGTGACGAACAGGTTCAGACCCCGGAACGTCCAGCCGGCGTCGCCCGCGACCGTGCCGGCGTCCATCGTGCGCATCAGCGACTGCCAGAGAGCCTCGAAGAAGCCGAAGCCGCCGTCCGGACCCAGCCGGGTCATGGCGAGAACCGCCGCTGCGGTCAGGATGACCGCGAGGGTCACCAGGCTGAGCCACCCGACCAGGGCGATCGGCCCGGCCGCCATCGACTTGTCGAACTCGTAACGCAGCTTTTCGCCCAGGCCGACGTCGCCCAGTTGCTGTTCCTTGACGGTATTGGGTTTAGGCGCGGCGGCGCCTTTCGAGGCGCTGCGCGCCGCGTTCGCACGAGTCAGTGAGCCCATGGTCCGGCTGCATTTCCCTGAGGTGTCCCGCCGGCCCCCCTGACCGGCGATCGCGGCCCGGCGATGGTTCGCGCACGGACGTTGAACGGCGAACGGCTTACGACGGCTGCAAGGGTTTAGAACCTGACGATTTCCGACTAAGAAGACCGTCTCTCCCCAGCTGTTTAACGTGGTTTCATGCGCTATCTGCACACCATGGTCCGGGTCGCCGACCTGGACGCCTCCCTGCATTTCTGGACCGACCTGCTCGGCCTGGAGGAGGTGCGGCGGATGGAAGACGAGGCCGGACGGTTCACCCTGGTCTTCCTGGCGGCGCCCAGGGACAAGGCGCGCTCGGCCGAGGAACGCTCGCCGGAAGTCGAGCTGACGTTCAACTGGGATCCCGAGACCTACACGGGCGGGCGTAATTTCGGTCATCTGGCCTACCGGGTCGACGACATCTACGCCGCCTGCCGGCGACTGATGGACGGCGGGGTGGTGATCAACCGCCCGCCGCGCGACGGCAATATGGCGTTCGTGCGCTCGCCGGACGGAATCTCGATCGAACTGCTGCAGGAGGGCCCAGCAAAGGCGCCGGCCGAACCCTGGGTCTCGATGCCCAATACGGGCAGCTGGTAGGTGCGCTTCGCCCTGATACTGGCGGCGACCGCGCTTCTCGGGGCCTGCGCCTCGACGACCGAGAGCAATACGGGGCGGACGGCCACCGAACAGCTTTTGATGTCGCGCGCCGCCGATCAAGCGGTTGACGGTCTACGCCTGCCGATCCCGCCGGGATCGCGCGTCTATGTCGAGGGACGCTATTTCCAGGGCGAGGGTTCGAACTATGCCCAGTCGGCGGTGCGCCAGGCCCTGTCGGAGGCCGGTTTCGCGCTCGCCGACGACCGGAACCAGGCTGACGCGATCTTCGAACTGCGGGCCGGCGCCCTGTCGCTGGAGCAGATGCGCCGGGTCGTCGGCCTGCCGGCCCTGGCCCTGCCGATCAACGAGAACCTGAACGTGGTCTCGATCCCCGAGCTCAGCCTCTACAGCCGGCGGGACCGCGTCGGCGTCGCCGAATTTTCGGGCTTCGTCTATGACGCGCACACCGGCGCACCGCTGGGCGCGGTGGCCCCGATGCTGGGCGAGTATCGTATCCGCAGCCACCGGGTGCTGATGATGGTCACCTGGGGCCAGCAGTCCGCGCGCCCGGGCGAACAGGATCCGGGCGACAGCTGGCGCGAGTTCTAGACCGGTGACGGGGGCGCCGACGCCGCCTATGTTCGCCCCATGTCCGATGCTGTCGCCGAAGCTCCCGAATCCGATCGCCCCCTGACCCAGGACGGCCCGGCCATACGTCTGTGGCTGATCGACGCCTCGGCCTACATCTTCCGCGCCTATCACGCCCTGCCGCCCCTGACGCGCAAGTCCGACGGCCTGCCGGTCGGGGCGGTCCAGGGCTACTGCAACATGCTGTGGAAGCTGCTGAAGGACATGAAGGGCGCCGATGGCCCGACCCATCTGGCCGCCATCTTCGACCATTCGGAGAAGACGTTCCGGAACGATCTTTACGACCTGTACAAGGCCAACCGTTCCGCCCCGCCCGAGGACCTGATCCCGCAGTTTCCGCTGGTGCGCGAGGCGACGGCGGCGTTCGGCGTCCATTGCGTCGAGCTGCCGGGCTATGAGGCCGACGACCTGATCGCGACCTACGCCTGTCGGGTCCGCGACGCCGGCGGCGAATGCGTCATCGTCTCGTCCGACAAGGACCTGATGCAGTTGATCGGCCCTTCGGTTGTGATGTGGGATCCGATGAAGGACCGCCGTCTGGCCGAGGAGGCGGTTATGGAGAAGTTCGGGGTCACGCCGGACAAGATGATCGACCTGCAGGCCCTGATCGGCGACAGCGTCGACAATGTGCCGGGCGCCCCCGGCATCGGCCCCAAGACCGCCGCCCAGCTGCTGGACGAATACGGCGATCTGGACAGCGTGCTGGCGCGGGCGGGCGAGATCAAACAGCCCAAACGCCGCGAGACCCTGATCAATTTCGCCGATCAGATCCGGCTGTCGCGTGAGCTGGTCCGCCTGACCTGCGACGCCCCCGCGCCCGAGCCGATCGACGATTTCATCGTGCGCGATCCCGATCCGGCGACCCTGTCGGCCTTCCTCGAACAGATGGAGTTCCGCAGCCTTCAGCGCCGCGTCGGCGACGGCAGACTGGAGGGCCACGACGGCTCGGCCTTCGCCCCCCGACCGATGGCGACGCCTCTGACCGCACCGGTCATCTCGCCCCGCTATGCTCCCCAGGCGGTCTCGACCGACGTCGAGACCCAGACTTTCGATCACGACGCCTATCATTGCATCCAGACGCTGGAGGCGCTGGAGGCCTTCATCGCGCGTGCCACAGAAACCGGGGTGGTCGGATTCGACACCGAGACCGACGCCCTGTCGGCGACGCACGCGGGCCTGTGCGGCGTGTCGCTGGCCATCGGTCCCAATGACGCCTGCTACGTGCCCCTGACCCACGAACACCCGCCGGCCGAGGGCGCGGGCGGCCTGGATTTCGGCGACGCGGGACCGGAGCGGACGCCTCTGGATCAGCTGGACAAGCCGACCGTGCTCGCCCGGCTGAAGACCCTGCTGGAAGACCCCGGTGTGCTGAAGGTGGTCCAGAACGGAAAATACGACATCGCCGTGATGGCGCGACGGGGCATCCGCGTCGGGCCGATCGACGACACCATGCTGATCTCCTACGTCCTCGAAGGGGGTTTGCACGGCCACGGGATGGACGAGCTTGCCCGCCTGTATCTGGGTCACGAGCCGATCCCGTTCAAATCGGTGGCGGGGACCGGAAAGGCGCAGAAATCCTTCAAACACGTCGAGCTGAAACCGGCGACCTGCTACGCCGCCGAGGACGCCGACGTGACCCTGCGGCTGTGGCGCATCCTGAAGCCCCGGCTGGCGGCCGAGGGCCTGGTCACCGTCTATGAGACGCTGGAACGCGGCATGCCGGCCGTGCTGGCAGGCATGGAGTTGATGGGTATCCGGGTCGATCCCGCTCGCCTGCGTCGCCTTTCGTCCGAGTTCGGGCTGAAGATGGTGGAGCTGGAGGCCAGGGCTCACGACCTGGCGGGACGCCCGTTCACCATCAGCAGCCCCAAACAGATCGGCGAGCTGTTGTTCGGCGAAATGAATCTGCCGGGCGGCAAGAAGACCGCTTCGGGCCAATGGGAGACCGGCGCCGCCACCCTGGAGACCCTGGCCGAATCCCACGACCTGCCCCGCGCCATCCTGGACTGGCGTCAGCTGGCCAAACTGAAGGGCACCTATACCGACGCCCTGGTCGCGGCCATGGATGAGGCCACCGACCGCGTCCACACGTCATACCAGCTGGCCGCCGCCACCACCGGGCGTCTTGCCTCCTCCGACCCCAATCTTCAGAACATCCCGATCCGCACCGAGACCGGCCGCCAGATCCGCCAGGCCTTCATCGCTCGCGACGGCCACGTGCTGATCTCGGCCGACTATTCCCAGATCGAGCTGCGCCTGCTGGCCCACATCGGCGACATCCCCGAGCTGAAACGCGCCTTCAAGGCCGGGATCGACATTCACACGGCCACGGCGTCCGAGATGTTCGGCGTGCCCGTCGATCAGATGGACCCGGAGACGCGGCGTCGCGCCAAGGCGATCAATTTCGGCATCGTCTACGGCATCTCCGCCTTTGGCCTGTCGAACCAGCTGGGCATCGATCAGTCCGAGGCCGGGGCCTATATCAAGACCTATTTCGAACGCTTCCCCGGCATCCGCGACTATATGGACAAGACCCGCGCCGAGGTCCGCGCGGCCGGCTATGTCTCGACTGTCTTCGGCCGCAAGATCCACATTCCCGCCATCCAGTCCAAGTCCGGGGCCGAGCGTCAGTTCGGCGAACGCGCCGCCATCAACGCCCCCATCCAGGGCGCCGCCGCCGACATCATCCGCCGCGCCATGATGCGGATGCCGGGCGCGCTGGAGGCCGCCGGCCTGCAGACGAAAATGCTGCTCCAGGTCCACGACGAACTGGTGTTCGAAGCCCCGGAAGCGGAGGTCGACGCCGCCATTCCCCTGATCCAGCGCGTGATGGAGGGAGCGGCCGAACCGGCCGTGGCCCTGACCGTGCCGCTGACGGTCGAGGCGCGTGCGGCCAAGAACTGGGATGCAGCCCATTAAGGCCCAGCCGCTCGACGTCGTCATCGTCGGCGCGGGGGCGGCCGGGATGATGTGCGCGATCGAGGCCGGGCGGCGCGGGCGGTCGGTGCTGGTCGTGGATCATGCGCGGGCGCCGGGCGAGAAAATCCGCATCAGCGGCGGCGGGCGCTGCAACTTCACCAACACCGGGACGACGGTCGCCAATTTCTTGGGGGAGAACCCGCGTTTCGCCGCCTCGGCCCTGGGGCGGTTCACGGTCGCCGACTTCATCGACCGGGTCGATCGGGCGGGCATCGCCTGGCACGAGAAGACGCTGGGCCAGCTGTTCTGCGACGACAGCGCCAAACAGATCGTGCGGATGCTGACGGACGCAATGCGCGACGCAGGCGTGACCCTGCGCCTGAACACCGCCGTGACCTCGGTCGAGCGAAACGGAGGGGGGTTCGCCCTGACCCTGTCGGATGGGACGGGGGTGCGAAGCGCTTCCCTTGTGGTCGCGTCCGGCGGCAAGTCGATCCCGAAAATGGGGGCGACCGGCTGGGGCTATGATCTGGCGCGCCAGATCGGCCTGCGGGTCACCGAGACGCGTCCGGCGCTGGTGCCGCTGACGTTCGAGGCGGGGCTGCTGGGACAAACCACGCCTCTGGCGGGGGTCGCGGTGGATGCCGTGGTCAGCGTGGACAAGACCCGGTTCGCCGAGGCCATGCTGTTCACCCATCGCGGCCTGTCGGGCCCGGCGATCCTGCAGATCAGCTCCTACTGGCGCGAAGGGGAGGCGATCACCATCCGGATGGCGCCGGGCGTCGATGTCCTGGCGCGTCTGAAGGCGGCCAAGGCGGAGAACGGCGGCAAACAGGCGGTGCACACCGCGTTGGGCCATATCGTGCCGCGGCGGTTGGCTGAGGTCCTGACGGCGCGTGAGGCGGCCACTGGCAAGCTGGCCGAGGTCGGGGACAAGGTGCTGGCGAAACTGGATCAGGCGGTGAACGCCTGGACCGTGAAGCCGGTTGGATCGGAAGGGTACCGGACGGCCGAAGTGACCCTGGGCGGGGTGTCGACGGACCAGCTGGACCAGACGACCATGGAGACGAAATCCGTGCCCGGCCTGTTCTTCATCGGCGAGGTCGTCGACGTCACCGGCTGGCTGGGCGGCTACAACTTCCAGTGGGCGTGGAGCTCGGGCTGGGCGGCGGGGCAGAGCTGCTAGGAGCCGCAGCGATCGTCACGGTCACGCTTTGATCCTGTTCTGCCGGCGGCTATAGCGGGAACAACCTAGGAGGTTGTCATATGCCGGAATCGACCGGAACCGCGCGATCCGATCGCCTTACCGGCTTCCGCGACGATGTCTCCCTGTCGGCTGCCGGCGGCACGCTCGCGATCGGTCTGGACGACCGCGGGGGCTGGCCTGTCAACAACAAGCCTTCGCTGAGCCTGGAGGATTCTGCGCGCCACCTGACTCGATCTGGCCTCAGCTGGTCGTCGAGCCTGGGGGTCGGCGCGACCGTGTCGGTCGCCTTTCGATCCACGGCGCCGTCCATCATGCCGGACGATACCGGTGGCTTTTCCCGTTTTACCGCAGCCCAGATTTCCATCGCTCTGCAGGCGTTGCAGGCGTGGACGGACGTGGCGAACATCGCCTTTTCCCGGGCCGACGACGGGCAGGGTTTCTCGGACACCGCCACCATACTGTTCGGGAATTATTCGACGGGTGCGCAAGGCGCTGCGGCCTTCGCCCACCTCCCCGGAGATACGGCGACGGCGTCCATCGCGGGCGATATCTGGGTCAATCGAACTCAGGCGCCCAATTTCGATCCGGCCGGTCTGAGCTACGGACACCTGACCCTGGTCCACGAGATCGGCCACGCTATCGGCCTGAGCCACCCATCTGTCTACAACGAGCGTGCGTCATCGTTCTCCTACGGCGCTAACGCTGATTACCACCAGGACTCGCGGCAATACACGGTGATGAGCTATTTCAGCGAAACCAGCACCCAGGCCTGGTTCGGGAGCTATCCTACCGCGCCCATGCTGGACGACATCGCCGCCGCCCAGCGCCTCTACGGCGTGAACATCACGACCCGGACGGGCGATACAGTCTACGGATTCAATTCCAACGCGGACCGCTCCTGGTTCGCGGTTGGCGCCGGGGCCGATGGACAGGGGCCGAACGGCGTGATCTTCGCCGTCTGGGATGCGGGCGGAACGGATACGCTGGATTTCAGCGGCTATGCGCAAAAACAGATCATAGATCTGCGGCAGGGATCGTTCTCCAATATCGGCGGCCTGGTCGGAAACGTCGCCATCGCGCGGGGTGCGGTGATCGAGAACGCCACGGGCGGGTTCGGCGACGATCAGTTGATCGGCAACTCGGTCGATAACATCCTGACCGGCAACGGTGGAAATGATGCCCTGGACGGCGGTCTCGGCGTCGACACGGCCGTCTTCTCGGGCAGCCGATCCGAGTATTCCATTATGACCAGTGGACGGGTTGTGACGGTCAGCCACTCCACACAAGGAGCCGACACGATCACGAACGTGGAATTCCTGCGGTTCGCCGATCTCACGCTTAGCGTCGGTCCGAACGGCGACGTCGTCACGACTGGGGGGGCGTCGGTCAGCGGCGACGTGACAAATGATGTGATCGGCGGATCGGGTTTCGTCGACACGCTTTTCGGCAGCGGCGGCAACGATACGATCTATGGATTCGCGGCCGCCGATACACTGAATGGCGGCTCAGGCGACGATTTCCTGTTTGGCGGCGAGGGCGACGACAGTCTGATCGGAGGGACGGGAAAAGACACCTTGGACGGTGGCGACGGCGTGGATTTGGTGAACTACGCCGATAGTCGAAGCGGCGTCACCGTCAACTTGGCGGCCGGCACGGCTTCCAGCGACGGCGATGAGGACAGTCTGGTGTCGATCGAGAATGTCCGAGGCACATCCTACAATGACGTGCTGATCGGCAACGACAGCAATAACGTCCTGGTCGGCAATGGCGGTGCCGACGCCATGTACGGAGGCCGAGGAAACGACAGCTTCCATTCCGGGGGGCACGGCGTGCTTGTTGCCCCGGACATCGTAAAGGCCCAGTCGGTAGTCAACAGCGATCGGTCGATCGCCGTCTCGATGGACGCCGCGTTTAACGAGACCAGTCGGCCGGATATCAGCCAGTCGTTCGGCCCTCCCCACGCCACCGTGACGGCCACCAGCGGAGGCGCGCCCGAGTGGTACTCCTTCACCGCCACGGCGCGTGCGGAGGTGATTGTGGATATCGACGCCGCCTCCTTCGACAGTGTTGTGCGCGTCTATGATGCGTCGGGCGCCTTGCTGGCGACCAACGATGACGGTTCGACCGCTTTGGGCGGGGATCTGGGATACGATACCGATTCCGCGCTCACCTTCGTCGCGCCTGCCGACGGAATCTATTTCGTCGAGGTCTCGATGTGGGTGAGCAACACACCGCAGCTGACAACTCAGCCGCCGCCGTCAGGAGGGACGTTCACCCTGCACGTGTCTGTCCCGAGACATCCCGTGGAGATCGCCTTTCGAGGATCCGCAATGTTCGGTGAGGAGGGCGACGACACCTTTTACCAGGGAGTGAGTTCCGACAGCGCAAATAGCGGTCGCAGCGACGACGTCATCGACGGCGGAGATGGCGCCGACACCGTCGTATATTCCAGCTCCCGCTCCAGCTATACAGTTACCACGTTGGATGGCGTGACGACGGTGGGGGGCTATGCCGGCCAAACGGGCACGGACACGCTAACGAACATCGAATTTCTGCAGTTCGGCCTTCAGCGGATCGCCATCACGCCCGCCGGCTTCGTCATGATCGGTACAGCGGCTGCGGATATCATGAATGGCGCCGACGACGACGATGTCATGGAGTCCTACGGCGGCGACGATTATCTGTATGGGGCGGATGGCGACGACACGCTCAATGGCGGTGCGGGCAACGATACCCTGATCGGCGGAACCGGCCTCGACGCGGCGCTCTATTCCGGCGTCAGGCGCCAGTATGAAGCCTCATCGACCGTCGTCTCCGGCAACGGGGAGGGCGCCGACACCCTGACTTCGATCGAACAGGCCCGCTTCGTCGACGGCGTCCTGACGTTCGACGCGTCCAGCCAGTCGGCGCAGGTCATGCGGCTGTACAGCGCGGCCCTGAACCGGACGCCGGACCAGGCGGGGCTGGAGGCCAATGTGGCGGCGTTCTCGGCCTATGGCCTGCA
>JAHJOK010000083.1 GCA_018820205.1 Alphaproteobacteria bacterium
TTCCGAAACCTTGACGATCATGCCTTCCTGACGCAGCGACTGCGCCGAGCCCTTGCCCACGTCGCCATAGCCGATCACCAGTGCCTGCTTGCCGGAGAGCAGGTGGTCGGTGGCGCGCTTGATGGCGTCGTTGAGGCTGTGACGGCAGCCGTACTTGTTGTCGTTCTTGCTCTTGGTGACCGAGTCGTTCACGTTGATCGCCGGGATCTTCAGGGTGCCTTTCTTCAGCATGTCCTGCAGGCGATGCACGCCAGTAGTGGTTTCCTCGGTGACGCCATGCACGCGCTCAAGCACCTGTGGGTACTTGTCGTGCAGGATCTGGGTCAGGTCGCCGCCGTCGTCAAGGATCATGTTGGCGTCCCACGGCTGGCCGTCCTTGAGGATGGTCTGCTCGATACACCACTCGTACTCTTCTTCGGTTTCGCCTTTCCAGGCGAACACCGGAATACCGGCTGCGGCGATGGCTGCGGCGGCCTGATCCTGGGTCGAGAAGATATTGCAGCTGGACCAGCGCACTTCAGCGCCGAGGGCGGTCAGCGTCTCGATCAGGACGGCGGTCTGGATGGTCATGTGGATGCAGCCGAGGATCTTTGCGCCTTTCAACGGCTGCTCGCCTGCGTACTTGTGGCGCAGGCCCATCAGGGCAGGCATTTCCGATTCGGCGATGATGATCTCGCGACGGCCCCAGTCAGCCAGGGAAATGTCGGCGACCTTGAAATCGTTGAAACCGGCAGGCGTCATGACAGCGCTCATTGAAGAGTTCTCCATTCGTTTTGTGCGAATGGGCGCCGTTGATGCGTATGGTTAACGCCCTATCCGAGCCTGACAGGTGAAACCTGATTTGGATCTGCTGCGGCGCGACAGATAAGCCGCGTGGCTTGTGATATCCAAAACAGGCTTTCGCCCTGCTGCAGCGCCCCTCGGACAGGTGGCGGGCACGGCCGAACGGTGTCGGCGGTGTAAAACCCGGCGATTATAGCCGCGCCCGCAGAAGATCCCAAGCCCGGCGAAGTGCTCTCGGTCAGTGACCGCCGCTGTCGCGCGTGCAGATCTGCCGAACCAGCCTGCCAATGCTCAATCCCTGGACCAGAATCGAGAACAGCACGATGAGATAGGTGATGTTCAGCAGCAGATTGCGTTCGTCGCTTGCCGGCAATGCCAGCACCAGCGCGACAGAAATTCCGCCTCGCAGCCCACCCCAAGTAAGGATGCGTACCGTTCCATTGGGCAGGGCGCGACCCATCTTGCGCAGCAACAGCGCGGGCGGCCCGACGGCCACCAGGCGCGTGCCCAGAATCAACAGCGTGATGCACAGTGCGATCAGCAGGTATTGCGCGCTGAATGGCAGCAGCACCAGTTCCATGCCGATCAGCACGAACAGCACCGCGTTGAGGATCTCGTCGAGCAGCTCCCAGAAATTGTCCAGGTTCTCCCGGGTATGATCGGACATCGCGTGGCGCCGCCCCTGGTTACCGATGATCAGGCCGGCCACCACCATCGCGATCGGACCGGAAAGGTGCAGATGGGTTGCCAGGGTGTAGCCACCCAGAACCAGCGCCAGGGTCAGCAGGACCTCCACTTGGTATTGGTCGATGCTCTTGAGTAGGGCAAAGGTCAATGCGCCGAGCAGCGCACCGAGCAGCATGCCGCCGCCGGCTTCCTCGACGAACAGCCAGACAGCCTCACCTGCGCCCGGAGCCTCCCCCCGAGCCAGCACACCCAGAAGCACGGTGAACACCACCACCGCGACGCCGTCATTGAACAGTGACTCACCGACGATGGTGGTTTCCAGCGCTTTTGGCGCGCCGGCTGAGCGCATGATGCCGAGCACGGCGATCGGGTCGGTCGGCGAGATCAGCGCGCCGAACAGCAGGCAATAGATCAACGGCGGTTGCAACCCGAACAGATCGAGGATCCACCAGCTACCGAAGCCGATCACCGCAGTGGAGAACAGGACGCCTACGGTGGCCAGCAAACCGATCGCCCAGCGGCGGGCACGTAGGTCGGCCAGGTTGATATGCAGGGCGCCAGCGAACAGCAGAAACGACAGCATGCCGTCCATCAACAGGTGATTGAAGTCGATTCGCCCGACCAACGCCTCGATCTGCGCTTCCAGCAGCGGCAGGCCCAGCATGGTCAAACCATGAAGCAGCAGCGAAAACACCAGTGCTGTGGCCATTACGCCGATGGTGGGTGGCAAGCCGATGAAACGGTAGTTGAGGTAGGCGAGCAGTGCAGTGAGGCTGATGAAAATGGCCGAAAGTTCGAGCATGGGGTCCTCAGGTCAGCATCGATAGCGAATGCAGAGTGGACTAGGTTTCGAGGCAAATGGTGCCAGGCGAATCGCGAACTCAGCTAAGGATCGAAGGGTCGAAGGATAAGGTTCGGTGAACCTCGCCGGGCGAGTGATCCTTTCAGGAGCTGCCAACATGAACCTCTTGTTTCGTTCTGTTCTGCTAGCCATTGCGGCCGGGTTGAGCCTGCCGGCTGCCGCCAATTCCTGCTACGTCAGCGCCGAA
>JAHJOK010000077.1 GCA_018820205.1 Alphaproteobacteria bacterium
CGCGGAGATGGGGGTGTCAAACCGTGCTGGCGTTGATCGGGTTGGGGAAATCGGCGTGGTTGGGAATCAACCGGCACGGATATCAAACACCCGTGCATCCCCGCGAAGGCGGGGACCCAGGTTTTGGCGGGGCGTGAAGCGGTCAGGTCATTGCTCAGGCCCGCACGACGGGTTGGCTTGAAGGAACCGGTTGGCGATCGCGCTCCGGCTCAAACCTGGGTCCCCGCCTTCGCGGGGATGCACGGAATCATGAGGGGGCCGCCCTCGTGGGAATGCACGGAACTGGGGTGGGGCCGCGCTCCGGCTCAAACCTGGGTCCCCGCCTTCGCGGGGATGCACGGAACCAAGACCGGGCGGGGTCGAGGGGATGCACGGATTCTGGGCGGGCCGCCCTCGCGGGGATGCACGGAACGACGGGGTGAAGCCGCCCTACTCCGCCGCGACCGGGACCGGGTCGTTGGCGGTGGTTTCATGTGCCTCCCATTCCTCGATCTTGCGGGCGGTGTATTCGGGCGACCGGGTGAACCGGGCCAGGGCGCCGTAGATCACGGGCACCACGAACAGGGTCAGCAGGGTCGAGAACATGGCTCCGGCGAAGATGACGACGCCGATCGTCTGGCGACTGCCCGCCCCCGCCCCCTGCCACAGCACCAGCGGCAGGGCGCCGAAGGCCGTGGCGATCGAGGTCATGATGATGGGGCGAAGCCGCAGAGCCGAGCTCTCGACGATCGCCTCCTTGATCGAGCGGCCCTGGTCGCGCAGCTGGTTGGCGAACTCCACGATCAGGATGCCGTTCTTGGCCGCGATGCCGATCAGGATGATCAGGCCGATCTGGGAATAGATGTTCAGGCTGGACCCGGCCATCAGCAGGCCGAACAGTCCGCCGGCCGCCGCGAGGGGCACGGTCAGCATGATCACGGCAGGGGTGATCCAGCTTTCGAACTGGGCCGCCAGCACCAGGAAGACCAGCAGCAGCGCCAGACCGAAGGCCGCCGCGACGGCGCCGCCCGCCTCCTGCTGGTCGCGCGCCGCGCCGCCGTACTGGATGTTCACCACCCCTTGCGGTTGCTTGGCCGCCTGGGCGTCCATGAAGGCGACCGCATCGGCGATGGTCATGCCGGGGTTCAGATCCGCCGACAGGGTGATGGCGCGCTGGCGATCCAGACGGCGCCGGTCGGGCGTGTCGCCGGACGTCTGGGTCGTGACCACCGAAGACAGGGGCACAAGGGTGCTGGATCCGCCCCGGACATACAGGGTCTCCAGATCCGAGATCGAGGAGCGGTCGGCGCGGTCGGTTTGCAGGATGACGTCGTATTCCTGACCGCCCCGGATATAGGTCGTCGCCCGGCGCGACCCGAACATGGTCTCCAGCGTGCGGCCGATCTGCTGGGCCGAAACCCCGAGCGCAGCCGCCTTCTGCGGATCGACGTTGACCAGCAGGCGCGGCGCGTTCGGCTCATAGTTCAGGCGCGGGCGCGAGAACCCGGGATTGGCCTGGGACGCAGCCAGAATGGGCTGAAGCCAGGTGTAGATTTCGCGGTAGTCGGTGCCGGTGGCGACCAGTTCGATCGAGTTGCCGGTGTTGCCGCCGCGCTGGAAGGCGCCCGGAACCGAGGCGTTGACCTGGGCGTCGGTCTGGCCGCGCAGCTTGCCGTTCAGTTCTTGGGCGATCTCGTCGGCGGGCCGGTCGCGTTCGGACCAGTCCTTCAGGATCAGCACGGCGTTGCCGGAGTTGAAGCTGCCGCCGCCGAAGCCGGGGGCCGAGATCAGGAAGCTGGAGACCTCGCCCGCCTCGCGGTACTCGGCCAGGATGGGCTCAAGACCCAGCATGATCTTGCGGGTGTAGTCGAAGCCCGCGCCTTCCGGCCCCTGGATGCGGACGGTGACGCGGCCGCGATCCTCTGGCGGGACCAGCTCGTTGGGCAGGACCAGGAACATGCCGGCCGCCCCGGCGCCGACCAGCAGGATCAGCAAACCGACCCCGACGACCGCGATACGCCGGCCGACCATGGCGCCCAGCGAGTTGGCGTAGGAATTCTTCAACTGGTCCATCGATCGATCGACCCGCCGGGCCAGCCAGCCGGAGCCGGCGGCGGGCTTGAGAATTTTCGACGCCAGCATCGGCGACAGGCTGAGCGCCAGGAAGGCGGAGAAGGCGACGGCGGCGGCGATCGTCGCGGCCAGTTCGACGAACAGGCGGCCGACATAGCCGGGCAGGAACAGCAGCGGGGCGAACACCGCCAGCAGCGTGATGGTCGTGGCGATGACGGCGAAGAAGACCTGACGCGCGCCGCGTTCGGCGGCCACCAGGGGCGGCTCGCCATGGTCGAGACGGCGCTGGATGTTCTCGGTCACCACGATGGCGTCGTCCACCACCAGGCCGATGGCCAGCACCATCGCCAGCAGCGTCAGCAGGTTCAGCGAGAACCCCAGCGGCGCCAGGACGATGAAGGTCGACAACAGGCAGATCGGGGCCACGATCGACGGGATCAGGGCCGCGCGGAAACTGCCCAGGAACACGAAATTGACCAGGGCCACCAGCGCCAGGGAGATGCCGATGGTAATCCAGACCTCGTCGATGGCGTGGGAGGTGAAGACCGAGTTGTCGGAGCCGACGACCAGTTCGCTGCCGGGCGGCAGGCTGGGGCGGATCTCCTCGACCAGATCGGAGACGCCGTTGGAGATCTCCAGGTCGTTGGACTGGGCCTGACGGGTCACGGCCAGGCCGATCTGGTCCAGGCCGTTGCCTCGGAACAGGCGGCGTTCCTCTTCCGGGGCCTCCTCGACGCGGGCAATGTCGCCCAGCCGGGTGACGTAGTTGGCGCGGGCCTGAAGCGCGCCGCTGGCGCCCGACCCGTTGGGGATGGAGCCGGTCGAGACGGCGCCGGACGCGCCCGCCGAACCGATGGACGCCGAACCGGCGGTGCCGATGGGCAGCTGGGCGAAGTCCTGCGCCCGGGCATAGGTGCGGGCCACGCGAACGGTATAGTCCTTGTCGGTGGACTGCAGGGCGCCGGCGGGAAGCTCGACATTCTGGCTGGTCAGGGCGGTTTCGACGTCGGTGACGGTCAGCCCCCGCGCGCCCAGGGCGTCGGCGTCCAGCCAGATGCGCATGGCGTAGCGCTGCTCGCCATAGATCTGGGCCTGGGCGACGCCCGGAACCGTGGCCAGCCGGTCCAGCAGATAGCGGTCGGCGTAGTCGGTCAGCTCCAGCCGGTTCATGGTCGTCGACCGCAGGAACAGGATCATGATCGGCTGGCTGTCCGAATCGGCCTTGGACACTTCCGGCGGGTCGGCCTGGTCGGGCAGGTTGCCCTGGACCCGGCTGACGCGGTCGCGCACGTCGGAGGCGGCGACGTCGATGTCGCGGTCCAGCGCGAACTCCAGCGTCACGTTGGAACGGCCGTCGCGGCTGGTCGAACTGATCCGCTCGATGCCCTGGATGCCGGCGACCTGCTGCTCGATCGGCTCGGTGATCCGGTTCTCGATGACCTCGGCCGAGGCGCCCGCATAGCTGGTCGAGACCGAGACGATCGGCGGATCCACGTCCGGAAGCTCGCGCACCGGCAGGAAGAAGAAGGCCGCGGCCCCGATCACGCAGATCACGATCGCGGCCACGGCCGCGAACACCGGCCGGCGGACCGAGAGGTCGGAGAGCATCATCGGGCGGCGCTCGTCTGGGCGGCGGCCTGGGCCGGTGCGCCGGCAGGCCGTCCGCCGGCCCCGGCGACCGAGATCGGCGCGTTGGGCTGGATACGATTGAGGCCTGAGCCGACCACGCGATCATTGGCCGACAAACCGGAGACGATCTCGACGAAGCCGCCCTCGACGGCGCCGGTCTCGACCTCGACGCGCTGGGCGGTGGAGCCGTTCTCGCCCCCGGCGATGCGATAGACGAAGGCGCCGTCGCCCTCATACTGGATCGCGGATTCGGGTACCGCGGGGGTCTGGCGCTGGCCCTGCTGGATGCCGACGCGCATCAGCATGCCGGGGCGGATGCGGCCGCCGGGATTCGGGAACTCGGCCCGCGCGGTGACGGCGCGGGTGGTCTCGTTGATGCGGGTGTCGATCAGGGCGATCCGGCCCGAGAACTGCTCGTCGCCATAGGCGTCGGCGCTGGCGACCAGCGGCAATCCCGAGCGCAGCACGCCGAGGTATCGTTCCGGCACCGGGAAATCGACGCGGATGACGGACGTGTCGTCCAGGGTGGCGATCACGGCGCCGGGACTGATCAGGGTCCCCGGGGTCACGGTCGACAGGCCCAGGGTGCCGGCGAACGGCGCGCGGATGACACGGTCGCCCCGGCGGGCCTCTGCGGCCTCCAGCGTGGCCTGCGCGGTCTCCAGCGCCGTTTCGGCGATTTCCGCGGTCACGCGCGGCGCGATGCCCCGCTCGGCGAGGGTGCTGGCGCGTTCATATTCCCGTTCGGCCTGGGCGACCTGGGCGCGGGCCTGGATGATGCTGGCGTCCTCCTCGCGGGCCTGAAGCTGGACCAGGGGCGCCCCGGCCGCGACGCGCTGGCCGTCCCGGAACAGGACCGCCGTGATCAGTTCCGAGGTGTTGGAGGTGATGTTGACCGATCGA
>JAHJOK010000078.1 GCA_018820205.1 Alphaproteobacteria bacterium
CCGTTCAGCGTATCGTTGCCTGCCCCGCCGATCAGACGGTCGTCACCGTCGTTGCCTGACAAGATGTCCGAACCAGCTCCGCCATCAAGGACGTCGCTCTCTATCGTACCGTCCAGGATATCGCCGGTTGCCGTGCCATTGATGATGTTGGGGCCCAGGGGGGCACCAGCTATATCGAATAAGCCATCATTGAACCGCAGCCGTTCGATGTTTGTAAGTGTGTCTGTCCCGTCTGGGCCCGTCACCGTTGTGACGCCATCGACGGTGGATAGGGTATATGCTGATCTCGGGCCATTGAAGACGGCGACATCAGCACTGCCAGTACCGCCGTCTAGCCGATCGTTGCCTGCCCCTCCGATCAGAATGTCATTGGCCGCGCCGCCGTTAAGCACATTTGCTGCATTATTGCCTGTCAAGTGATCCGCAAAAGACGAGCCGGTCAGGTTCTCGATATCGAAAAAGACGTCCGTGCCACCGTCCCCATCATCGGTTGCACGGTTACTGGTCAGGCTGGCCGTCACGCCGGCATAGGCCAGTGCGTAGTCGGCGGTATCGGAACCAAGACCGCCTTCCAGCCTGTCGTTTCCGACACCCCCAACCAGCACATCGTTTGCGCGCCCGCCGATCAGAACATCATCACCGCCAAAGCCTTCGAACTTTGCGCCCGCGCCTCCGTCGTCACCCGCGCCCACGGAGATGCGGTTCGCGCCGTTGTCGCCCTGAATGAACCGCTGGCCGGCCCCCGTGATCTCGATGACTACGTCTTCGACGGTGCGTACCGCGATTTGTGTGTCCGAGACATAGCCGAAACTGGTCGACAATCGCAGCATGACCCGGCTTCCGGACAGCACGAGGCTGTCGTGGCCCGCATCACCATCGACGATGATGTTATTGTTGCTGTAGACGGAGCTAGGCAAGCCGGCCGCGACAATCATCCGGTCGTCGCCGTTTCCGCCAGACAGTCGATCGCCACGCCAGCCGTAAAGCTGATCCGAACCGTCGCCGCCCTGCAGAAAATCAGTCCCCGTGCCGCCGCGCAAGAAGTCGTTACCGGAACCCCCGCTTATCTCGGTCGCCAGTTCCATCGCCGACAAGTCGATGCGATCGTTTCCAGAACCCGAGATGACGCCATAAATGTTCTTAAAGGTGTCCTGTCCGATCGTGAATCGGCTCCTCAGCACGGTGCCATCAATAGTCAGATCGACAGTCGCTGCGCTGTAGTCGAGAGTGTCGAACCCCAAATCGCCGTCGTAAATGGAGCCCGTGGTGCCAATCTCGGCACTGCCGATGAATGTATCGTCTCCCAGACCTCCGAAGACCGTGACCCGCCCGCTCCCGGCGCTGATCCAGTCGTCACCGCCGCCAGCATAGATGGTATCGCCACCACCCATCCCGTAAATCACGTCTGCGCCATCGCCGCCTCGCAGAATTTCGCGCGCTGCCGTTCCGACGAGAACGTCAACCACCGGAGTGCCCTCCAAACTGGAGGGCAGCGGGACGCCATCGATGCCCGTGATCATGTCGGCGAACCGAAGATGCTCGATACCAGTCAGTGTATCCACACCGTCCGGCCCGGTTACCGTGGTTACGCCCGCGGCGTTTGTCACGATCGTGTACGCCGAGCGGGCGGCGGAAAAAACAGCCGTGTCGGTGTCGTAATCGCCGTTCAAGCGGTCGTTCCCAGCCCCGCCGATCAGGATGTCGTCGCCGCCGGAACCCCAGAGCTCGTCGTTGCCTTCGCCCCCGTCGAAGCGGTCGTCATATTGATCCCTACCTGAAATGTAGTCGTCGCCACCCAGGCCAAAAATTACGCCGGATGCAGGCGGGGACAACTGATCACGTCCTTCAGTCGCGTAGACGATGATGCTTCCGTTCATGTCTCGCCCAATCAGCAAGTCGAGGAAGAGGCTGACAGATTGTTGAGACGATCCGGTGTAGTTATAGAAAAAGAAGCCATCCGAAGTCGGACTGTAGCCTGTAACTCCACGCACGACGATCGTATCGCCTTCGGCTGGGTTGAAGTCGAAGATGCGATCATAGGTGACGCTGGACACATCGATTTCGAAACGATCAGCGCCGGCTCCGCCGACCATATAGTCGTCACCGGCTCCTCCGCTCAGAACATCATTGCCGGCCCCACCGTGAAGCTGGTCATCACCTGCATCGCCATTCAGACGGTCCGACCCCGAACCGCCTTCCAGAATGTCGTTGCCGTCAGCGCCTGACAGGACGTCGGCACCGTCAAGTCCGCGCAGCATGTCGTTCAGTATTCCGCCTGTCAGGTTGTCGCTGCCTGCATTCCCGGATTGTATCAGAGGCGCAACCGGTGGCTGGCCAGACACGCTCGGCGTGGCTGATGCTGTCGGTGCCTGCGAACGTCCGGTGACCTCGCTCGGCAGAGTTGATGAAAACTGCAGCACTCCCGGGTTGAGATCAGCAACCAGAGCATTACGCACAAGCAGGCTATCCGTAGCGGAGAAAATGACCAGGACGTCCGAGCCCTGCTGCTGGATCGACTGCCATGCGCTGTGGCCTGCAACTCGAATGCGGTCGCCTGCCGCGACGCTGAAATCGGTGATCACGTCCGCCCCGGACCCGGCGTAGAAGATGTCGGCACCCGCGCCGCCCGTCAGAGTATCATTGTCTGCTCCGCCGCTGAGATGATCCGCGCCTGCGCCACCGCTGATGACGTCGGCCCCCCGGCCTGTGTAGATGCGATCATCCCCGTCTCCTCCGTCTATCCCGCCGTTCTGAAGGCCGAGACGACCCTCATAGACGTCGTCGGAGCCACCCAGATCGATGTGTCCTGTGATAAGCCCGTCGTTGAACAGCGTGGATTGCTCTTCGCCTAGATCGACCAGGCCGCGAAGCTCACCCGTATTGACGATGATAGACTTCTGGTTCTCGGGCGTTGTCACTGCCGGCACATTGCGCAAGGCGTAGTCGGCTTGCACGATGCCGCTGTTGAAAATTCGGCCGACGAACAGCGACCCGAAGGCCATGCCGATACTATCCATCCCGGCGGTTGAGTCGCTGACTATGATGCTGCCGCTGTTCACGAAGGCATTCGGTGAGGGGTGATCATCCAGTTTGACGCTCACGCCGATGCTCGCCTGGCCACCCACCACGACGATTTCGCCGGAGTTCCATACGTCCTGGCTTCCGATACGGGCCTCAACACCTGTCGCGCTGAGGCCTGCGTTGATCTCTATACGTCCAGAGTTGCTGAACTGCTGCAGGGGCTGGATGCCCAGAACATGGCCTTGTCCGGTGACGCGGATCAGCCCTGCGTTGAAAACCTCTTCGATCTGATAGATGCCGAAAACGTTCGTGCTACCAACTGCTGTAACCTCGAGCCTGCCGTCGGCCCGGTTCACAAAGGGATCAAACAGGACGTTCTTGTCGTTCCCCAACAGGCCATACAGATTAGCCTGGCCAGACAGCCCCTGAACCACGATATGGCCACTGTTGAACAGGGCAGGCTGGGGGCGGGCATCGACCGCTTCGAGCACGATGCCGGCGTCAAACAGGGTTGGCCGGGTGATGATGATCGTCTCATCAGCGCCGATTTCCGTCAGTTGATCGACGGTTAGAGTGGTCGTGAGGGCTGGCGTTGGCTGTTGCGGGAGTGCCTCGGCCGAAAATGAGATCGCGTCGCTGATAGCGGCCGCCGTCACATTGCGCACCAGGATGGAATCCGTGGCGGACAGGACGATCAGTACGTCTGCCCCGAGCTGCTGGATCGACGTGGCGGTGGAATAGCCATGGATAGACAACTGGTCACCTGACGGACCGGTCTCGAAATCGGTAATGACGTCGCCGCCGTCGTTGAGATTGAACACAAAGGTGTCTCGCCCAGTCCCCCCCGTTAGGACATCATTGCCCTTGTCTCCAAACAGAATGTCGTCGCCCTTGCCGCCAGACAAAATGTCTGCACCGGAGTTGCCCTCCAGGACATTGTCGCCGGCGTCGCCCGTCAGGGTGTCCGCGAAGATGCTGCCCTGAACCCCTTCGAAGTTGCGAATTGTGTCATTGGCGGCGGACTGAGCCGTCCCAGCAGAAAGGTCCGCGATTACGCCCGCGCTGGATGTCAGATACGACAACACATCGTAACCCTCGCCACCGTCGAGAGCGTCGCTACCACGACCGCCGTCGATGAAATCGTCGCCCGCGCCACCGAAGATGGCGTCAGCCCCCTCTTCGCCGAACAGATAGTCGGACAGGTTGCCGCCAATCAGCCGATCGTTGTCGTTGCCACCGAAAACGCCGCCGGTTACGACGCTGTCGCCGGTGCCGTCGTAGATGTCGGCGTCGGAGCCTAGGTCGACGTAGCCATCTATGGTGCCGCTGTTGCGCACCTCGTCGAGACCGGCACCCAGGATGATGCCCCCCCGTATGATGCCGGAGTTCAGCACGTGCTCGCGCGACAGCTGCATGGCCGTGTCGTCGATCAAGATGGCGATGTCGGCCTCGATCAGACCGCTATTGACATAGGTCTGGAGGCCATTGCCGCGCGCGAAAGGCGAAGCGGTGTTTACGGCGGTAAAGGCGATGCTCAGCGCCCCTTCACCTGTTGCGATCGCCCGGATTGTGCCGCTGTTCGTGAAGCTGCCGTTTGCATCCAGGACGACCCCGATAGCCCCCTGAGTCCCGCGTGCTTCGATCAGGCCGCTGTTCGCTAGGGTGGCATTCAGAGCGCTGTTGATGCCGAAAGCGAACGCGCCGTCGGCAAGGATTTCGCCGCTATTGGAAATCGTGACAGCGGCGCGTTGTGGAGCCGACGTCAAGATCGGAGTGTTTGCGACGTGTATGCCTTGCGCCAGATTGCCGGCAGTGACGCGGATCGTGCCCGAGTTGTCGAGATCCCAATTCGTGGATCGGGGAGCGGCACCAGTCGCGTCATACTCCGATGAAACGTCAATCAGCCCCTGGTTCGTCAGATCGGCGCTGCCTCGCGTTCCGATCGCGCCTGCAGCACCGTCATTGATGACCCGCAACACCCCTGTGCTACCGTTGAGGAAGCGACCATATTCCTGAAACACGCCGAAGTTCAGTGCGCTGTCATCCGGCGGGCCCTGAACGATGAGGGTCCCGAAGTTCGACAGGCCGCCGTTTGTCCCACCGATGGAATAGGCGGCGTCCTGAGTAAACACGTGGGTGGTTCCAGCCTCAACCAGGAACGGACCCAATCCAACCACTGGCCCGCCCGCTGGAACAGGCGCTGGCGTTGGAGCGGGTCCCGGCATCAGGCGGATGGCCTGCGGGAAGGCCGCCACGGTCGCAGTGTCCAGGTATTCGAGAATGATTTCTGACCCGTCGGGGAAGACCAGCGTCGCCCAACCCTGAGCACCGACATCGAGGCGGGGCATGGTCGTGAAGCCATACAGTTCAATCACATCACCTGCGGCGGGATTGAAGTCGGAGATACGATCCGGATTTCCACCTATCCCGCCCGTTTGGGGTGCCACCGTATCGCCGGGTGTGAAGATGAATCGGTCTGCCCCACCGCCGCTGCGGATATAGTCTGCGCCCGTTCCGCCCCATATGATGTCGTTCCCGGCGCCCCCATCCAGGAAATCGTCTCCGCCTCCCCCTTCGAGCCATGCGCCCAAGGGATCGGCAATGAGCCGGTCGTTACCATTCAGGCCAAAGACCGCGCCTCCGTTGAGGCTGTACAAGGTTTCAGAGCGCCAGCTCCCTCTCGTGACGGTGCGATCGCCCGGCGATGGCGGCACGTACATTGGGTCCGCGAATGGTTCGGTGGACAGCGTCTGACGCCACGACAGTGTCGTTTCCACGGATCGAAACGCCGAAGGTGAAGCCTCCGGCAACAGCCGATCAACCAGACCCAGATAGCGCATTTCAGCCCCCAAATCGCAGGCCTGTTGGATACCGTGGTTCCGCTAGGCTTTGCAATCAGAAGGAAAGTCTTACCGCCCGAACTTCTGGAACTTGATCCGGTGCGGGATCAGGCTTTCGACGCCCAGGCGACGCTTCTTGTCTTCCTCATAGGCTTCGAAGTTGCCTTCGAACCACTCGACATGGCTGTCGCCTTCGAAGGCCAGGATGTGGGTGGCCAGGCGGTCCAGGAACCAGCGGTCGTGGGATATGACCACGGCGCAGCCTGCGAAGCTTTCCAGAGCCTCTTCGAGATTCTGCAGCGTCTCGATGTCCAGGTCGTTGGTCGGTTCGTCGAGCAGCAGCAGGTTGCCGCCTGTCGCCAGGGTTTTGGCCAGGTGGACGCGGTTGCGCTCACCGCCGGACAGTTGACCGACCTTTTTCTGCTGATCGCCGCCCTTGAAGTTGAAGCTGCCCACATAGGCGCGGGTGTTGATCTCGCGCTTGCCGACCATCATCACGTCGGTGCCGCCGCTGATCTCTTCCCAGATGGTCTTGTTGGGGTCGAGCGCGTCGCGGGACTGGTCGACATAGGCCAGCTTGACCGTCTCTCCGACCTTGATCGAGCCGCCGTCCGGCGTCTCCTGCCCGGTGATCAGCTTGAACATGGTCGACTTGCCGGCGCCGTTGGGGCCGATCACGCCGACGATGCCGTTGGGCGGCAGTTTGAAGGTCAGGTTGTCGAACAGCAGCTTGTCGCCATACGACTTCTGCAGGCCCTCGACCTCCAGCACGACATTGCCCAGGCGCGGCCCGGGCGGGATCTGGATGTGGGCGTGGGTCTGGGCGCCGCGCAGGTTTTCCTGCTCGGTCACCATCCGCTCATAGGCGGCCAGACGCGCCTTGGACTTGGCCTGACGGGCCTTGGCGCCCGAACGCACCCATTCCAGTTCGCGGGTCAGGGCGCGCTGGCGAGCCTCGGATTCCGAGTTCTCCTGCACCACCCGCTTCTGCTTCTGCTCCAGCCAGCTGGAGTAGTTGCCCTCGTAGGGGATGCCCTTGCCGCGATCGAGTTCCAGCGTCCACTTGGTGACAAGGTCCAGGAAGTAGCGGTCGTGGGTCACCAGGATGACGCAGCCGGGGAAGGCCTCCAGGTGGTGCTGCAGCCAGGCGACGGATTCGGCGTCCAGGTGGTTGGTCGGTTCGTCCAGCAGCAGCATGTCGGGTTTGCTGAGCAGCAGGCGGGCCAGGGCCACGCGGCGCTTCTCACCGCCGGACAGGTTGGTGGTCATCCAGTCGTCGGGCGGGCAGCGCAGGGCGTCCATGGCCATCTCGATGCGGCTGTCGATGTCCCAGACGTCTCCGGCGTCGATCTTTTCCTGGAGGGCGGTCATCTCC
This sequence comes from Alphaproteobacteria bacterium, assembly GCA_018820205.1. Classification (GTDB taxonomy): domain Bacteria; phylum Pseudomonadota; class Alphaproteobacteria; order Caulobacterales; family Caulobacteraceae; genus Brevundimonas. The sequence goes on from JAHJOK010000078.1 coordinate 7,237, forward strand.
TCCATCAGTTCGTCGGAGTATTCCTCCGCCATTTCCATGGCGATGGCGTTGAAGCGGTTGACCCACTGTTTCTCTTCGCACCAGGCCTCGACGTTTTCGCGCACGTTCAGGGCGTCGTCGAGGTGGGGCTCCTGCTCCAGATAGCCGCGCTTGATCCCGTCGGCGGCCTTGGCCTCGCCGGTGAACTCCGGGTCGATGCCGGCCATGATCTTGAGCAGGGTGGACTTGCCCGAGCCGTTGACCCCGACGACGCCAATCTTGGCGTCGTTGTAGAAGCTGAGCCAGATGTTCTCGAAGATCTTCTTGCCGCCGGGGAAGGTCTTGGTCAGACCCTGCATCTGGAAAATATATTGCTGCGCCATGAGGTGCGTTGCGCCCTGTCGTCTGGATCGGATGGGGAGGTTGGCGCGGGATGTAGCGACCGCCGCGCCGAAGGGCAAACGACTAGCCCTTCGACACGGCGGATTGAAGGCGGCTGCATCCGTTTGGCGGGTTGTCGGCCTCTCATCCTCGACACGCCCGCGTATCGGGCAGGAGGACAGACCCATGCCGCCCCTTTCCCTTCGCACCGTCCTTGCGACGGCCTTTCTTTTCACTCTGACGGCGCCGGCGGTCCTGAGGGCGCAGGACCGGGCGGACTTTCCGGAAGCAATGGACGCCTTCGCACGGCGGGCGATGGAGCGGACGGAGGCTGTGCCCGGCATGGCCGTGGCCGTCGTGGACGCGCAGGGGCCGGTCTACGCGGGCGGGTTCGGCGTGTCCGATGTCGAGACCCGCGCCCCGGTGACGGCGGACACGCGGTTCTACATCGCGTCAGCCACCAAATCCTTCACCGCCCTGGCCATCTCGGCGATGGCGGCGCGAGGGGAGCTGAATCTGGACGCGCCTCTGGCGACGTGGTCGGAGGGCTCGGGTGTCCCGGTCGAGATCGCCTCGCGGGTTACCTTGACCGATTTGCTGAGCCATCGGTCCGGCGTCGACAACGGCCCGATCGCTTTCCGCTTGGCCTTCTCAGGGGACTGGACGCCTGAAACTCTCTGGCGACTGACCGCCGAGACCGGACCCGGCGAGGTCGCACCGGGAACCTTCGACTACACCAACTCGGGCTACAATCTCGCGACCGTACTGATAGAGCATCGGTGGGGCCGCGACTGGCGCGACCTGGTTCAGGACGAGGTGCTGAGGCCGCTGGGCATGACGCACACCACGGCGTTGATCGACGAGGCGCGTGGGGCGGGTGAGACGGTCGCCGCAGGACATCTCGGCCGGGCGCCCGGTCATTCCGAGCGGTCCTATCTGCAGAAGACCGACGCCACAATGCATTCGGCCGGCGGTCTGATCTCGACGGCAAACGACATGGCGATCTGGCTCGAGGCGCAGATCGATGACGGCGTCATCGACGGCCGCAGGACCCTGCCGGAGGGTCTGGTCGCAGCAACGCACGTGCAGCAGGTCGGGCAGGAGGCCGAGTTCGGATCCTATCAGCGGACCGGCTACGGCCTGGGGTGGCAGATCGGGCGCTACGGAGACGATCTCCTGATCCATCATTTCGGCAATTTCGCGGGCTCGCGCGCCCATGTTTCCTTTATGCCGGAGCGGGGCATCGGCGTCGCGGTCATGATCAACGAGGACGCCTTCGCCGGCGATCTGGCCGATCTGGTCGCGAACTACGCCTACGACTGGTTCGCTGGTCTGCCGGACATCGAGGCGGTCTATGACGGGAAACTGGCCGACCTGGCGCTGACGCGCGACCGCCGGCGGACCGGGTTGGCCCAGAGTCTGGAGGCGCGGGCCCAGCGCCCCCGGACATTGAGCCTGCCGAACGCCGCCTATTCCGGGGACTATGTCAGTCAGGCCTACGGAACCCTGACGGTGCGCGAGGCGGGCGATCGGCTCGAGGCCGCGATCGGGGTCCAGCACGCGTTGGCCGAGAATTTCACCGCCCCCGAAAGTCTGCGCGTGGAGCTGACGCCCTTCAGCGGCGAGGTGATAGTGTTCACACTGGACGCCGACGCACGTCCCGCTTCGCTTGAGTACAGCGGCGGGACGTACGTAAAACAGCCCTGACGGATCAGGCGACGGCGCCCCCGTCGACCAGGATGCCGTTTCCGGTGACGTAGGCGGCTCCGGGACCCGCCAGGAAGGCGACGGCCTCGGCGACTTCCCAGGTCTGGCCATATCGGGGGATGGACAGGCCAGGCAGGACGTTCGCCGCGATCGGGCCGTCGGCGGGGTTCATGTCGGTGTCGATCGGTCCGGGGCGCACCAGATTGACTGTCACCTGACGCGGCCCCAGTTCGCGGGCCAGCCCCCGGGTGAAGCTTTCCAGCGCCGACTTGGTGGCGGCGTAGACGGTCAGGCCGCCGAACGGCACCTGCAGGCCGACGTTGCTGCCGATGGTGATGATGCGCCCTCCGTCGGGAATGTGCCTGAGCGCGGCCTGGGTCGTCAGAAGAACCCCGCGCACATTGACGTTGAACTGGTCGTCGATCTCTTCCAGCGGCTGGTCGGCGAAGGCGCCCATGCGGGCGATGCCGGCGTTGTTGACCAGAATATCGAGCCCGCCGAGGTCCGTGACGGTCTTCTCGACGGCGTTTTTCACCGCTTCGCCGCTGGCGGCGTTCGCCTGGATGGCGACGGCCTTGCGGCCCAGGGCCCGGATTTCGGTCGCGAGGGCCTCGGCCTTGTCGGCGGATTTTTCATAGGTGACGGCGACGTCGGCGCCGTCCTGGGCCAGCTTCAGGGCGATGGCCGCGCCGATGCTGCGCGCGGCGCCGGTGACCAGGGCGCGCTTGCCCGACAGGGGGAGGGAGGGGGAACTCATTTCGGATGATCCTGCGTGTTCGACCAATTCTGTATCGATTGGCACAGAACGAGGTGGGAGGCTTGCCACCATCGCGCAAGGGATTATTTATCGATCGGTACAAATAGAGGTCCGAATGTCGCCGTCGCCCGATGCGACGTCCCCGCCCACGCGGGGGCGTCCCCGCAGTTTCGATCGAGAAAAGGCTCTGGAGCAGGCCATGCGCGTGTTCTGGGAGAAGGGCTACGCCGGCGCCTCGATGACCGACCTGACGGCGGCGATGGGCATCGCCTCGCCCAGCCTGTACGCCGCATTCGGTTCGAAGGAGGGCCTCTATCGCGAGGCGATCGAGCACTATGTGGCCGTCTTCAGCCCGTCGTTCTGGGGCGTGATGGACCTGCCGACCGCCCGCGAGAGCGTCGAGGGCCTGTTGCGAAACGCCGCCTGCGTCTTCTCCGATGTCGGCAGTCCAACGGGATGCATGGTCATGCAGACGGCGATGGAGGAGGCGGCGCTGTCGCCCGAACTGGCGGGCAGCCTGTGCCAGATGCGCGCGAGCAACGCCGACACCCTGGCCCGACGCCTGCAGCGCGGGGTCGAGGACGGGGATGTCGCCCCCGGGACCGACATTCGCGCCGTCGCCGACTTCTACGCCACGGTGCACAAGGGACTGAGCCTCAGCGCGCGGGGCGGGGCGGGCGCGGACGAACTTGACTCGGTCGTGACCTCGGCCATGGCGGCGTGGGCTCCGCTGACGTCGGGCGCCCTCACCACCTGAAGACGAAGCGGCCCGCCACGGCCCCGACCGCGACCGCCAGGGCTATGCCCAGCGAATACCAGATCGCGACGAAGGGCGCGGTGTGTTCCGGACAGTGCAGGCCATACAGGGTCGCGGCCAACCCCGCTGTCAGCAGTCCGGCCGCCGCCCCGGCCAGCGTCGGCCGGGTGGGGGCGAAGGCGCGGGCGGCCCAGAAGACGAATGGGGCGGCGAGGGCGCTGAGCAGCAGGATATTGGGCGCGCAGACCCGGGCGCTGTCGCCCATCAGGGCGGGCATGCGTTCGGGCATGGGCATGGTGACCATCTCGTAGACGGCCAGTCCGAGGACGCCGAGCAGCAGGGCGGCGAGCGCGACCAGGGGCGCGCGCGCGCTGGCGCCGGGGCGGCCCAGGCGGGTCAGCAGCCAGAAGCCGGTGACGGCCAGGGCCGAGGTGTAGGCGGCCTTTGCCCAGAAGGTCGGCCCGATCATGGCGGTGGTCAGGTCGCTGCGGAAGCCCAGCCACAGGCCGACGATGGCCAGCACCATCAGGCCGGCGGGGATCAGACACAGCAGGATGTTGCGCTCGATCTGGCGGCGGCTGGCGGGCGGCAGGTCCATGGACAGGGCGTCGATCAGGTCTTCAGTCTTCATCGGAGGCATTCCCGGCTGTCTCAGCCGTGGCGAAGCGGGCGGTCAGGGATTTCATGGAACGGTGGATGGAGACCTTGGCGGCGGTGACCGAATAGCCGTGCCGTTCCGCCGCCTCGGCGACGGTCATGCCCTTCAGCCGCACATCCTCGATCAGCCGTCGCTGGCGCTGGGGCAACAGCGACAGACAGCGGCCCAGATCCGCGCGAGTCGCCCCGTCCTCGACCGTGTGATCGGCGAACAGGTCCGACGCCTCGTCCAGCGGGTGGGTGGGACGGCGACCGCGGCGACGCAGGTGGTCGATCAGCTTGTGCCGCGCGATCGCATAGGCCCAGCCGGTGAAGGGCTGGTTTCGGTCCCAGGTGGTCCGCTTGGCGTGAATGGCGATCAGGGTTTCCTGCACCAGGTCCTCGGCGTCGGCGCCCCCGTCGAACAGCCGGCGGGAGAAGAAGGGTCTCAGGTGCGCGCCCATATCGCGCAGCAGCACGCGCCATGCCTCCGCGTCGCCATCGAGGCCACGCAGCATCAGGGATCGCAAATGAGCTTCGCGGTCGGTCACGGTCGTCCCTGTTTCGCCGGTCGGCCGGCCAAGGTTACATCGGCGCCAGCGTCTCAGGCATAGTTGAAGCTGATCGAGATGCGGTCCGATTTCGCCCTGTTCATGGGCACCTCGTGGCGCAGCCAGCTTTCCCACATCAGCACCGTCCCGGCGCTGGGGGCCAGATAGACGAACGGCTGTTCGGCCTGGGGGGCGTCGGCGTCGACCGACGGGCGCGCCATCATCATCGGCAGCCGGGGGTCTTCCAGCTTCAGCGCGGAGGCGTTGTCGGGGACGTCGACATAGACGGTGCCGGACAGGAAGGCGTGGGGGTGGATATGGCCCGAATGGGCGCCGCCGGGCTTCAGGATATTGACCCACATCGTGTCCAGCCGGGGCTTTCTCGCCAGGTCGAAATTCAGCGCCCGGGCATAGGCGAGGGCATGCCGGTCCAGGTGCTTCTTCAGTTCGGCGAACTCGGGCAGCCGGTGCGGCAGGTCGTTCAGCGAGCCGTAGGAGGTATAGCCGCGATAGCCGTGGGTCCTGCACCAGGCGCGACCGGCGCCGTCCTCGTCGGCCAGCATGCGGCAGGCGTCGGCGAGTTCGGCGTTGAAGGCGTCGAAACCGGGCGTGGCGGCCAGGGAGGCCTCATAGACCTGGGTGACGAAGAGCGGGCGCATGGACATGGGCAGGCCTCTAGCGCGCCGTGGGCCTAGCGTCGCGCGCGATCTGTCCAGCCGTCACGACCAGTCCAGGTCGGCTTCGCCGCGCAGGATGGCTTCGGCCTGGGGCGTGTGTTTGGCCCCCGACCGGTCGTGCAGGACCAGGGCCGGCAACAGACGCAGGGGCGCCCGGCCGGATCGGACCGCGTGGACAAGCACCCTTTTCGCCGGCTGGTCGGCATGGGGCTGGACCGGACGGATCGCGAAAGAGCCGCAGCGCGGGCCGAGCAGGGCCAGCAGGTCGGCCAGCCGATCCGCGCGGTGGATGACGACGATCCGGCCGCCGTCTCGCGCGCCCGAAACGAGGAAATCGATCCACGAACCCAGGCCGTCATCGGCGATCCAGGCGCCGCGCTTGGCCGGCGCGGGCGCGCGCAGGGCGGCCTCGTCGTCGAAGAAGGGCGGATTGGAGACGGCCCAGTCGAATCGTTGGCGGTCCAGGCCGGCGAACCCGTCCGCGATATCGGCCGCGACGGCTTCGACGCGATCGGCCACGGCGTTCAGGGCGCCGTTGCGAACGGCGAGCGAGGCGGCGACCGGGTCGCGTTCCACCCCCGTCAGCACGGCGCCGGGTCTCCGGGCCGCGATCTGCATCAGAACAGCCCCGACCCCGCAGCCCGCCTCAAGCACGCGCTGGCCGGGGCGGGCCGGGACGGCGGCGGCCAGCAGGGCGGCGTCCACGCCCGCACGATAGCCGTCCGGGGCCTGCAGCAGCCGGACCTTTCCGCCCAGCAAGGCGTTCTCGACCGTATCCGGCGCGGATTCGGCGGTTGTGGAAGCTGAGGATGCGACGGTCACGCGGCTTGACCCTTCATGGCGGCGTCACCATTGTCCGCCCGAGCGCGAGGCCGCAAGCCGCCGTGACATTGTGGCGAGGCGTTTCCCGCTCGCATCGTGATTGTTGAAAGAGTTTCCCGTTGGATGCCGCCACCCTGACCGCGCCGCATGCCCAGCGCTCCCGGCCGAAGGGCGGGACCGACGCCCTGGTTCGGCTGGCCACGACGGACATGACGGCGGTCGACGCCCTGATCGTGGACCGCATGCAGTCGCAGGTGCCGGTGATTCCACTGCTGGCGGAGCATATCGTCTCGGCCGGAGGCAAACGGCTGCGCCCGCTGCTGACGATCGCCGCGGCCCGTGCGGCGACGCCGGAGCAGCCGGACCGGCTGGTGGACGAGGCGCTGAAGCTGGCGGCGTCGGTGGAGTTCATTCACACGGCCACCCTGTTGCACGACGACGTGGTCGACGGGTCGGAAATGCGACGCGGCAAGGTCGCGGCGCATCTGATCTGGGGCGCGGCGACCAGCGTCCTGGTCGGGGATTTCCTGTTTGCGCGGGCTTTCGAACTGATGGTCGAGACCGGCCGGATGCGGGCGCTGGGCATCCTGGCCCAGGCCTCCAGCGTGATCGCCCAGGGCGAGGTGTTGCAACTGACCCGGGCGCACGATCTGAACCTGGATCAGGAGACCTATCTGCGGATCATCTCGGCCAAGACCGCCGAACTGTTCGCCGCCGCCGCCGAAGCCGGGGCCGTCGCCGTGAACGCGGACGACCGCACGACGTCGGCCCTGCGGTCCTATGGGCTGAACCTGGGCCTGGCGTTCCAGCTGGCCGACGATGCGCTGGACTATGGCGGATCGTCCGAGGCCTTGGGCAAGAACGCCGGAGACGATTTCCGCGAGGGCAAGGTGACCCTGCCGCTGTTGCTGGCCGTGGCCAGAACGCGGGGCCGCGAGGACGCCTTCTGGGAACGGACGATCAACGCCGGCCAGAGGTCGGACGAGGATTTCCGGCGCGCCCGGGAACTGATCATCGGCACGGGCGCGGCGACCGCGACGCTGGACGCCGCAGGCGACTATGCCGATGCGGCGAAAGCGGCGCTGCGGGCGCTGCCGAAGGGCGACTGGCGTGACGCGCTGGAAAACCTGGCCGATTTCGCGGTCAGCCGGGCGGCCTGACCCTCAGCGCAGCGAGGCGCAGAACCGCTGAATCCGGCCGCAGGCGTCTTCCAGCACGGCTTCCGACGTCGCGTAGCTGATGCGGAAATAGGGGCTGAGGCCGAAGGCCGCCCCGTGCACCACCGCCACGCCCTCGGCCTCCAGCAAGGCCGAAGCGAAGGTCTCGTCGCCGTCGATGGTCACGCCGCCCTCGGTCGTCTTGCCGATCAGCCCCTCGATCGAGGGATAGACATAGAAGGCGCCTTCCGGGTTCGGGCAGCGGATGCCGGTCGCCTGGTTCAGCATCGACACGACCAGGTCGCGGCGTTTCTCGAACGCCTTGCCGCGCTCGCCGATGAAGTCCTGGGTTCCGTTCAGGGCCTCGACGGCGGCCGCCTGGCTGATCGAGGCGGGGTTGGACGTGGTCTGGCTGGCCACCTTGCGCATCAGGTCGATCAGCGGCTTGGGGCCGCCCGCATAGCCGATGCGCCAGCCGGTCATGGCATAGGCCTTGGACACGCCGTTGACCGTGAGGGTGCGGTCGTACAGGTCGGGCGCGACCTGGGCGATCGTGGTGTATTCGAAATCGCCGTAAGTCAGGTGCTCGTACATGTCGTCGGTCAGGACCCAGACGTGGGGGTGACGGCGCAGGACGTCGGCCAGGGCCTCCAGCTCGGCGCGGGTGTAGGCGGCGCCGGTCGGGTTCGACGGCGAGTTGAGAATCAGCCATTTGGTGCGGGGCGTGATCGCGGCCTCCAGCACCTCGGGACGCAGCTTGAAGCCGTCGGATTCCTCGCCCGTGACGAAGACCGGCTCGCCGCCGGCCAGCAGCACCATGTCGGGATAGCTGACCCAGTAGGGGGCGGGGACGATGACCTCGTCGCCGGCGTTCAGCGTCGCGACCAGGGCGTTGTAGATCACCGGCTTGCCGCCCGAGGCGACGTGGACCTGGGCCGCCGTGTAGGTCAGGCCGTTCTCGCGCGCGAACTTGGCGACGATGGCGGCCTTCAGTTCCGGCGTGCCGTCGACGTCGGTGTATTTGGTCTCGCCGCGTTCGATGGCGGCGATGGCGGCGGCCTTGATGTTGTCCGGGGTGTCGAAGTCGGGTTCGCCGGCGCCCAGGCCGATGATGTCGCGACCGGCGCGTTTCAGCTCGCGGGCCTTGGCGGTCACCGCGAGGGTGGCGGACGGCTTGACGCGGGCGAGGGCGGCGGACTGCAGGTCTGACATGGCGATTCCCGGGGAGAGCGGCGTTGTCTCTTACGCAGATGCGAAACGCGGATCAAACGCCGAGGCTCGCACTGGACGCGACCGGGGTGCTAATCGGACGTCGTCATGCGGCGGATTCTCGATTTCATCCTGAATATGGAGGCGCGGCGCTGGCGCACCGCGCTGGCGGCGGCGCTGCTGCTGGGCGCGACCGTCGGGCTGTTGATGCTGGGCAAGAGCCAGTTCGGGCTGGCGGCCGAGGAGAATCTGGAGGGCTGGCTGCAGGGCTATCGCGGCAGCCCCTGGGCGTTCGCGGCGACGGTCGTGCTGTTCGTGGCCGCAGCCTTCATCGGCGCGCCGCAGTTCATCCTGATCGCAGCCTGCGTGGTCGCGTTCGGACCGTCGCTGGGGTTCTTCTACAGCTGGGCCGCGACCGTGGCGTCGGCCGGGGTGACCTATTGGCTGGGGCGCGGGCCGACGGCGCGGATGCTGGACCGGTTCGGCGGACGGACGCTGGATCGGCTGAAACGGTTCGTGGGCAAGAACGCGTTCTATGCCAGCTTCATGATCCGCAACGTGCCGTCGGCGCCGTTCATTGTGGTCAACATGGCGTTCGGCGCCACCCGGGCCTCGTTCCCGGCCTTTCTGGCGGGGTGCGCGCTGGGCGTGCTGCCCAAGACGGCGCTGGTCGCGTTTTTCGGCGGGGCGGTGGTCGCCGCGGTCAGCGGCGACGGGGTCTGGACGTCGCTGATCCTGGCGGGGGTGGCCGTGGTCTGGATGGCGTTGATGCTGGGCGTGCGGGAACTGGTCCGGCGCCGCGAGCAATCCAACGGCGATCCCGAACAAATACAGTAGTTGTTACGGAAAGCGTTCGGGCCTATCTGCGTTGGCTCAGGATCACGTAAAAGGATCAATCCCATGTTGAAGCTGTATTACACCGCCGGCGCCTGTGCGCTGGCCTCGCATATCGCGCTGGAAGAGGCGGGCGCGGACTATGAGATCCAGCACATCGATCTGAAGGCCGGCGAACAGAAGACGCCCGAATATCTGGCCATCAACCCGGCCGGGGTGACGCCGGCGCTGGCGACCGACGACGGCGTCCTGACCGAGAACCTGGTGATCATGGGCTATGTGGCGCAGACCCATCCCGAGCCGAATCTCGCCGACAATGGGTCCAGCTTCAACTTCGGCAAGATGCAGTCGCTGAACGGCTGGCTGGGGTCGTCGCTGCATCCGGCGATCGGCAAGCTGCTGTTCAGCCGTCCGCCGCTGGAGGGCGAAGCCAGGGACGCGCAGGTCGAACTGGCGTTGAAGAAATACGACCTGGCCGAACAGCATCTGTTCGTCGGGCCGTGGGCCATGGGCGATCAGTACACGGTGGCGGATGGATATCTTTCCGTGTTCACCCGCTGGGCGCGTCAGGCGGCCTTGCTGGACAAGGCGCGCTATCCCCGGCTGAACGCCCATCTGGACCGCGTTCAGTCGCGACCCGCGGTTCAGCGAGTCCTGGCCGCCGAAGGTATCGAGGCGGTCTGATCGGCGACCGCGCGGAATCGCCAAGCGGAGCCGTAACCTGGTCGTGATCGACATGGCCCCCCCGCGCGGCATCGGGGCTTGTATTCGCCTGCCCATGCGGGCAAACGGGCGCACAGCCGGTCAGGCGAGCACGATCAGGAACCCGCTGCGTATGGGGATACGCATCGGGCGGGGCGTCGTCGAAACCGGTTGAAAACGCAGCGCCTTGAAGGCCCAAACCGAACGGTATTCGACCCCCATGAGCTTTTCCCTCTTCGGCGCCATCTCCAACGACATCGCGATGGACCTGGGGACCGCCAACACCCTGATCTATATGAAGGGCAAGGGCATCGTCCTGAACGAGCCTTCGGTCGTCGCGCTGAGAAACGTCGGTGGACGGAAGATCGTCCACGCCGTGGGCATCGAGGCGAAGCAGATGCTGGGTCGCACGCCCGGTCACATGGAAGCCATCCGTCCGATGCGCGACGGAGTCATCGCCGACTTCGAAGTCGCCGAAGAGATGATCAAGCACTTCATTCGCAAGGTTCATAACCGCAAGGGCTTCGTGAACCCCAAGATCATCGTCTGCGTGCCCTCGGGCGCCACGGCGGTCGAACGCCGCGCGATCAACGACAGCTGCCTGAACGCCTCGGCCCGCCGCGTCGGCCTGATCGACGAGCCGATGGCGGCCGCGATCGGCGCCGGCCTGCCGATCCACGAGCCGACCGGCTCCATGGTCGTCGACATCGGCGGCGGCACCACCGAGGTGGCCGTGCTGTCGTTGTCGGGCATCGTCTATTCGCGTTCGGTCCGCGTCGGCGGCGACAAGATGGACGAAGCGATCATCAGCTACATGCGCCGCAACCATAACCTGCTGATCGGCGAAACGACCGCCGAGCGCATCAAGAAGGACATCGGCACCGCCCGCATCCCGGCCGACGGCGAAGGCCTGTCGATCGAGGTCAAGGGCCGCGACCTGATGCAGGGCGTGCCCCGCGAGGTCCGCATCAGCGAGCGTCAGGCGGCGGAAGCCCTGGCCGAGCCGGTCTCGCAGATCATCGACGCGGTGAAGGTCGCGCTGGAGGCCACGCCGCCGGAACTGGCCGCCGATATCGCCGACAAGGGCATCATGCTGACGGGCGGCGGCGCCCTGCTGCGCGGCCTGGACGCCGAGATCCGCGACCACACCGGCCTGCCGGTCTCGGTCGCCGACGATCCGCTGTCGTGCGTGGCCATCGGCTGCGGCCGCGTGCTGGAGCATCCCCGGTGGATGAAGGGCGTGCTCGACTCGGCCCTTTGAGGCCCACCAGCTAATCGTCGTGATTTCAGGGTTATCACCGGTTTCAATCTGGCCCGGTTTTTGCGATAGGCTGCGCACAGCGGCGGGGGCGTCCCGCTGATTCTGACCCCTTTTAGGAAGGCAAGGCCGTGGCGTTCCGCGACGGACCGTTCGAGTCACTGAAAGTGCCGCTGGCGTGGACCGCCGCGGTCGTGGTTGTGGTCGCCATGATCGCATCGATCCTGATGATCCTGGCCGATCGGCGTCAGGACACGACGGTGGACGGCTATGGCGCGGCGCGGGCGGGTTTCGACGCGGGCGCGGGACCGATCAACGGCGTGCTGGCCTGGCCGGTGCGCTGGACGGGCGCCGCCACCGACTATGTGAAGGGCTATTTCTTCGCCGTTTCGGAAAACCGCCGCTTGCGCCGCCAGGTCGCCGAGCTGGAGCCCTGGCGGGATCAGGCCATCGCCCTGAAGAACGTCAACGCCCGCTACGAGGCCATGCTGGGTTTGCGGACCGAACCGCCCGTGGCCATGGCCACCGCCCGCTCCATCTCGGAGTCGCGCGGCCCGTTCAACAACGCGCGACTGCTGGACGCCGGAACATCCCGCGGCGTGCAGATCGGCAATCCCGTGATCAACGAGGACGGTCTGGTCGGGCGGGTCGTGGGCGTGACCGGCGGCGTCAGTCGCATGCTGTTGCTGACCGACGTGGCCAGCCGGACGCCGGTTCTGATCGATCGCACCGACGCCCGCGCCATGCTGACCGGGGACGGGTCGGGCAATCCCAAGCTGGAGTTCGTGCGCGGGGCCGATGCGGTTCAGGCCGGCGACCGGATCCTGAGTTCCGGCGACGGCGGCGGATTTCCGCGCGGCCTGCCGATCGGCGTGGCGGCGAGGGGCATCGACGGCTCGTGGCGTGTCAAGCTGTTCAGCGACAGGGGGGCCGTCGACTATGTGCGCATCCTGCTGTTCCGCGATTTCGGTCAACTGGTCCCGGGCGAGGCGCTGAACGCGCAGCCGCTGGCGGGACTGACCACGGCGCCCGCCCCGACGGCGGATGAAGCCGCGGCCATCGGCGACGCGGCGGCGCGTCGTGATCGGGCGGCCCCGACCGCCGCTGGCGCACAGCCGGGTCAGGTCGAATGAGGCGGCCGCTGGCGGTGCGCACCGTGGGACCGGCGCAGTGGGTCTTCTATCCCGCGCTGGTGGTCATCGCGCTCACCGTCGTTCTGGCCACGCCCGTCGAACTGTTCGGCCTGAAGCTGCCGGAACCGGTTCTGCCGCTGGTGCTGGCCTTCGCCTGGCCGCTGATCCGGCCGTCGATGGTGGCGCCGGCCGTGCTGTTCGGGCTGGGGCTGTTTCTGGATATGTTCTGGGGCGGCACCCTGGGCCTGTGGCCGCTGTGTCTGTTGCTGGTCTATGGCGTGGTTCTGGCGTCGCGAACCCTGCTGGCGGGGCAGGAGACCCAGGTCCTGTTCGTCTGGTACGCCGTCTGCGCGCTGGTCGCCTTCCTTCTGGCGTATCTGGTCGTCACACTGGACGCCGGGCGCGCGCCGTCCCTGCTGGCCCTGATCGGGCAGGTTGTGCCGACGCTACTGTTGTTTCCCGCGGCCGACTGGATGATCCATCGGTTCGACGATGGCGATTTGCGATTCAGATGAGCGGCGAACCCTCGATCTTCTTTTCCGACGTCAACGAGCGACAGGGCTCGTTCCTGCGGCGCACGTTCGTGGTCGGCGGGTTGACGGCGCTCGGCATCACGGCCCTGACCGTGCGGCTGGCCCAGCTGCAGGTCGTTCAGGCCCAGGAATATGCGACCCTGGCGACCAACAACCAGTTCAATTTCCGGCTGGTGCCGCCGCCGCGCGGACGGATTCTGGACCGCAACGGCGTGGTCATCGCCGGCAACCGGCCCAGCTTCCGCGTCCTGATCGTGCGCGACGAGACCAAGGACCTGGACCAGACGCTGGACCTGCTGGGGCGGCTGCTGCCCGACACGGTCGACCGGCGCCGGTCCATTATCCGCGACGTCAACGCCGCGCCCCGCTTCAATCCGGTCCCGGTCAAGAGCGAGCTGACCTGGGAAGAGTTCGCCAAGGTCAATCTGTATGCGCCCGAGTTGCCGGGCGTGATGGCCGACATGAACGAGGTTCGCTACTATCCCTACACCGGCGCCTTCGCCCATGTGATCGGCTATGTCGCCAAGGTGTCCGACCGGGATGTCAAGGCGGTGCGCGACCGGGGCGAAGAGCCTTCGCCCCTGCTGTTCAATCCCGGCTTCCGGATCGGGCGTTCCGGGGTCGAAAAGGCGCTGGACGCCGAGTTGCGCGGCGAGGCGGGCGGCAACCGGGTCGAGGTGGATGCGCGTGGCCGTGTGGTGGCCGAGGACGTCGGCGGCTCACGTCCCGCCGTGCCCGGACAGGAAGTGGTCCTGACGCTGGACGTCGATGTCCAGAACCGCGCGCTGGAGGTGTTCGGCGACGAGTCGGGATCTTGCGTGGTGATGGACGTCCGCAACGGCGACATCCTGTGCATGACGTCGTCGCCGTCGTTCGATCCGAACCTGTTCGTCAGCGGCGTGCCGACGCGGACCTATCGCGCCCTGGCCGATTACGAGCGCAAGCCCCTGCTGGACAAGGCGATCAACGGCACGTTTCCGCCCGGCTCGACCTTCAAGCCGAACACCGCGCTGGCGCTGCTGGAGGCCGGGGTCGATCCCAGCATCCGCGTGGTCTGCACGGGCGCCTATCGCACGGGGAACCGCGTCCAGCGTTGCTGGGGTCGCCACGGGCCCCAGAACATGCACGACGCGATCAAGAACTCGTGCGACGTCTATTTCTACGCCATGTGCAACCGGGCCGGGGTCGACAAGATCACCGAGACCGCCCGCGCCATGGGCTTCGAACACACCTTCGATATCGGCGTCGACAACCAGCGGAAGGGTCTGCTGCCGTCGACGGAGTGGAAGCGCGAGACCTATCCCAACGATCCGGTCTGGCATCCCGGCGAAACCACCTCGGTGGCCATCGGGCAGGGGGCGGTGACGGTCAACGCCCTGCAGCTGGCGGTCTACACCTCTCGCATGGCCAATGCGAAGAAGGCGATCCAGCCGAGACTGATCAAATCGGTCGGCGGCGTGGAAAGGCCCAGCGGCGGAGAGGTTCCAGACCTGCCGTTCCAGCCGGAGAACATCGAATATGTCCGCCAGGGCATGATCGCGGTCGCCAACGATGTTTCGGGCGGCGCCTATCGCCAGTCGCAACTGGGGCTGGGCGATATCCAGATGGCGGGCAAGACCGGCACGGCCCAGTCGCGGAACTACGGCTCCGGATCGCGCAAGTCGAATGTGTGGTCGCAGAAGGACCACAACCTGTTCGTGGCCTTCGCCCCGGTCGATGCGCCCCGTTACGCCATTGCAGTGATCGTCGAGCACGGGGGCCGAAGTGGGGCGTCGGCCGGCGCCCCTCGGGCCCGCGAAGTCATGCGCACCGTTCTGCTGAAGGACCCGGAAATGCGTGAGCGGATCACGCGGCCGCTGCCGCCTGAACCCACCGGACCGGAGTTCGACGAGATTACCGTCGGCGCCGCGCCCGAGCCGGACCTGCCCGCTCCGCCTGAGCCGCAGGCCCGGACGCGCCGCCCCGCGCCCACCGCGACCAGCGGGCCGCGTCCCTATCTGTCGGAGCCGCCGCGATGACCGCCTCGGCCCTGACCCGACCGGGCGAGCGCGATCGCCTGCCGGTCAAGCTGAGCCAGATCGACTGGCGCTTCGCCGCCCTGTTGTGCGCGGTCGGCGGCATGGGCGGGGCGATGATGTATTCGGTCGCCGGCGGATCGTGGGAGCCGTGGGCGGCGAACCATGTGATCCGGTTCGGCGTCTGTCTGGTGCTGATGCTGGGTCTGTCGCTGGTGCCGCTGCGCCTGTGGTTCGGCGCCGCCTATCCCGTCTATGCGCTGGCTTTGCTGCTGCTGGTGGCGGTGGAGGTGGCGGGGGACACCCGGATGGGGGCCACGCGCTGGCTGGAGATCGGCCCGATCAGCTTCCAGCCGTCCGAGATCATGAAGATCGGCGTCGTCCTGGCCCTGGCCCGGTACTATCACGCCGCATCGGCCAAGGACGCGCGGCTGAGCTGGAAGCTAATCTATCCGATCGGGATCATCGCCGCGCCCTTTCTGCTGGTGGCGCACCAGCCGGATCTGGGCACGGCCATGCTGATCGGCCTGACCGGGGCGGCCATGATGTTCATCGCCGGCCTGGACTGGAAGGCGATCGCGGCCGTGGTGATTCCGGCGGCGGTGGCCGTTCCCTTCTATGTGATCTTCGGAATGCACGATTATCAGCGCAACCGGGTGCTGACCTTCCTGTCGCCCGAGAGCGATCCGTCGGGGACCGGCTATCACATCACCCAGTCCAAGATCGCCCTGGGGTCGGGCGGGCTGCTGGGCAAGGGGTTCGGCCTTGGCAGCCAGAGCCAGCTGGAGTTCCTGCCCGAGAAGCAGACCGATTTCGTCTTCGCGGCGGTGTCGGAGGAGTTCGGCTTCGTCGGCTCTTTCAGCATCCTGCTGTGCTACATCGCCATCATCCTGATCGCCCTGCGGATTGCATCGCTGTCGCACAGCCATTTCGGCCGCATGGCCTCGGCGGGCGTCACGGCCACCTTCGCCCTCTATGTGCTGATCAACGGCGCCATGGTGATGGGGCTGGCGCCGGTCGTGGGCGTGCCCATGCCGCTGCTGAGTTATGGCGGCACCGTCATGCTGACGGTGATGATCGGCTTCGGGCTGGTGATGTCGACCCGCGTCCACCGCTATGTCGAACTGCCCAAGGGCCATGGCCTGATCTAGGCGTCCATCTCAGCCTGCCGCGACGCGGGCGGCCTTGACCTTCGACAGCAGGGCCTTGCGGCTCTTTTCGTGTTCCGACGCCAGTCGCGCGCGCGTCTTGTCCAGGGCGGCTTGCTGGTCGTCGATGGCCCGGAGCTGGTCGGCCTGTTCGACATCCAGCGCCTCGAGATCGGCTTCCAGCGTCTTCAGCTCGGCTTTCGCCCGGACGTTGTCAGGGCGCGCCTTTCGCTTTTTCGCCTTGCCCACATCCACCGAGAGGCCGCGCGAGATGACCGCGCCGGGGGAGGCCAGGGCGGCGTCATGGTCGGGACCGTCGGAGAGTTCGTGCGCCAGGCCGGTGTTGAACAAATCCTGGTCCGCGCCCCAGGCCTTGAGCGCCTTGGGGCGAGAGCTCGCAGCCACCGTGAAGGCGTGGAACCCGTCAGACCACGAAAAGACCTTGAGCTTGGCCGCCATCCGCCGCTTACGCGCGGTCGTCGCCTGGGGTTCCGTTCAGAGCGTCGCCACCCAATCCGTGGCGCGGATCAGGCTGTCGACGATGCCGGGTTCGGTCGAGGCGTGGCCGGCGTCGGGCACGATATCCAGCTTCGCCTCGGGGAAGGCCCGGTGCAGGGCCCAGGCGCTGGAGATCGGCGTGACCACGTCGAACCGTCCCTGGGCGATCCAGGTCGGGATGTGGCGGACCCGGCCGATATTGCGGATCAGCCAGTTTGATTCCGGGAAGAAGCCGCCGTTCATGAAATACCAGCATTCGATGCGGGCGAAGGCGATGGCGAAGGCGGGTTCGGCGAACTTGTCCGGACGGGCGGTCGGACCCTCGACGCTGACGGTTTCGCCTTCCCAGCTGGACCAGGCGACGGCGCAGCGTTCCTGTTCGGCGCGATCGTTACCGGTCAGCCGCTTGTAATAGGCCCCCATCAGGTCGTGACGCTCGTCCTCCGGGATCGGAGCGATGAATCGCTCCCATGCGTCCGGGAAGATCATCGAGGCGCCGTCCTGATAGAACCACTGCAGTTCCTTGTGCGTCAGCAGGAAGATGCCGCGCAGGATCAGGGCCGTGACCCGCTCCGGATGGGTGATGGCGTAGGCCATCGACAGGGTCGAACCCCAGGAGCCGCCGAACACCGCCCAGCCGTCGATGCCGCACCGTTCACGCAGCCGCTCGATGTCGTCGATCAGGGTCCAGGTGGTGTTGTCCTCCAGCGAGGCGTTCGGCCGCGACCGGCCGCATCCGCGCTGATCGAACAGGACGATGCGATAGACCTTGGGATCGAAATAGCGCCGCATCCCCGGGTTGACCGCGCCGCCGGGTCCGCCGTGCAGCACCAGCACGGGCTTGCCCTGCGGATTGCCGCATTCCTCGTAGTAGATTTCGTGGACGCCGTCGGTCTGCATCCAGCCGGACGCGAAGGGCTCGAGCTCGGGATACAGCTCGCGTCGGGGCGTCTCGGTCACGGGAAAGGCCATTCGGTTGGTGGATCTTTCGATTAGAGGTCAGACGTTCAGCGACGGTGATCGCAGGGCCGCGAAGGCCAGCACGACCCAGCCGGCGATCATCAGCACGCCGCCGACAGGAGCGATGGCGCCCAGGGCGGGCAGGCTGAGCAGGCCCAGGAACGACAGGGCCAGACAGAAGATCAGGCCGCCGACACACGCCAGCCAACCCGCAATTCCGGCCAGACGACCGCCGGCGGGCCAGTTGGCGCAGATCAGGGCCAGCAGGGCGTGGGCCAGCTGATACGAGGCGCCGGTCGTCAGCAGGGTCTTGATCTGCGGACCCGCGCCGTGGGCGGCGAAGGCGCCGACCGCGACGGCCATCGCGCCGTTGAAGGCCGCGAACACGGCGAGATGACGATTCAGCTTCATGCAACAGAACCTAGACCACGGATTCGCCTGCGTCTGCTATCGGAAGCGCCATGAATTCCGCCCGCCGCATGGCGCTTCAGTATGTGCTGCTGTTCGGCGCCACCGGGGTCAGCCTGCCGTTCGCCGGACTGTGGCTGAGCGGGCAGGGATTCTCGGGGGCGGAGATCGGCGTTCTGCTGGCCGCACCGATGCTGGCGCGTCTGATCACGGGTCCCGCGATCGCCGTCTGGGCCGACGGATTTGGACGCAGGCGCTCGCCGATCGCCATCCTGGGGCTGGTCGCGGCCCTGGCCTATGCCGGAGCAGGCCTGACGCAGGGCGTGTGGACCCAGGGAACGCTGTGGTTCGTGGCGGCGACGGCCATGGCGGGGCTGATCCCCCTGACCGACGTCCTGACCCTAGCGATGGCGCGGCGGCACGGGTTCGATTTCGCCTGGCCCAGGGGATGCGGCTCCGCGGCCTTCGTCGCGGCCAATGTGGTGATGGGGGCGGTGCTGACGCGCGGTTCCGTCGACTGGATCATCGTCTGGATCGCCGCGGCGGGAGCCCTGATCGCCCTGACCGCCGCGACGCTTCTGCCCGCTGAAACTGTGACGGACGGTCCAAGGCTGGCGGGCCGGGAGCGGTTCGCGGGCATCACCGGTCTGACCCGTGATCCGGTCTTCATGACCGCCATCCTGGCGATCGGTGCGGTGCAGGCGACGCACGGGTTCTATTACGGATTTTCGGCCATCGCCTGGAAGGCGCAAGGCGTCAGCGAGCGGGCGACGGGGCTGCTCTGGGCGGCGTCGGTGGTGGTCGAGATCGGGTTCATGTGGTGGGTCGAACCGTGGCGGCGGCGACGCGGGATCGGCGCCTGGCCGATCCTGATGCTGGGCGGAGCGGCGGCGGTGGTCCGCTGGACGGCGCTGGCCTTCGCGCCGCCGCTGTGGCTGCTGTGGCCGTTGCAGGCGCTGCACGCCCTGACGTTCGCGGCGACCTATCTGGCCGGGGTGCAGATCGTGGAGCGGCTGGCCCCGCCCGGCGGGCACACGGCGGCCCAGACGCTGAACTCGGTCATGGCGTCCGGCGTGCTGATCGGGCTGGCGACCCTGTCCGCCGGACCGCTGTACGACCAGGTCGGGGTGAGGGGCTATATGGCGATGACCGGTCTGGCTGCGCTCGGCCTGCTGCTGGGCTGGCGCTTGAGAGCGAAGGTCGAGGTCTAGGCGAGCCGGGCGCGGGGCAGGGGCGACAGGTGGCGGGCCATGGTCGCGGCGGCGGTCTGGACGCCCCGACGCAGGCTTTCGTTATCGAGCGAGGCCGGCGCCCGCAACAGGCCGACCGCCGCCACATCGGCGTCGTCGGGCAGGGCGGTCAGGACACGATACAGCAGATAGCTGCCGGCATCGTCCTCGCTGTCCGATGTCGCGTCGGCGTTGAGGCCGGCGTCGTTCAGGGCACGGACCATCTCGGCCACGGGCGCGGTCGCGCGCGCCATGGCGGGGCCTGTAACCGTCAGCTTTCCGCCGCCGGTCAGGGTGCGGTTTTCGGCTCGCATCTGAATCCGGAAGGCGTCGCTGCGGCGGGTGCGGCCGACCAGCAAGACGGCGCGACAGTCCGTCTGGTTCAACTCGTCCCGGATGCGGTCGGCCAGAACGGCGGGATCGTCGTGTCCCACCGGCAGCGTGCGGGCGCCGGCTGGATTCCAGGGCGCGCCGGCCGGATCATCCAGAGCCGCAAGGGCTGGATCATCGGCCTCGTAGACACAGACAAGGATCGCGGGTCTGCGGTCCGGCGCGTTCTCGGCGGGGGTTTCGAGCATGGAACCTGCGTAGCGCGTGACAACGTCGTGACGGCGGGCGGACGGTGTCCGCAAGCGGACGATCAGGTCAAGTTAAAAGCGCTGGGTAACGACGTTCCATTCTCTTGCGTGAGTCAGGCGAGATCGCCCACCGCAGCGTCCAGCAACATGAAGGCGCGTCCCGGGTCGGTCGCAAGGGCCGACAGCACGGCGGCGGGGCCGTCCGACCTGGCCTGTTCACCCAGCCTGGCCGCGAAACCGCGCACATAGCGTTCGGCGTCGGTCCGCAGGTCCGGATCGCTCATCACCCGGCGCGAGACGCTGCGGACGGCGGCGGGAGCGACGCGGCGCACGATCTGGCGGGCGCGATCGGGATCGCGTTCGGCAAAGGCGGAGGCGGCCTCCTCGACGCGGGACCGGGGCAGCAGGGCGTTGGGATCGACACCCATGCGGCGGATCGCGGCCGTGATCCTGTCGGCCAGGGCGTCATCGACGACGGGCATGACCGGCGTGTCGAGGTCCATCGGCGCATCGCCGGGTCCGTCATCGACCAGATCGCTCCAGTCCAGCCGTTCCTGGGCGGGGGGGGCGTTGCGCACGCCGGGATCGTCGGAGGCCGGCGCCAGGCGCAGCCGACCGCGCAGGCCGAAACCGCGCTCGCGTTCGGGTTCGGGAGCAGCAGGACGACGCGCCTCGCCGCCGGCGGGCGGCTGAACCGGATCCAGCGCGGGCTCGCGCCGTCGCAGCGGCGAAGCCGAGTCGCCGGACACCACGCCCATCAGGCGGACGGCCTCGGTCAGCATGTCGTAGTTGCGGCGCACCCGCTCCTGGAAGCCGACGTCCAGCGCCTCGGTGTCTTCGGCCGCCTTGCGGGATGCGGCGCCCAGCGCGGCCAGTCCCTCTTCGACGGTGGTCCGGACCGCTTCGGCGCGAGCGCGAGCCTCTTCGGGAAGGCGGGCGGCCCGGTCGTCCAGATCACCGATCGCCGCGTCGACCTCGGCCAGGGCCTGGGTCATGCGCTCCAGCGTAGTTTCCAGCTTGTCGACCGCGCGTTGGCCGGCCTCGTCCACCAGACTGACCGTCTCGCCCACGATCCTGCGGGCGCCGGCGACGCGGGCGTCGGCGGCCTCGTCAGCCTTCTGCGCGGCCTCGAACAGGGCCTCGCCGAGACGGTCGGCGCGAATCTGGGCCTGACCGGCGGCGCCGTCGGCCGCCAGACGGCTCTCCTCGGCCGTCGCCTTGAGGATGGCCAGGGCGCGGCGGGTCTCTTCGACCAGGGTGTCGCGCGCCTCGGCGGCCAGCGCCTCGAACCGGTCGAGCGACAGTTTGGTGGCGGTGTCGAAACCGTCGGCCTCGCGCTGGGACAGGTCAACCAGGGCGCGGAACTGGTCGCTGGCGGCCTCGACGAGGTCGCGCAGACCCTCGGTGGCCTTGGTCGAGGTGTCGCCCAGTTCGCCGGTGGCCGTGCGGGCGGCGGAAAGCTGTTCGGTCAACTGGGCGCGCTGGCTCTCGACCTGGGCCGAGAAATCCTCCTGATCCGTGCGCAGGGCGTAGGCGGCGGTGACCAGGGCGGCGCGCTGCTGGCCCAGGCCTTCTTCGACAGACTGGATCTGTTCGGCGACGCCGGAGCCGGCGTTTTCCAGCCGAAGCGTCTGACGCGCCAGGTCGTCGGAGGCCAGTCTGGCGGCGTCCTGGGCCTCTCCGGCGGCGGCGGCCAGGTCGGCGGCGCGCGCGGCCAGGGCGGCCTCTGCCTCGCGCAACTGGGTCTGGGCCAGGTCGGACGCATCGACGATCAGCCGCGATTGACGCTCGACCGCGTCCAGGACGCCGGCGGCCTGACTGTCGAGCCGGCCGCCGAGGCTGGTCATCTCGTCGCGTTCCTTGCCCAATTGTTCCGCAAGCCGTCGCGCCGTGCGGCCTGCGGTCTCGGCGGCCTCGTTCAAACGGTCCGTTTCCTGTGACAGGGCCTCGCGCAGCATGGACATGTCATTGCGGGCGCGTTCGGCCGCCAGGGCGGCCTGATCGATATCGTTGCGCAAGGCCGAGAGGACGTGACCGGTCTGCTGTGCGGCCAAGGCGGTCGGAGCGACCAGGGCCTCGGCCAGTTCGCGCGCGCGCCGGGTTTCGGCGGCCAGGCCGGCGCCCTGTCGTACGGCATGGGCCAGCATGATCGCCAGACCGGCCGGAGCCAGGGCGATCAGGGCATAGAGAGCCAGCCGCAGCGGATCCGCCGCGACGTCGCCGGAGCCGATCTCAAAGGCGGCCCAGGAGGCGACGCCGCCGATCCACAGCGCCGCCGCCACGCCGCCGATCAGATAGGTGCGGCCGGATCCCGTCGATGTGGACGTCCGTGGCGGCGCAGGCAGGGCGGGAGCCGGCGGAGGTTCGTAGGCGGCGGGCGGCGCATCGGCGCTTTCGGTGAAGGCGATAGGCTTGGCCGGCAGGTCCATCTCCGGTTCGGGCCTCTCCGGCTCGAGCTCCCGTTTCGCGGCCGGCTGCGTTTTCTTCTCCGGCTCAGCCTCGGGTGCGGCCTCGGATTCGGTCTCTCGCTGCTGCTGTTCGAGCAGCCGACGGCGGCGGCGTTCGGACATGGGCCGTTCGGGCGGCGGCTCCGGCGCCTGTTCAGGCTGGTCGGCCGTCGGCGAGACTTCATCGAGCGGCGCCGGTTCGGGATCGGGCAAGTTCAGCGGCGGCCGTTGGCGGGACTTCATGGGGCGGGAATCTCTGGTGGACTGACGCGCGACGCGAGCCGTGCGCGATCGGACCCTAGACCATTTTCACCATGGATCGACCGACTGCCGCGCCAAAAATAATCCTGATGCGGGAAAGTTGACCGATTTCGACTGTGTCGGTCGGTCAGCAGTCGCGCGGCCGATCGGCGACGATCAGGGCGGCGGGCGATGTCTGGGGGCAGTCGCTGACGCGATGAACCTCTCGATCCGGAGAGGCCGTGGAGCTCAGATCGACGCCGAACTGGGACAGGGCCGCCGCAGCGAGCAGGGCGATGAAGCCAGCCAGCAATTCGATCAGCGCCTGCACGGCCATCCTCCCCTTGGTTCCGGTGACGCTTATGAACGAATTCGGCGGACCGGACAATGCGCAGGCGCGGACGCCATTGACCGGCGTGTCGGGAGCGTGGAACGGGTTGTTCTTCGCCGTCAGCAGGAAGACCCGACATGGAGGACGCCGCCGAACGCCCCGTCCTGGATGCCGACGCCGTGCTGATACCGGGCGACACCTGCTGGCGGGTGGAGAAGGCCGGCCGCCTGACCGTCCTGATGGAGAACGAGGCCTATTTCGACGCGCTGCTGTCGGCCCTGTCGAAGGCGCGGCGTTCGGTGGTGGTGCTGGGCTGGCAGTTCGACCCCCGGACCCGGCTGGACCCGGAGACCCGCGCGGGCGACAAACAGGCGGAAATCGGCCACATGCTGCGCATGATGGTCAAGACGCGGCCGGACCTGGACGTCCGCCTGCTGATCTGGAAATCACCGCTGCTGATCGCCGCGTCGCAGGGCTTCTATCCGCATCGGGCGCAAGGCTGGTTCCGAAAGCGGATGGTGGAGTTTCGTCTCGACGCGCCTGGGCCGATCGGCGCCTGTCATCACCAGAAGGCGGTCATCATCGACGACAAGGTGGCGTTCTGCGGCGGCGGCGACATCTCGGTCGATCGCTGGGATTCGGCGGCCCACCGCGACGACGACCCGCTGCGCTGCCAGCCCTCGGGCCTCATTTCGCCGCCGCGCCACGAGACGATGTGCGTGATGGACGGCGCCGCCGCGCTGGCGCTGGGGGATCTGGCCCGGGAACGCTGGTTCAAGGCGACGTGGGAGCGGACCGTGCCGGAGGTGGTCGACACCGATCCATGGCCGGACGGACTCGCGGTCGATTTCACCGACACGCCGGTCGCCATCGCCCGGACCGAGCCAGGCTTTGGCGGGCGTCACGAGGTCCGCGAGAACGAACGCCTGCACCTGGCCGCCATCCGCGCGGCCAAGCGTCTGATCTATATGGAGAACCAGTATTTCACTTCGCCGATCATCGCCAACGCCCTGGCGCGACGGCTGGAAGAGCCCGATGGGCCCGAGGTGGTTCTGGTCACGACGGGACGCAGTCCCAGCTGGTTCGACAGCATGACCATGGACACGGCGCGGGCAGAGGTTCTGTTCCGGCTGGAATCCTCGGACAAGCACAACAAATTCTTCGCCTTCAGCCCGAACACCCGGGGCGGAAACCGGATCATCGTCCACGCCAAGGTCACGGTGGTGGACGACCGGCTGCTGCGCATCGGCTCGACGAACCTGAACAACCGGTCGCTGGGTTTCGACACCGAATGCGATGTGGCGGTCGCGCCCGAGACGGCCGCCGGCCACGCGGCGATCCGCCGTTTCCGCCATCGGACGATCGGCCATTTCATCGGGGTCGCCGCGGATGATTTCGAGGCGGCCGAAGCCGTCATGGGCTCCACCGGCGAAGCCATCCTGAAGTTCGATACAGGCCGAATGAGCGCCCTGGGCGCGACGCCGCCCTCGATGATCCAGCGGACCATCGCGGAGTTCCAGCTGGGCGATCCGACCCGGCCGTCCGACGCCTGGCGACCCTGGCGGCGGCGCAACCGCTCGCAGCGGCCGCAGCAACCTCAAGCGCCGGGCTGAAGCTCGAAGTCCATCACCAGAGGCAGGTGATCCGACGCCATCCGCGACAGCGGCGAAAAGGGCGCCTGCGCGCCGGTCACCCGAATGTGCGGGCTGACGAAGACATGGTCGATGCGGATCGCCGGGAAACCCGAGGGAAAGGTCTTTAGCGTGGGACGCTGCCCGATCCGGCGTTGGAAGTCGGCCAGGTTGCGCGTCAGGGTCTGATAGGGCCGAGTGATCGAGGTCGCGTTGAAATCGCCGGCCAGGATCGTCGGCCCGGTGCAGTCGGCATGGCCCAGCCAGTCCTTGCCGACCAGGGCCGCAGCCTGAAGCCGCTGTTCCTTCGGCACCAGGCCCAGGTGGGTGGTCAGGACATTCAGTTGGGCGCCGCCCGCCTCGACACGGATCCAGATGGCGCCGCGCGGCTCTAGTCCCGGAATGCCGCGCATCGTGGGCAGGGCGCCGGCCCGGACCAGTCGCTCGGGCAGGCGGGTCAAGATGGCGTCGCCGTATTCCTCGGCCTCGACGGTCATGGCGGCGTGGAAGCGGACCGACATCGACAGCCGCTCGGCGATGGCGCGGGCCTGATCGACGCCGCCGGTTCGCGCCCGGCCCACGTCCAGTTCCTGCAGACAGACGATGTCGGGGTCCAGATCGCCGATGACGCCGACGATGCGTTCGACGTCCAGCCTTTTGTCCATGCCGACGCAGCGATGCACATTGTAGGTCAGAAGCCGCATGGCGCGACGGGCTAGGCCAATTTCGGAGGGAAAGCGACCCTGCCCACGGGTTCAGATCTCGACCAGACGGTCGGGGACTTCGTTGACGTCGCGGGGGCGCGGCGGAAAATGCTCGGCCAGGACGCCGCCGACCAAGGCGATGGCGCCCTCGAAACCCTCGACCGCGCGCCGCTTGCCGATCCCGTCGGTCAGGACCTCGACGGCCTGGGCCCAGACGTCCGGATCGACGCGGTCGTGAATGCCCTTGTCGGCGATGACCTCGACCTGATGATCGGCGAGGGCGGCGAAGATCAGCACGCCAGTGCGCTGTTCGGTGACGTGCAGGCCGTGGGCCAGGAACTGATGCATCGCCGCCCTGCGCGCCCGGTCGCGCCGAACCGCGCGGGGCGTGACCAGCCGCGTCAGCACCGGAATGCGCAGCAGCAGATAGGCCAGGATGAACACCGCCGCCTGGACCATCGCATAGACGGCGATCGCCCGGCCGACGGTGATCTCGCGCGCGGCCAGATGCGCCGCTTCCCACGATGCGGAGAAGCCCGGGAGCCAGGCGGTCGGCAGGCCGAACGGAATCAGCATGAGCGGCAGCAGCAGGGCGGCCGCCGCGGCCCAGGCCAGGCTGATGTCGCGATAGCTCGAAACCTCGCGCGCCAGGACGCAGAAGATCTCGCCCGCGGTCCGGCTTTCGGCGGCGGCGATCGCGGCGGCCACGCGCGCGTGTTCATCGCTGGTCAGACGCATCACCATCCGCCCGAAGCCCCCCCGCCGCCGAAACTGCCGCCCCCGCCTGAGAAGCCGCCGCCGGAGCTCCAGCCGCCCGAACGGCTCTTCGAGGCGTTCGACAGGACTTCCGCCGCGCCCCAGATCAGGATCGGATCGATGCCCCGGCGACCGCCCTTGCGCCCGCCGCGACGGCCCAGCCGGCCCAGGCCCCGTACGATGTTCATGAACAGGAAGAACAGGATAAGGGCGATCACGAGCACGGTCAGCCAGGGCGTTTCCGCCTCGCTAGGCGCGGCCTCCGCGGCGCGGGCCTGGGCCTCCGCCGGATCGAGGCGAAGTTGGTTGATCACGGCGTCGACCCCCGCGTTGATCCCGCGCGCATAGCCGCCTTCGCGGAAGGGCGGCAGGATGTCGTTCTGGATGATCTGATTGGACAGGGCGTCGGTCAGCACCGGCTCCAGCCCATAACCGACCTCAAGCCGGACCTTGCGTTCGTTGGGCGCGACGATCAGCAGGACGCCGCTGTCGTTCTCGGCCTGGCCGATGCCCCAGGCGCGGCCAAGCCGATATCCGAAATCCTCGATCTCGTAGCCTTGCAGCGACTCCAGGGTGACCACGACGAACTGGTCCCCGGTGTCGGCCTCCAACTGGGCCAGTTTGGCGGTGACCTCGGCCTCGGTCTCCGGCTGCATGATGCGCGCCTGATCGACGACCCGGCCGCTCAGGGCGGGAAAGGTCGGATCGGCGAACGCCGCCGGGACGAGCGAAAACAGCGCCGCCAATCCGGCGAGAAAGACGACCAGCAGGCCCTTGGTCAGCGTCACCGTTCGCTCGAAATCATTGGGCGGGCGGGGTCGAACCCGGCGTCACGGCGGGCGCAGCGCCGCCGGGACGTGCGGCGGGCGGCGATCCGTTGACGTCGAACGTTACCTGGGGCGCGGTCTGGGCCTCGGCGGTGGCGGTGAACAGCTGCATCGGCTCCTCGCCCGAGAAGGCGGTCTTGGCCCAGATCACGGTCGGGAAGGTGCGCAAGCTGGTGTTGTAGTCGCGCACGGCCTCGTTGTAGTCGCGCCGGGCGATGGTGATCCGGTTCTCGGTGCCTTCCAGCTGCGACTGAAGCTGGAGGAAGCCCTGGTTGGCCTGAAGCTGGGGATAGGCCTCGACCGTGACCAGCAGACGCGACAGGGCGCCGGTCAGCTGCCCCTGGGCGGCCTGGAACTGCTGGAAGGCGGCGGGATCGCTGAGCGTTTCCGGCGTCACCTGGACGGACGTCGCGCGCGCGCGGGCCTCGATCACGTCCGTCAGGGTGGTGCGTTCCTGAATCGCCGCGCCCTGAACGGTGGCGACCAGATTGGGGATCAGGTCGGCGCGGCGCTGATACTGGCTCTGGACGTCGGCCCAGGCCGCCTCGGCCCGCTCCTGCTTGGTCGGAATTGTGTTGTAGCCGCAACCGGCCACGGCCTGGGCGGCCAGAAGAACCGCCGCCGAAGCGACCAGACGAGACCTGCTACGAGCCATGAACCCCTCCATCCGACGGCCGCGCGCCGTCTGTCGCGAAGGGACTATCAGCGGTTCGTGACGCCGCTTCAAGCGTTCAGATGTTCCGCCTCGACGCCGGCGGCGCGACAGGCCGCCGTATAGGTGTTGGCCAGCAGGCAGGCGATGGTCATGGGGCCGACGCCGCCGGGCACCGGCGTGATGGCGCCGGCGACCTCGACCGCCTCGGCGAAGGCGACGTCGCCGACCACGCGGGTCTTGCCCTCCGCGGCCTTGGCGGGATCTTTCGACGGGACGCGGTTGATGCCGACGTCGATCACGGTCGCGCCGGGCTTGATCCAGTCGCCCCGGATCATCTCCGCCCGACCGACAGCGGCGACCAGAATGTCGGCCTGCCGGCACAGGGCGGGCAGGTCGCGGCTGCGCGAATGGGCGATGGTGACGGTGCAGTTCTCGGCCAGCAGCAGTTGCGCCATCGGCTTGCCTACGATGTTGGAGCGGCCGACGATCACCGCGTGCAGGCCGGACAGGTCGCCCAGCTGCGCCTTCAGCAGCATGGTCGACCCGAGCGGGGTGCAGGGGACCAGGCCGGGCAGGCCGACGGCCAGCCGTCCGGCGTTGACGACATGAAAGCCGTCGACGTCCTTGTCCGGATCGATGGCGCCCAGGACGGCGGCCGAATCGATCTGGGCGGGCAGGGGCAGTTGCACGAGGATGCCGTGGATGCCCGGATCGGCGTTCAAGGTCTGGATCAGGGCCAGCAGATCGGCCTGGGTCGTCGCGTCGGACAGTCTGTGCGTGTCGGAACGCATGCCGGCGCGGGCGGTCGTTTCGCCCTTGTTGCGGACGTATATCTGGCTGGCGGGGTCCTCGCCGACGATGACCACGGCGAGGGCCGGCTTGATGCCGTGGTCGCGTTCCAGCCGGCCGGCGGCGGCGGTGATGCGATCCACCAATCCGCCGGCGAAGGCCTTGCCGTCGATGAGGGTCGCGCGGGTTTCGGGTTCGGCCATGGAGGGCCTCTTTCGTCAGGATTCGATCGGGTGGCGGCGATTTACAGGCGTCACGGTTCAGCGTCTATGTTGGCCCCGCAGAAGAGGGGATCGCCATGCGCCGTTCGACCGTCATCACCACCGTCAGCGCGCTCGCGCTGCTCGCCGCCGGTCAGGCCGCAGCACAGGAAACCACGCCCCTGCGCCTTGGCCAGGAGGTCCAGGGCAGTCTGACCGCCGAGGATTCGCGCATCGACAATGAGGATGTCGGCCAGTTCGTCTATGACGCCTATTCGATCCGGGGACGTGACGGCCAGCGGCTGGAAGTCACCCTGCGCGCCGCCGATTTCGACGCCTATCTGGAGGTTTTCGAGAGCGGCGACGACGATGTCCTGGCCTATGACGACGACGGGCTTCAGGAGGACGGGTCCGACGACCATTCGACCAATTCGCGACTGCGGTTCTCGCCCGGGAATGCGGACTACATAATCCGCGCGCGCACCCTGGGCGGGTTTGAGGGCGGCGACTACACGCTGCAGATCACCGATCGCGGTCCGCCGCCGCCCGCGCCGCGCCCGACGGCGATCCGCGTGGGCGACAGCGTGGACGGCGAGATCGGCACGGGCGACCCTGTGGAAGAGAGCGGCGACGCCTATTCGGAATACAGCTACGACGCCTACACCTTCGGGGCGCGGCAGGGCGACCGGGTGGCGATCAGCCTGGACAGTGACGATTTCGACCCGATCGTGCGCGTCGGCCGGATGTCGCGCGGCGGCATGTTCGAGGAACTGGCCCAGAACGACGACAACGGAAGCGGCGGCCTGAACTCCTGGCTGGTCTTCCAGGCGCCTGAGGACGGCGACTATGTGATCCGCGCGGCGCCGCTGGATGGCGCCACGACCGGCGCCTACACCCTGGGGCTGGCCGAGGGGCCGCCGCCGATCGCCATGCAAGCGATCGCGCTGGGCGCCACCGTCGAAGGCGCACTGTCCGCGGACGACGGCGCCAACGATTCCGGCCAGCGCGCGGACGTCTACTCGTTCACGGCCCTTGCCGGTCAACGGATCGTGGCGACCCTGAGTTCGGACGATTTCGACACCTATCTGGAGCTGTTCGCCGATAACGCGGACGAGGGCGGGCGTTATTCGGTCGATTCCGACGATGACGGCGCGGGCGAGGGGACCGATTCCCGGCTCAGCTACACCTTCGCCGAGGCCGGCGACTACACGCTGGAAGCGCGCGCCTTCAGCGGCGCGGGCGAGGGCGCCTATACGTTGACGTTCGTGGAGGCGGAGCCCCTGCCTGAGCCGACCGACCTGGGGTTCGGCGCCACGGTCCAGGGCGAGATCGTCGATGGCGACCCGCGCGACGAAGAAAATCGCGGCTTCGACGCCTATCGCTTCACCGGCGAGGCGGGCAACCGCATCCAGGTGATCATGCGGTCGGGCGACTTCGACACCTATCTGCAGGTCGGCAGTCCCGAGGGCGAGTTCTACGCCCTGGCCAGCGATGACGACGGTCTGGGCGAAGGCACGGATTCACGCCTGAACTATATCCTGCCGTCGTCGGGCGAGTTCATCCTGCGGGCCTTGCCGCTGTTCGGCGACGCCGAGGGCCTGTATTCGCTGGAGCTGATCGATCGCGGCCCCCAGCCCACGCCCGGCAGCATTCTGATCGACGCCACCGCGCGGGGGACGTTGGGCGAGGACGATGCGATCGCCGACGACGGCAGCTTCTATGACGCCTATCGCTTCTCGGCCAAGGAGGGCGACAAGCTGCGCCTGACCATGGTGTCCAACGAGTTCGACGCCTTCATCGACATCGGCCGCGAAGACCAGGACGGGGCGTTCACCTCGGTCGTGTCGGATGACGACAGCCTGTCGGACACCCATGCCAAGGTCGACTGGGCGGTCGAGGAAGACGGCGACTATGTCATCCGCGCCCGCAGCTTCGCCCAGGGTCAGTCGGGCGGCTACGCCCTGACGGTCGAACGCAAGGAATAGCGTTGCGACATCGACGCGATCGGGCCCCGGAGCAGTCGCGTCGGGGCCCGTTTCGGCCTATGGATCGGGCATGGCCGTCGCCGACCCTGATCTGATCCTCGTCGGCGGCGGCCTGGCCTCCAGCCTGATCGCCTGGCGACTGGCGCTGGACCGGCCCGACCTGACCGTGGTCGTGGTCGAGCGTGACCGGCGGCTGGGCGGCGAGCACACCTGGTCCTTCTTCGACGGCGACATCTCGATCGAGGATCGCGCCTGGCTGGCGCCGGCCACGCCGCATCGCTGGGAGGGCGGACACGAGGTCTATTTTCCGGGTCTGAGCCGCGTGCTGTCCACGCCCTACAACAGCCTGACCTCGGGCCGGCTGCATGACGTCGTGGCGCCGATTCTGGGGGATCGGCTGGTCCGGGGCGAGGCGGTGGAGGTCTCGCCGGACGGCGTCATCCTGGCGGACGGGACGGCGCTGCGGGCCCGGGGCGTGATCGACGCGCGCGGCCCGGCGCCGACGCCGCACCTCGATCTGGGGTGGCAGGTGTTCGTCGGCCGTACGGTGCGTCTGACCCTGCCGCACGGCCTGACACGTCCGACCATCATGGACGCGACGGTGAGCCAGGAGGACGGCTACCGGTTCATCTATCTGCTGCCGTTCGACGACCGCACCGTGCTGGTCGAGGACACCCGCTACATCGACGCGCCGAGACTGGACCGCGAGACGTTGGGGCGGCGTATCGACTCCTACATTCTCTCGCGCGGCTGGACGGTCGAGGCGGTGGCGGGCGAAGAGGAAGGCATCCTGCCGATCGCGCTGGACGGCGATATCGACGCCTTCTGGGCCGAGGGACCGCCGGTGGCGCGCGCGGGGCTGGCGGCGGCCCTGTTCCATCCGACGACCGGCTATTCCCTGCCCGACGCCGTCGTGACCGCGCGGCTGATCGCGGGCGCCGACGACCTGTCATCCGCCGGGCTGCGTCGGTTGACCGAGCGTCATTCCAGGACGGTGTGGGCCGACCGGGCCTTCTATCGCCTGCTGGACCGGATGCTGTTTCGCGCGGCCGAGCCCGGGGAACGCTGGCGGGTGTTGAAGCGCTTCTACGGCTTGCCGGAACCTCTGGTGCGGCGCTTTTACGCGGGACGCAGCACGACGCTGGACAAGGCCCGCATCCTGGCGGGAAAACCGCCGGTGCCGATCGGTCTGGCGCTGAAGCAGCTTCGGGAGTCCGGTCAGGGATCAAACGCATGAGAGACGTGGCGACGAAACGGGCGGTGGTGATCGGGGCCGGCTTTGGCGGCATCGCTTTGGCCATCCGGCTGCAGCGCGCCGGGGTTCACACCACCCTGGTCGAGAAACGCGACAAGCCCGGCGGCCGCGCCTACGTGTGGAAGGAACAGGGGTTCACTTTCGACGCCGGCCCCACCGTCATCACCGACCCGGCCTGTCTGACCGAACTGTTCGACGGCACGGGCTCGCAACTGTCCGACTATGTCGAGCTGATGCCGGTCGATCCCTTCTACCGGCTGTGCTGGGAAGACGGGGCGTCGTTCGACTACAACGACGACCAGGCGGCGATGGCGCGCCAGATCGCGGCCTTCAACCCGGCGGACGTCGAGGGCTACAACCGCTTTCACCAGTATTCCGAGGACCTGTATCAGGAAGGCTATCTGAAGCTGGGCGCCGTGCCGTTCCAGTCGTTCTGGTCGATGGTCAAGGCGGCGCCCGAACTGGCGCGGCTGGAAAGCTGGAACAGCGTCCACGCCATGGTGGCGCGCTATGTGCAGGATCCACATCTGCGCCAGGCGTTCAGTTTCCATACGCTGCTGGTCGGCGGCGACCCGTTCAAGACCAGTTCCGTCTATGCCCTGATCCATGCGCTGGAGCGGCGCGGCGGGGTCTGGTTCGCGCGCGGCGGGACGGGCGCCCTGATCGGCGGACTGGTCAAATTCTTCCAGGATCTGGGCGGCGATCTTCACCTGAACGCTCCGGTCGAACGGATCGACATGCAAGGCGACCGGGCCGCCGGCGTGGTGCTGGAGGGCGGAGAGGTCGTCCCGGCGGACATGGTCGCCTCGAACGCCGACGTGGTCCACACCTACGATGCCCTTCTGGGGCAAAGCGCGCGTGGAAGATCCAAGGCGAAATCGCTGAAATCCAAGCGGTTCTCGATGTCGCTGTTCGTGCTGCATTTCGGCACGTCGAAGCCTCAGCCGCAACTGGCGCACCACACGATCTGTTTCGGCGCGCGGTATCGCGAACTGATCTCCGAGATCTTCGCCGGGCCGACCCTGCCCGAGGATTTTTCCCTTTACCTGCATGCGCCGTGCGCCACCGATCCGTCGATGGCCCCCGAGGGGATGTCGAGCCACTACGTCCTGTCGCCGGTGCCGCACCTGGGGGCCGCCGACATCGACTGGGCCGTCAAGGGGCCGGAATACCGTGAGAAAATCATCGATTACCTGGAGGAGCGGTACATCCCGAACCTGCGTCGCGATCTGGTCACCACCCGCATCTGGACGCCTCAGGATTTCAAGGACGACCTGAACGCCCACCTGGGCTCGGCCTTCTCGCTGGAGCCGATCCTGACCCAGAGCGCCTGGTTCAGGCCGCATAACCGCGACGACGTCATCTCGAACCTGTATATCGTCGGGGCCGGCACCCATCCGGGCGCGGGTATTCCCGGCGTGGTCGGCTCGGCCAAGGCCACGGCGGGGCTGATGCTGGAGCAGGCCGCGGCCTCTTCAGGGAAGCGGGCAAGATGACCGCCGACGCCGTCCTCGCCGCCTCGAAAGCCTCGATCACCAAGGGGTCCAAGAGCTTCCGCTCGGCGTCGCGGCTGTTCGATCCTGCCGTGCGCGAAGACGCCTGGCTGCTGTACGCCTGGTGCCGGGCCTGTGACGACGAGATCGACGGACAGGACCACGGCTTCGGCCACGAGGAACTGAGCGTCGCCGAACAGAAGCGACGACTGGCGCGGCTGTATGACATGACGCGCCGGGCGATGACGGGCGAACCGATGCCGGACCCGACCTTCGCGGCCTTTCAGCGGGTGGCGATCCGTCACCGCCTGCCCGAACGCTGGGCGCTGGACCTGATCGACGGGTTCGCCATGGACGTGCAGCACCGCGACTATCGCACGCTGGACGAGGTCATGACCTATTGCTGGCACGTCGCGGGGGTCGTCGGGGTCATGATGGCGCGGGTCATGGGCGTGACCGATCCCGAGGTTCTGCGCCGCGCACAGGACCTGGGGCTGGCGTTCCAGCTGACCAATATCTCGCGCGACGTGATCGAGGACGCGCAGGGCGGCCGCGTCTATCTGCCGGCCGACTGGCTGGTGGAGGCGGGGGTGGCGGGGACGCCGGAGGCCGTGGCCGATCCGGCCAATCGGGCGGCGGTGCATGACGTCACGCGACGACTTCTGGCGACCGCCGAGCCCTATTACGACAGCGCCCGTGACGGTCTGCGGGGTCTGCCGTTCCGGTCGTCGATGGCTATCGCGGCGGCACGGGGCGTCTATCGCGAGATCGGCCGAAAGGTCCGTCGGCGCGGGCCGGGCGTGTGGAAATCACGCGTGTCGGTCGGCAAGGCCATGAAGCTGTGGCTGTTCGGACGCGGGGCGCTGATCGCGGTGTGGACCCAGACCCTGGATAGCGGAAAGGCGCCGCCGCCCAGACCGGCGTTGTGGACGCGGGTCTAGCCAGGTTCAGACAGGGTTTTCGGCAGGTCACGCTGTGAATGCAGCACTCGCCAGACTGTGATGCGATCGCCGTGGTCGAAGTAGAAAACGTGGTACGGAAAGCGTTTCAGAGGCCATGACCTAAGACCCGGCAGGCCGACTTCCTGGCCCAGTCGCGATGATCCGGTCATCGGCATTTCGGCGACGTGCTGAAATGCAGTGTCGACCGCTTCGATGAAGGCCAGCGCGACCGCTTCCCCAGCTTCGACCAGATAAAAGTCGAGAGCGGATCGGACGTCTTCCCGTGCCCGGGTATGACGCTCGATCGCGCGGGCTCTCAACCTGCGTGGGTCCGGACCCGCTCCTTCAACGACTCGACCCAGTCCTCGTGCGGCTGCGTATCAAGGGGCGACGCCGCGCCATCGAGAAGCAGTCGCCGCAGAGCCTGGCGGTCCAGGTCACGGCGGATCAGGTCGCGCACATACTCGCTGCCTGTCCCGTATCCGCCCTCTGAAATCCGGCTATCGACGTCCGCCTTCAGGCTGTCGGGGAGCGAGATGTTCATCGTGGCCATGAAGACAAGCTAGGGCGATGGCAAAAAATGGCAAGCCTTAGCGGCGTCGCATCTGCGGCAGTCGCCACCACGGCGTTGTCGGCGACAGGTGATGCTCGTGATGCAGGCCGAAATGGAAACAGGTCAGCAGCGATGCGATCCACGGCATCGGGATGGTTCGGGCGTTGTGACGGTCGGCGAAATCCGGTCCGGACCGGTGATGGCGGTGCGGCAGCCAGGTGCCGAACACGAACAGCTGAAGGGCACTGAGAATCGCGGGCAGACCCCAGAACAGCGACAGGTTCAGCGGGTTCGCCTTCAGCACGAACAGGTAGGTCGCCAGGACGGCGGCCACGATCGCGAACTCGCGCCAGCCGAAATAGCGGGTGAAGAAGGCGTGGAACCAGGGTCCGAACGCCTCCGGCCTGTCGGCGTGGAAATCGGGGTCCTCGGCGCTGCCGGGGCTTCGATGATGCTGGTGATGACAGGTGTTGAGGCGGCGATAGGAAAAGGCGGCATAGGCCCCGACGCACAGCTGGCCGATAGCGGCGTTCAGCCGCGGGCGGCCGGGCGCCAGCGACCCGTGCATGGCGTCGTGGGCGACGATGAACATGCCGGCGCCGAGCCAGCTCTGGGTCAGGATCAGCACCGGCGCGACCGCGATCGCCGGCCAACTCAACGGCTGGAAGAACACGCCCCAGACATGCAGGGCGAACCACCCGCCGATGATCAGAGCGGCCAGGGACAGGCCGATGGCGGTCTGGCGAGCGCGGGTCACCTGGCCTCGCCGGTGCGCCGCGATTTCAGGATGGCGTTCAGACGGTGGGGGTCAGGCGCGAAGACGAAGCCGAACGACACCGCACCCTTACGCGTCCGGACCGCATGATGCAGCTTGTGCGCCTGGACCAGGCGGCGGGCGTATCCGTTTCTCGGCATCCAGTGAAATGGCCAGCGCTGATGCACCAGTCCGTCGTGGACGAAGGCGTAGACCAGGCCATAGGCGGTGACGCCCACCGCAATCGCGCGCACCCACCAGAGGCCGGTCAGCCAGGCCAGGACGAACAGGCCGGTCCCGACGACGGCGCCGACGACGCTATACAGATCGTTGATCTCGAACGTCTTGTCGTGAGGCTCATGGTGGTCGCGATGCCAGATCCAGCCCAGCCGGCCATGCATGATGTAGCGGTGGGTCCACCAGGCGACGCCCTCCATCGCGATGAAGGCGGCCACGGCCGTCAGGGTGAACCACAGGGGAAGCATCCTGGGAGTTTACGCCTCGCTTTGCGTGGTTCCAACAGCAAGCGCGCGTCGCTAGACATGGGTCATGACCGACGACCCGATCCGCAACCGCAAGGACCAGCACCTGGATGTCGTCCTGTCGGGCGCCGGCCGTCATGCGCACGACGCCGGTTTCGACGCGGTGCGGTTCGTGCACGAGGCCATGCCGGACCTAGACCACGCCAAGATCGACCTGGGAGCGGATTTTCTGGGCCGGCGTCTGAAGGCGCCGCTGCTGATCAGTTCCATGACCGGTGGCCCGACGCGCGCCGAGGCGATCAACGCCCATCTGGCCGAGGCGGCCCAGGCGCTGGGCATCGCCCTGGCCGTCGGCTCGCAGCGCGGGGCGTGGGCAGGGGACGCCGACGAGGGCCTGACCCCCTCCCTGCGCGACCGGGCGCCCGACACGCCGATCCTGGCCAATATCGGCGCGGCGCAACTGACGCGCGGGTTCGGGATCGATGGCGCGCGCAGGATCATCGACATGATCGGCGCCGACGCCCTGATCGTCCACCTGAACCCGCTGCAGGAGGCCTGTCAGCCTGAAGGCGACCGGGACTGGTGGGGCGTCGGGGCGGCGCTGGAGGCCCTGGTCCGCAGGCTGGACGCACCGGTGGTCGTCAAGGAGACCGGCGCGGGTCTGTCGGCGCGGACCGCCCGGCGGCTGGTGGAAATGGGCGTGGCGGCCATCGATGTGGCCGGGGCCGGCGGCGCCAACTGGGGGCTGATCGAGGGCGAGCGCGCGACCGACCCTGCGGACAAGGCGCACGCTCTGGCCTTCGCCGACTGGGGCATTCCCACCGCCCAGGCGATCCCGGCCGTTCGGGCGGCCTGCCCGGACACGCTCATCATCGGTTCCGGGGGCGTTCGCGACGGGGTCGACGCCGCCAAGGCCATCCGGCTGGGGGCGGACATCGTCGGGCAGGCGGCGGGGGTGCTGATGGCCGCCACGGTGTCCACGGATGCGGTGGTCGTTCATTTCCAGCAGGTGATCCGTCAACTGCGCACCGCCTGTTTCTGCACCGGCGCCGCCCACCTGCAGGACTTGAGGAAGGCAGAACTCCAGGCGCCTTGATGGAGGTCCAGTAGAAATACACGTTTTGGTTGATATGATGCCGATCTAATCTCCTCTTGGTTGGGGAGATACGACCGTGAACATCCAGCCCTTCGCCGCACACTGGTCGCCGCGGCTGATCAGCGAGCGCGCGCACTACCAGACCTTCATCGTCCAGCTGTGCGCCCTTCTGGGCGTGCCGGCGCCGGACGAGGAGCGGACCGGCGACCCGGACTATTGTTTCGAGCGCCGCGTCCTGTTCGCCCACGACGACGGCACGTCCGATCCGGGCTTCATCGACTGCTATCGCCGCGGATGTTTTGTGCTGGAGGCGAAACAGTCCGCCAAACGGGTCGGCGCCGGTGCGGCCCGGGCGGATGCGGGTGGGGCGCCGGTCGGGCAGGTCGAGGGACTGATGCGGACCGCCAAGCGCCAGGCCGAGAACTACGCCAAGGCGCTGGACGAATGGCCGCCGTTCCTGATCGTCGTCGATGTCGGCCGATCGATCGAGCTGTGGTCCGACTTCGCCAGACAGGGAAAGGCCTACACCCCGTTCCCGGATCGGGCTCGCCAGCGGATTTCCCTGGCCCACCTCGACGATCCGGAAGTCCGCGCCATGCTGGCGGCGATCTGGACCGATCCGATGAGTCTGGACCCGGCCCGACGGGTCGCGGAGGTGACGACCGATATCGCGGCGCGGCTGGGGTGGCTGGTCCGATCGATCGGCGGTCGATGTCCTGACGCGGCCGACCCTGTCGCGGTCAACGCCCATGCGAGCAGGACGGCGCTGTATGTGATGCAGTGCATCTTCGCGATGTTCGCAGATAGCGTGGGCCTGATCGAGCGACGCGGATTCCTGGAGCTACTGAAGGCCTATCGCGGCGATGCGGGGAATTTCCACCGTGGCGCGGCCGAGTTCTTTCGTCACATGGACACCGGCGGCCACTGCGCCGCCGTGCGCCAGGATCTGCGTCGTTTCAACGGCGGTCTATTTCGCGACGTCGCGCCCATCCAGATCAACGACGAGGAACTGGAAGCGCTGATCGAGGCGGCCGGGCGCGATTGGGCCTCGGTCGAACCGGCGATTTTCGGTTCGCTGCTGGAAGGGGCGCTGGACGCGCGTGAACGGTCCGAACTGGGCGCCCACTATACCCCCCGCGCGTTTGTCGAGCGGCTGGTGGCGCCGACGATCATCGAGCCTCTCCGCGAGGACTGGGAGACGATCGAGGGTATCGCCATCGACCTGCACCATCGCGGTCGCGCGCGCGAAGCCCAGCGGATGATCCGCAACTTCCATCTCAAACTCTGTCGACTGCGGGTGCTGGACCCGGCCTGCGGGACCGGCAACTTCCTGTACGTCGCGATGCGGATGCTCAAGGAACTGGAAGGCGAGGTTCTGGGCGCCCTGGTCGAAGTCGGAGACGGGCAGGGGATGCTGGATCTGGCCAGTCATTCGGTCTCGACCGAACAGTTCCTGGGGATCGAGAAGAACCGCTATGCCGCCGCCATCGCCCAGATGGTGCTGTGGATCGGGCATCTTCAGTGGCATTTCCGGACCTTCGGCGACGCCAAGCCGACGGAGCCCATACTGAAGGACGCCGGTTCGATCCGTTGCGCCGACGCCATCCTGGACTGGGATCGGATCGAGATGGATCACGACGCCACCGCCCGGCGCGCCCTGCGGACCACTTCGGGCGGTCTGTTCGACCAGGAGGATGGCCGCGAGGTCGTGCGTTTCGTCAATCCGAGGCCGGCGCAATGGCCAGACGCGGACTTCATCGTCGGCAACCCGCCGTTCATGGGGGCCAAGGACATGAGGCGCGAA
Organism: Alphaproteobacteria bacterium; assembly: GCA_018820205.1. GTDB lineage: Bacteria > Pseudomonadota > Alphaproteobacteria > Caulobacterales > Caulobacteraceae > Brevundimonas. Next base: position 46,109 of record JAHJOK010000078.1, read on the forward strand.
CTGGGCGACGGCTATGTCGATGCCCTATGGGCCAGTCGCCAGGGACGGTTCCGATCGGCCGATCTGGTCACCGTCTGGTGGGATATGGCGGCCCAGACCCTGACGCGAAGGGGATCGCGTCTTCGCCGCTTCGGCTTCATCACCACCAATTCGATCGTCCAGACCTTCTCGCGTCGGGTCATTCAGCGACATCTGGACGGCGCCCCGCCCGTCCGTCTGGTGTTCGCCATCGCCGACCATCCGTGGATCAAGGGCGGCTCGAGCGCGGCCGTGAGGATCGCCATGAGCGTCGCCGAGCGCGGGGAAGCGACCGGCGCCGGGCGCGTGGGCCGGGTGGTGCGCGAAAGCGGGCTGGAGACCGAGACGCCCCAGGTGATCGTCGAGGAACGAACAGGCGTCATCGGCGCGGACCTTGCCCTCGACAACGGCGCGGCGGTCGCGCCCCTGAGGAGCAATGAAGGCCTCTGTTCCCGGGGCGTCCAGCTGATGGGCGCGGGCTTCGCGGTCGCTCCGGCCCGGGCGCAGGCGCTGCTGGAACAGTCCGCGCCCGGCGCGCCCAATCCCGCCCGCCCTTACAGGAATGGACGGGATCTGGCGGACCGTCCGCGCGGGCTGATGGCGATCGACTTCTTCGGCCAGGGCGAGGCCGACGCTCGGCGGCTGCATCCCGGCTTCTTCCAGCACCTGCTGGAAACGGTGAAGGCTGCGAGAGATCGCAACAATCGCGCCGCCTATCGCAGTAACTGGTGGCTGTTCGGAGAGCCTCGGCGGGAACTGCGCGCGGCGCTGGAGGGCCTGCCTCGCTACATCGCCACCGCCGAAACCGCCAAGCATCGCTGGTTCAGGTTTCTGGACGCCGATGTCCTGCCTGACAACAAGCTGGTGGTCGTGGCCAGCGACGATCCGGCCATCCTGGGCGTCTTGTCGTCGCGCGCGCATACGCTGTGGTTCGCGGCGCACTGCGGGCGGATCGGGGTCTATGACGGCGACGCGGTCTATGTGAAGGGCGTCTGCTTCGACGCCTTTCCGTTCCCCGACCTGACCGAGCCCCAGGCCGTGGAGATCGGCGCCCTGGCCGAGGAACTGGAGCAGGTGCGCGAGCGCGCCCTGGCCAGGCCCGAAGGTCTGACGCTGACGGGGCTCTACAACGTGCGCGAACGCTGGAGGCGCGGGGAGGACCTGTCCGAGCCGGAGCGGCGCGTTTTCGATGTCGGCTGCGTCGGGGTGATCGACCATCTGCACGACCGGATCGATCGCTGTGTGGAGGCGGCCTATGGCTGGGTCGATCGACCGGGCGCAGGGCAGATGCTGGAGCGGCTGCGGAGGCTGAACGCCCAACGGGCAGCGGAGGAGACGGCGGGTCTGATCCGCCATCTGCGACCCGGCTTTCAATCGGGCCGGCGCGGTCCGGCGATGCCGACCCAGCTGGAGGCGAACCTGCGCACCACCCTGGCGCCGGCGTCGCTGGTGCGGCCGGAGGACATGACCGCCGCCATCATCCGCACCCTGCGCACGGTCGGTCGACCGGTGGAGCCTGGGGTGCTGGTGGGCCGACTGGGACTGCGTCGCGGGCGGCGGATGGAGACCCGAGTGGCGGATACCCTCGCGATCCTCGCCGTGGCCGGCACGGTGCAGCGATCGGAGGCGGGCTGGTTCGCGCCGCGCCGGGTCGAATAAGGCTGGGGCCGGGTCCGATCAGGCCGCGTCGCGCCAGGCCTCCAGTTCGCGCAACGCCCGAATGCTCATCAGCCGCTTCTTGGCGCGCCCCCGTTCCTTCAGCGGGATCTTGACCCCGGCCTCGTCGACCTTGGGCGCCTCCAGCGGCGGCAGCAGGCCATAGTTGATGTTCATCGGCTGGAATTTCGATCCCGCCAGATGGCCGCCGGTGATGTGTTCGACCAGGGCCCCGATGGCGGTGTGGGCGGCCGGGGCGTCCAGCGTGCGACCCAGCCGTTCGGCGGCGGCGAGACGACCGGCCAGCAGGCCGGTGGCCGCGCTTTCGACATAGCCTTCCACGCCAGTCACCTGACCGGCGAACCGCAGGCGCGGCATCGACGTCATGCGCAGTTGGCGGTCCAGCAGGCGGGGCGAGTTCAGATAGGTGTTCCGGTGCAGGCCGCCCAGCCGTGCGAACTGGGCGTTCTGCAGGCCGGGGATCATGCGAAACACCTCGGCCTGCGCGCCATGCTTCAGCTTGGTCTGGAAGCCGACCATGTTGAACAGCGTGCCCAGGGCGTTGTCCTGGCGCAGCTGGACGATGGCGTAGGCCTTGACCAGCGGATCGCGGGGGTTGGTCAGGCCGACCGGCTTCATCGGGCCGTGCCGCAACGTCTCCCGGCCCCGTTCGGCCATCACCTCGATCGGCAGGCAGCCGTCGAAATAGGGGACGTGCTCCCAGTCCTTGAACTCGGCCTTGGGGCCGTCGATGAGGGCGTCGATAAAGGCCTCGTACTGGTCCTTGGTCATCGGACAGTTGACGTAGGCGGCGGCGTCCCCCCCCCGGGCCTTCCTTGTCATAGCGCGACTGTCGCCAGGCGATGTCGAAGTCGATCGTCTCGGCGTGGACGATGGGGGCGATGGCGTCGAAGAACGACAGGCTCTCTTCGCCCGTCAGCGACAGGAAGGCGTCGGCCAGGGCCGGAGACGTCAAGGGTCCGGTGGCGACGATGACATTGTCCCAGTCCTCCGGCGGCAGGCCAGCGATCTCCTCGCGAACCACGGTGACCTGTGGATGCGCGTGCAGCCTGTCCGTCACGGCCTGCGAGAACCCGTCGCGATCGACGGCCAGGGCCCCGCCCGCCGGGACCATGTGATCGTCCGCACACGCCATGATGATCGAACCCAGCGCCCGCATCTCGGCATGCAGCAGGCCGACGGCGTTGTGCTCCCAGTCGTCCGAGCGGAACGAGTTGGAACAGACCAGTTCGGCCAGCCCATCGGTATGATGGGCGTCGGTCTTCATCCCCGGCACGCCGCGCATTTCGTGGATGACGACGGGCACGCCGGCCTCGGCGATCTGCCAGGCGGCCTCCGACCCGGCGAGACCGCCGCCGATGACGTGGATGGGAGCGATTTCAGGGGGAGCAGGCGTGTTCATGCGGCTTCTTAGACACGCGCGGCCGGTTCGTCAGCAGGCGACTGTCGGCGCGCGCCTTCGATCGCTATGGTGGGACGAACGCTCAGCGAGGGGGCTTGATGAGCCGCAGGGATGTCGGCGACCGACGCCTGAATCTTCAGGTTGCGCTGGGGGCGACCCTGCGCGCGCTGCCGCGCCTGTGGTCCGGCGCCGTCGGGGCGCTGGCGCTGTGTCTGGCCGCGTGGCTGGCGCCCGTGATCGTCCCGATGACCGGAGCCCTCTGGACGACGATCTGGATTCTGGTCACGGGGCTGGCGACCCTGGTCGCCGTGGGCGCCCTGACGCGGCTGGCCGTCACCGATGACGTCGCCGGCGCCCGCACCCTGGGGCTGGGGCCTCTCGGCCTGCAGTTCGGACGACCGGAGGCGCGCCTGCTGGGCGCAGCGGCGCTGTGCCTGATCTTCCTGGCCATGATCCTGATCGTGTTGTCGCTGGTCGTGCTGGCGATCTTCGGCACGGCCGAGCTGGACGTGGCCGCGATCCAGGCGCGCGACTGGAGCCGGGTCGGCGCCCCGTGGAAGCTGGGTCTGCTGACGGCGCTGGGGCTGGGTGCGCTGCTGGTTCCGCTGCTGCTGATCGTGCGGCTGGCCCTGTTTGCGCCCGCGACCCTGGGACGGCGTCAGATGGTGTCGCTGAACAGTATGGGCATCGCCTACGGCAGTTTCTGGCCGCTGCTGGCCGGGCTGATCGTCACGGCCCTGCCCAAGATCGTGCTGCTGGTCCTGATCGGGGGCGGGGTGATTTCGGGACTGACGGCGAGCCTGGCGTGGACCGTCGGGCTGATCGGGCTGCAGTTTCCCCTGACCCTAGGCTTCCTGGGCGCCGCCTACCGCCAGCTCGAATACTGGACTCCTGAGGAGACGAAGCCATGAAGCCGTCCTTTTCGTTCGGCGACGCGATCGAGGCGCCGCTTGTGCTGATACGGCGCAGGCCGTTCGCGGTGTTCGTCTGGGGTCTGCTGATGATCGCGGTGGTGGCGGCCATCTACGCCATGCTGCTGCCGATCCTGATCAACCTGCCGTGGGAGCAGGCCGACGCGGCGATGGAGGCCTACATCGGCGAGATGATCCAGGTTCAGCTCGTTTCGAACGCGCTGACGATCGTCATGTACCTGGTCATGCTGGTCGTGTTCACCGCCGCCGGGCGGGCGACGCTGGACGCGGACCGCGGCGACCGCTTTTTGTTCCTGCGGCTGGGCATGGACGAGGTGCGTGTGGCGGTCGTCGTGGTGGCGTGTTTCGTGGGATGGTATGTCGCCTTGCTGCTGCTGATCCTGATCGGCGTGGGTCTGGGGCTCGCGCTGTACGCGGCGGGTCAGGCGACCATGGTGATCACGCTTTTGATCTATGGCCTCGTCGTCTTCGTCGCATCACTGATCGGCTGGGCGCGGATTTCGCTGATCGCGCCGGCGACCCTGATCCTGGGCCGCTTCGCCTTCGCCGAGGGCTGGACCATCGCCAAGGGTCAGGTTCTGAAACTTCTGGGTCTGAATGTCCTGATCTGGCTGATCTACATGATCTGCTACATCGCGTTGGCTCTTGTCGTGGCCGCGATCCTGATCGGCGGCTTCTTCGCCCAGGGCCTGACCTGGCCGCAGAATGTCCAGCACCCGCAGGATCTGATGCCCATCGTACAGCCGATGTTGATCCCGCTCGCGGCGACCGTGCCGGTCTTCGCCTTCGGCTACGGCGCCTACATGGCTCTGGTTTCGGCGCCCTTCGTGCGGGCCGCGCGGCAGTTGCTGGACGGCGCGCCTGTTGTCCGACCGGACATCGGACAAGACGCCGCCCCCGAGGATACGCTACAGACGCCATAGGCAAGATCCAGGGAGGGATTCCATGACCTTTTCAGCGACCGAGGCCGCCTTCGAGGGGTTCCGCATCGTTCGGCGTCATCCGCTGGCGATCGTCTTCTGGGGGCTGGCCTACGTTCTGTTCTTCGCCGCCTTCTTCGCGCTGTTCGGCGGGTCGCTGGCCACGCTGATGGCGACGACCGAGAGTCTGGAGGGCGCGCAGCCCGGACCGCAGGAACTGGAAGCGCTGGGCCAGACCTATATCGGCTTCATGGGCCTGATCGCGCCGCTGGGTCTGCTGCTGGGCGCCGTGCTGAACGCCGCAGTCGCCCGGGCCGTGTTGCGGCCGACTGAAAAGAGCTTTGGCTATATGCGCCTGGGCGGGGACGAACTGCGGGTGCTGGCGGTCAGCGTGATCCTGGCCATCGTGGTCGGGGCGGCGTCTCTGGTCCTGTTCACCGTCGTCGGGATCGGCGCCGGCGTGGCCGGGCAGGCCAGTCAGGGCCTCGCCTGGCTGGTGGGGATCCTGCTGGGCATTGCGGCCATCGTCGTCATCATCTGGCTGATGGTCCGTCTCAGCCTCGCCGTTCCCGTCACGGTCGCGGAAAAACGCATCGCCCCGTTTGAGTCCTTCGGTCTGACGAAGGGCAAGACCCTGCCGCTTCTGGGCATGGCCATCATCGCCGGGATCATGTCGTTGCTGGTCAGCCTGCTGGGGACGATCATCGCCCTGCCGATCACCATGGCGACGGGCGGCGGCATGGCGCAACTGGCCGAGTTCGACGGTCAGACGACGCAACAGATCCTGCAGGCGGCGGGGCCGGGCCTGATCGCCTGGGGCCTCGTCAATGCGGTCTTTTCCGCACTGCAGCTGGCGGTGATCTACGCCCCGTTCTCGGCCGCCTATCGTGACCTGAAAGGCCTGCCGGAGGCGTGAGGCGGCGCTGACTGTTCTGGAGACTTATCGAGATGGCCGGACGTGAACTCTACGCGCCGAGGACGGCGCGACACAGGCGCACCTGGAGCGTGGCCGCCGTCGTGCTGGCGGCGTTCTTCCTGCTCGTCGGGCCGCTGATCGGCCTCTATCCGGCGATCCTGCTGGGGCTGATGGACGCGACGGGCAAGGCGACCAGCTGGGTCGGCGACTTCTACCAGCTCGTGGTCTTCTTCGGCCTGAGCGCGGTTCTGCTGATGGCCTGGGTGATCCTGTTCGAGCGGCGTCCGCTGAGCACGATCGGGTTCAATGGCCAGGGGCTTATGCGGTTCGCGCGCGGCTATGGCGTCGGACTGGCCTTCCTGCTGGCCACGATCGGGATCATCGCCATCGCGGGCGGATACCGGATCGAGGGCGGCGGCGCGTTCGCGGCGGCGGCCGTCCCCGCCGCGTTTCTGCCCATCGTCGCCCTGTTGATCGGCTTCATCATCCAGGGATCGACCGAGGAGATCGTCTTTCGCGGTTGGCTGATGCAGCTGATCGCCTCGCGCCACGGCCTGATCATCGCCCTGATCGTCAATGCGGTGCTGTTCGGCCTGGCCCATGCGGGCAATACCGAGCCGACCAAGGAGCTGGCGCTGGGCGTCGTGAACATCGTCCTGTTCGGGACCTTCATCGGCCTGTACGCCGCGCGCGAGGGGTCGTTGTGGGGCGTGTGCGGCTGGCATGCGGCCTGGAACTGGCTGCTGGGCCTGGGTTTCGGGCTGGAGGTCTCGGGCCATGTGCTGGACGTGACGCCGCTGTTCGTCGACCTGACGACCACCGAGGGCGCGCCCTGGTGGCTGACCGGCGCGACCTTCGGACCCGAGGCCAGCGTGGTCACGACCGTTATCCTGCTGGGCGCCAGCGTGTGGGTCGTCATGCGCGGGCCGTTTCCGCGGCACGCCGCGCCCGAGCCGGTCGTGGAGCCGGACACGCCGGCGATCCCCTAGGGAGGGCGGACCTGGAGGTTCGCCGTCTTGTGAGGCCAAGGGGCGGACCTAGAGGTCCGCGCTCCTTTGCGGCGCCTAGGCGCTGGCCCTGGCGCGCGTCTTTTTCGCTGAGGCCGGGGCCTTCTCAGTCAGGGCCGCGACGCGCGCCTTCCTGCGCGCCTCGTGCCGGTCCAGCACCTCCTTGAGGTATTTGCCGGTCCAGGACTTGTCGTTCTTCGCGACCTGTTCGGGGGTGCCGACCGCGACGATCTCGCCCCCGCCGTCGCCGCCCTCGGGACCGAAGTCCAGCAGGTAGTCGGCGACCTTGATGACATCCAGATTGTGCTCGATCACCACGATGGTGTTGCCGGCCTCGACCAGTTCCTGAAGCACCTCCAGCAGCTTGCGGATGTCTTCGAAATGCAGGCCGGTGGTCGGCTCGTCGAGGATGTACAGGGTCTTGCCGGTGGCGCGTTTCGACAGTTCCTTGGACAGTTTGACCCGCTGGGCTTCGCCGCCCGACAGGGTCGTCGCCGACTGTCCGACCTTGACGTAATCGAGGCCGACGCGGCTGAGGGTCAGCATTTTGTCGCGGATGGGCGGCACGGCCTTGAAGAACTGGCCGGCCTCCTCGACCGTCATGTCCAGAACGTCGGATATGCTCTTGCCCTTGAAGACGATTTCCAGCGTTTCGCGGTTGTAGCGCTTGCCCTTGCAGACGTCGCAGGTGACGTAGACGTCGGGCAGGAAATGCATCTCGATCTTGATCAGCCCGTCACCCTGACAGGCCTCGCAGCGGCCGCCCTTGACGTTGAAGCTGAACCGGCCGGGGCCGTAGCCGCGCGCCTTGGATTCCGGCAGGCCCGCGTACCAGTCGCGGATGGGGCCGAAGGCGCCGGTGTAGGTCGCCGGGTTCGAACGCGGGGTGCGGCCGATCGGCGACTGGTCGATGTCGATGACCTTGTCGAAATGCTCCAGCCCCTCGATCCGGTCGAACGGGGCAGGGGCGTCGCTGGCGTTGTGCAGCCGGCGCGCGGCGGACTTGTACAGGGTTTCGATGGTGAAGGTCGACTTGCCGCCGCCCGACACGCCGGTGATGCAGGTGAACAGGCCGACGGGAATTTCACCGGTCACGGATTTCAGATTGTTGCCGGTCGCGCCGCTGATCTTCAGCATCTTCTTGCGGTCCACGGGACGACGGCCTTCGGGCGGCAGTTCGATCTCGCGCTCGCCTGAGAGGTATTTGCCGGTCAGGGATTCCGGATTGGCCAGCACCTCGGCCGGGGTGCCCTGGGCGCAGATTTCGCCGCCGTGGACGCCCGCCGCCGGCCCCATGTCGATGACATAGTCGGCGGTCAGGATGGCCTCCTCGTCGTGCTCGACGACCAGCACCGAATTGCCCAGGTCTCGCAGGCCGCGCAGCGACTCCAGCAGGCGTGAGTTGTCGCGCTGGTGCAGGCCGATGGACGGTTCGTCCAGCACATAGAGGACGCCGGTCAGGCCCGAGCCGATCTGCGAGGCCAGGCGGATGCGCTGGCTTTCGCCGCCCGACAACGTGCCCGACGACCGCGACAGGCTGAGGTAGTCCAGGCCGACGTTGTTCAGGAACCGCAGCCGGTCGCTGATCTCCTTGACGATGCGACGGCCGATTTCGCGCTGCTTTTCGGTCAGCCGTTCCTCGAGCGTCGAAATCCACAGGAAGGCCTTGGAGATCGACAGGAAATTGATCTCTGAAATATCCGATCCGTCGATCTTGACCGCCAGGGCCTCGGGCTTCAGCCGCTTGCCGCCGCAGGCCTCGCACGGGGTCTCGGACTGGAACCGGCCCAGTTCCTCGCGCACCCAGGCGCTGTCGGTCTCGCGCCAGCGGCGGTCGAGGTTGGGGATGACTCCCTCGAACGGCTTTGACACCTCGTATTTGCGGGCGTTGTCGTCATAGACGAATTTGATCTTCTCGGACCCGGTCCCGTGCAGGATCACGGACTGGGCCTTGTCCGGCAGATCGCGCCACGGCACGTCCATCGAGAAGCCGTAGTGGCGGGCCAGGGCCTGCAGCGTCTGGGTATACAGCGGCGACGGACCCCGCGACCACGGCGCGACCGCCCCCTTGTGCAGATGCTTGTCGCGATCCGGGATGACCAGATCGGCATCGAACGCCAGCTTGACCCCCAGGCCGTCGCACACGGGACAGGCGCCGAACGGGTTGTTGAAGCTGAATAGCCGGGGCTCGATCTCCGAGATCGTGAAGCCCGACACCGGACAGGCGAACCGTTCCGAAAACACGATCCGGCGCGGTTCCTCACCATCCTCCGCATTGGCCCATTCTGCCGTGGCGATGCCGTCGGCCAGGTTCAGCGCGGTCTGGATGGAGTCGGCGTAGCGGCTTTCCAGCCCCGCCTTGGTGACGATCCGGTCCACGACAATGTCGATGTCGTGCTTGAACTTCTTGTCCAGGGTCGGCGCGTCCTCGATGGCGTAGAACTCGCCGTCGATCTTGAGCCGCTGATAGCCGGTGCGCTGCCACTCGGCGATTTCCTTGCGGTATTCACCCTTGCGACCCCGCACCACCGGAGCCAGCAGCAGCAGGCGCTCGCCGTCCGGCAGGGCGACCAGCTTGTCGACCATCTGGCTGACCGTCTGACTTTCGATCGGCAGGCCGGTGGCGGGCGAATAGGGGACACCGACACGCGCCCACAGCAGGCGCATATAGTCGTGGATTTCCGTCACCGTGCCGACGGTCGAGCGCGGGTTCTTGGACGTGGTCTTCTGTTCGATGGAAATGGCCGGCGACAGGCCTTCGATCAGGTCCACGTCGGGTTTGCCCATCAGCTCCAGGAACTGGCGCGCATAGGCCGACAGGCTCTCGACATAGCGGCGCTGGCCCTCGGCGTAGATGGTGTCGAACGCCAGCGAGGATTTGCCCGAGCCCGACAGGCCGGTCATCACGACCAGCTGTTCGCGCGGAATATCGACGTCCACGCCCTTGAGGTTGTGCTCGCGGGCGCCGCGAACGCGGATGAAGTTGTGCTTTTCAGTCATGCTGTCCGGAAACGCGGAGAGGCCGGACGGGGTCCGGAGCGACAACGCTATATGGGCACTGATCGTGACGATTCAGCAAGAACAATATGGGAACATCAAGGCGCTGGCGCCAACTGCTGTCACTCGGCGACGAATTCGCCCGTCCGCAGGCTGACGGCGCAGCTGTAGGCCGCCTCGCGCCGCTCGCAGTAGTCGGCGGCGAACAGGTCGCGTTCGATGCGCGTCGTCGGCCGGATCGTCCGATCGCCCACGACGACTTCCGACCCGGTCCGTGCGCTCCAGTCGGCCAGGGCGTCGAAGAAGACCCGCGCGGGCCGGCCGTCGCAGGTGAAGACCACGACGTGAACCTCGTCATAGGCGCGGCCGTAACGGTCGGCGGCGACGGCCTGGGCGATGCAGTCGGCATAGAGGGCGGCGTGGGGCGCGGACGTGGTTGTGATCGGGGTGAAGTCCGGCGGCGTCACCGAGGCGGCCGGCATCGAGGCGCACGCCGAGACGGCGATGGAGGCGCAGAGCGCGGTGGCGGAACGGATCAAGGCGACCTCCCTGTCGGTCGCCCAATGTGGCACGGCGAGCGGCGTTGCGTCAGCCCCAGCCGACGACGGCGCCCATGCGGCGTGCGGCGGACGGGTCTTGCTGCGACAGGATCGTGCGCGGCTCGGCCTCCGCCTTTCCGAACAGCCAGCCCTGTCCCTGATCGACGCCAAGAGAACGCAGGATGTCGGCCGTGGCCTGGGTCTCGACCATCTCGGCGATGGTCTCCACCTTCAGCGATCGGCAGAGCTCGACCAGATGAGCGATCATGGTCCGGCCGCGCGCGTCGTTTTCCAGGTTCCGGACGAAGCTGCCGTCGATCTTGACGGTGTCCACCGAAAGGCGGCGCAGATAGTCGTATGAGGCCGATCCCGTGCCGAAATCGTCGATGCAGACCCTGATCCCCGCGTCGCGCAGGGCGCTCAGGCGCCGGGCGGCGGCCTCGACATCCGCCAGGGCGGCGGATTCGGTGACCTCGACGAGCAGGCGACGGCGCTCATCGGGCTGGCCCGACGTCATGCGCAGCAAGGTCTGGACATACCGGTCGTCGCTGAGGGATGCGCCCGACACGTTCACCGCGAACTTGAAAAGTCCCGCGCCGCGCTGACGGAGGCGGGAAAGGGCCTTTTCCGCGACCGCCAGATCGAATCCCTCGATCAGGGCCAGTTCCTCGGCCATGCGGATCGTGTCGGCCGGTCCCGACGTTCCGGCGAATCGCGCCAGGGCCTCGAAATGGTGAACCGCCCCGGTCTTCAGGTCGACGATGGGCTGGTAGTGAAGCTCGAACCTGCGGTCGCGAACCATGGCCCGGAAGGCGTGGGCCTCGTTCAGCGTTTTCGACAGCGACGCGGTGAAGGTGATTTCGGGCCGCTCCAGCCCTCCCTCCTTGAGGCATCCCTCGACCGCGAAACGCATGGCCCTCAGCGCGCTGAGCGGATCGGCGCCGGAATCAAGCCGGGCCTCGGAGGCTCTGACAGCCAGTTCCAGCCCTTCGCTCAGGCCGATCTCGCGCATCTCGTCGCCGATATCGTGGTCGACCGACGGGTCGCGCAGCATGGCGAACCGCTCCGGACCGAGCCGGCCGGCGCTTTCGCCGTCCAGGGAGGCCGCCTGCAGCGCCGCTTCGACCCGCGCGTTCAGCCGTTCCCCGGCCTCTCCTCCTGCAGCGGCGAGACCATCAACATCGACGAACGATACGGACAGGTTGGGGTGCGACTGGTCGCCGGTCAGGACGTCGCGGGCGCGGGACAAGAACTCTTCTGACGTCAGGGCGCGGCGCGCCTCGGGGTCGTGCAGCCGGTAGGCGACGCCTTCCCAGGTCACGGCGCAGGAAACGTTTGGCGCGAGGTCAGGCAAAAGGAAGAAGCGAACCGACGCACGGCGCACACGGCCTTCGTCGGCGTTGAACAGGACTTCCAGCGGGGCCGACCGGGTCGCTGGCGCGAGTTCCACCAGCATTCGCCGCAGAGTCGCCGCGCTGGCCTTTCCGACCTGATCGAACAACGACGTGTGCACCAGCGTCTCCGCAGGTCGCGTCTTGGCCGGTCCCGAGCCGAGCGCCATCGCCACCCGACCGTCCGGGTCGAGTTCAATCAGAAGGTCTGCCGAAGCCAGGGCCAGGCCCATCAGGCGGGTGCGGATCGTCATAGAAATCCCCTGCGCCCGAATGTCTTAAACTTCACCGCAAGGTCGTCGTTAACGCGCTTTGTCAGGCCATCCGGTTCAGCGTCACCGCCCGGCTGTCGCCGCCGGCGGCATGGCCGGTCGCCCCGTATCCCGTGCCCATGGCGCGCGCGCCGGCGACCTCTTGCGCGATGGTCCGGACCAGACCTTCGGAGATCGTACGAGCGGCCTCGACCGTGCGGCCGTGTATGGCCAGAACGGCCTCGAAGGCCTCGGTGGCCTTGATCAGGGCCATGCGCTCGCTGGACGGAGCGGCGGCCAGCAGACCGGGCGCCGCCTTCAGCTGGGCCGACTCGCGGCGGTAGATGTTGGCCAGGTCCTGCGTCTCGGCCAGGCCGGCGGCGACGTCGTGGGCGCGACGGGTGGCGAAGGCGTCGGTCTCCATCTCCAGCCGGGCCGTCAGCCGGTCCGTCAGAGACGTCAGACGGCGCAGGTGGGCCGTGGCGGTGGTGGGGTCATACGTCATGGAAGGGTCTCCGGGGCCATGGTCTCCGGGGTCTGGCCGGCCTGCATGCGGATCATTTCGGAGACGACCGTGTCGGCCAGGCCGATGCCGCCGGCGCGTACGGTCTGTTTGGCCATTTCGTCGATCAGGAAGCCGCGCCAGGTGCCTTCGGCCTCGCCGCCGCCGAACGGTCCGTCGGTCGACAGGCCCTCGAACATGGGTTTCAGCATCTGGGACAGGAACGACGCCTCGAACTTTTCCGCCGTCTCGCGAATGCGCGGGGATGCGGCGTTGGGGGCGGTGACGGGCGAGGCCAGCAGGGCGGGGGAGACGGCGAGATCGCTCATGGTCACAGCACCTCGATGTCGGCCTGCAGGGCGCCCGCCGCCTTGATGGCCTGAAGAATGGAGATCATGTCGCGCGGCGAGACGCCCAGGGCGTTCAGGCCGTTGACGAGGGTCGACAGCGACGTCGCCCCGTCGACCAGCCGGATTTCGCGCCCCAGCTCTTCTTCCACCGTGACGTCGGACTGCGGGACCACGACGGTCTGGCCGTCGCTGAAGGGCGCGGGCTGGCTAACCTGGGGGTTCTCCTGAACCGAGATGGTCAGGTTGCCCTGGGCGATCGCGACGGTGGATATCCGCACGTTCTCGCCCATCACGATGACGCCGTTGACCTCATCGATGATGACCCGGGCCGGGGTGTCGACGGCGACCGGCATGTTCTCGACGCGGCTGATGAAGGCGGCCATGCCCAACTGGCCGGGCGCGCGCAGGGCGATCACCGAGCCGTTCTCGGCCAGGGCGCTGGAAGGGTAGGTGGCGTTGATGGCGGCGGCGACCCGCTGGGCCGTGGTGAAGTCGGGGTTGCGAAGGGTCAGGCGAACCTCGTTCATGCCGTCCAGATTGAAGCCGGTCTCACGCTCGACCGTGGCGCCCGAGGCGATTCGTCCAGCGGTCGGCACGCCGCGCGTCACCGACGACCCTGACCCGCCCGAACCGGAGACCGAACCGGTCTGCACCGAGCCCTGGGCGACGGCATAGACCTCGCCGTCCGCGCCCTGAAGGCTGGTGACCAGCAGCGTGCCGCCCAGCAGGCTCTTGGCGTCGCACAGGCTGGAGACCGAGACATCGACCCGCGATCCCGGCGTGGCGAATGGCGGCAGTTCGGCCGTCACCATGATGGCGGCCAGGTTCTTGGAGTTGGCGTTGGTCCCGCGGATGTTGACGCCCAGCCGCTCGGTCATTCCTTCCAGCGACTGGCGTGTGAAGGGGCAGTTGCGAAGGCTGTCGCCCGTGCCGTTCAGACCGACCACCAGGCCGTAGCCGACCAGCTGGTTGGTGCGGACGCCCTCGATCGAGGCGATGTCCTTGATGCGCGACTGCGCCGCCGCCGGCCCGCCGATCAGGGCGGCGAGGGCGAGGGGGGTCAGAAGGGCGGTAAGAAACTTTTGCACAGGGTCGGCTTTCCGCAAGGGTTCGAAACAGGCGCTGCGAAGATCATGCCGCGACAAAAGTGCAGCAAAATCAGTATCCGACGTGGTGCGCGGTGGCCGGGCCCGGCAATTCCTGCCCGTCCATTAACCAAACAGTGACCCTCGCCCGACGATGGTGGGCCATGTTCCGGAGTTTCCGCCCATGAAGGTCAACGGCCCATCCGGCGCGCCCGCCGCAGGCGGTTCGCGTCCGACGCGTTCGGCAGGCGGATTCTCGGTGTCCCAGGCCTCGGGCGCCGCTCCGGCCAGCGCTGCGCAGGCGACCGCGCCGGCCTCATCGCTGGCGGGCGTTTCGGCGCTGATGGCGCTGCAGGGGGTCGAGACCGCGACGGAACGTCGGCGCCGCGCCGTCCGCCGGGGCAGCAGCCTGCTGGACCGACTGGACGAACTGAAGCTGGCCATGCTGTCCGGCGAGGCGGGCGAGGGCGCTCTGGAACGCCTGGGCCGCACCTTGCGCGAAGATCGTCCGGAGGACCCGGATGCGGAGCTGACGGGCCTGCTGGAGCAGATCGACCTGCGCGCCGCAGTCGAATTGGCCAAGGCGGAAGTTCGCCGCAACGCAGCATAAATATCGGAAAAGGGGCCTTATTCCCGGCCTGAGGGAATGAGGTGAGGACGAAATGTCACGCTGACCGCGGCATCGAAGCGTCACCGCGATCACGGACACGCGATGGCGGTTGCCCCGACTCTCCACCCTGCCTATACGCCGTCCTACGCCACGGGGGGCGTTGTTCATGAGTGTGAGTGCGATGACCGCATTGGCCTCGATCGCGTCTGACGAACCGGTCGCCTACCGACCATCCGACGATGAGCCGTTCATGAATGAGCGGCAGTTGGCCTATTTCAAACACAAGCTGATGGCCTGGCGGGACGATATCCTGCGCGAGTCCAAGGGCACCGTCGTCAACCTGAAGGCCGAGACGGAAAACCATCCGGATCTGCTGGACCGGGCATCGTCGGCGTCGGATCGGGCGCTGGAGCTGCGCACCCGGGACCGCCAGCGCAAGCTGATCTCCAAGATCGAGGACGCCATACGCCGGATCGAGGACGGCTCCTACGGATACTGCGAGGACACCGGCGAACCCATCGGCCTTGGCCGTCTGGAAGCCCGTCCGACCGCGACCCTGTCGGTCGAAGCCCAGGAACGCCACGAGCGTCGCGAACGCGTCCACAGGGACGATTGATTGAGCTGTCTCCTCCCCATTCGCCAAGCGGCGAACAGGGAGGTGACGAGAGACCTACTCCGGAATATCGCGGAAGTTTCCGTATTTCGAACCCTGGGCCAGGTTGCCGAAGCGGGTCGTATCGGCGTCGAAGCTGAGCTTCACGATGCCGATGGGACCGTGGCGCTGCTTGCCGATCACGACCTCGGCCTGGTGTTCCAGCAGGTCCATGTCCTCCTGCCACTTCAAATGTTCCTCGCTGCCCTCGCGCGGCTCGGTGCGGCCCAGGTAGTAGCTTTCGCGATAGACGAACATCACGCAGTCGGCGTCCTGCTCGATCGAGCCGGATTCGCGCAGGTCGGACAGCTGGGGCCGCTTGTCCTCGCGGTTCTCGACCTGACGCGACAGCTGCGACAGGGCGATGATGGGGACGTTCAGCTCCTTGGCCAGGGCCTTCAGCCCGCCGGTGATCTCCGACACCTCCTGAACCCGGTTCTTCTGGGCGTTGCCTTCCCCCACCGTGATGAGCTGGAGGTAGTCGACGATGATCAGGTCCAGGCCCTGTTCCATCCGCTTCAAGCGCCGGGCGCGGGCCGCCAGTTTGGAGATGGCGAGGCCACCGGTGGCGTCGATGTAGAGGGGGCTTTCGCCGATCTCGATGGCGGCGTCGCGGACCTTGCCGAAGTCGGAGGCATCGATCTCGCCCTTGCGCAGCCGGTCGGACGACACGCCCGACGCATCGGCCAGGATGCGCATGGCCAGCTGTTCGGCGCTCATTTCCAGGCTGAAGAAGGCGACCACGCCGCCCGACACCGTCTTCCGCCCGTCCGGCGTCGGTTCCCAGCGATAGTTGCGGGCCACGTTGAAGGCGATGTTGGTGGCCAGAGCCGTCTTGCCCATCGAGGGGCGGCCGGCGAGAATCAGCAAGTCGGACGGGTGCATGCCGCCCAGCTTTGAGTCCAGATCATCCAGATGGGTCGCCAGACCCGCCAGTTTCCCGTCCCGCTGATAGGCCTCGCCCGCCATCTCCACGGCGCCGGCGAGGGCGGTCGAGAAGCTGACGAAGCCGGACGACGGCGCGCCTGTCTCGGCCAGCGAATACAGGGTCAGTTCGGCCTGTTCGATCTGGTCCAGGGCGGCCGTTTCAGGATCGGGGGCCTCCTTGATGATATCGCCGCCGATGCGGATCAGGTCGCGGCGAAGGGCCAGGTCATAGACCACCCGAGCGTAGTCGGGCGCGTTGGCTCCCGGCGGCGCGCGGTCCATCAGGTCGGCCAGATAGCGCAGGCCGCCGAACTCGGCGAAGGCCGGGTCCTGTTTGAACCGCTCCATCAGAATGGTCGGCTCAGCCAGCAGCCCCTGGCGGATGTGATCCTCGATCGCGTCGTACAGGCGCTGGTGGAACGGCTCGTAGAAATGCGACCCGCGCAGCCGGTCGGACAGCCGCTCGAAGATGGCGTTGTCGAACATCAGGGCGCCCAGCAGCGCCTGTTCGGCCTCGAGGTTATGGGGCAGCGAGGGTATGGCGACGGCCCCGAACGGGTCGGGGGCGTTGAAGGGGGCAAGGGCATTCATCGGGTTAACGCTTACCCGTCACACGCCCCTGCGACAGGTCCGGACGCGACCGCTTTCGTGGACTGTTCGGGCCCGGCTGTGGACCGCTGGAAAATCCCTAGACGGATCAGTTCGGCGACGATCAGGCCGCCGGACAGGGATAGCGGTCGGCCATCCATTCGCGCATCGCCTGGGTCACGCTGATGTTGCGGCGCGAGACCGGAATGCTGTTCAGGCGCGCCAGCAGAGTGTCGGGCGAGATGCTGACGCGGGCGCCGGCGGGGGGACAGAAGGCGGGTGGACGACCGGCGGCGACGGCTGTCTCACGTTCGGTGTTCACGGTCCGCACCGCACCGCGCACCTCGGCGATCAGCCGGCGGGTATCGGAGCGAAGCATGGCGGTCGGATTACGCGGAATGCCTGCGGCGGCGGCGAGGAACTCCTGCACCGTCATGGCCTGGGCCGCGCTTGCGATCAGGGCGACGGATACGGCCAGGGCCGCTGAAATCCTGAAATGTTTCATGACGTCCTCCGAGAGGCAGGTCACTCCAGCTTGGCGGCGGAAAAATGGCCGAGGGAACGACGTTGGCCCGGGACATGAAAAAGGGCGCGCCCGGCGGACGCGCCCTTTGACATCTCTATCCGCAGATCGGCGGAAGGAAGTCCGGCGATCAGGCCTCGGAGCCGAGACCGTCCTGTTGGCCGGCGCCGCCAGCGACCATGTCGGCGGCTTGTTCGGCGGCCGCGTTGCGGTCGTCGTCATAGGCGGACTTGATCACGTCCTCGCCCTTGGCCTGGCGCTCGGCTTCGTCGGCCGAACGGGCGATGTTGATCTTGACCGTCGCCGAGACTTCGGCGTGCAGTCGAATCGTGACCTCGT
Source organism: Alphaproteobacteria bacterium (assembly GCA_018820205.1). Taxonomy (GTDB): domain Bacteria; phylum Pseudomonadota; class Alphaproteobacteria; order Caulobacterales; family Caulobacteraceae; genus Brevundimonas. Next base: position 63,735 of record JAHJOK010000078.1, read on the forward strand.
GAACGCCCAGGGTCTTGATGGCGGTGTTGAGCGAGATCTGGCTGCGCTCGACCTTGCCGCCTTCGGCCTGGACGGCCTCGGCGACGTCGCGACCGGCGACCGATCCGTAAAGCTGACCGGTTTCACCGGCCTGGCGGATCATGACGTAGGACTGACCGTCGATCTTGTCGGCGATCTTCTGGGCCTCGGCCTTGTTCTTGTCGTTGCGGGCCTCGATGGCGGCGCGGTCGAGTTCGAACTTCTCCAGGTTCTTGGAGGTGGCGCGAAGGGCCTTGTCCCGCGGCAGCAGGAAGTTACGGGCGAAACCGTCCTTGACAGTGACGACGTCGCCGATGGCGCCGAGGTTCTCGACGCGTTCGAGCAGAACGACCTTCATCTTATTTCACCACATAAGGCAGGAGGGCCAGATAGCGGGCGCGCTTGATGGCCTTGGCCAGTTCACGCTGCTTGATCTGGGACACGGCGGTGATGCGCGAGGGCACGATCTTGCCGCGTTCGGAGATGTAACGCTGCAGCAGCTTGACGTCCTTGTAGTCGATCTTCGGCGCGCCTTCACCCGAGAACGGGCAGGTCTTGCGGCGACGATTGAAGGGACGACGGCCGCCGCCGCCCGAACCGGCTGGCGTGCCGGGGACGTTGGCGGATGTGGAGGTGGTGTCAGTCATGTTTCCAGATCTCCTTACGCGGCCACTTCGGCGTCTTCACGCGGGGTGCGCTCGCGGTCGCGCTCACGCTCGCGCTCACGACGGGCCAGCAGCGGCGACAGCTCCAGGTCCAGTTCCTCGACGCGGACGGTCAGCCAGCGCAGGACGTCCTCGTTGATGCCGAGCTGACGCTCGACTTCGGCCATGGCGGCGGGCGGGCAGTCGATGGCGAGCAGGGAATAGTGAGCCTTGCGGTTCTTCTTGACCCGATAGGTCAGGTTGCGCAG
>JAHJOK010000079.1 GCA_018820205.1 Alphaproteobacteria bacterium
CCGACCTTCCCGCCGGGGGCTTGTAGTCGGCAAGGCGTTAAGAGCGTCGCTGGTTCGGGACTGCAACGCGGTCCAGAGCCGACAGCACCCGGTCAGACCTTCCGTGCGGAGCGTTCAGCCTTCGTCGAAACGGTAATCAAACTCACTCATCCGGACGAGGGTCCGGAACGCGCCGCCCGCCCTTCCCATACCCGTTCGCAGCGGAAGGACGCCGGGCTGCGCCTAGCGTCCGCGCTGCGCCTAGCGTCCGCGGCTCAGGACGTTCTGGACCCGCCGCCCCAGAGGGTCGCGCGACACCCAGCTCTCGCCCACGTCGGCCGAGATCAGGGGCGAGCAGAAACGCGAGATCATCATGAAGGCCGGCCGAATACCGTTCAGACAGACTCGTTCACCCTCGACCCGCCAATGCGCCGCCAGCCGGCGACCATCGGAGAACTCCGCCGCATAGGTGCCGTCGCGGTTGAACCAGTGTTTGACCCAGCCGCCGTCCGGGTAGCGGGACACGACCGTGTTGTCGAACGCGTCGTCCATCTCCGCCGACGCGGCGGCGGGTGTGACCAATATGGCGGCCAGCGCCACGGCGCAGCTGATGACCCTCATGCCTCAGACCTCTTTCGGCATCCCATCCCCGCAGCAAACCTTAACGATCGTTCACAAAATGCCAAGCGGCGCCGTAATCGATCGAATACTTGACTCTGGCGTGGGGACTTCTATATCCGCCCCACGTTTGGAACAGGACTGGCGAATCGCGCCGCCCGCACGCCCACAGCAAGGGCGGTTCCGTTTTCCCCGCCGCACCGAGGTTGGCGCGGCCTTCCGTTCCCCGCCGATGCGCCTGCGCATCCGCCCCCCTCCCAAAGGCTAAATGACCGAATTCTCCCAGCTGGGCCTCTCGCCCACCACGCTTCAGGCCGTCGCCGACACCGGCTACACCGAGGCCACTCCGATCCAGGCCCAGGCGATTCCCGTCGCCCTCGCGGGCCGCGACGTTCTGGGCATCGCCCAGACCGGCACGGGCAAGACCGCCGCCTTCACCCTCCCCCTCATCGACCGGCTGGCCAAGGGCCGCGCCCGCGCTCGCATGCCGCGCGCCCTGGTTCTGGCCCCGACGCGCGAACTGGCCGACCAGGTCGCCATGTCGTTCGAGAAATACGCCAAGGGCACCAAGCTGAGCTGGGTGCTGCTGATCGGCGGCGTTTCCATGGGCGAACAGGTCGCGGCCCTGAACAAGGGCGTCGATGTCCTGATCGCGACCCCCGGCCGCCTGCTGGACCTGTTCGAACGTGGCAAGATGCTGCTGACCGGCGTCGAGCTGATGGTCGTCGACGAGGCCGACCGGATGCTGGACATGGGGTTCATTCCCGATATCGAGCGCATCTTCAAACTGACGCCGCCCAAGCGTCAGACCCTGTTCTTCTCGGCCACCATGCCGCCAGAGATCACCCGCCTGACGACCCAGTTCCTCAAGGATCCGACGCGGATCGAGGCCTCGCGCCCCGCCATGACGGCCGAAACCATCACCCAGTATCTGGTCCGCATCCCGTCCTCGGACCCCAAGACCAAGCGCGCCGCCCTGCGCGCGCTCGTCGGCCGTGACGACGTCAAGAACGGCATCGTCTTCTGCAACCGCAAGTCAGAGGTCGATGTCGTCGCCAAATCGCTGAAACAGCATGGCTTCGATGCGGCTCCGATCCACGGCGACCTCGACCAGTCGGTGCGGACGAAGACGCTCGCCGCCTTCCGCTCCGGCGAACTGAAGGTGCTGGTGGCCTCCGACGTCGCCGCGCGGGGTCTGGACATTCCCGACGTCAGCCACGTCTTCAACTATGACGTCTCGCATCACGCCGACGATTATGTGCACCGCATCGGCCGCACCGGCCGCGCCGGCAAAACCGGTCAGGCCTTCATGATCGTGACCCCGGCCGACGACAAGTCGCTCGACAAGGTCATGAAGCTGATCAAGATGCAGCCCGAAGAGCTGGTTCTGGACATCGACTGGTCCAATCTGGGCGGAGGGCGCCGTCCCGCCGCCCGTCCGGAACCTAAGGCCGAAGCCAGCCGTCCCGCCCGTGGACGCGCCCGCGCCGAGCGCCCGGCGCCCGAGACGGTCGCCGGGCCCGAGATTGAAACCGGAAGCGTGGCCGCCGACGTCGACGCCCCCATCGCCACCCCCGCCGCCTCCGATGAGAAACCGGCTCGCCGCACGCGCAGCCGCCGCTCCAGCAAATCCGCAGCGGCCGAAACGGCGTCGCCCGTCGCGCCTGCCGAGGCCGTTCAGCCGCCGGCGATCGAGGAAACGCCCCGGGCCGCGCCCGAGCCCCAGCTGCGGCAGGCCGATCGCCGGCCCGGCGGGCGCACGGATCGCGACCAGCCGCTCGCTCGCGAAGGCGCCGGTTTCGGCGGCGACGTTCCCGCGTTCCTGCGACGCCCCGTCACCCTCAAGGGTTGAATATTTTCGACCCGGCGGCGTTTTTAAGCCTCCGCTTAACCCGTCGTTACGGAACGTCGGTCTAGGGTTTTAGGGTAAGCGTCTCCTCAAGAACGCCCGTCGGGAAATCAGAATGTCGACACAGGTCCAGACCACGCTGCGCGGTCCCGAAGCCTTTGGCCTCGCCCGCCGGGCCGTCGAGGAAATGGAACGCGCCGGCGTCTGGCCGACACCGCTGAATTTCGAGCTGTGGCTGCACTATCTGGGCGATCCGACCGGCGCCCTTGGCCAGGAGATGACCCGTCTGCTGGACGCGGGCGACGCCTTCACCGAGGGCACGGCCGAGATGCTGGCGGCCGAATACCTGCCCCGCGGCCGCCTGTCGGAAGAGATTCGCGACGCCGGCGCCGTCCTGAACCGCGAACTTTCGACCGTTTCCGAGGCCATCGCCAAGGCCCAGCGGTCCCAGGCCGCCTACGGCCAGACCCTGGCCGGCGCCTCGGCGCATCTGGAATCCTCGACCGAGCCGTCCGCCCTGCTCGGCGTCGTCTCCAAGCTGACCAAGGCCACCACCCAGGTCCAGGCCGAGAACGCCACCCTCGAGAAACGACTCGAGACCTCGACCAAGGAGGTCGCCCGACTTCGCGAACACCTGGAACAGGTCCGCCGCGACGCCATGACCGACGCGCTCACGAACCTGGCCAACCGGAAGGCCTTCGACGAGGAACTGCTCCGCGCCTGCGACCAGTCGGAACAGACGCGCAAGCCGATGACCCTGGCGGTGCTCGATATCGACCATTTCAAGCGCTTCAACGACACCTGGGGCCATCAGACCGGCGACCAGGTGTTGCGCTATGTGGCCAGCGTGATCGGCCGGGTCTCCAAGGCCCCGCGCGTCGCCGCCCGATACGGCGGCGAAGAGTTCGCGATCATCTTCCCGACCGAGACCGCCGCCATGGTCGAGGACGCCCTGAACCAGATTCGCGAAGAGGTCGGCACCCGCGCCCTCCGCCGTCGCTCAACCAACGACGAACTGGGCGCCGTCACCCTGTCCGCCGGTCTGGCCCAGCGCCGCCCGGGCGAAACCGGCTCGTCCCTGCTCGATCGCGCCGACGAGGCCCTGTACGCCTCCAAGCGCGGGGGCCGGAACCGGGTCACCAACGGCGAGCGGCTGGAACAGGCCGCCTGACCAGACCTACCGACCGCCGACGCCGGACTGGCCAAGGTCGTCGAACAGTCTGCTAGTCTGACCGGATGCGCAGCCTGACCTTCGCCATCGCCTACTGGCTCCTGTCCATCGGCTACGGGTTGACCGCCGCCTTTGCCGCGTTGACGCCGGGCCGTGACGCGACCGCCTTCGTCATCCGCCGCTATGTCCGCCGCATGGTTCAGGCCATGCGCATCTTTGCCGGGATCCGCATTCAGGTGCGCGGCACGGACCGGCTGCCCAGCGGGTCCTTCATCATTGCCTCGAAGCATCAAAGCTGGGGCGACGGGTTCGCCACCTACGACCAGTTCGACGATCTGGCCTTCGTGACCGGCGACCATCTGGAAAAATTCCCCCTGCTGGGCACGGTGTTGCGAAAGCTGGGGGCCATCGTGGTCAATAACTGCGGCGGTCGGGCCGCCCGCGATTCGCTGAAACAGCGCGGCGCCGACGCCCATCCCGAGGGCCGCAAGATCCTGATCTATCCAGAGGGTCATCTCGCCAGGGTCGGCGAGAAATTCCGCTATCGCTCCGGCGTCTGGCACATGTACCGGGACTTCGACATGGTCGTGGTCCCGCTGGCCTCCAACCTCGGCCTGTTCTGGCCGCAGCAGCGCCACGAAAAGCACCCCGGCCTGGCGACCCTGGAGTTCCTCGATCCCATCCCGACCGGCCTCGGCAAGGACGAGTTCCTGAGCCGGCTGGAAGCGGCCGTCGAGGATCGGACCGCCGAACTGATCGCCGAGGCCACCGGACGTGACGTCACGCCCGCCAGACACGTCCTGGCGCCGGACGAGGTCGCGCGGGCAGACAGGATCGCCGCCGCCTAGGCTGCCGGTACGACCGCGCCGTCGTATTTCCGGGCGATGAAATCCTTGACCGCCTGACTGCGCAGCGCCGTCGCCAGCGCCTGAAGGCGAGGATCGTCACGGTTGTCAGGCCGCGCCACCAGATAGTTCACATAGGGGCTGTCGCCGCCCTCCAGCGTCAGGGCGTCGGCACGCGGGTTCAGCCCGGCGTCGAGGGCATAGTTGGTGTTGATCACCGCCATGTCGACCTGGTCCAGAACCCGCGGCAGGGTGGCGGATTCCAGCTCGCGAAAGCGCAGGTTCTTCGGGTTCTCGGCGATGTCGCGCAGGCTCTGCAGCGGGTCGGTCGGATCGTTCAGGCGGATCAGCCCGGCGGTCTGCAGCAGAATCAATGCCCGCCCGATCGAGGAGGCGTCATTCGGGATAGCCACGTCCGCGCCGTCCGGGAGGGCCGCAAGCGTATCGTGCCGGCGCGAATAGGCCCCCAGCGGTTCGACATGCACGCCGGCCACGGTGACCAGATCAGCCCCGCGCGCGGCGTTGAACTCGTCCAGATAGGGTTTGGTCTGGAAATAGTTGGCGTCGATCCGGCGTTCAGCCAGCTGGGTATTGGGCTGAACGTAGTCGTTGAATACCTTGATCTCGATCGGAAAGCCTTCGGCGGCCAGTGTCGGCTTGAGGAACTCCAGAATCTCGGCGTGGGGTACGGCGGTCGCCCCCACGATCAATGGCGCGGATCCGTCGGCCGCCTTCTCGGCGCCCTGCCCGCAGGCGGCGAGGGCCAGGGATGCGGCGGCCAGGATCAGGGTGCGTCGAAGCATGGGGAGTCTTTCAGAGGGCGAAGGTCAGCGATGTGAGACCCTAGCGACCAGACGGTCGCCAATCATCTGCAGAATTTGAACCAGCATCAGCAGCAGAACTACGGTCACGACCATCACGTCGGTCTGGAACCGCTGATAGCCGAACCGGATGGCCAGGTCGCCCAGTCCGCCCGCGCCGACCACGCCAGCCATCGCCGTGTAGCTGACCAGGGCGATGGCCGTAACCGTGGCGCCGGCGATGATGCCCGGCATGGCCTCGGGCAACAGGGCGCGGGTGACGATCTGGAAGGTCGAGCCGCCCATGGCCTGGGTCGCCTCGACCACGCCCTTGTCCACCTCGCGCAGCGCCGTCTCGACCAGTCGCGCATAGAAGGGCGCCGCCCCGACAACCAGGGGCGGGATGGCGCCCGCGACGCCTAGCGACGTCCCGACCAGGATCACCGTGACCGGCAGCATGACGATCAGCAGGATGATGAAGGGCACGGACCGCAGGATGTTGACGATCAGCGACAGCGCCCCGTTCAACACCGGATTGGCCGCCAGCCGCCCCTTGCCGGACAGGTACAGCAGCACGCCCAGCGGCACGCCGAACACGACGGTCAGGGCCATCGACCCGAACAGCATCAACAGTGTGTCGCGCGTGGCGCGGCCGATCTCGGGCCACTCGACGTTGGCGAAGAAGTCCATCACACCGCCTCCACCACGACGCCGCGCGCATTCAGCTGCGCGACCGCCGCATCGGCGTCGCCGCCGGTGAAGGCCACCACCATCTGGCCATAGGGCTCGCCCCGGATGCGGCTGATGCGACCCGACAGGATCGAATAGTCCACCCCCGCCGATCGCGCGACGCGGCTCAGCTCCGGCTGATAGGTCGAACCGCCCCGGAACGTCAGCTTGGCCAGGCGCCCGCCGGCCGGAACGACGGAAGCGTCATAGGTCTCGCCGTCTTCGCCCTCGGCCAGCATGGCCCGAGTGACCGGCGATCGCGGATGCAGGAAGACGTCGGCCGTGGCCCCCTCCTCCACCAGACGCCCGTCCTTCAGCACCGCCACCCGGTCGCAGACACGGCGAACCACCTCCATCTGATGGGTGATCAGGACGATGGTCAGGCCGAGGTCGCGGTTCAGCCCGTCCAGCAGGTTCAGGATCTCATCGGTCGTCTCGGGGTCCAGGGCGCTGGTCGCTTCGTCGCACAGCAGAACGTCGGGTTCGCAGGCCAGGGCGCGGGCGATGCCGACACGCTGCTTCTGGCCGCCGGACAGCTGGGCCGGATGCTTCTTCGCATGTTCGGCCAGGCCGAGCTGGTCGAGCAGTTCGGAGGTGCGCCGCTCGATCTCGGCGGCGGGACGGCCTTCGAGCTTCAGCGGGAAGGCGACGTTCTCGGCGATCGTCTTGGCGTTCAACAGGTTGAAATGCTGAAAGATCATGCCAATCCGGCGGCGCGCGGCACGCAGCTGCGCCGGCTTCATCGCCGTGATCTCCTGATCGCCGACGAAGACGCGACCCGCGTCCGGGGTCTCCAACCGATTGATCGTGCGGACCAGGGTCGATTTGCCTGCCCCCGAGCGACCGACCACGCCGAACACCTGACCCTTGGCGACATGAAGGTCGACGGCGTCCAGCGCCACGCGTTCGCCCGCTGCGCTGCGATAGCGTTTGGTCACCCCTTCGAGGCGGATCATTCAGTCGGCGTCCAGAGCCGCGGCCGGGATGATGGTGACGCTCTCGCCACAGCCGCAGGCGTCGGTCTGGTTCGGATTGCGGAACACGAATTTCGACGCCAGCTTCGACGTCTCGTAGTCGACCTCGGACCCGATCAAGAACAGGATCGCCTTGGGATCGATCAGTATGGTGACGCCCTTGTCCTCGACCACCTCGTCCATCGGCTCGACGGTTTCGGCATAGGCGAACGTGTATTCCTGCCCGGCGCAGCCGCCGTTCTTCACTCCGACCTTCAACCCGACGTAGGGCTTCTCGGCGTTGGCCATGATCTCGCGGACGCGCTCGGCGGCGGCGTCCGTCAGGGTCACGACCTTGGGGCGCGGGCGGCGGGGACGGGCTGTGGTTTGAAGATCGGTCATCAGAACATGTTCAAGGCCAGCTTGGCCTCGTCGCTCATCTTGGAGGGATCCCACGGCGGGTCGAACACCAGGTTCGCGCGGGCCGACTTGATGCCCTCGACCTTCATCACCGCATCCTCGATCCAGCCGGGCATCTCGCCGGCGACCGGGCAGCCAGGCGCTGTCAGGGTCATGTCGATCAGCACATCCTTGTCGTCGGAAAGGTCGACCTTGTAGATCAGGCCCAGCTCATAGATATCGACCGGGATTTCGGGGTCATAGACGGTCTTCAGCGCCGTGATCAGTTCGTCGGTCAGCCGGTCCAGTTCGGCCTGCGGCAGGGCGGCCGTCTGCGGCTCCGCCCAGGTGTCGGCGAAGGTCTCGCTGCTGCTGATCTTTCCGTCCATCTCGCTCACACAAAGAACTCCCGCGCCTTGATCAGCGCGTCCACGAAGGCATCCGCATCCTCCACGGTGTTATATAGGGCGAAGCTGGCCCGCGCGCTCGACGTGACGCCAAATCGTGCCGCCAGCGGCTCGGCGCAATGGGTCCCGGCCCGCACCGCGACGCCGTATCGGTCCAGAATCTGCGCCACGTCATGGGCGTGGGCCCCCTCGACCACGAAGGTCAGGATCGCGCCCTTGCCCGGCGCCTCGCCGATGATCCGCAGCCAGTTCAGGCCCGCCACACGCGCCACGACATGGTCGTACAGCGCCCGCTCATGCGTCGCGATGGCCGCCCGGTCGAAGCCCATGAACCAGTCCAGCGCCGCGCCCAGACCGATGGCCTCCAGGATCGGCGGCGTCCCGGCTTCGAACCGGTGCGGCACGGCGGCATAGGTCACCCTGTCCTGGGTCACCGTGCCGATCATCTCGCCACCGCCCTGATACGGCGGCAGGGCCTCCAGCGCGGCGCGCTTGCCGTACAGGCCGCCGATGCCGGTCGGGCCGTACAGCTTGTGGCCCGTGAAGACGTAGAAGTCGCAGTCCAGCGCCTGCACGTCGGGACTGCAATGCACCGCCCCCTGACAGCCGTCGACCAGCACGAGCGCGCCGACCGCATGGGCCAGATCGGCGACGGCGCGGACATCGTTGATCGTGCCGAGCACGTTCGACATCTGGGTCACGGCGACCAGCTTCGTCTTCGGTCCGATCAGGGTGGCGAGGCCCGCCATGTCCAGCGACCCGTCATCCCGAACGGTCGCCCATTTCAGCACGACGCCCAACCGGTCGCGCAGCATCGACCAGGGCACGATGTTGGCGTGGTGCTCCATCTGGGTGATGACGATCTCGTCACCGGCGATCAGAGTCTGACCCAGACCCGCCGCGACCAGATTGATCGCCTCGGTCCCGCCCTTGGTCCAGACGATCTGTTCGGCGCTCGGGGCATTCAGGAACCGGGCGACGGTTTCCCGCGCCGCCTCGAACGCCTCGGTCGTTTCGTTGGCCAGCGTATGCAGCCCGCGGTGAACGTTGGAATAGCTGCCTTCCATCGCCGTCGTCAGGGCGTCGATCACCGCGCGCGGCTTCTGGGCCGAGGCGGCGCTGTCCAGATAGACCAGCGGTTTTCCGTTCACGGTCCGCGACAGGATCGGGAACTGCGCCCGCGCCGCCAGAACGTCGAAGCGCGGAATCAGAGGCGTTCCGTCAGCCATGACCGCACCCCCTCCCTCGCCGCTTCGTGTTCGATCCGGTCGACCACCTCGAACAGGAAGGCCTGCGTCAGCAGGGCCCGCGCCTCGTCCGCCGGAATGCCGCGCGACTGCATGTAGAACAGCGCGCTCTCGTCCAGATTGCCGACCGTATTGCCGTGCGCGCACTGCACGTCGTCGGCATAGATTTCCAACTCCGGCTTGGCGTCCACCTCGGCCCGTTCGCCGAGAATGAGCGCGTGGTGGCCCATCCGCGCATCGGTGCCGTCGGCGCCGCGCTCGACCACGATCTTGCCCTGAAAGACGCCACGCGCCGTGTCGCGAACGACGCCCTTGGTCAGTTGCGAGGTGACGCCGTTCAGGCCGTAATGGCGGACCACGCTGGTCAGGTCGGCGTGACGTTCGCTGGACAGGGCGTAGAGGCCGTCGATGCGAACATCGGCGCCCTCGCCGCCGTGGCTCAGGGTCGTGGTCTGGCGTTGAAGTTTCGCACCCGTAGTGATCGTGGTCTGGCGATAGGTCCCGCCCGCCGCAACCTTCACGTCGATGTCGGTGATCGAGAGGGCGTCTTCCGGCTCCTCGATCAGGACGATCCGGGTGACCTCGGCGCCGGCCGCCACGTCGATGTCGAGCCGGTTGTGGGCGACATAGGCCGAGCCGGACCCTTCGTGCGTTTCCAGCAGCAACAGGTTCGCGCCCGGCCGCGCGACGACGCGGGCCGAAGCGCTGTGGCCGGTGCCGGTGGCGTTCGAGATGAAGCGCAGACGCAGGGTCTGGTCGCCCGAGGCGATGAAGTCGGTGACGCCGACGGCGCGGCCATTGGCGAAGACGATGGCCTCGCCGCCCAGGTCGTAGAAGGGTCCCGGAGGTCCGATCGCCGTGGTCGGCGACGGCTCAGGCGCCTCGCGCAGATACCGGCGCAGATCGCTGTATTTCCACGCCTCAACTCGCCGCGACGGGAAGGTCGCGGCGTCGGTCAGGTCGATTCTCGGCTGGACGGTCAAGCGGCCTGCGGAAGGTATTTGTCGTACCCTTCCGCCTCCAGCTGATGCGCCAGTTCCGGGCCGCCCGAGGCGACGATGCGGCCGGCGGCCAGCACATGGACCCGGTCAGGTTTGATGTAGTCGAGCAGCCGCTGATAGTGGGTGATGACCAGCATGGCGCGGTCGGGCGAGCGCAGGGCGTTCACCCCCTCCGACACGATCCGCAGGGCGTCGATGTCCAGGCCGGAATCGGTCTCGTCGAGGATCAGCAGAGACGGCTCCAGCAGGGCCATCTGCAAGATCTCCATCCGCTTCTTCTCGCCGCCGGAGAAGCCGACGTTGAGCGGCCGTTTCAGCATGTCGAAGTCCATCTTCAGCGCCTTCGACGCCTCACGGACCTGTTTCAGGAAGGCGGGCGCCGAGACCTCTTCCTCACGCCGCGCGCGCTTCTGGGCGTTAAGCGCCGTGCGTACGAAGGTCAGGGCCGGGACGCCGGGGATCTCGATCGGATACTGGAAGGACAGGAAGACGCCCCTGGCTGCACGCTCGGCGGGCTCCAGCGCCAAAAGATCCTGCCCGGCCCAGTCGACCGAGCCTTCGGTCGCCTCATAGCCCGGCCGCCCCGACAGGGCGTAGCCCAGCGTCGACTTGCCCGCCCCGTTCGGCCCCATGATGGCGTGCACCTCGCCGGCGGGAACGTCGAGCGTCAGCCCCTTGAGGATCGGCTTGTCGCCGACGGAGACGTGGAGGTTGGAGATGGAGAGCATTCTATCAGAACTCATATGCAGGCGCCCTTCACGGCGCAGGCGTAAACAATCAGGCCCATCCAAACAAAGAAGATGAGAGCCAATGGAGCACTCAGTGTCGCGGCGAGACCCCAGCGCCAATCCGCCCGAAAGGTGAGCATCAGAGCGATGAACCAAGCCGCAGCAAGCACAACGATCAGCCCGGCGTGAATGTTTTCGGAGCCGACCAGCTGATATTGAAACCTCAGAACCTGAGCGGCGCACGCCAGCAAGGCGAGCGCGATGGTCGCTGTGAAGCGGCGCTGCGCAATGCCGAGTGCCGGAATGGCGAGGCTCACCCCACGCTCCCCTCAAGCGAGATCGCCACCAGTTTCTGCGCCTCGACGGCGAACTCCATGGGCAGCTTCTGCATCACGTCGCGGACGAAGCCGTTGACCAGCAGAGCGACCGCCTCCTCCTGCGACAAACCACGCTGCTGGGCGTAGAACAGCTGGTCGTCGGACAGGCGGGTCGTCGTCGCCTCGTGCTCCAGCTGGGCCGAGCCGTTGCGGGCCTCGATATAGGGCACGGTGTGGCTGCCGCAGTCACCGCCGATCAACAGGCTGTCGCACTGGGTGAAGTTGCGCACCCCCGTCGCCTTCGGGTGTACCGAGACCAAGCCACGATAGGTCGAGTCCGAGTTGCCCGCTGACACCGCCTTGGCGATGATCCTGCTCTTCGAGTTCTTGCCCAGGTGAATCATCTTGGTGCCGGTGTCGGCCTGCTGATGTCCGTTGGTGATGGCGATGGAATAGAACTCGCCTGAGCTCTCCTCGCCCTTGAGGATGCAGGACGGGTATTTCCAGGTCACGGCGCTGCCGGTCTCGACTTGAGTCCACGACACCTTCGACCGATCGCCCCGGCAATCCGCGCGCTTGGTGACGAAGTTGTAGATGCCGCCCTTGCCCTCGGCGTCGCCGGGATACCAGTTCTGGACCGTCGAGTATTTCACCTCGGCGTCGTCCAGGGCGACGATCTCGACGACCGCCGCGTGCAGCTGGTTCTCGTCGCGCATCGGGGCGGTGCAGCCCTCCAGATACGAGACATAGCTGCCCTTGTCGGCGATGATCAGGGTGCGTTCGAACTGGCCGGTCTGGCTCGCATTGATGCGGAAATAGGTCGACAGCTCCATCGGGCATTTCACGCCCGGCGGGATGTAGACGAAGGATCCGTCCGAGAAGACCGCCGAATTCAGGGCCGCGAAATAGTTGTCGGAGACCGGCACGACCGATCCCAGATACTGACGCACAAGATCAGGATATTCACGCAAGGCCTCGGAAATCGGCATGAAAATCACGCCGACCTTGGCCAGTTCAGCCTTGAAGGTGGTCACCACGCTGACGCTGTCGAACACCGCGTCCACGGCATAGCGGGGCGCGCCCTCGACGCCGGCGAGCACCGCCTGTTCGCTCAGGGGAATGCCCAGCTTCTTGTAGACCTCGAGGATTTCCGGATCGACCTCGTCCAGCGACTTGGGCCCGTCCTTCTTCTTCGGCGCCGCATAGTAGAACAGCGACTGGTAATCGACCGGCTCGTATTTCACCGCCGCCCAGGTCGGCTCTTCCATCGCCAGCCAGCGCTCATAGGCGGCCAGACGCCATTCCAGCATCCATTCCGGCTCGCCCTTCTTCTCGGAGATGAAGCGCACGATGTCGGCGTTCAGCCCGCGCGGGGCGTATTCCGTCTCGATGTCGGACGTGAAGCCGTGCTCGTATTTCTCGAGGGCGGCGACGGCGTCGATGGTTTCCTGAACGGCGGCCATGTCTCTACGCTACTTCCTTGGCGCGCTCGGCGGCGCGCTCACGCTGACGCGACCAGGCCTTCACCCAGGCGGCCGCGAATGTCTTCCAGTCGTCTTCGGTCGTGCCCCAGCCGCCGGAGACGCGCACGCCGCCGGTGGCCAGATCCATCCGCCCCATCGCCACGATGGCGCGGCTCGGTTTGGTCTTGCCCGACGAACAGGCGCTGCCGGCCGAGACCATGACGCCGTCCAGATCCAGCACGATCAGCTGCTGGGGGCTGTCCCAGCCAGCGACCGACAGGAACAATGTGTTGGGCAGACGCGGCGCGCCCTTGCCCATGATGGTGGCGCCCGCCGCCTCGACGACGGCCTCGGCCGCATCGCGCCACGGACGGTGCGCCTCGGCCTTCGGCAGGTCGCGCTGGGCGCAGTCGGCCGCGACGCCGAAGCCCGCGATGCCCGGCACGTTCTCGGTCCCGGCGCGCAGGCCGCGCTCCTGTCCCGCGCCGTGGATGATCCGCACCGCCGCCGCGCCTTCGCGCATGACCAGGGCGCCCACGCCCTGCGGCCCGCCCAGCTTGTGCGCGGACAGGGTCAGGCTGTCGGCCCCGAGTGCGCGCATATCGACCGCGATCTTGCCCGCCGACTGGATGGCGTCGACGTGCAGCCAGCCCTTGGCCGCCCGGACCAGACGCGCGGCCTCGGCGATCGGCTGGATCACGCCGCTCTCATTGTTGGCATGGTGGATGGCGACGACCGCCCGGCCGCCGGTCTGGTTCAGCAACTGGCCCAGCTTGACCAGGTCGATCACGCCGCGCTCATCGACCGGCAGCGGCTTGACCGATTTGCCCGACGCCATCGCCGCCTCGATCACGCACGGATGTTCGGTGGCGCAGACGATCAGACGCTCGCACCCGGCCGCGATGGCGCTGTGCAGGGCCTGGGCGTTGGCTTCTGTGCCGCCCGACGTGAACACGACCGCCGTCGGATCGGCCCCGACCAGTTCGGCGACCCTGGCCCGCGCCGTCTCGACCCGCGCCCGTGCGCGCCGTCCGGCCGCATGGACCGCCGACGGATTGCCGTTGTCGGCCAGGGCCTCGGCCATGACCGCCAGAACCTCGGGCCGCACCAGGGCCGAGGCGTTATAATCCAGATAGACGCCGCTCATGCCGCCACCCCGACTTGCGGACCGGCGTCCGGCGCGCGACGGCTGGTCCGGTTCAGGATCACGTCCTCCAGCGACACGCTGGACAGATAGCGATGGATCTCGTCGCCCAGATCCTCCCACAGATTGTGGGTGATGCAACGTTCTCCGCCCAGCATGCAGCCGCGCGGCGTGCCGTGGGCCGCGCACCGCACAGCGCGGATCGGCTCATCGACCGCCAGGACGATTTCGGACACCACGGTTTCGCCCGCCGCCTTGGCCAGACGATAGCCGCCGCCGGGTCCGCGGACGCTGCGCACCAGGCCGCTTTTGCGCAGGCGGGCGAACAGCTGTTCCAGATAACTCAATGAAATCTCTTGGCGCGTGGCGATTTCGGCCAGCGACACCGCACGACCGTCCCCGCCCTCGCCCCGGCCGTGCCGGGCCAGATCGGCCATCGCCATCACGGCGTATCGTCCCTTTGTCGACAGTCGCATCGCCGTCCTCGAAAATCGCACGCATTGCCGGATCGCTTTCTGGGGGCCATGTGCTAAGACCCGCCGCTTCGCGAGGCGGCCGAACGCAGCCGGGACTTAGAAAGTCCTACCCCTGTGGTCAAGTATTCGGCGGGCCCGAAATGACATTTGAACGGATTCCAGAGCCCCAATGCCTGAAGTCATCCTGCCCGGCGCCTCCGGTCGTATCGAAGGCCGCTACTCCCCCGGCAAGCGCGCCAACGCCCCCATCGCCCTGATCCTGCACCCCCACCCCAAGGCGGGCGGGCATATGAACAATCCGGTCGCGGTCACCCTGCACCAGCTGTTTCAACAGCGTGGTTTCGCCACCCTGCGCTACAACTCGCGCGGCGTCGGCAAGTCCCAGGGCGAGTTCGACAGCGGCATCGGCGAGCTGGCCGACGCGGCCACCGCGCTGGACTGGCTCCAGACCCAGAACCCCGCCGCCACCCAGACCTGGGTCGCCGGCTATCAGTTCGGCGCCTATATCGGCATGCAGCTTCTGATGCGGCGTCCCGAGACGGACGGCTTCATCTCGGTCTCGCCGCCGTCCAACATGTACGACTTCAGCTTCCTGGCCCCCTGCCCGGCCTCGGGCCTGTTCCTGCACGGCACCGCCGACACCGTGGTGCCGCCGGTCGAGGTCGAGCGCGTGGTCAACAAGCTGCGCACCCAGAAGGGGATCATCATCGACTATGAACTCGAAGACGGCGCCAGCCATTTCTGGCAGGACCACATCGACGCCGTCGAGCGCCGCGTGGGCCTGTATCTGGACAAGCGTCTGGAAGAGAAGCCGGCCTGACGTCATCTGACGACCGCTTCCGGCGGCTTCCCCGGCCCGTATGCTGTGCGCGAACGAGTCGGGACCTTCGATGATCAGGAAATTCTGCGCCGCCATCGCCCTGGCGATCACACTGGCTGTCCCCGTCTCGGCTCAAACCGCCGAGGCCGACCTGCGCGAATTCTGCGCCGACCGCCCCGGCAAAGGTACGCCGACCTGTATTCTCGACGTCGGTCGCTGGCAGGTCGAGCTCGGCCTGTTCGACGGCGCTCGCCAGAGCGGCGACGGCTTCAAGGTCGAGAGCCAGGCCTATGGCGACGCCTTCCTCCGCTTTGGCCTGACGCCGACGACCGAGATCCAGTTCGGCCTGACGCCTTACAGCCGTGAAAAGTTCACCGACCGGACGACCGGGATCAGCGAGACCGCCGACGGCGTCGGCGACCTGCAGATCGGCTTCCGCCATTCGCTGGCCAATCCCGACGGGTCGGGCGTCTCGGTCGCCCTGGCCGGCTTCGTCACCGCCCCGACGGGGTCCAGGGCGATCCGGGCCGACGGGTTCGAGGGCGGCATCGTCCTGCCGATCTCCCTGCCGCTGAACGAAGACTGGGGCCTCAGCCTGTCGCCCGAGATCGACGTCGTGGCCGATAGCGACGGCGACGGCCGCCACGCCGCCTATACGATGGTCGCCGGGGTCGGGCGCGGCTTCGGCCAGTGGGCGCTCGGCGCCGAGGTCTGGATCAGTCGCGACGACGATCCGATCGAAGCGACGACCCAGTCGACCTTCGACCTGACCGCCGTCTGGACCCCGCCGTCCATGCCGAACGCCCAGCTGGATTTCGGCCTGAATTTCGGCCTCAACGACGACAGCCCGGACGTCGAGTTCGGCGTCGGCGTCGCCCGCCGGTTCTGATCAGTACAGCAGGAACGGCCGCCGGGCCTCGACCCACGCCGCCTCGTCCGGCTCCGCCAGTCTGTCGAGATCGGCAGGTGTCGCCCCCGCGTCATCGACCCATTCCCGCAGGCACGGCCCGCCGTTGATCACGTCGATGGCCAGCTTGCCGAAGGCGTACTCGTACGGAAAATCCCGCCACAGGTCATAGTCGGGATACAGCCGCCGGATCGCCTTGAACGCCAGGGCCTGGACCCGCCAAGGCTTGAAGGCGGCGTGGTCGTAGGCCGGGCCTTCCACATGGATCTGGACCCCGTTGCACAGCTGGCCGACGTGTTTGTGAAACGTCGGCTCGAACCAGCAATCACGCAGGATGCAGCCTTTCAGCCACTCTGGCGCCGTCGCCCGCATCTCGCCGATGATCGCTCGCGCGTCGATGCCGGGCGCCCCGAACAGCTCCAGCGGCCGGGTCGTGCCCCGCCCCTCCGACAGGGTCGTTCCCTCCAGCATGACCGTGCCGGCATAGGCCCGTGCCATCGACAGGTTCGGCGCATTGGGGCTGGGGTTGATCCAGGCCCGCTCGTTCAACGGCCAGCCGTATCCCGGCCCGGTTGCGGGATCGTAGCCCTCCATCTCGATCACCCGGTATTTCACATCCAGCTTGAAGTGATCGATGAACCAGTGACCCAGTTCGCCCAGGGTCAGGCCGTGCCGCATCGGCATCGGCCCGGCGCCGACGAAACTCTCCCAGCCGGGCGTCAGGGTCATCCCCTCGACCGGACGACCGGCCGGATTGGGTCGGTCCAGCACCCAGACTTCCTTGCCCTGCTCGGCCGCCGCTTCCAGCATGTAGAGCAGGGTCGTGATGAAGGTGTAGATGCGACATCCCACGTCCTGAAGGTCGATCAGCACCACGTCGAAGGTGCTCATCATCTGCCCGCTGGGCCGACGCACCTCGCCGTACAGGCTGAAGACGGGAAAGCCGTAGATCGGATCGGTGTAGTCCGCGCTCTCCATCATATTGTCCTGCAGGTCGCCGCGCATTCCGTGCTGCGGCCCGAAGGCGGCGCTCAGCCGGATATCAGGACAGGCCATCAGCGCGTCGACCGAATGGGTCAGGTCAGCCGTAACCGACGCCGGATGCGCCACCAGCGCCACACGCCGCCCCTTCAGCGCGGTCTGCAGATCGGGCTCGGACAACAAGCGATCGATGCCGAATTTCATGGCAGGTCCAGGATGAAGGAATCGGGATGATGAAAATCCGGCTTACCCGGCGGATGGCGCGAGGCCCAATAGGAAATCAACCCCTCGGCGTCTTCGACGACCGCAGACAGGCCCAGGTTCCAGGTCGCTGACGGGACGACCGCTAGATCGATGGCGGCGCTCACCTCCAGCCGGTCCCTCTCGGCTCGAAACGCGACTTCCGCGGGTTCGAGGGCTGCGTCGGCCATTGCCGCCCGATAGGTCTCGAATCGATAGGCCGCCCACTGCGATGACGGCGAGAAATTCAGTTCCCAGTAGCCCGGACCCTCGCCCCGCACGAAAGCCTCGACACAGGTGCGCCGCCACAGCCCGTCGGCCCGGCCAGAAGGCGCGTTCGCCGGAACCCGGACGGCCGAAATCGCGCCGAAGGCCCGATAGGTCAGGCTGAGCAGCGTCCCTGTCCGCGCGACATCGACCTCGAACCGTTGGACCGGCGATGGCGGACTGTCGGGGTGTGGCGTCAGCTCGATGCGAAACGGCGTGGTCAACGCAACGCCTCGGCATATCGCCCGCCCCGCTTCATCCGAAGAAGCCGATGATCAGGCGGATCATGAACAGGATGACCCCGCCCGCGACAAGCAGGGGCGGCAGGACCAGCACCATGGCCGCCGTTCGCAGGCGGCCAAGTCGCCAGGCGACGAACGCCCCCGCCCCGGCCGCCAGCAGAGCTGCGAAAGCCATCCAGTAGTGGCGGACGTCCGCCCCGCCCAGCACGAGCGCTCCCGCCAGGGCGCCCCATGCGACCAGCGCGGGGCCGGCCAGATCGCTGATCCGCGAGGGCGCCTTCAGTGAGGTCACGATCGTTTGCTCCCTTGAGTTCCATGCTACAGGCGCGGTCACACTCAATCCCAGCGTCTGCGCCATGACCGATCAAGCCTTCAATTCCAGTTTCCTGCAAACCCTTCAGGCGCGCGGCTACATCCACCAGATCACCCATCCGGCCGAGCTGGATGCGGCGGCCAGGGCGGGCGTCGTTTCGGGCTATATCGGCTTCGACGCGACGGCGCCCAGCCTGCATATTGGCAGCCTGATCCAGATCATGATGCTGCGTCGCCTGCAGCAGGCGGGACACCGGCCCGTCGTCATCATGGGCGGCGGCACGACCAAGGTCGGCGATCCGACCGGCAAGGACGCCTCGCGCCCCCACCTGACCGACGAGACCATTCAGTCGAACATCGCCTCGATCCGGACCGTGTTCGAGAAATTCCTGACCTTCGGCGACGGCCCGACCGACGCGATCATGATCGACAACGACGAGTGGCTGTCGACCTACGGCTACATCGAATTCCTGCGCGACTACGGCACCCATTTCACGGTCAACCGGATGCTGGCGTTCGACTCGGTCAAGCTGCGGCTGGAGCGCGAGCATCCGATGACCTTCCTCGAGTTCAACTACATGCTGATGCAGTCAGTCGACTTCCTGGAGCTGAACCGCCGCCACGACGTCACCCTTCAGATGGGCGGATCGGACCAGTGGGGCAACATCGTCTCGGGCGTCGATCTGGTGCGCCGTGTGGACCAGAAGGCCGCCTTCGGCCTGACCACGCCGCTGTTGACCACGGCCTCCGGCGGCAAGATGGGCAAGACGGCGCAGGGAGCGGTCTGGCTGAACGCCGAACAGTTGAGCCCCTATGACTACTGGCAGTACTGGCGCAATACCGAGGACGGCGACGTCGGCCGCTTCATGCGCCTGTTCACCGACCTGTCGCTGGACCAGATCGCCGGGTTCGAGGCGCTGGAAGGCGCAGCCATCAACGACGCAAAGAAGGCGCTGGCCGACGCGGCCACGACCCTGCTGCACGGCGCGGAGGCTGCGGCCTCGGCGCGTACGGCGGCTGAGGGGGCGTTCGAGCGGGGCACGCTTTCCGAAGACCTGCCGACCGTCGAACTGCCCTCTGCCGAGGTCATCGGCGCCATGCTGGCCGCCGTCGCCACGCGCGCGGGCCTGACCGCCTCCAACGGCGAGGCGCGTCGCCTGGCCCAGGGCGGGGGCCTGCGCCTGAACGACGAGGCCATCGCCGACGGCGCCCGCCTGATCGAGACGTCCGACATCAATGCCGACGGCGTCATCAAGTTGGCTGCGGGCAAGAAGAAGCTGCTGCTGGTTCGCCCCATCTAGTCCGGACACGATCGGAGTTGCACCATGACCCTCGAAGCCGGCACGCCCGCCCCCGCATTCGACCTGCCCGCCACCGATGACGGCCGGGCCGCCCTGTCCGGGCCGACCGTCCTGTTCTTCTATCCGAAGGCCGACACGCCCGGCTGCACCAATGAGGCCATCGACTTCACGGCCAACGCCGACGCTTTCAGATCGGCCGGCGTCACGGTCATCGGCCTGTCGAGGGATCCGGTGAAGAAGCTCGATCGGTTCAAGGCCAAGCATGACCTGAACGTCATCCTGGCCTCCGACGAGGACGGCGCCGTCTGCGAGGCCTATGGCGTCTGGGTCGAGAAGAAACTGTACGGCCGGACCTATATGGGCGTCGAACGGGCCACCTTCCTGACCGACGGCGCGGGCGTGGTCCGCCAGGTCTGGCGCAAAGTCTCGGTCAAGGGCCATGCCGAGGCCGTTCTCGCGGCTGCGAAAGAGCTTTGATTCACCGCCTCGGCCCGCCTGACAGTCTTGTGACGAGGGGCGACAGTCTTAAGACTTACGCCTGAAACGCGAATCTAACCCCACCGCAGATTCGTTTTTGGCGTCTAAGACGAGCAACGTGGTTAAGATTGCGTGAACGGTCTTGCCGTTCGGCAACGCTTCACGGATAACACCGCTCGGTACGTGGGGGCGTGTTGATATGCGAGAAGAACAGGGAGTTGTCCGGCGTTCCTTGATCGACCGCTGGTTCCCGGAACGCCATATCTTCCTTCGTAGCGGTGGCGACACGCGCGGGTATGTCCTGACCGGCGGGCGACAGATGGCGATGGCCTGCGTCGGCGTCGCGGTCGCCGCCTGGACGCTAGTCGCCTCGGGCGGCTTCATCTTCGACATGGTGGCGCGCAGCCGGGCGGATGACGAGGTCGTTCGCGCCCGCGCCGCATCGGAACGCCTGAACGCGGACCTTCAGGCCCGGCTGGAGACCGCCGTGGTCCGCATGACGGCGACCACGGGCGGCCTGGACGACATGGCGGCCATGGTCGAGCGGCGCCATGCCGCCCTGACCGGCGTCATGGGCATGTTCCACGGCGTCGACGGCGCCGAGGCCGTTCTGGCCCCCGCCAAGCCCTTGGCTGCGGATCAATCCAGCCCGGTCCAACGCATCGTCGCGGTGCGTATGGATCAGGAACGTCTTATCCAGCGGGCTGGCGACTTCGCCCAGACCCGCGCGGAGCGGCTGCGCCTGGCCTTTCGGCTGGCCGGCCTGAACCCGGCGGCCTACGGCGCCACGGGCGCCTCCCTGGGCGGCCCGCTGGTCGAGGCGCGCGATCCCAAGGCCCTGGCGACCATTCTGGACGTGGACGAGCCGTTCGCGGTCCGCATCCGCCACGCGGCCGACAACCTGTCGGAAATGCGCAGCCTGGCCGACGTGGCCGACGATCTGCCGTTCGACCGGCCGACCCAGGCGCGCACGACCTCGGGCTTCGGCGTCCGCTTCGATCCTTTCAACGGACGCCCCGCGGTTCATCAGGGCCAGGACTTTGCGGCGCCTCTGAACACCCCGATCTACTCGACCGCTCCCGGAATCGTGTCTTTCGCGGGTGTTCGTTCAGGGTATGGCAACACCGTTGAGATAGACCACGGACGCGGTTTCAAGACCCGCTTCGCCCACCTGAACTCCATGGCGGTCCAGCCCGGCCAGCGTATCGCGCTTGGCCAGCGGATCGGCGCCATGGGCACCACAGGACGCTCCACCGGCGTTCACCTGCACTATGAGGTGTGGATGAACGGTCGCCCCCAGAACCCCGCCCGCTTTATCCGAGCAGGAGAGCAGATTGTTCAATAAGACCAAATCCCCCGCCCCCGCCGCGCCCGACCGGCCGTCGAACGCCCCGCCGATCCCGCCGCTGCCGGACCTGCCGTCGCCGGGATCCGCCCGCAACGCCTCGCCCGCCCCGGCTCCGTCGCCGATCGCCTCCTCGCGCGGCCTGTCGACCCTGTCGTCCGACCTCCAGTTCGAAGGCGGCATCTCGGGCGGCGGCGACCTTCAGGTCGATGGTTCGATCAAGGGCGACGTGCGCGTCGGCCGTCTGATCGTCGGCGAGACCGGCGCCATCGAGGGCAATGTCACCGCCGACTACCTCGAGGTTCGCGGCCGGATCGTCGGGGCCGTGACCGGCAAACAGGTCAAGCTGATCTCGACCGCCTACGTCGATGGCGACATCACCGCCGAACAGCTCTCGATCGACATCGGGGCCTATTTCCAGGGTCGCGTCCTGCAAAGCCGACGCGAGGCGCCGACCCCGGTCGCTCCCGCCCCGCGTCCGGTCCAGGCCGCGCCGGAAGCGCCCGCCGCCCCGGCTCCGGCTCCGGCTCCGGCCGAGGACAAGCCTCAGGCGATCGAACTGAAATCGGTCTGATCCCGTCCGCGAAGCTGAAATGCGAAGGGCGGCTCCCCTGCGGGAGCCGCCCTTTTCCTTTCGGAGCGCCCTAGTCTACCGTCGATCCGCGCGTCTCGCCGACCCGCGCCGCCAGGGCCGCGCCCATGAACGGATCGAGGTCGCCGTCCAGGACCCCCTGGGTATCCGAGGTCTCGACCTCGGTCCTCAGGTCCTTGACCATCTGATAGGGCTGCAGGACGTAGCTGCGGATCTGGTGACCCCAGCCGATGTCGGTCTTGGCGTCGGCCAGGGCCTGGGCCGCCGCCTCGCGCTTCTGCAGTTCCAGCTCGTACAGACGCCCCCGCAACATCTTCCACGCCTGTTCGCGGTTCTGATGCTGGGACCGTCCGGCCTGACAGGCCACCACCGTATTGGTCGGCACGTGGGTCAGGCGGACGGCCGAATCCGTCTTGTTGATATGCTGACCGCCGGCGCCCGATGCGCGATAGGTGTCGGTGCGCACGTCCGACGGGTTGATGTCGATCTCGATCGTGTCGTCCACGACCGGCGAGACGCCGATCGAGGCGAACGAGGTGTGGCGCTTGGCCGCCGCATCGTAGGGGCTGATCCGCACCAGCCGGTGCACCCCCGATTCCGACTTCAGCCAGCCATAGGCGTTCGGCCCGGTGATCAGGATGGTGGCGGACTTGATGCCGGCCTGTTCGCCGGATTCCTCGGCCTCGATCTCGACCTCATAGCCGTGCGCCTTGGCCCAGCGGGAATACATCCGCAGCAGCATGCCGGCCCAGTCGTTGGACTCCGTGCCCCCGGCGCCGGAGTTGACCTCCAGATAGGCGTCGTTGCCGTCGGCCTCGCCGGACAGCAGGGCTTCCAGCTCGGCCCGGGCGGCGCGGTCCTTGATGGCTGTCAGCTGGGCGCGGGCCTCCTCCAGGGTGGCTTCGTCGCCCTCCTCGTCGGCCATTTCGGAGAGCATGACGCCCTCCTCCAACTCGGATTCCATCGCCTTGACGGCGTTGATCTGGGCTTCCAGCCTGGAGCGTTCGCGGCTGACGGCCTGGGCCTCGTCGGGCTTGTCCCACAGCGTGGGATCCTCGACGCGTGCGTTCAGCTCATCCAGTTTTCGATTGGCGACATCCCAGTCAAAGACGCCTCCTGAGCAGAGCGACGCTCTGCTCGATGTCGGCCTTCATGGCCTCGACATCCGGTCTCATCGCATTCTCCCGCGATCAAAAGGTGAGGCGCGGACATAGAGGCGCCCGGCGCCGAGGGGAAGGGGCTGAGGAAAAGACCGCGCCCTGAACCCGGCCCGCCCCCTAGAATAGACCGTCCAGATCCGGCGCGGGTTCCTGTCGCGCCGCCGGGGGCGCCGCCGGGGGCGGCGTGGTCGGACGAGAAGTGATCCCGGCCGCTTCCTCCCGTTCGCGACGGATGATGTCGTTGTAGTTCTGCGGACCGACCGGGGCGGCCGGCGCCGCCTCCCGCTGCTCTTCGCGGCGACGCTCCGTCCCGGGGCGGAACGCCTCCTCGATCCCGTTGACGGTGCGGAAGATGGCGCCGCGAGGACGGACGAACGGCCGTGCGGGACGCTTCTTCAGCGCATCCTCCATGAAGTCGATGAAGACAGGCACGGCGGCCTGTGTGCCCGTCTCGCCATATCCCAGCGGGCGGTTGTCGTCGAACCCGACGAAGACGCCGACCACGATGTCCGTGGTGAAGCCGACGAACCAGGCCGAACGATATTCGTTGGTCGTTCCGGTCTTGCCTCCGACCCAGCGGCCCAGGCCGCGGGCGCTGGCCGCCGTGCCGCGCTGGACCACGCCCTCCAGCATCGAGGAGATCTGATAGGCGGTGATCGGGTCGATGACCTGGGTTCCGCGCGACTCCAGGAACGGAGACGCCTGTCCGGTGAAGGCCCGACCGCACTCGCGGCACCGGCGCTGATCGGCGCGATAGATGGTCTCTCCATCCCGGTCCTGCACGTATTCGATCAGATAGGGATCGATCCGGCGCCCGCCGTTGACGAAGGCGGAATAGGCGGCGGTCATATGGTAGGGCGTGACTTCGCCGGCTCCCAGCGACACCGACAGGTTCGCCGGCAGATTGTCGGCCACGCCCATCCGGTCGGCCAGGTCGACGACCTTGTCCATGCCGATCGAATTGGCCAGCCGCACCGTCATGACATTGCGCGACAGCTCCAGCCCCCGACGCAGGGTCGAGGGGCCATAGTAGCGCCGGCTGTAGTTCTCCGGCGTCCAGCGACCGCCGTTGGCCCCGCCGGCGAAACTGATCGGTCCATCGACGATGATCGACGCCGGGGTGAAGTCCCCCTCCAGACCAGCGGCGTAGACGAACGGCTTGAACGACGATCCGGGCTGACGCTCGGCCTGGGTCGCGCGGTTGAAGCTGGACAGGGCATAGGAATAGCCGCCCACCATCGCCAGCACCCGGCCCGACTGAGGTTCGATCGCCACCAGGGCCCCGTTGACCGCCGGCACCTGTTTCAGCGCGTACTGGCCGTTGCTGGCCTGGACGAAGATCAGGTCGCCCCGCTTCAGAGGCCGGTTGGCGTTGGCCCAGGCGGCGTCCGCGACGATCAGGGTTCCGGTGTCGTCGTCGCGCGCCGTGCGGATGCGGACCGTGTTGCCGGAAACGCTTTCCACGGCGGCGGCGCGCCAGTCCCGGCGCTCCGGCGGCGCCGTCTCGCGCAGGGCCACGGCCTGCCAGCCGGGGGCGAAATCGGTCGTACCCCAGGCCCCGCGCCAGCCGTGACGACGATCATAGTTCTCCAGCCCCCGCATCAAGGCGTCGCGCGCGGCGGTCTGAAGCTCGGGGTCCAGGGTCGTGCGCATGTAGAAGCCGCCGGCGTTCAGCTGGTCGCCGAAATCCGGATTGGCCCGGGCCTGGCGCCGCGCCTCCTCCACGAAGAAGTCCGCGTCCTGATACTGGGCGCGACGCGGCGCCGCCTGGGTGGTCAGGGGACGGGCGACCGCCTCCGTATATTCCGCCTGGGTCAGGAAATCGTTCTGGCGCATCTCACCCAGCACCCAGTCGCGGCGTCCCTTGGCGGCGGCCGGGTGGCGCTTGGGGTGATAGTTGTTCGGCCCCTTGGGCAGGGCCGCCAGAAACGCCGCCTCGTCCGGCGTCAGCTGGCCCAGCGACTTGCCGAAATAGTTAAAGGCCGCCGACGCGACGCCATAGGAGCGATAGCCCAGGAAGATCTCGTTCAGATACAGCTCGAGGATCTGCTCCTTGGACAGGGTCGCCTCCAGCCGGCTGGACAGGATGGCTTCCTTCAGCTTGCGGCCGATGGTCGATTCATTGGTCAGCAGGACGTTCTTGGCCACCTGCTGGGTGATGGTCGATCCGCCCTCCAGCCGCCGGCCGGTCACGACGTTGAAGACGTTCTTGAACATGGCCCGGCCCAGGCCCGAGACGTCGATCCCGCCGTGCTGGAAGAAGCTGCGGTCCTCGGCGGCCAGGAAGGCCTTCACGACCGTCGCGGGGATCTGCTCGTACGGCACGTAGATCCGGCGTTCGTCCGAGAACTCGCCGATCAGGGTGCCGTCGCCGGCATAGACGCGGGTCGCGGTCGGCGGGCGATAGTCGGCCAGCTCCGACGCGTCCGGCAGGTCGTGGAACAGCCATGCGGCGTAGACCGCCACGATCAGTCCCGCGAGCGCGATCGCACCCAGCAGTCCGATCCCCGCAATCACGAACCAGCGTTCGGCAACCTTCACCATAAACTCCGACAGACACGCCCGACGGTGGGTTTAGCCCGCGTCGCGTTCCGCGCAAACAGTCGTCGATGAAAGTTCCGGCGAAAAGGGGTCAGGCCGCCTGCGAATAGGCTCCGACCGGGGTCTCCGCGCCGTCCAATTCGAAGCGCGCGACCAGCGTCGACAGATCCCGCGACTGTTCGGCCAGCATATGACTGGCGGCGGTCGACTGTTCGACCATCGCCGCGTTCTGCTGGGTCACGCGGTCCATCTGGTTGATGGCGGTGTTGACCTCCTGAAGCCCGCTGGACTGCTCACGGGCGGAGGCGGCGATTTCGGCGGCCAGGCTGCGCACCTGCTCGACCTCGGCGGCGATGGCCGTCAACGCCGCGCCCGTCTGATCGACCAGCTTGACCCCGACCTCGACCTGGCGGCCGGACTCCGCGATCAGACCCTTGATCTGTTTGGCGGCCTCGGCCGATCGCTGGGCCAGCGCGCGGACCTCTTGAGCGACGACGGCGAAGCCCCGCCCGCTGTCACCGGCGCGCGCCGCCTCGACCCCTGCATTGAGGGCCAGCAGGTTGGTCTGGAAGGCGATCTCGTCGATCACGCCCAGGATCTGGCTGATCTCCCGCGAACTGGCGGCGATGGCCGTCATGGCGGTGTTGGCGTCGTGCGCCACTTCCCCACCCGACCGCGCGCAGTCCATGGCGGTGCTGGAAACCCCCGCGACCCTGACCGCGCTTTCGGCCGTCGATTTTACGGTGGCGGTGATTTCGTCGAGGGCGGCGGCGGTCTGTTCCAGGGCCGCGGCCTGTTGTTCGGTGCGGCGCGACAGGTCGTCGGCCGCCGTGGTGATCTCGCCCGCGCCGTTCTGCATCTCCTCGACGGCGCTGGCGACCGCGCCCAGGGCCTGGCTCAGGGTCGCCGCCGCCGCGTTGAAATCCTGTTTCAGCCGCTCGGCCTTGGGGGCGACCGGGGTGCAGATGCGGTAGGTCAGATTGCCCTGCGCCAGCGAGGCCAGACCCTCGGCCAGCACCTGGATCAGGGTCTGGTCGTCGGCCGCCTCGCGCGCCTTGTCCGCGGTCACGGCGGCGCGTTCCGCCTCGGTGGCGGTGCGCGTCTCCTGTGCTTCAGTGGCCAGTCTTTCGCGATCCAGCGCCGCGACCCGGAACCGTTCGACGGCCTGCGCCATCTGGCCGATGTCGTCGTTTCGCCCGGCCCAGGGCGTCTCGACTTCCGTCGCGCCTCCCGCCAGCCGGTGCATGAAGGCGCCCAGCCCCTCCAGCGGGTTCAGCAGCCGGCGCGTCGCCCACAGGCAGATCAGGGTGGCCAGCAGGGTAACCACGCCGCCGATGATCATCAATGTATGGCGGGTGTCGGTGACCGACTGCATGAACTCGGCCTGGGGGATGCCGACATACAGGATGCCGATCACGGCGCCCCGCGCGTTCTTGATGGGGTCGTAGGCGACGAAGAAGGGCTTGCCCAGGATGTCCGCCTCGCCCCGATAGGGCTGACCGGCCTTCAGCACGGCTTCATAGACCGCGCCTTTGGCCAGAGCCGTGCCGACAGCGCGGCTGCCGTCCGGCTTCATCACATTGGTGGTGATCCGGGTGTCGCCCATGAAGACGGTGGCGGTGCCGCCGACCAGGGCCTTGACCCTGTCCACAGGCTCGGAGAAATCGTTCAGTCGGGCGTCGCCGACGGTCATCCGGCCGCCCTGGACCGCGAAGTCGGAACCGTACTGCTCCAGCACGTTCCAGGCGACGCGCATGTTGGATTCCTGGCGGTCGGCGGCGCGCGCCCTGGCGTCGTTCGTCATCAGCCAGGACGTGGTCAGCGTCAGCAGCACGGCCAGCACCGCCAGCCCAGCCACGATCATCAAGGCGATTCGCCCCGACAGAGATCCCAAAGCCTTGTGCATCGTACGCCCGCTTCCACTCACTTCTGGATGGTCAAGCTAGCGGCCGGGATTGAAGCCGGGGCTAATCGGAATCTACGTACTATCCCCTATCCGCCCGGCCATCCGAGGCCAGACGCATATCGGAGGGTTGGCGGAAATAACGGTCGATGCCTTCCGAGACGGCCCGCATCAGCGCGCGCCGGCGGGATGCGTCGCCCAGGGCCCGCTCGTCGTCGGGATTGGTGATGAACCCCATCTCCAGCAGCACGGCCGGCACGTCGGGCGCCAGAAGAACGGCCAGACCGGCGTCGCGGTGGCTGCGGCGCAGCAACGGATGATCGGCGGCCTCCAGATGCGTCAGCAGCACCCGGGCGAACTGGGCCGAGCGGTTCTGGGTGGCGCGCTGGGTCATGTCCAGCAGGATGCGATCCACCGACGGATCACGGCCCGGCAAGTGCAGGTCGCGGTGCCAGTCGTCGCGGCGGGTCACCTCGCGCACGGCGCGGGTCGCCCCCTGTTCCGACAGCGTATAGACTGAGGCGCCGCGCGTGGCCGGATCGGCGCCGGCGTCGGCATGCAATGAAATGAACAGGTCCGCATCCGCCTGACGGGCGATTCGGACCCGGCGGTACAGATCGACATAGACGTCGCTCTCGCGGGTCAACATCACGCGATAGCGGCCGGTGCGGATCAGTTCGTCCCTCAGGGCCAGCGCGGCCGCCAGGGTGACCGAGCTCTCGCTGCGGTGCGCGCCGGACGCGCCGGGATCATGGCCTCCGTGGCCCGCATCGATGACGATCAGCGGCCTTTCCGCCGGGCGTTGCTCCTGTCGCGGCGCCTGACGCGGCTGGGCCGTCGGGGTCGATCCGGTGGCGATGATGTCGATGACATAGCGATAGTGGGCCACGCCGTCGCCGGGCGGCAGCAGGAACCGGCGCTCGATCCGCGCCGTCCGGGCCAGGGCCAGTTGCACGCGCGAGGCGGTGCCGGACGAACTGACGCGCCAGTCACGGACCAGACCGGATCCGGCGCCGTCCGCGCCCCGCCCGGCGCCCACGCCGGCCAGGGTCAGAACCAGCGTGCCGCGATCGCCGTTCTCGATGACGTCGCCACGCGCCGAGCGATCCAGGTCGATGACGATCCGCGTTCGCTGGACGTCGCCGCCGAAACGCACGCCGCGGACATCGCCCGTCGCGCCCGCCGCCAGGCCGCGTGTGCCGATCATCAGCGCCGCGCCCAGCACCAGCAGGGCAAGCGCCGTCATCGCCCACTCGCGCAGGCTCCAGTTCGAGAGATTGAAACGCTTCTGACCGTGCATTCTGACGGCGACCCACCATACTTGTTGGCGTCAGGATGGCCGATCCCGGTTTGGATTGGGTTAAGCGGCGCCGGAATTCCACCGGAACAGGGCATCAGGCTCCGCCCTTTCCGATCCACGCCTTTCCATTCACGGATCGAATGCCTATGCTTGTGTCCGTCCGCGAACGATCGCGCCGCCGCATTGTCGGATCGGCGAGGCCCCGGCGCGGCGCCGACTTCCCGCTTCGCGGATCGACCGGCCCATCCAGACGACTGGCCGGGCCCTACGATCGACGGACCCGGGCTATTTCCCGAACCGGACCCTGTGGCGCCTGAGGCGTCTTGCGGGGCCAGGACCAACCAGACCCATGGGCTTTTCCGCCTGCCTCTCCCTTCGATCGACAGCCCGTTCCGGGCCGGTCGCAGTCGTGCCCGGCCATCGCCGCGACGACGGGATGACGCACGCCTCCGCCCTTTACCCCGTTAGGCGAGCCGCCCCCCCTCTTGAGGCAAAGACCTCAACAGGCGTCGGCCGAGCGCGCCAGAGAGAAATCTTCAATGTCAAAGACGATGCTTATCGATGCGGCGCACGCGGAAGAAGCCCGCGTCGCTATCGTGGATGGCCGCCAGGTTGAGGAATTCGACTTCGAGTCGAAGACCAAACGCCAGCTTCGCGGCAATATCTATCTCGCCAAGGTCACCCGCGTAGAACCCAGCCTTCAGGCCGCCTTCGTCGAATACGGCGGCAATCGCCACGGCTTTCTGGCCTTCAACGAGATCCACCCCGACTACTATCAGATTCCGGCCGCCGACCGTGACGCGATCATGGCCGAGGCCCATTCGGCCGAAGACGATCACGACGACGAGAACGCCCGGGACGACGACGAGTCCGAAGGCGGGATGGCTGAAGAGGAACGCCTGAAGCGGCGCCTGATGCGTCGCTACAAGATCCAGGACGTCATCAAGCGCCGCCAGATCCTGCTGGTCCAGGTCGTCAAGGACGAGCGTGGCGCCAAGGGCGCGGCCCTGACCACCTGGCTGTCGCTGGCCGGCCGCTACTGCGTGCTGATGCCCAACACCGGCAAGGGCGGCGGCATTTCGCGCAAGATCACCCAGGCGTCCGACC
>JAHJOK010000010.1 GCA_018820205.1 Alphaproteobacteria bacterium
CCCATTCCGAACTCGGTCGTTAAGCCCTCCAGAGCCAATGGTACTTCGTCTCAAGGCGCGGGAGAGTAGGTCGCCGCCGGGTCTACCAGTCGGACAGCAGTTATTTGATTTCTCTCGAACATCTTCCTTCACACTACCGTTTGCCGCGGGATGGAGCAGCCCGGTAGCTCGTCAGGCTCATAACCTGAAGGTCGTAGGTTCAAATCCTACTCCCGCACCCAAGATCAAAAACGCCCCGCAGGTCTCGCTTGCGGGGCGTTTTGCTGTTCGCAAGGCGGCTCAGTCCCCTCGGCGCCGCACCAGCTCATCGACCACTGTCGGATCGGCCAGGGTCGAGATGTCGCCGAGCGAACCCAGCTCATTCTCCGCGATCTTGCGCAGGATCCGCCGCATGATCTTGCCGGAGCGGGTCTTGGGCAGCCCCGGGGCCCACTGGATGACGTCGGGCGCGGCGATCGGACCGATCTCCTTCCTGACGTGGGCGACCAACGCCTTCTTCAGGTCGTCGGTCGGCTCGACCCCCTTGTTCAGGGTGACATAGGCGTAGATGCCCTGGCCCTTGATGTCGTGGGGA
Source organism: Alphaproteobacteria bacterium (assembly GCA_018820205.1). Taxonomy (GTDB): domain Bacteria; phylum Pseudomonadota; class Alphaproteobacteria; order Caulobacterales; family Caulobacteraceae; genus Brevundimonas. The sequence continues at coordinate 575 of JAHJOK010000010.1, forward strand.
AAGCCGACCACCCCCGCCTCGGCCACGTCGTCATGCAGCACCAGCGCGCTCTCGACCTCTGCCGTGCCCATCCGGTGGCCGGACACGTTGATGACGTCGTCGACCCGGCCGGTGATCCACCAGTATCCGTCTTCGTCGCGCCGGGCCCCGTCGCCGGTGAAATACTTGCCGGAATAGGTCGCGAAATAGGTGTCGAAGAACCGCTGATGATCGCCCCAGACGGTCCTCATCTGGCCGGGCCAACTGTCTGTGATGCAGAGATTGCCGGACGTCGTCCCCGCCAGAACGCCACCTTCGGCATCGACCAGTTCGAGTTCCACTCCCGGCAGCGGCTTGGTCGCCGAGCCGGGCTTCAGGTCCGTCGCCCCGGGCAAGGGCGCGATCAGGGCGCCGCCGGTTTCAGTCTGCCACCAGGTGTCGATGATCGGCAGACGACCGTCGCCGACGACCTCGTGATACCAGCGCCATGCCTCGGGGTTGATCGGCTCGCCGACCGTGCCGAGCAGGCGCAGCGACTTGCGGCTGGACGATTTCACCGGCTCGTCGCCGTCGCGCATCAGGGCCCGCAGGGCCGTGGGGGCGGTGTAGAAGACTTCCACCTGATGCTTGTCCACCACCTGCCAGAAGCGGCGGTTGTCGGGATAGTTGGGCACCCCTTCGAACATCAGGGTCGTCGCCGCGTTCGAGAGAGCGCCATAGACGACGTAGCTGTGGCCGGTGACCCAGCCGACGTCGGCCGTGCACCAGAACACCTCGCCCGGACGAGAGTCGAACACCAGTTCGTGCGTCCACGAGACCCAGAACAGATATCCGCCGGTCGTGTGCAGCACGCCCTTGGGCTTTCCGGTCGATCCCGAAGTGTAGAGGATGAACAGCGGATCCTCGGCGTTCATCGGCTCGCACGGGCAGTCGTCTGAGACCCCAGCGACGACGTCCTCGAACCGTACGTCGCGGCCGTCCATGACCGGCACATCGGCGCCGGTGTGGGCGATGACGAGGACCTTATCTACGACGACCTTGGTCAGGGCCTCGTCGACATTCGCCTTCAGCGGGATCGTCTTGCCGGCGCGCAGGCCCTGGTCGGCGGTGATGACGATCCTCGAGCCGCAATCCTCGATCCGGCCGGCGATGCTGTCGGGCGAAAAGCCGCCAAAGACCACGGAATGGACGGCGCCGATGCGGGCGCAGGCCAGCATGGCGACGGCCGCCGCCGGGATCATCGGCAGATAGATCGTCACCCGGTCGCCCTTCGCGACGCCCAGGTCCTTCAGTACATTGGCCATGCGGCACACCTCGCGGTGCAACTCGGCATAGGTCAGCGACCCCGAGACCGACGGATCGTCACCTTCGAAAATGATGGCGGTCTGGTCCGCCCGCTCGGCCAGGTGCCGGTCGATGCAGTTGTGCGCGACGTTCAGAACCCCGTCGGCGAACCAGCGGATGCGGAAATCGTCCCTGGCGAACGACACGTCCTTGATGACGGTGGGCGGCTTGATCCAGTCCAGCCTTTTCGCCTGTTCCGCCCAGAATGCGTCAGGCGTTTCGCGCGCCGCGACCCGCGCGGCGTCATAGGCGGCGGCGTTCATATGGGCGCGCTCGGCCCATTCGGCGGACACGGGATACAGGTCGCGGTCGGTCATGGCGTCTCCTCGCCCGACCCTAGCGGCGTCGAAGGCCGCACGCCAAGCCGGGCGGGAGCCATTCCGGACGAACGGCGTTAACCGTCAGCATTCATCGGGGACCGTCATGAGCTTGAATCGTCTTCTCGCCGCCGCCGTCATTGGCGCGCTGTCCGTTTCCGCCTGCACGCGCGAGGCCGAGGCGCCGCCCGAGCCCGTCGATCAGACCCCGCCTGTGGGACAACAGGCCGCCCCGACCACGCCCGCGATCGGCTATGCCTGCGAGAGCGGACAGACCGTCACAGTCCAGTACCCCGACACCGCCACCGCCTCGATCGCATACCGGGGTCAGACATACGCCCTCCGGCTGGTGCCGTCCGGCAGCGGCGCGCGCTATTCCGGTTCCGGCCTGGAATGGTGGATCGCCGCCCGCGACGGCCAGGAAAACGCGACGCTCAGCCGCCTCGGCCCCAATCAGGACGTCGGCGTCTCGGTGCTGGAGCGGTGCAGCCGGCCGTCCGCCAATCCCGCCCTGCCGGTCCCCGGCGCCCCGATGCAGCCCCAGCCGGCGCCGGGCGGCATCCTGCCGGCGGCGACCCCCTGCCGCGCCGCGCAACTGCGACTGACGAGCGAGACCGGCGACGCCGGCGCCGGCGGCCGCACCAATGTGTTCGCGGTGACCAACACGGGTGCAGCGGCCTGCAGCGTGTCCGGCTATCCGTCGGTCAGTCTGCTGGACGCCCAGGGTCGCGGCTTGACCGCGATTCGCTCCGAGCAGAACCCGCAGACCGCGATCCCGGTGAACATCCCGGTCGGCGGCAAGGGCTATTTCGATATCCACTGGATGGTCGTGCCGAACGAGGGTGCGGGCGAGCGGGTCTGTCCGTCGGCGGCGCGGGTGCGGGTGCTGATCCCGGGCGACACCGCCGCCTTGGGCGTACCCCTGACCTTCACACCCTGCGGCGGTCGTATCCGGGTCAACCCGTTCCGCTCGAGCGTCGAGCCGGGGCAGGCGCCGGAGCCGGTCGCCGCGAGCGCCACCTGAGCGTTGAACGGTGGAAATGCGGTCCGAAAGGGCGTAGCCAGCCGCCATGCAGACTGCCTCATTCCACGACCGCGTCGCGGCCGAGCTTTCCGACATCGACGCCCAGGGGCTGACCAAGCCCGAGCGGGTGATCCAGTCCCGACAGGGACCGGTAATCGAGGTCGGCGGAAAACGCGTGCTGAATTTCTGCGCCAATAACTATCTGGGTCTTGGCGGCGACGACCGTGTTGTCGCGGCGGCCAATGCGGCGACGGAAAAGCGGGGCGCGGGCACGGCCTCGGTGCGATTCATCTGCGGCACGCTGGACATCCACAAGGAACTGGAACGGGCCATCGCCGACTATCTCGGTTTCGAGGATTCGATCCTGTTCGCCGCCGCTTTCGACGCCAACGGCGGCCTGTTCGAGCCGCTGTTCGGAGCCGGGGATGCGATCGTCTCCGACAGCCTGAACCACGCCTCGATCATCGACGGCGTCCGCCTGTGCAAGGCCAAACGCTACCGGTTCGCCAACTCCGACATGGTCGATCTGGAAGCCCAGCTGAAGCAGGCCCGGGCCGACGGCGCGCGCGACATCATCATCGCCACCGACGGCGCGTTTTCGATGGACGGCTATATCGCCAGGCTCGACGAAATCCGCGCGCTGGCGGATCAATACGGCGCCCTGATCATGGTCGACGACTGCCACGCGACCGGCTTTCTGGGACCGCAGGGGCGGGGGTCGTATGCCCACCACGGGGTCAAGGTCGATTTCGTCACCGGCACCTTCGGCAAGGCTCTGGGCGGGGCCATGGGCGGCTTCATCTGCGCCACGTCGGCCGTCGTGCAACTGCTGAAGCAGCGGGCGCGGCCGTATCTGTTCTCCAACGCCCTGGCGCCGTCGGTGTGCGGCGCCAGCCTCGAGGCCATCCGCATCGCCCAGGGCGAGGAAGGCGACAAACTCCGCGCCCAGCTCAATGCCAACGCCGCCCGCTTCCGGGCCGCGATGACCCAGGCGGGCTTCGACCTGCTGCCCGGCGAACATCCGATCGTGCCGGTCATGCTGGGCGACGCCAAACTGGCCCAGACGATGGCCGCGCGGATGCTGGAGCTGGGCGTCTATGTCATCGGCTTCAGCTTCCCGGTCGTGCCGCGCGGCGCGGCACGCATCCGGACGCAGATGTCCGCAGCGCATACCTCCGATCACATCGACCAGGCGGTTGCGGCCTTCACGACGGCGGGGAAAGAACTGGGCGTGATCTAGGCGGAGCGCGGACCTCCAGGTCCGCATCGGCATCGACATTGCGGACCTGGAGGTCCGCGCTCCAGAGGAATGATCTATGACAACCACCATGAAGGCCCTGGCCAAGACGGCCCCCGGCATCGGGCTGGAACTGATCGACGCGCCGATCCCCGTCGCGGGGCCTGAGGATGTGCTGATCCGCGTTCATCGCACAGCCGTCTGCGGCACCGACATCCACATCTGGAACTGGGACGAGTGGTCCCAGAAGAACGTGCCGACGCCGATGATTACGGGCCACGAGTTCTCGGGCGAGATCGTCGCCATCGGCTCTGACGTCAACCGCCCGCTTAAGATCGGCCAACGGGTCTCGGCCGAGGGCCACGTCATCGACCTGAACTCCGAAGCGGCCCGCGCCGGCCATTTCCACCTCGATCCGCACACGCGCGGCATCGGCGTGAACCGCCAGGGCGCCTTCGCCGAGTTCGTGGTGGCCCCGGCCTTCAACGTGATCGAACTGCCGGACGACGTGTCCTATGAGGTCGCTTCGATGCTGGATCCGTTCGGCAACGCGGTGCACACGGCGCAGCAGTTCGATCTGCTGGGCGAAGACGTGCTGGTCACCGGCGCCGGCCCGATCGGCATGATGGCGGCGGCCGTGGCGCGGCACGCGGGCGCCCGCACCGTCGTCTTGACCGACATCAACGACTATCGGCTGGACCTGGCCCAGAAGGTCGCGCCCGGCGTGCGCACAGTGAACACCACCAAGGAAGACCTGCACGACGTGATCAAGGAACTGGGCATGAAGGTCGGCTTCGACGTCGCGCTGGAAATGTCCGGCTCGCCCATCGCCTTCAAACAGTGCGTCGATACCTTGATCATGGGCGGCGGCATGGCCCTGTTGGGCATTCCGTCGAAGCCGATGGAAACCGACTGGGGCGCCATCATCCTGAAGGCCCTGACCATCAAGGGCGTCTATGGGCGCGAGATGTTCACCACCTGGAGGAAGATGCTGGGGCTGCTGAAGGCGGGTCTCGACCTGGAGCCGCTGATCACCCACCGGCTGACCTACGACCGGTTCGAGGAAGGCTTCGGCGCGATGAAGTCGGGCCAGTCGGGCAAGGTCATCCTGAACTGGGACAAGGCTGCGTGATGGGTGCCGCCTGAGCCCGATCGTCGCCTTCCTGTCGGGCGAGGGAATGGATGGGGCCGGACGGGATGTGTTCGAGGTCCTGGCGTTCGACGACCCGACGGTCGAACAGGTGCATGACTTTATCCAGTGGGCCTTCCCGTTGCGCGAGCGGTCGGGCGCCAATCCCGGAGCCCCGGTGCTGACGACCGAGGATGTCGAGCAGATACGCGATTCGATGGCGGCCCAGGCGGCCCTGGCGGCGCTGACGGACCGGATGGCGATTTTCTACTATCGCAATGGTCACTGGTTGACGGCCAGCGACCACAACCACCTGCGCATCACACGGATCATCAAATCGCTCAGACTGCTGCGCGGCGAAGAACTGGCCGATGCCTTCCGGACCCTGATCCTGGCGCGGGTCGAGGAGGCCGGAGCGCCGATCGGAAAGCCGACGCTGGGCTTCTGGGCGCGAGCCTAGCCTTTCAGCACCTTGATCAGAGCCGCCTCGAACCCCTTGGTTTCGGAACCAGGCAGGGTCTGGGTCATCCGGCCGCTTTCGTACAGCTCGAACACCGCCGGGTGGACATAGGAGGACCGGCACACCGTCGGGGTGTTGCCCAGCAGGCCCGCCACGGCTTTCACGCACACGGTGATCTTGCGCTTCGCATCTGTCGGAGACGCGGCGGCGTCCATGTCCCGCAGGGCCCGAGCCGCCGAGACGGTGCCGGCCCAGGTGCGGAAATCCTTGGCCGAGAAGGCTTCGCCCATGGCCTCGCGGATGTAGGCGTTCACGTCGTCGGAGGTGATCGGGCACAGGTCGCCGTCCGCGTCGCGGTATTTGAACAGATGCTGCCCGGGCAGGTCTCGCAGCGCCCGCACGACGGTCGCCAGCCGCCGGTCCCTGACGCTGACCTTGTGATCGACGCCGCTCTTGCCGCGAAAGGCGAAGCTGAGGGCGGCGCCGTCCACCTCCAGATGGCGTTTGTGCAGGGTGGTCAGGCCATAGCTGCGGTTTGCCCTGGCGTACTGCTCGTTGCCGACGCGGATCAGGGTGATCTCCAACAGCCGGACAGCGGTGGCCAGCACCTTTTCCCGGCTGGGGCCACGTTTGGCCAGATCGCGCTCGACCCTGTCGCGCAGCTTCGGCAACGCGCGGGCGAAGGCGTGCAGGCGATCGAATTTGGCCTCGGACTGATGGCTGCTCCAGTCTTTGTGATAGCGGTACTGTTTGCGGCCCTTGGCGTCGCGACCAGTGGCCTGGATGTGGCCGGTGGCGCGGGGACAGATCCACACTTCGGTCCAGGCCGGCGGAATGGCCAGGGCGCGAATGCGCTTCACGACGGCCTTGTCCCTGACTGTTTTTCCAGAGGCGTCGCGGATGCAAAAGCCTGTGCCCGACCGGACCCGCGTCAGGCCCGCGTGGGCGTCGCTGCACCAGGTCAGCCCCTTGGGGACCTCGACGGCGTCGGAAAAATCATGGCTGCCGTCGGCCATCAGGCGATACTCCGGAATACCGACGCCGAACGTGGTCCGAGACCTTCCGGTTCCTCTTGACCTGCTGGGTCGGGAAGGGGACGGAACGCCATGAACTATCGCCACAGTTTTCACGCCGGGAATTTCGCCGATTTGGTCAAGCACGCCCTGGTTCTGTGGCTGTTGAAGGCGCGACAGTCGATGGGGCCGGTCACGGTGCTGGACACCCATGCCGGGGCCGGACGTTACGACCTCACCGGCGACGCGGCGCGCTCGGGAGAAGCCGAGGCGGGGGTGGCGCGGCTGATGTCCGCGGTCGACCGTCCGCCCCTGATCGAGGCCCTGGCGAAACAGGTTGCGGCCCTGAACCCGGACGGCGGCGTGCACGTCTATCCCGGTTCGCCGATCCTGATCGCGCGCGCTCTGCGAGCGGAAGATCGCTATGCCGGTTTCGAACTGCGCGAGGAGGTCGCAGGCCTGCTGAAAGAGAGCCTGTCCGCCTTTCCCAACGCCGTGGGAACGCCGGGCGACGGCTACGACCTGGCGGTCGCTGCGGCGCGACGGGAGCGGGGACTGTTGGTGCTGATCGATCCGCCGTTCGAGCGGCCGGACGACTATCTGCGCGCGGCGGACACGGCGGCGGCGCTTGTGACGGCGGATCCGGGGGCCATGGTCGCAATCTGGACGCCGCTGAAGGATCTGGAGACCTTCGACGGCTTCCTGCGCCGGCTGGCGACGGGGACCGGGGCGCCGACCTTGGTGGCCGAGGCGCGCCTGCGTCCCCTGAGCAATCCGATGAAGATGAACGGCTGCGCCATGGTGGTGGTCAATCCGCCCGAGGACGCCGATGCGGCGGCCGGTGAAATCTGCGGCTGGGTGGCCCGGACCCTGGGTGAGGCGAGGGCCAGGGCCGAGGTCTGGCGGGCCTGACCCGAGAGGCTACTCGATGACCTCGCCCGCCTCGTAGAGGTTCGGTTCGAAGGTGGCGATAGCCATGATCGGGCTCATCGCTGCGACCACCTCGGCCGTGCGGGTCATGGCCTTCCAGTCCGCGACCGTGCGCCAGACCGCGTGATTGGCGACGGTCTTTCCGTTCAGCCCGCGATGCAAGGTGGCCGAGACGAAGCCGGACAGGCCGACCTGAGCCTGGGTCAGGGCGACCAGCATCTCGATTAACTGGTCCTGCTTTTCCGGCGCGACCTTGAACACATTGATCAGCACCACCGGCGCGGTGTCGGCATCCGTCGTGGCCTTCGGGTCGGTCATGTCGGGCGTCTAGCGCGAATGGTCTTGTCCCGCCATGAAAGATCGTCCTCCTATGGGGTATGAAACCGATCGCGATCCTGGAGACCGGCAAGCCGCCCGAAGACCTGAAGGACACCTTCGACGACTATCCCGCGCGCTTCCGGGCCCTGCTGGGCGAAAGCGTGGCGACCGTCCGGTTCGATGTCCAGGCCGGTCGGCTGCCCGACGATCCCGAGGCGTTTCAGGGCGCGATCGTCACCGGTTCGGCGGCGGGGGTGTATGACGACCTTCCGTGGATCGCGCCGCTGATGGACTGGCTGCGAGCGGCGCGCGGTCGGACGCGGCTGGTCGGCATCTGTTTCGGGCATCAGGCGATGGCCCAGGCCTTCGGCGGTCGCGTCGAGAAGTCGGACAGGGGCTGGGGCGTCGGTCTGCATCGCTATGACATCGTCGCCCGCGAGGACTGGATGTTCCCCAAGGCGGCGTCGATCGCCATTCCGGTCTCTCATCAGGATCAGGTCGTCGCGCCGCCCGCCGATGCCCGCGTGATCGCGTCGAGCGATTTCACGCCGTTCGCCGGTCTGGCATGGGGGGAGGGCCGGATGGGGGCGATGTCGTTCCAATGCCATCCGGAGTTTCAGCCGGAATACGCCGCCGCCCTGGTGGAGGCGCGCCGGGGATCGCGCATTCCCGAAACCGTGGCTGACGAGGCCCTCGCCAGTTTGGCCCGCGCCAACGACCGCGCTGTCCTGACGGCGTGGATCCGCGCCTTCCTGATGCTGACCCCGCCGCCGGTCGAGGGCGAAGGGAGCGGTATCTAGCTTACGGCCACTTCACCACCGGCGGCATCGAGCTGAGGATGGAATCAACATTGCCGCCGGTCTTCAGGCCGAACATCGTGCCGCGGTCGTATAGCAGATTGAACTCGACATAGCGGCCGCGCCGGACCAGCTGTTCCTCTCGTTCCCCGGTGGTCCAGGCCTCGGTCATCCGCCGTTCGCAGATGGCGGCGTAGGCATCGATGAAGGCTGTTCCGACATCGCGGGTGAAGGCGAAATCCTTGTCGTAGTCGCCACTGTCATGGTGGTCGTAGAAGATGCCGCCGGTGCCGCGCGGTTCGTTCCGGTGCGGCAGGAAGAAATACTCGTCGCACCACTGTTTGTATTTCGCATGCCACGCCAGGTCGTGGGCGTCACAGGCGGCCTGCATCGCGGCGTGGAAGGCGACCGTGTCAGGCGCGTCCTGCGCGCGATCCACGTCAAGCACCGGCGTCAGGTCGCCGCCGCCGCCGAACCAGCTTTTCGTCGTGGCGATGAAACGGGTGTTCATGTGCACGGCGGGCACGCGGGGGCTGACCGGATGGCAGATCAGGCTGATCCCGGTGGCGAAGAACCGGGGGTCGTCCTCCGCGCCCGGAACGGTCTTCGCATAGTCGGCCGGGAAGGCGCCGTGGACGGTCGAGACGTGGACGCCGACCTTTTCGAACAGCCGACCGTGCATCATCCCCATCACGCCGCCACCGCCCGCCTCGCGGGTCCAGGGCGTGCGCACGAAGCGGCCGGGATCGCCGGGAAACTGATCGGCGGGGGCGGCGTCTTCCAGCGCCTCCAAGCGGGCGTGGATACGATCTCGCAGCGCCTCGAACCAGGCGCGGGTTTCGACCTTCTTCAGGTCCAGCGGGTCGGCGTCGGAGTGGGGCACCTGGCTCATGGGCGGTTTCAATCACGCTTTGGCGGCGTCGTCATCCGTCGTGCGACGCGGCCTGAGGCAACCCGGGCCCGTTGGACCCGTTGATTTCCGGGGGTGGGAGGAACGATGTCATGAAAGCCGTCTCGATCACGCTTATCCTGGGGTTGGCCCTGTCCGGCCCGGCACGGGCTCAGGAACAGGATTCAGCCGCCGCGATGCGGCCCGACGACGCAGACCTGACCTGCGTCCAACTCGCGGATGAAGCCGCGCAGCTCAGCCAGGCCATGTCCGATGACGCCGAGGGCGGGGGTCTGGTCAGCACGGTCACGGACGTGGCCCGGACCGGCGCGTCCATGCTGGTTCCCGGCGCCGGCCTGGTCATGGCCGGCGCCGATGCGGTGACCCGACCGGGCCGCGAGCGTGAGGAAGCCGCCGAACTGACGGTGGAGAACCGCTGGCACTATCTGAACGGTCTGGCCGCGGGCCGGGGCTGCGGCGGCGAAGAGGTCGCCGAGGTCGGTCCGCCGGTCGTGGAGCCGACCGAGCCCGCGCCGGTGCTGAACGTGCCCGTCGGTCGGCTGCCCGACGCGCCGTCGTCCCTGACGACCACGGCGTCGGCCGACTAGGGCGACGCACTCCCCAATCCGGCGATGCTCTGCCAAGGTGCGGTCTTTGCCGTCGCACCGAGGTCGCCATGCTGAGTTCCTGCCTGATCGCCGCATCCGCTCTGGCCCTGGCTCTGCCTGCCGCGGCCCAGGATGGCGGCGAGGCGCGGGTCCGGGCGATCCTGGAGACCACGCCCCTGATCGACGGCCACAATGACCTGCCGTGGGCGCTGCGACAGGGATACGGCAATGATCCCCACGCCGTGGACCTGACGACCAATCTGGATGCCACGACCCGGCTGCATACCGACATCCCGCGCCTCAGGGCCGGGGGCGTGGGCGGTCAGTTCTGGTCGGTCTACGTCCCCGCCAGCCTCACCCCGACCGAGGCCGCGCGCGAGACTTTCGAACAGATCGACACGGTGCGCCGGATCATCGCCGCCCATCCGGACGAGTTCGAACTGGCCACCACCGCCGATGACATCGAGCGCATCCATGCGGCGGGCAAGATCGCCAGCCTGATCGGGATGGAGGGCGGCTATTCGATCGACGATTCGCTGGGCCTGCTGCGCGAGTTCCAGCACGCGGGCGCCCGCTACATGACTCTGACCCATTCCAGGACCACGTCTTGGGCCGACAGCGCGACCGACGCGCCGAAATGGGGCGGGTTGAATGCGTTCGGCGAGGAAGTCGTGCGCGAGATGAACCGCATCGGCATGATGGTCGATCTCAGCCATGTCTCGGAAGACACGATGATCGACGCCATGCGGGTGTCGGAAGCGCCGGTGATCTTTTCCCACTCATCCGCCCGCGCCGTGACCGACGTGCCCCGAAATGTGCCCGATGCGGTCCTGTCGCGGATGGCCGAGGACGGCGGGGTGGTGATGGTCACCTTCGTGCCGGGCTTCGTCAGCGAGGCCAGCCGGCTGTGGACGGTGGCGGCTCAGGCCGAGATCGCCCGGCGAGGCCTCGACCTGTCCGATCCTCCGGCGGTGGAGGCGGCGATGAAGGACTGGACCGATGCGAACCCGCAGCCGGTCGCCACGCTCGCCGACGTCGTCGCTCACATCCAGCATGTACGGCGGGTCGCCGGCATCGACCACGTCGGACTGGGGGGCGATTTCGACGGGGTCGGCTCGCTGCCGACGGGGGTCGAGGGCGTCGACGCCTATCCCCGCATCCTGGCCGCCCTGATGGCCGAGGGCTGGACCGAGGCGGACATTCGCAAACTGGCCGGCGAGAACGTGCTGCGCGTCATGCGGGCGGTCGAGGCGGTGGCGGCGTCGAAGGCCAACGAGCGGCCCAGCCTGGCGATGATCGATTCGCCCGCGACGACAGAGTAGGGGCTCAGCCCGTCTGCCGGATCGCCTCGAACAGGCCGATGCCGGCGCTGACGGAAAGGTTCAGCGAGCGCGCTTCGGGGCGAATCGGGATTTTCACCCGGGCGTCTGCGGCGGCGTGAACGGGATCGGGCGCGCCCGACGTCTCCGACCCGAACAACAGGGTATCGTCGGGTTGGAACACGAAGTCGGTCAGCGGCGTCGCCCCCTTGGTCGTGAACAGAACCAGCCGACCGGGGCCTCGCGCCGCCTGGAACGCGTCCCAGTCGGCATGGCGGGTCATGTGCGACAGGGGCCCATAGTCCAGCGCCGCGCGCTTCATCGCCCGGTCGTCGAAGGCGAAGCCCGCGGGCTCGATAATGTGCAGCTCCACCCCGAAACACGCCGACAGCCTGATGCAGGCGCCCACGTTCTGGGGAATGGCCGGTTGAAAAAGGGCGAGACGCATTCTAAGGCCCTCATACGCGCGGGCAGGGGTCTTGTCGCGGTCAGTATTGCGAGTGGTTCTCAAACGACCACAGCGACTTGTGGCGATCCGCCGCAAAGCCTGACCGGGTCGGAACGTCTCCATCGCGCTAAGGACATTTCCTCGACAGCGGGTCGTTCTCCGACGAGCCGCGATCCGAGTTTTTTTGAGGTGAGACGTGGCCGAATCGGTCGTGACCAACGAAGGCCCCGAAGGCGAGGCGACCCGCCGGGACTTCATCCATATCGCGGCGGGCGCCGCGGCCGCGGGTGCGGGCGTGATGGTGGCCTGGCCGCTGATCAACTCGATGAACCCGGCCGCCGACACCCTGGCTCTGTCCACGACCGAGTTCGACACCTCCAAGGTGTCCGAGGGGATGCAGATCGTCATCACCTGGCAGGGCAAGCCGGTGTTCGTGCGCAACCGCACCGCCGCCGAGCTGCAGCGCGTGATCGCCGACAACGACGCCTCTGACCTGAAAGAGCCGCAGACGGACCAGGAACGCACCAAGCCGGGCCACGAGCCCATGCTGGTCGTCATCGGATCCTGCACCCACCTGGGCTGTATCCCGACCTTCGGTTCGGGCGATTTCGGCGGCTGGTTCTGCCCCTGCCACGGTTCGCACTACGACGCCTCCGGCCGCATCCGTAAGGGTCCGGCTCCCAAGAACCTCGTCGTGCCGGAATACGAATTCACCGCCGGCTCCACCATTCGGATCGGCTGAGAGCGGACAAGATGAGCGGACACGAATCCACCTACGTTCCCAAGACCGGCGTCGAGAAATGGCTCGATACCCGGCTGCCGATCGTGCGTTTCGGCGCTGACTATCTGTCGCTGCCGACGCCCAAGAACCTGAACTACTGGTACACGTTCGGCGCGATCCTCAGCATTTGCCTGGTGACCCAGATCGCCACCGGCATCTTCCTGGCCATGCACTACCAGCCGAACACCGAGATGGCCTTCGCCTCGGTCGAGCGCATCATGCGCGACGTCAACGGCGGCTGGCTGATCCGGTATGTCCACGCCAACGGGGCGTCGATGTTCTTTGTGGCCGTCTATATCCACATGCTGCGCGGCCTCTACTACGGCTCGTACAAGGCGCCGCGGGAGATGATCTGGATCCTGGGCTGCGTGATCTTCTTCCTGATGATCGCCACGGCCTTCCTGGGCTACGTCCTGCCGTGGGGCCAGATGTCCTACTGGGGCGCCGAGGTCATCACCAACCTGATCGGGGCGATCCCCCTGATCGGCGAGCCGATCCTGATCTGGCTGCGCGGCGGCCCGGCCATCGACAACGCGACGCTGAACCGGTTCTTCTCGCTGCACTATCTACTGCCGTTCGTGATCTTCGGCGTGGTGGTGCTGCACCTGTGGGCGCTGCACACGGCGGGTCAGAACAACCCGGTCGGCATCCTGATTCCCAAGGAGCGCGAGGCCAAGGACACCGTGCCCTTCCACCCGTACTATACGGTCAAGGACGGGTTCGCGATGATCCTGTTCCTGATGATGTTCGCGGTGTTCGTGTTCTTCATGCCGAACGCGCTAGGCCACGCCGACAACTACATCCCCGCCAACCCGCTGCAGACTCCGGCGCACATCGTGCCCGAGTGGTACATGCTGCCCTTCTACGCGATCTTGCGCGCCATCCCCGACAAGTTCGGCGGCGTGGTGGCGATGTTTGGCTCGATCGGTGTGCTGTTCATTCTGCCTTGGCTGGATACCTCGCGCGTGCGTTCGATGCGCTATCGCCCGACGATGAAGATCTTCTTCCTGATCTTCGTGGTGGTCGGACTGATCCTGGGCTGGTGCGGCGCGCAGCTGCCCGACGCTCCGGTGGTGCCCGGAATGCCCAGCTTCACCCTGATCGACGGACAGCTGAACTCGTACCTGTGGCTGACCCGGCTGGCGACGCTCTACTATTTCGCCTTCTTCTTCGTGATCATGCCGTTCGTCGGCCTGAAGGAAACGCCGTTGAAGATACCGCTGTCGATCTCGGAGCCGGTCCTGTCGGGCCATGGCGCGATGACCGACGCCGCCCCTGCCGCGCCTGAGAAGAAGGGCTGATCGCGATGTCGATTTCTATTCGCATACTGGCCCTGTCGCTGGCCGCCGTCGCGGCCGTTGGCGCGGCTTCCCCCGCCTTGGCCGAGGGCGGCGCCCACCACCCGCGTTCGGGCGGCTTCTCCTTCGACGGACCTTTCGGAACCTTCGATCAGGGTCAGCTGCAGCGCGGGTACAAGGTCTATCGCGAGGTCTGCGCGGCCTGCCACTCGATGGACCTGATGCATTTCCGCACCCTGGGCGAGCGCGGCGGTCCCTTCTATGATCCCCACGCCGAGAACCCGGCCGCCAACCGTTTCGTGCGCGCCCTGGCCGCCGAGATCGAGGTCGCGGATATCGACACCGAGACGGGTGAGGCCATCCGTCGTCCGGCCACGGCCGCCGACAAATTCCCAAATCCCTATCCGAACCATACAGCGGCGGCCGCCGCGAACGGCGGGGCGGCCCCGCCCGATCTGTCGGTGATGGCCAAGGCCCGCCACGGCGGCGCCGACTACATCTATTCGCTGCTCTCGGGTTACGAAGATCAACCTGCTGGCCTGCGGATGACCGCAACCCAGCACTACAATCCGTATATGGCGGGCGACATGACCCCGTTCTGGGACGGCGATCCGGAACACGTTCCGGCCGGTGGCTTCATCGCCATGCCGCCGCCGCTCGCCGCCGGTCAGGTGACCTATGATGACGGCACCGAGGCGACCGTCGATCAGATGTCCAAGGACGTCGCCGCCTTCATCGCCTGGTCTTCGGACCCCAAGGCGACAGAGCGGAAACAGTCGGGCGTCGCCGTCCTGGCCTTCCTGGCGATCTTCGCGGGCCTGACCTACGCCAGCTATCGGCGCATCTGGAAGGGCGTCGCCCACTAGGGCCTCTCGCCAGGATCGAATGCATCAGCCCGCCGGGTCCGCCCGGCGGGCTTTTTCGCGCCTTGCTACTTCACAGAAAAAGTGCTTTGAAACACAAAGCAAATGGAGAACCCCATGTCGTTCCTTCGTCTCGCCGTCGCGATCGTCGCCGCTCTGACCCTGACCTCCGCCGTCCCGGCCTTCGCCCAAGACGGATCCGCCAACCGGGAGGCGGTGTCCAAACTGGATTTCATGCGCGGCGTCTGGGTCGGAGAAGCCACCGGCATGGCGCCCAACGGCCAGCCCTATCGCATCACCCAGACCGAGCGGATCGGCCCTCTTCTGGGCGGCGAGATTCTGGCGATCGAGGGCCGGGGCTATCAGGCCGACGGAACCACCGCGTTCAACGCCTTCGCGGTGGTGTCCTGGGATGCGACAGCCGGCAAATACGAGATGCGCTCATACGCCTTGGGACGCTCCGGCACGTTCCCCTTCACACTGACTGAAGACGGTTATGTCTGGGAGATCCCTGCCGGGCCGGGAGTCGTCCGCTATCAGGCCGAAGTGACCGCCGAGACCTTTCACGAGGTCGGCGACTTCGTGATGGAGGGCCAGCCGTCGCGGCGCATGTTCGAGATGACCCTGACCCGCCGGGGTGACACAGACTGGCCTGCGGCGGGCGCGATCGACCCGGCGCACTAACGGCCCGACCGCGACATTCGCCCTGGTCGACAGCCGAAGCGCACCACCCTAACCTTTGGCCATCATCGAATGTCCAAAGGTCCGTCCATGCGTTTGTCGACCGCTGCCGCCGCCGTTCTCGCGGCCCTGTCCCTGCCCGTCGCCGTCCCGGCCTCGGTGCTGGCTCAGGCGCAGCCCGCGTTCGATGCGGCTCGCCTGTCCGAGCACATCCGCATCCTGTCGGCCGATGATTTCGAGGGACGGGGCATCGCGACCCCGGCGGAACAGAAGGTCATCGACTACGTCTCGGGCCAGTTCGAGGCGGCGGGGCTGGAGCCGGGCGGCGAGGACGGCGGTTGGACCCAGGCCGTGGCCCTGAACCGGTTCCAGGCGTCGGAGGTCCGGGCGCAGTTCACGGTGGGCGACTGGACCTTGCCCCTGACCCAGGGCGAACAGATCGTCGTTTCCAGCCGTCGGCCGGGCGAAACCCACATCATGCTGATGGACGCACCGCTGGTCTTCGTCGGCTATGGCGTCACCGCGCCCGAGCGCGACTGGGACGACTTCAAGGGCCAGGACATGACCGGCAAGATCCTGGTCGTGCTGGTCAATGACGCCGACTTCGAGGATCCGTCGCTGGACACGTTCGGTGGCCGGGCCATGACCTACTACGGGCGCTGGACCTACAAATACGAAGAGGCGGCTCGTCAGGGCGCTGCGGGCGTCATCATCGTGCATGAGACCGCGCCGGCCTCCTATGGCTGGACTACGGTCAAGAACAGTTGGACGGGTCCGAACTTCGACATCGTGCGCGACAATGCGGACGAGCGCGTGCCGATGGAAAGCTGGATCCAGCGCGATGTCGCCGTCGAGCTGTTCCAGCGCGCCGGCCTGGATTTCGAGGCCCTGAAGGTTCAGGCCCGAAGCCGCGATTTCCAGCCCGTCACGCTGGAGGGCGCCGAACTGGACGTGATGTTCGACGTGGCGTCAGAGCGGATCGAGACCCACAACATCATCGGCCGCCTGCCCGGCACGACCCACCCGGACGAGACCTTCCTGTACACCGCCCACTGGGACCATATCGGCATCGGCGACCCCGATGCGAATGGCGACGCCATCTTCAACGGGGCCGTCGACAACGCCTCGGGCATCGCCGGGCTGATCGAACTGGCGCGGGCCTATGGCGACGCGCCCCCGCCGGAGCGTTCGGTGGTCTTCATCGGCTTCGCGGCCGAGGAAAGCGGTCTGCTGGGTTCTGAATACTATGCCGCCAACCCGCTGTACCCGCTGGCGAAGACGGTGGGCGGGGTGAACATGGATTCCGCCAACGTCTATGGCCGCACCGCGGGTTTCGGCATCGTCGGCTATGGTCAGTCCGAGTTCGACGAGCGGATGACCGCCTTGGTCGAAGCCCAGGGACGCGAGGTTCTGCCTGACGGCACTTCGGCCGCCGGCATCTATTTCCGTTCCGACCACTTCCCCCTGGCCAAGCGCGGCGTGCCGATGGCCTATGCCAAGAGCTCGGGTGATTTCGTCGATGCGCCGATCGATGAACGCGTCGCCGCCCGCAACGCCTATACCGCCGACCGCTATCACCAGGCCGACGACGAATGGTCCGCCGATTGGGACTATTCCGGCCAGATCCAGGACCTGCAGATCTACTGGTCGCTCGGTCACGCCCTGGCCAACAGCCGCGACTGGCCCGGCTGGAAGGACGGATCGGAGTTTGGACCCGCGCGGGCCGAGAGCGCAGGGCAGCGGGAGTAGAAATCCTTCTCTCGCAACGGGAGAAGGATGATCCTTCATGACGAAATCGTAATGGGCGCCCGCTGGAGCAGCGGCCTATTGTCCGCGCCAAATTGACCCGGAGATTTCAGATGTTGCGTGGATTGATGTGCGGCGCCGCCGCCCTGGCGGTGCTGGCCAGCGCCGGCCTGGCCTCGGCCCAGGATTTCTCGGGCGAGCGGATTTCGCAGGAGATCCGCCACATCTCGTCCGACGACTTCAAGGGCCGCTATCCGGGCACCGAGGGCGAACGGATGACGCTGGCCTGGCTGCAGGGCCAGTACGAGGCCATCGGGCTGGAGCCGGGCGGCCCGGACGGTCAATGGCTGCAGGATGTCGTTCTGAAGCGTTTCACCCCGGTTGAGGGCGCAGCATCGGCCAGCTGGACCGGTCCGGACGGCACGGTCCATCCGCTGACCATCGGCACGGACATCCTGCTGCGGTCCGCGACGAATGACGGCAAGGCCGACATTCAGAACGCGGGCCTCGTTTTCGCCGGCTACGGCATCAATGCGCCGGAACGCGACTGGAACGACTATGGCGACGTCGATGTCACCGGCAAGATCGTGATCGTCATGGGCGGAGAGCCGACGGCCGAGGGCGTGACGGATCGCTTCAACGGTCAGTATCCGACCGCCTACGCCAGCGGCGCGGCCAAGGCGGACGAGGCCTTCCGGCGCGGCGCCGTGGGCGTCATCAGCCTGGCCATGGTTCCGGCGACCGACCCCAATTGGCTGCGCGGCGCCCGGTTCAACAGCCGTCAGCGGACGCTGACGCCGGGGGCGGCGGACTTGGAGTTCTCGGGCGCGATCAATCACGATACGGCCCTGGCCCTGGCGACCGCCGCCGGTCTGGACATGGCGACGATGGCGGGGATCGACACCGGCACGTTCACGGCGGTCGAACTGCCCGGCGTGACCCTGAGCGTCGCCAACGAGGAAACCATCGACACCCTGGTCACCCACAACCTGCTGGCCAAGATTCCGGGCACGACCCACCCGGACGAAACCATCATCTATTCGGCCCACTGGGACCACGTCGGCGTCGGCGCTGATCACGTCAGCCCGGTTTCCACGACCGAGGACAACATCTTCAACGGGGCCTGGGACAATGCGTCCGGCACCATCGGCGTGCTGGAAATGGCGCGTCAGCTGGCCCAGGCGCCGCGCGCCGAACGCACCTTCATCTTCGCCCATATGGCGGCCGAGGAAATGGGACTGCTGGGGTCGTACGGCTATACGGCCGATCCGGTCTATCCGCTGGAAACCACCGTCGCCGACATCAACATCGACATGCTGCCGCTGTCGGGTCCGACCCGCGACCTGGCGATCTTCGGCAAGGGCCAGAACTCGCTGGAGGACGATCTGGAAGTCCTGGCCGAGGCGGAAGGCCGCGTCGTGACCGACGACCGGGAGCCGGATCAGGGCTACTACTACCGCTCCGATCACTTCCCGTTCGCCCGCGCAGGCGTGCCAGCGCTGATGCCCTGGCATGGCGTCGATCTGGACGAGGGCGGGGTCGAAGTCGGCCAACCGGCCTACACCGCCTATTTCGAAGCGCACTATCACAAGGCGGCGGACGAGTGGTCGGCCGACTGGGACATGCGTTCGGCGGTCGAGAACCTGACCCTGCTGTACCGACTGGGCCTGCAGCTGGCCAACAGCGGCGACTGGCCGACCTGGAAGCCGACGTCGGAGTTCGGCGCCGTCCGCGCCCGCAGCGACGGCGCGCGGCAGTAGTCGAAACCAAAGACCCTCATCCCCGGCCGTGGTCCGGGGATGAGGGCGCCCCTCAAGGGGCCGTGCCGTCCTCGTCGATGATGGAGCGCGCTTCACGCACCGCGGCCTCGGTGGTGACCAGACCGTCGTTGATCTGGTTGGCCAACCCCATCAACGCCGTGCCGGTGATCGAGCCCGTCTGCGGTTCCTCCTCCAGGCCCATGCCGTCGTTGGCGATGATCAGCTCGTCCCAGGCTGCACGGACCTCGGCCCAATAGGCGCCGGTCCTGGCCCAATAGTCGTCGCCGGGTTTGGGATCATAGTTGGCGTCGGTGCGATAGGTGTTGACCACGTCCTCCTGCACCACGGCGATCAGGCCCTCGCCCTCATCCCCCTGGGCCGACGCCATCTTCAGATTGTCCTGGATGTGGACCCAGCCGAACGGCGTCAGGGCGTGCCGGTTCGACGCCAGGTAGCGGTCATAGATCGGGTTGCGCACGGCGTCGCGTCGGGCCAGCGGACGCCAGGTCGGGCCGCTGGTCCACTGGTCCAGGCCGTTCTCGTGGCTCCAGCGGCCGACACCGCCATAGCGCGGGGAATCGTCGGTCTGCCACACCGTTTGGGACCACGCCCCGGCTCGCTCGGCCTCTGGCACCGCAGTCAGAACCCAACGGCCCGGTCCCGCATAGGTCAGCACCGTCGTCGGCTGATAGATCCAGTCCTGACGCCAGTGTTTGATCACGATCGACTGGCCGTCATGCTCCATCACCAGGATGTGCTGCAGGCTGATGCGTTCGCCCGCATCCTCGACCACGCGCACGATCTCGTTTCCGCCCGAAAGGTGCGCCTCTTCCGGCGTGTAGTCTTCGCGGAACGAGACGTTCTCCTGAAAATCGAACCGCACCTTATACTGACCCTGCTGCGCCAGGATCGACTGGCGATCCTGTTCGAAAGCCGCCGCCGGCGCGACGGCGGCGGGCGTCTGGGCCAGGACCGCCAGCGGCGCTGTCGTGGTCATCAGGGCGGCTGCGAAAAGAATGGCGCGCATGAGAACAGTGTCCGTTTTGCTAGTCGTTCGCATTAAGGGCTTTTTGGGGGGCAGCGCAATCCGGAGTCCGGCTCTGCTGGACCTTCCGCAGCGTCGGTGCATTGATAGGCCATGACCCGTATCGCCCTAATCGTCTGCGCCGCCCTCGCGACCGCCGCCTGTGGCGAGAGCGGCCCGGTCAATCCTCCGACCGAACCCGCCGATCCCGTGACGCAGATCGATCCTGCCGCGCCGTCGGACGGGGGCATGATGTCGATGCTGCCCGGTCGCGGTCCGACCAGCTTCGTCGGTCGCTGGGCGGCTGATGTATCCTGGTGCGCGGCCCCGCAGGGCGACCGGCGGCCGATAGAGATCACGGCGACCCGGTTCCAGGGCTATGAGAACAGTTGCGAGATCGCTGCGGTGGACGAGGTCGCCGACGGCTATGTCGCGACCCTGGCTTGCGTGTCCGAAGGGACCGCGCGGTCGGAACGCGCCAAATTCGCGGTCACCGAGGACGTCTTGCGCCTGACCTGGCTGGACCGCGGGGGCGACCCGGTGACGCTGCGGAAATGCACGACGCTGACGGACACGTCGGATGAACCGGCGGCGCTGCCGGTTCCCTGACGAGAGCAGGGCCTGACGCTACTACGCGCGGGTTTCGGACGCCCAGACCACGATAGGGCCGTTGTAGATCACAAGGTTGCCGTCGTCCTGAATCTGCAACTCGGCGCGCGCCTGCCCCGCTCCGCCGACCGACCAGAGTCGGTGGCTGTCCTTGCAGAAGAGGGACAGACTCCCTCGTCCATCGAACAGCAGCTTGTTCGCGGGCTTGTTCACCACGGGCGCCCACGCGCGTTTGCCGTCGATTGTGAGCACCAACTTTCCCGATCGATCCAGCGTCAGGAGGGTCCGCCCGTCCGCCGACATCCAGCTTTGCCCTGCGCGCAATGTGGCTCCATCACGAAAGGGCCCGCAGATGGCCGGGGCCGCCGCTGATCCCGCAGCCGGCGTACGGCCTCGCAGGAGCAAGTTTTTCAGGTTCATTGTCGGATCAAGCCTCGGGATTATGAGGTCTAGCATCCCAAAATTGCTCAACAAATCCCAGTTTCGAAACCTGACGCCCCTTGGCGGACGCGATAGTCCGGGCGGATTGCTGCGTCTTGAATCTCTCCGGCGAGAATGAAGATGGCCCGACCGCTTCTTCGGAGCGGCCGGGCCGGATACGCGTGAGACCCGGTCGCGTAGTGCGGGACCGTTAGGTAAATGAAATACCGACGTTTTTAGTTCCGGCGGCCGTCAGTTGAACAGGAAATTCATCACGTCGCCGTCCTTGACGACATAGGCCTTGCCCTCGGCGCGCAGCTTGCCGGCCTCGCGGGCCTTGGCCTCTCCACGCAGAGCGACATAGTCGTCATAGGCGATAGTCTCGGCGCGGATGAAACCCTTCTCGAAATCGGTATGGATGACACCGGCCGCCTGGGGGGCGGTATCGCCGATGTGAATGGTCCAGGCGCGGGCCTCTTTCGGCCCGACGGTGAAGTAGGACTGCAGGCCCAGCAGCGAATAGGCTTCGCGGATCAGCCGGTTCAGGCCCGGCTCGGCCAGACCCAGGCTTTCCAGGAATTCGGCCTGTTCCTCTGCGTCCAGAACGGCCAGTTCGGAATCGATCTTGGCCGAGATCACCACCGCGTTGGCATTGTCCTCGGCGGCGCGTTTGGCGACCAGATCGGACAGGTCGTTGCCCTTGTCGGCCGACCCTTCGTCGACGTTGGCGACATACAGCGCCGGCAGGGAGGTCAGCAGTTGCAGCATGTGCCAGGCCTTCTCGTCCTCCTTGGACACCTCGACCACCCGCGCGGGCTTTCCGGCGCGCAGGGGCGTCAGCGCCATATTGATCAGGCGCAGCGTCGTCTGGGCCTCCTTGTCGCCGGCCTTGGCCTTTTTCTCGACGTTGACGACGCGCTTTTCCAGACTCTCCAGATCCGCCAGCATCAGTTCGGTTTCGATGATCTCCAGGTCGCTGATCGGGTCGATCCGGTTCTCGACGTGGGTGATGTCGTCATCGACGAAACAGCGCGCCACGAAGGCCACGGCGTCGCAGTCGCGGATATTGGCCAGGAACTGGTTGCCCAGCCCCTCGCCCTGTGACGCGCCACGCACCAGACCGGCGATGTCTACGAAGGTGATGCGCGAGGGGATGATCTCCTTGGAGCCGGCGATCTCGGCCAGGGCGTCCAGACGCGGCTCCGGCACGGCCACATCGCCGGTGTTCGGCTCGATCGTGCAGAACGGATAGTTGGCCGCCTGCGCCGCCGCCGTCTTGGTCAGGGCGTTGAACAGGGTGGACTTGCCGACGTTGGGCAGGCCGACGATCGCGACTTTCAGAGCCATGGGATACCTGGGAGGAGGAGCCTCGGAGAAGGGGCGAGCCTTTAGCGGGTTCGGAACCGTTTGTCAGGCTCGCCGTCTCATCGCCTTCAGGCGGCCGGCGGCTGACCCACGGCGGCGGTGATCTGGACCGGCGCGGCCGTTGCAAAGGTCAGCGTCAGCGGCACGGTGTCGCCCGTCCTCAGCGGCTCGTTCACACCCAGCAACATGATGTGGTTGGCGCCGGGAGCCAGCGACACCGCCTGTCCGGCGGGCAGGGGCAGGCCCGCCTCCAGTTCGCGCATCATCATCATATTGCTCTCCATCCGGCTCTCATGGATCTGGGCCAGCGCGGCGACGGGTGAGGCGATCGACACCAGGGTGTCGTCGGCGGGCGACGTCACGGTCAGATAGCAGCCGGTCACCTGACGGCCCTTCGGCGTCGGGCGACAGATCGCACCGGTGACCATGACGGGGCCCACCGCCTCGGCCTTGCCGGACGAAGCGGGTTGACCACAGGCGGTGAGAGCCATCGCCGTCGCCAGAATCGCGATAGCGGACATGCGTTTCATCACGGCGATCCTCTCAAGACGCGGTCGGCCGGGGCCGGCTCAGCAACCAGACCAGACGATCCAGCCCGACCGCCACGATCAGGCTGAGCCCTGTCAGGGGATACAGGATCGCCAACGGCAGCACGATGGCCAGAACTGCGGTCTTTGCACGCGGTCCGGGCGGGCCGGGGGGGGCGGCGAGACGACCTTTCGGCCGACGCTTCCACCACATGACGATGGCGCTGATCCCCAGCAACCACACCGCGATACAGCCCCCCAGCATGACGAACCGGTTGATCTGGCCGTATTGCGTGCCCTGATGGGTGGCGATGCCCCATTCGAACGCCTTGGCCCCCCATCCGAACTCGCCGTAGCGGATGTCGGCGCGCGTCTGGCCGGAGACTCCGTCGATATACAGGGTCCGGGTGTCTTCCACCTGAGCCGGTTGGCGCGCAACCGTCCAGGCCAGGTCGGACGACGCCGGGACCGAGATCAACCACGGTCGAGCCAGGTCGGCGGTCGTCGCGGTCTGGATCACGCGTTCCAGACTGGGGGCGGCGTGATGCATCGGGGTGGAAAGGCCCACACCCTCCATCGTCCAGCCGACGCCTTGCGGCGCGTCGGCCTTGTGTTCGACATGCTCCCATGGCGAGGCGGCCGGGGGCGCGATCGGTCGGCCCAGATCGCTGGCGCGCATCTGGCCCAGTATGGCCTCGCCCCAGACCCCGGACCACGGCATCCCGGTGAAGGCCAGAAAGAAGATCACCGCCCCGGTATAGAGGCCGGTCACGGCGTGCAGGTCGCGCCAGAACGGACGGCCGGACCGGGCCTTGATGGCGACGACGCCCGCCTCCCGTCGTCGCGGCCACCACAGGAAAATCCCCGTGGCGACCAGGATCATGGCCCAGCCCGCGACGACCTCGACCAGCAGATTCCCCCAACGTCCGACGATCTCCAGACTGTGGATTCGCTTGATCGTCTCGGTAATGCCACCGGCTTGCGTCACCCCCGTCACCCTCGCGTCCGCCGGATCGACGAAGACGAAGGCCTGGCTCTGGTCGGGTCGTCGGATGGTGAATCGCACGGCCCGGTGCGGGCGCTCGGGCATCAGCACGGAAGCGATTTCGCCTTCGCCCGCGGAACGCGCCGACGCGGCCCATCGATCGGCCGACACCGGCGTCGCGGTGGCGCTGACGGCGTTCATGGGCCGATAGACGGCATCCTCGATCTCGGCCCGGAACAGATAGATACCGCCGGTCAGGGCCATCAGCATCAGGATGGGCAGGACCAGCAGCCCGGCATAGAAATGCCAGCGCCAGACGGTGCGATAGGCGTCCGAGGCGGGGCCGGGGGGTGGATTGCGTGCGATCATCTTCCCGTCACCTCAGAAGGCATAGCGAAGGCCGAGGTAGGCCGAGCGCCCCTCGCCGGGTGTGAACACGTTGGTGGTGGCCGTTCGGGCATCGGTGACCGCATTGGCGTTGGAGACGTATTTTTCGCCCGTCAGGTTCCTCAGGTCCGCAAACACCGAGACGCCCCCTGGCAGGTCAAGCCCCGCGTTCAGTGAGATGACGCTATAGCCCGGATATTTCAATGTGTTGGCATAATCGACAAAGATATCCTGGGGCGTCCATTCCACCGATGGAGCGATGAACCAGCCTGCGGGATGCTCGAACTTCAACTCCGCACGATAGGCGTGCTCGGGAATGATCGGCAGCCGGTTGTCGCCATAGGCGGCGTCATTCTCGAAGAAGAAGTCCGACCAGGTCCAGGTCTGGCGCAGGGTCAGCCGACCCGGTTCGCCCTTCAGCAGCCTCCAGTCCAGACCGGCCTCGATTCCCTGGTGGACGGTGTCCTCGGCGTTGAAACTCAGCGCCGGGTTGTTGGGGATGACCACATAGTTCAGCAGTTCGCCGTCGATCTGCGCGCGATACGCCGCGATGTCGTAGCGGAACGGACCGCGCTGGCCACGGGCCCCGATCTCGACCGTCCAGGCCTCCTGCACGTCCAGATCCACGAACTGCGGCACAGGGGTCTGGACCAGTTCGAGGAAGCTGGGGGCCTCCACCGACTGGGTCACGTTTGCGTAGATCTGCGAGCCGTCAGGTTCCTCCCACAACAGGCCCAGACGCGGAGCGAACCACTCGTAATCCCGTTCGGCGCTGTTGGCGGGCGTCAGGCGATTGTCGACATCGCGCTCGGCCCGGCCCCAGGACCCGCCTGCGATCAGGGCCAGGCGATCGGTGACGAACAGACGACCCTCGGTAAAAACGTCGGCGCCGGTCGCATTCTGCAATGTGCTGCCGACCTGAAAGCCAGGATTGCCGCCGCCGGTGTTCAGGAAGACCAGGCTGTCGTTGTCCCCCGTGCGGAAATAGGCGCCGGCGAACGCGTCGGCGCGCAGTCCCGCCAGTTCCCCGTTCCAGTCCAGACGAGCGAAGCCGCCCCAGAAGCGGTAGTCGTTGTCCAGAACCACCGGCACCGGGTGGAACAGCCGCTTGTCGGCGACATAGGCCCCGCCCTCGAAGACGAGATTGTCGTTCAGGCGCCAGCGGGTCTGGGCCGTCACGCGGACGGAGTTGATGTCGCGACCGAAGTCGAGGTCACGCACGAACGGCTGGGGCGCTCGCGGTCGGGTCAGGGCGTCGTCCAGGCTCTGCGTGCCCGAAATGTCCAAGTCCACTTCGTTGGCCTGCACGATCAGGCGGACCTCACGGTCCTCGCCGAATTGACGTCCGGCATTGACGCTCAGCCGCCGGCTGTCGCCGTCCTGATGATCCAGAAAGCCCTCGCTGCCCGACCAGGTGGCGGCGGCGTAGACGTCCCAGTCGCCACGCTCCCTAGCCACGGCCACATGCGCGCGACGCGTCTCGAAAGAGCCGACCTCCAGTCGCAGCAGATTTTCGTAAGGCGCGTTGCGGCCCGTGGGGGTCAGGACGTTGACCGCGCCGCCCAGAGCGGCCCCGCCGAACCGCAGGGCGTTGCCGCTCTTGTAGACCTCGATGTAGCGGGCGACGAGCGGATCAAGCTCCTGGAAATCGCCGAAGCCGTCCGGCGCGCTGAACGGCACCCCGTCCTGGGCCAGCAGGACGCCGCGCAGATGAAGACTCTGGCCGATGCCGGAGCCCCGGATCGACAGGCGAACTTCTTCGCCCCATCGGCGCTGGGCGAACACGCCTGGAACGGCGCGCAGTGTGTCGGAGAACGCCAGCGCATAACGATCCTCATAGCTTTCCGCCGAGACCACGGCGACCGCACCGGGCGTGCGCGACAGACGTTGTCGGGCGTCGGCCACGACGGCGGGGTCCTCCGGATTGCGCTGACCGGTCACGATGACGCTGTCGACTTCGGTGGCCGGGGCGTCCTGGAATGACGGGGTCTGGGCAAGGGCGGGAGCGCCGGCGGCGGCCAGCAGCAGCGCCAGCGGCGCAGCAGTGTTCTTGAGCAACATTGGATTTCCTGAATCAGGGACAGGCGAGCGCGAGCCTGTTCGGGCTCGCGCGGCGAAGATGTCTGGCTGGGTTCAGGCTTTGGGAGGCGCCGTGGAAGGCGGACGCGGCGGGCCGCGCGCGGGCGGTGGGGCGGCGGCGTGCTGGATGACGAAGACCGACGCGGGACGGGTGGTGGTGACCTGCGCGGCCGTCAGGCGCGGCGGATCGGGCAGGGCGGCCGTAAACGCCAGCACACAGGCGGCGCATTTGGCCCCGGCCATGCCCTTGCCGCCCCCGTGTTCGCCATCGACGCCGGTGGCGATCGTCTGCGGACCTTCCGTCGAACAGATGACGATGGGGTGGCCCGGCGTTGACGCCGCCAGCGCAGCGAACGGCAGCAGGCTTCCGAACACGATGGCGAACGTCGCGGCCAGGAAGGCCAGCGAACGCACGATCGACCAGGATTCGGTCTGCGAACGGGTCACGCTGCGGCGATAGCGGACGCGGCCGCCCAAGGGAAGCGCGACAAAGTTTCCTCCTCATCCTTCGGACGGGCGGGAGACGGTGCTTATTCGTCTTTCGCCGACTGCGCCGCCTGTCGCGGGCTGAATTTCGGCGCTGGGGCCAGACGCAAGACCTCGCCCTGATAGCGTTCGTCCTCACCCTTGACCGCGAATGGCAGGGCATCG
Organism: Alphaproteobacteria bacterium; assembly: GCA_018820205.1. GTDB lineage: Bacteria > Pseudomonadota > Alphaproteobacteria > Caulobacterales > Caulobacteraceae > Brevundimonas. The sequence goes on from JAHJOK010000010.1 coordinate 27,563, forward strand.
GCGCAGGCGTTCAGCAGGGCTTCCAGCCAAGGTTGTTCGGCCTTGTGGAAATCGCTCAACACATGACCGTGGACCAGCGACGGGTCGCCCGGATGACCCACGCCCATCCGCGCCCGGCGGAAGTCGGCGCCGAGTTGGCTGATCAGGCTGCGCACTCCGTTCTGTCCCGCCGCACCGCCGCCGGTCTTCATGCGGAACCGGCCCGGAGCCAGATCGATCTCATCGTGGAACACGATGACGTCGGCGGGCGCGATCTTGTAGAAGCGGGCCGCCTCGCCGACCGCCCGGCCGCTTTCGTTCATAAACGTCTGCGGTTTCATCAGCAGGACCTTTGTCCCCTCGACTTCGCCCTCGGCGATCACCGACTGAAATTTGGCCCGCTCGGCCCCGAACCGCCATCGACGCGCGATCTCGTCCACGGCCATGAAGCCGATGTTGTGGCGGTTGTTCTGATATCTGGCGCCCGGATTGCCCAGGCCGGCGATGATGATCATGAGGTTCAGTCGCCCAGGCCGAGAACGAAAGCCAGTCGGACGTCCAATTGGCTCATCACTGCAGGAGGAAGCCTACCGATCAACGGCCCGCATTTGATCTTCGGGATCGGGTATATCTTCTCGGTCATCACCATCGACGGTTCACGAAGGCCTGTTGAAGGGTCGACAGGAATTAGGACGCGATGATGCGCGTCCTCCTCGATAAAACTGGTGATCAGGCAGACCAGGATGCTTTCAGTCGCTTCCAGACTCGGGCTTTGAATGACGACTGCGGGGCGAGGCTTGCCATGTTCGCCTCGCACGGAGACGACAATCAGACTTCCCCGTTCCATTCCGGCCAGTCCTCCGAATCCTCGCCGAGCATCGCCTCAATCTCGGCCATCGCCCGCTTCTCGTCATCGGAGGCATTGATGCGTGAAATGGCTGCGTTCAGTTCCTCCTGGAATCCGGGACGCGAGGCGTCGAGTGTCCAGATGCGCACCTGCTTCAGCCCCGCCGCCTTCTTGCGCTCGCGGTAGGCCCTATACTTGTCCGGCTTGGGCGTGTGGACATTCATGCACGCAAGGTAGCGCGCCACCGAATTTCACGCAATCAGGCAAACAAAAGCCCGCCAGGCCGAAGCCGGGCGGGCTGATGTGTCAGCGATGATCTGCGGATCAGTCTTCGGTCTTCTCGCCGTCTTCGGCGGAGACTTCGCCCTCTTCGCCGTCGCCCTGTTCGGTGGCGGGAACGTCGCCGGCTTCGACAGCAGCGGCCTCGGCCTCGGCGGCTTCTTCGGCGATGGCTTCCTCGATCTCGTCGGCGGCCTTGGCGGCGGAAGAGGTCTTGATGGAGGCGATCACGAAGTCACGGTCGGTGATGGTCGGCTCGACGTCGCCGGGAACCTTGACGTCCGACCAGCGGATGGTGTCGCCCATCTTGTGGTTGGCCAGATCGACGACCAGGTCTTCGGGGATGTGGTCGGCGCGGACCAGGATCTCGACCGAGTGACGGACGATCTCCAGCGAACCGCCCTGGCGGAAGGCCTTGCACTGGTCTTCGTTGATGAAGTGGACGGCCACTTCGATCTTGATGGTTTGTTTCGCGTCGACGCGCATCAGGTCGAAATGCAGCGGACGGTCCGAAACCGGGTCGAACTGCACGTCCTTGGCGATGACCGGTTGGCTTTCCTTGCCGTATTTCAGCGTGACCAGGTGGCCCAGCAGCTTGCCGGTGTACAGGTTCTTGCGGAAATCCTTCTCGTTGACCGAGATGGCGACCGGGGCCTTGCCGCCGCCGTACAGGATGCCCGGAACCGCGCCGGTGCGACGGGCCGCACGGGCGCCGCCGGTGCCGGTGTTCTCGCGAACGTCCACGTTCAGAATGATCTCGGCCATCTGGCTCGCCTCAACAACAAAAACGCCTGCGCAGACTGTTCTGCCCGCGCGGCGGGGTCATGGACCCTCGAATTCAAGAGCGCGGGTCATTACACGCAAGCGGCCCCCTGCGCAACCGGGTCGGCGCGGTGAAACGCGCGTCGACGCCACGCCTCGTATCGTAGCCTTGCGCGGCCTAGTTGGATGCAGCCTGCGTGGCGGTCAGCGAGGCCGTCGCGGCTTCCGCGGCGACCGGGGTCACCTCCGCCGTCGCGATGGCGGGATCGGCCACGATCGTGGGAACAGTGGCCTGGGTCGCGCAGGTCGCCAGGTCGCGCACGATGTGGCGGCCCAGACAGAACATGTCCTCATAGCTGGGGCGTGAGGCGGCCAGGCACTGGAACAGGTTCAGCTTGGACATATCCAGGCAGAACTGTGCATTGGTCTCGATCGCCAGGGCTTCGGTGTAGGCGCGGGCGTCGTCGCCGGCGGCGCCCATGGCTGCCAGCGCCGCGATGGCCAGGGCGTTCACCACCGCAGGCGTATAGGGCGGGGCCTGTGTCGCCGGGGCCAGTTCGAGGCCCGACCCGCTGTTCGCTGCGGCGAACAGGCGCGCCGACTCCTCGGCAGACGGCAGCATCTGACCGGCCGAGATGGTTTTCACGGACTCCAGGCGGACCTCGCGACTGGCGATCGGCTGGGTGGCCCAGCGACGCCGCGGGTCGTTGCGCTCCTGTATCGTATAGGCGTCACCCTCGACCGCATCGGCGATGACGGTCAGGGCCGCGATATCGCGGCCCAGGGTCGAGATGATCAACCCGGCGGCGACATCGGCCCCGGGCAGGCTGACCGCATAGGCCGGGTCGCGAATGATGTTGGCGACCACTTCGGCGCGCTGGTCGGGATCGTCGGCGAAGGTGCGGACGCCGGCGACGAACTCGGGCGACTGCAGCGCCAGGATCGACGCATAGGCGATCATGCCGCGCGAAAGCGTGGCCGGATCATAGGCGGCGCCCTTGCGCATCGCCGCCTGGATCGATTCCGCGTCCTGAAAACCCGCCTCGATCGAACCGACATCGCGGATGAAGGAGACGTAGATGGAGGCGGCCTCGGCGACCCCGGCGTTCAACGTCACGGGGGGCGGGGGCGGGGGCGGCGCTTCGACGATCACCACCGGTTCGGGCTTGCTGCACGCCGAAAGCACGGCGGCGGCGGCCATGGCGACGAAGGCGAGGCCGCGGCGCGAAAGGGCCTGACGCATGGTGGATTCCCCAAAGGATAAGACGGCCCTCTCCCGAGGCCGTTCCTGACTGGGGTTATATGGCCTTCATCAAGGTTTTCCGACCGTTAATCGACGCCTCGACGTTCAACTTCCCGGCGCCGCCTCGGCCGCTATCGCGTGGGCCCGGAACCGTTCAGACGCTGGGTCGGCGACAGGTCGGCGTCAGGCTGGGCCGGCGGGACGACGGGCGCGGCGATGGGGGCGGGCGTGATCGCCGGCTCCGGCACGCTGAACTCGGGCGTCGGCGGCAGGGCGCGGGGCGTGATCGCGGGCGACCGGTCCGCCCGGCTCTGGGTCGGCGCATCGACTGTGACGATCGCGGCCGGAAGAGCCGCGCCGCGGGCGCAACTGGCCAGATCACGCATCGCGTGGCGCCCGACGCAGAAGATCTCCTCATAGCTCGGGCGCGAGGCCGCCAGGCACTGGAACAGGTTCAGCTTGGAACTGGCCAGACAGTCCTGGCTCTGCCGGTCGTATTGCAGGGCGTCGGTGTTGGCGCGCGCATTGTCGCCGGCCGCTCCCAGTGCGGCCAGGGCGGCCATCGCCAGGGCGTTGCTGACGGAGGTCGGATAGGGCCCGCTGCGAACGCGGACCATGGCGGGCGTGGCCAGTCCCTCGCCCTGATTGGCGGCGGCGGACAGTCGCGCCGTCTCGGCGGCGTCGGGCAGCACGCGCTGGGTGGTCAGGTCCTTGATCGACTGCAGTCGCTCCTGCCGGTTATCCAGGGGCGCGATCGCCCAGCCCCGGCGCGGGTCGGCGCGGGACTGGACGGCGTAGGCGTCGCTTTCGACCGCATCGGAGGCGCGCGCGACGGCCTCGATGTCCTGCTCCATCACCGCCATGATCAGACTGGCGGCGGCCTGGGCCCCCGGCAGGGTGGAGGCGTAGGTCGGGTCTGAGACGACCCGGCTGATGACCTGGCGCCGCTCCGCCGGCGTGGCGCCGGCCTGGCGGACGCCGGCGACGAACTCGGGCGACTGCAACGCGAGAATGGAAGCATAGGCGACCAGGCCGCGCGAGATCTGGTCGGGGTCCGACGCGGCACCGCGCCGCAGGGCGGCCTGGACCTCAGCGGGGCTCGAGAAGCCGCTCTGGATCGTGGCCACGTCGCGCGTATAGGTCAGATAGATCGACGCCGCCTGCGCCACGCTGTCGTTCAGGTCGATGGGCGGCGGCAGGGCGGCGATGCGCGCCGCCTCGGTCTCGGCCATCACGCGCGCGGCCTCCGCTTCGAGCTCGGCCCGGCTGGGCCCGCAGCCGGCCAGCAGTCCCGCGACGGCGAGTGCGACCAGGGCCATGCCCGGTCGAGAAGAGGTGTAGCGCATCTGAGTCCCCGAAAGCTGGTCTTGACTGAGACGTCCAGTCTGGCGGTTTTGAGGCATGGCGGCCGACGTTTTCGTGATCAGTCGAACAGTTTGGAGACCGATTCCTCGTTTGCGATCCGCCGAATGGCCTCGCCGATCAGCGGCGCGACCGGCACGGTGCGGATCTTGGAGCAGGTCAGCACCTCATGCGGCTGTTCGATCGAATCGGTGATCACCAGTTCCTTCAGCGGGCCGTCGGTGACCCGCTGGACCGCCGGTCCCGACAGCACCCCGTGGCTGATATAGGCCGAAACCTCGGTCGCGCCCGCGTCGATCAGGGCCTTTGCGGCGTTCACCAGGGTGCCGCCCGAATCGACGATGTCGTCGAACAGGATGCATTCGCGACCCGCCACGTCGCCGATGATATTCATGACCTCGCTCTCGCCGGCCTTGGGGCGTCGCTTGTCGACGATGGCCAGGTCGACGTTCAGCCGCTCGGCCAGGGTGCGGGCGCGAACCACGCCGCCGACGTCTGGCGACACGATCATCAGATTGCCGCGCTGGTAGTTTTCCTTGATGTCGTTGGCCAGGACCGGGGTGGCCACAAGATTGTCCGTCGGGATGTCGAAGAAGCCCTGAATCTGACCGGCGTGCAGGTCCATGGTCAGGACGCGATCGGCCCCGGCGCGCGTGATCATATTGGCCACCAGCTTGGCCGAGATCGGGGTGCGGCCGCCCGTCTTCCGGTCCTGACGCGCATAGCCGAAATAGGGCATCACCGCCGTGATCCGTTTCGCCGACGCCCGAACCAGGGCGTCGATACAGATCAACAGCTCCATCAGATTGTCGTTGGCGGGATAGGAGGTCGACTGGATGACGAAGACGTCTTCGCCCCGGACGTTTTCCTCGATGACCGCGAAAACCTCGTTGTCGGCGAAGCGTTTCACCTGGGCCTTGGTCAGGGGCATGTCGAGGTGGTCGGCGATGGCCTGGGACAGGGTCCGGTTCGAGTTGCCAGCGAGCAGCTTCATCCGGTCATCCTTTCGCCGTCATCGAACCGCCAATGACGTCTGTTCCGTCTTGCGCGCTGTTTAGCAGTGCGTCGGCGCGTATCAACCCGTGATCGCCCCTAACCGGCGCATGGCGCGTTGCCGACGCCGATGTTAGAGAACGCGGTCTTGATACCCGGGCGCGCCGTGTCGGCCTGCCGGGGCGACGTGTGATGAGGTTTCAAGTTGCCGATTTCCTTCCGGTCTTCGTCCGTTTTGCGCCGTGGCGGCGTGCTGGTCCTGGCGGCCGCCATGCTGACCCTGGCCGCCTGCGGCGGTGGCAACAAGCGTCCGCGCCTGGCCTATGAAGAACGACCGGTCGAACTGCTCTACAACACCGGCTACGAGCGGCTGCAGCGCAATCGCTGGAGCGATGCGGTCGACTATTTCCAGGAGGTCGAGCGTCAGCACCCCTATTCGGAGTGGTCGCGCCGGGCGATCCTGATGCAGATCTACGCCTACTATCAGAACGGCGATTATCAGGAATCGATCGCCGCGTCCGACCGGTTCATCCAGTTGTTCCCCGGCAGTCCTTCGGCGGCCTACGCCTTCTACATGCGCGCCACCTGCCATTTCGAGCAGATCGTCGACGTGGGTCGCGACCAGGCCCAGGCGGAACAGGCCCTGACCGGTCTGCGCGACGTGGCGCGGCGCTATCCCGGCTCGTCCTACGCCACCGATGCGACCGTGAAGATCGACATGGTCAACGATCAGCTGGCCGGCAAGGAAATGAACATCGGCCGCTACTATCAGCGCGCCAACCAGCCGCTGGCCGCCATCGGCCGCTACAAGGCGGTGATCGACAACGAGGCTTTCCAGCGCACCTCCCATACGCCCGAAGCTCTGTACCGGCTGGTCGAGGTCTATCTGACCCTGGGCCTCAAGGACGAGGCGATGCGCAACGGGTCGGTGCTGGGCTACAACTATCCGGGCAGCCCCTGGTATTCCGAAGCCTACGCCCTGCTGACCGAACAGGGCCAGCGCCCCGACGCCGCTCCGACCGGCGAACGCGAAAGCTGGCTGCGACGGATCATTCCGGGCTGACCGTTCCCCGCCTGTTCTGGTCTAGACTGTCGCCGATGCCGAATCGTTGCGCCCCATGCTGACCAGTCTGTCCATTCGCGACGTGGTGCTGGTCGATGTCCTCGATCTGGAGGTCGACGACGGCCTGACGGTGCTGACCGGCGAGACCGGCGCCGGCAAGTCGATCATTCTGGACGCCCTGGGCCTGGCCCTGGGCGGACGGGGCGAGGCGGGGCTGGTGCGATCCGGGGCCAGACAGGCCGTGGCCACCGCCGTCTTTGCCGCGCCGGATGACCCCGACCTGATCGATCTGATCCGCGAAAAGGGATTCGACGTCACGCCGGGCGAGGATCTGATCCTGCGCCGCGTCGTGTCCGCCGACGGCCGCAGCCGGGCCTATGTCAACGACCAGCCCGCCGGGGTCGCCGCACTGCGCGAGATCGGCGCCCGGCTGGTCGAGGTGCATGGCCAGCACGAGACCGTCGGCCTGCTGGACTGGAAGACCCACCGTGCCCTGCTGGATGCCTACGGGGGTCTGGCGCCCCAGCTGGGCGGGGTCGCCGCCGCGTCCGACCGGCTGAAGGCGGCCGAGGCGAAACTGGCGGCCCTGCGCGCCGAGGCCGCCGATGCGGCCGCCCGCGCCGAGGAAATCACGCTCAATCTCGCCGACCTCGACGCCCTGGACCCGCGCGAGGACGAGGAGACGGAACTGGCCGGCGAACGCGCCGTGCTGGGTGCGGCGGAAAAGGCGGTGGCCGACCTGGCTGACGCGCGCACCAATCTGGGCGGCGACAAGTTGAGCCAGAAACTGTCCGCCGCCCTCCGCGCCGTCGAACACGCTCGTCAACGCGCCACTCAGGCGGGGGTCGAGGCCGACCACCCCGTCCTCGTCCGCCTGACCCGCGCCGCCGAGGCCATCGACCGCACGATGGTCGAGGCGGCCGAAGCGATCGCGGAGGTCGACGCCGCCGCCCATGCCTTCGATTTCGAACCCGGCCGTCTGGACAAGGCCGAGGAGCGGCTGTTCGCGCTGCGCGCCGCCGCCCGCAAGCTGAACACCACCGTCCACGCCCTGCCGAGCCTGCGCATCGCACTGCGTGAGCAGTTGCGGTTGATCGAGGACGGGGCCGAGGCCATGACCGCCGCCGCCCGCGACACGACCGTGGCGCGCGAGGCCTATGACATCGCCGCCGCCCTGCTCAGTTCGGGACGAGAGGCCGCCGCCGAGCGGCTGTCGAAGTCCGTCATGTCCGAACTCGGCCCGCTGAAACTGGACCGCGCCCGCTTCCGCGTCGCGCTGGAGCCCGTGGCCGAGGGTCGGCGTGGCCCGCTGGGCGTCGAGACCGCCCGCTTCGAGATCGCCACCAACGCCGGAACCCCCTTCGGCCCGCTGGACGCCATCGCCTCCGGCGGCGAACTGGCCCGTTTCGCCCTGGCCATGAAGGCCGCGCTGGCGGGCCGCGAGGACCAGCGCCAGCCGGTGATGATCTTCGACGAGGTCGATCAGGGCGTAGGCGGCGCCGTGGCCGAGGCCGTGGGCCAGCGCCTGAAGCGCCTGTCCACCGGCGCCCAGGTCCTGGTCGTCACCCACAGCCCCCAGGTCGCGGCGCGCGGCCACGCTCACTGGAAGGTGCGCAAGGCGGATGCGGGTGGGGTGACCACCACCACCGTCGATGCGCTGGACGCCGACGCCCGCCGTGAGGAAATCGCCCGGATGCTGTCCGGGGCCGTCATCACCGAAGAGGCCAGGGCGGCGGCGACGGTGCTGATCGGGTAGATTGCGCAACCCTTGGCGGACATCGTCGGCCCCACGTCTCTTTCGTCATTCCGGGCGGAGCCGCGCTTGCGGAGCAGACCCGGAACCGAGCGGCGCGCGACAGCGCGAAGCTGTCGCGAACACCGACTTTTGTAGGCCCTGCGTGAACAGATCGCCTATCGGCGCCGCTGGGTTCCGGGTCTCCGCTTCGCTGCGCCCGGAATGACGAAAAGGAGGCGGTAAAGGCGAACGTCCCTTTCCTGCCGAGCTGTTCACGACAGCCTGCGACCCGTTGCGGACATCACGATGTGTGGCCGCTATGGTGCGGAAATGAACACCACGCTGGTTCCGATCCCGACCAACCAGATCACGGATTGGCCCTCCTTCCATAAGCTCTTTGCCCACGTTCTCGGGTTTCCAGCTTATTACGGAATGAACATGGATGCGTGGATCGACTGCATGACATATGCGGACGAACCAGAAGCCCAAATGCTGGCGAAAGGAGTGCCTCCCGGCGAGCTTTTGACACTCCAGATCAACGACGCAGCGGACTTCGCTGTTCGCTGCCCTGAGCAGTTCAAGGCTTTGGTGGAATGCACCGCATTCGTGAACTATCGACGGGTCGAAATAGGAGGCACACCCGTGCTTTGCCTGCTTATGTCAGGGGTTTTCTCGTAGGGGCCAAGGTCCGCTTTCCACCCCTAGCAGACTCCGGGAGGGTCCGCTTTCGGGAGCTCTCTGGAATGTCCGGTTTCCGCCGGGACGCCAAGTTCGCAAATCGACCCGTTGCGGACATCCAGCAGGAAGGTAATCATGCGCGCATGAGATGGCGTGCTATACAACTTTACGGCCTTCTAGCTATCTCCGGCTGCGCGTCAGTGCCTCAAGCGCAGACCGCTGCCATATGTCCGACCGACCAGCTAATAGGCATTTCGATCACGATATCAGGCAAGCTGTCGAGCGACGGCATCCATGGGATTTTTCTTCGACCAGATGCGTGTCCAGCTAGCTACTTCATGCTGAACGAGGCGGTCGGGGCAATCGGGTTCGAGAAGGTGACCGCCGCCGTGTATGGCGCAGAACGGATCGGCACCTTAGACAAGGTTATTCACGTCATGGTCGTTGGTTCAGTTGAGGGCAACCCGCTCTCGATTAGAGTCACCGAAGTGCGCTCAGTGGACTATTTGTCCGCCGCTACGCGTGTCCGCTAACCACCCCGAACAGCCCTGCGGAAGGTCTGCTTCCGGGACATGGCGGTGAGTGTCCGGTTTCGGGCCTGATGCCAATGTCGTGGTCCGACCCAATACAGACCTCTAGCTAGACGGTGACGTGACCCCCGTTTCTCAACCAGCCATAACGAGAGTCCGTGGTTGATCTGAGCCGTGATTGACTGGGGTGGCAAGAGGCCGGTCTGCGCAGCCATCAACCCGCGCAGCAGGCCGGCCGATGTGTCCGGTGAGTGCC
>JAHJOK010000080.1 GCA_018820205.1 Alphaproteobacteria bacterium
CTGGCCGACTATCTGGCCGACGAGTTCAAGAAGGAACAGGGCGTCGACCTGCGCCAGGACAAGCTGGCCCTGCAACGCCTGCGCGAAGAGGCGGAGAAGGCCAAGAAGGAGCTCAGCTCCACGGCCCAGTACGAGGTCAACCTGCCGTTCATCACCATGAACGCCTCGGGCCCGCTGCACCTGAACATCAAGCTGAGCCGCGCCAAGCTGGAAGCCCTGGTCGACGACCTGATCCAGCGCACGATCGAGCCCTGCGCCAAGGCGCTGAAGGATGCCGGTCTGAAGGCGTCGGACATCGACGAGGTCGTCCTGGTCGGCGGCATGACCCGCATGCCCAAGGTGCAGGAGGCCGTGAAGGCCTTCTTCGGCAAGGAGCCGCACAAGGGTGTGAACCCCGATGAAGTCGTGGCGCTCGGCGCCGCCGTTCAGGCCGGCGTTCTGCAAGGCGACGTCAAGGACGTGCTGCTGCTGGACGTGACCCCGCTGACCCTGGGCATCGAGACCCTGGGGGGCGTGTTCACCCCGCTGATCGAACGCAACACCACCATCCCGACCAAGAAGAGCCAGGTGTTCTCGACCGCCGACGACAATCAGTCGGCCGTGACCATCCGCGTGTTCCAGGGCGAGCGTCCGATGGCCCAGGACAACAAGATGCTGGGTCAGTTCGACCTGATGGGCATTCCGCCGTCACCGCGCGGCATGCCGCAGATCGAGGTCGCCTTCGACATCGACGCCAACGGCATCGTCAACGTCTCGGCCAAGGACAAGGCGACCAACAAGGAACAGTCGATCCGCATTCAGGCGAACGGCGGCCTGTCGGACGCCGACATCGACAAGATGGTCAAGGAAGCCGAGGCCAACGCCGCCTCCGACAAGGCGCGCAAGGATCTGGTCGAGGCCCAGAACGCCGCCGACAGCCTGATCCACTCGACCGAGAAGGCCCTGGAAGAGCACGGCGACAAGGTCGGCGCCGACGACAAGTCCGCGATCGAAACGGGCCTGGCCGAGCTGAAGACGGCGCGCGAGGGCACGGACCCCGAGGACATCCGCACCAAGACCAACACCCTGGTGCAGGCGTCGATGAAGCTGGGCGAGGCCATGTACGCCCAGAACGCCGGCGCGACCGGTGACGAGGCGCCCGCCGACGACGGCGTGGTCGATGCCGAGTTCGAGGAAGTCTCGGGCGACGACGAAGAGAAGAAGAGCGCCTAGGCGCGTTTGCGATCCCTCTCCGCCCGACGCGGAGGGGGATCGTGTCTTTCATGAAACTTGCATCATCTCCCCCGGCGCCCATGTCTGATTGGGTCGTCGTTCCGGTCGCTCGTCCGAAAAGGGGCGTGAACGGAATGTTCGGGGTTGGCAGAGGACGTTCTGCGCATGGCGCGTGATTATTACGAAGTACTGGGGGTCGATCGGGGGATCGACGCCGCCGGCCTGAAGTCCGCCTATCGCAAGCTGGCGATGGAGCACCACCCCGACCGCAACGGCGGTTCGGACGCCTCGATGGCGATCTTCAAGGAAGTGTCGGAGGCCTATACCGTTCTGTCGGACGACCAGAAACGCGCCGCCTATGACCGCTATGGTCATGCGGGCGTGAACGGCGGCGGAGGCGGAGGCCAGCAGGGCTTTCACGACGTCAACGACATCTTCTCACAGGTTTTCGGCGACGCCTTCGGCGATGTGTTCGGCGGACGCCGGCAGTCGAACGGCCCGCGCCGCGGATCGGACCTGCGCTACGATCTCGAGATCACCCTGGAACAGGCCTATCAGGGTTCGGACGTCGAGATCGCCGTGCCCACCACGGCCGCATGCGAGACCTGCCAAGGCTCCGGCGCCAAGGCGGGCGCCAAGCCGACGACCTGTTCGACCTGCCAGGGCCAGGGGCGCGTGCGCCAGGCCAACGGCTTCTTCCAGATGGAGCGGACCTGCCCCAGCTGCGGCGGCCAGGGTCAGCGGCTGGCGGCGGGCGACGCCTGCCCCGCCTGTCACGGCCACGGCCAGGTGCGCAAGACGCGAAATCTCAGCCTGAAAATTCCGGCCGGCGTCGACGACGGCTCGCGCATCCGCCTGTCGGGCGAAGGCGACGCGGGTACGCGCGGCGGTCCGCGCGGCGACCTGTATGTCTTCCTGTCGGTGACGCCGCACGACCTGTTCGAGCGGGACAATCTGGACCTGTTGTGCACCGTGCCGGTGCCGATGACGGTCGCGGCCCTGGGCGGCGATATCGAGGCGCCCTGCCTGACCTCCACCGCCTGCGACGGCCAGTGCAAGGCGCCGGTCGAGGTGCCCGCCGGGGCGCAGACCGGCAAGACCGTGCGGATCAGGGGCAAGGGCATGCCCCACCTGAACGGTCGCCAGCGCGGCGATCTGGTGGTCGAACTGTTCGTCGAGACCCCGACCGACCTGACCGCCCGCCAGAAGGAACTGATGCAGGAGCTGGCCGCCTCGTTCGGCGACAGTCAGAATCCCCGCAACTCGTCCTTCGCCGGCAAGGCCAAGCGGTTCTGGGCCGATATCCTGGGGGCCGAAGACGGAGCCGACGGCGCGGCCAGGACCAGTCGCGAGAACGCCCAGTGATCATCGCCGGGGGCGCGGCGCACGGGGGGACGGCGACTTGAGCGAACTGTTTCACGTCGGCATTTCCGGCGCGCGCGGGCGGATGGGACGTGCGGTGTCCCAGGCGCTGGACGCCCGCGACGACGTCATGGTGGTGGTCCGCTTCGACTGGGGCGAGACGCCGGACCTGAGCCTGTGCGACGTGGTCATCGACTTTTCGACGGCCGAGGCGTCCCTGGCCCTGGCGACCGCGTGCGCCGAACGCGGCGGTCCGGCCCTGGTGATCGGCTCGACCGGGTTCACGGCGGATCAGGACGCGACGCTGCAGGCGGCGGCCGAAAAGGTCGCCATCGTCCGCAGTGGCAATTTCTCTCTCGGCGTCAACATCCTGATCGGCCTGGTCGAACACGCGGCCTTGAGGCTGGACGCGCGCGACTGGGACATCGAGATCACCGAAGCCCACCACCGAAAGAAGATCGACGCCCCCTCGGGCACCGCTTTGATGCTGGGCGAGGCCGCCGCCATGGGCCGGGGCCGCGACCTGTCGGACCTGCGCAGCGCGCCCTACGACGGCATCGGCGAGCCGCGCAAAACCGGGGCCATCGGATTTTCCTCGGTCCGGGCCGGCGGCATCGTCGGCGATCATACGGTGCTGTTCGCCTCGGACGACGAGGTGCTGACACTCAGCCATTCGGCCATCGACCGGTCCCTGTTCGCCAAGGGCGCGGTGGCCGCCGCCGCCTGGGTCCGCACGCGCCGGCCGGGACTCTACGACATGCAGGACGTGCTGGGCTTCCGGCAGGCATAGCCCCCGTCACACTCGGGCACGTCCCGAGGGTCCACGCGTCCGCCCGCGAGATGCTCGTCGACAGCCGGAACTGCTGATCCATGGATCCTCGGGACAAGCCCGAGGATGACGGGGGGTGTGGGATTCAGGCCTTCTCGAATTCCAGGAACAGCGGATCGGTGTCGCCCAGGCGCTTTTCCTCATAGCGCGTCACGACGTGGTCGGCGGGGGCGACCTTCCAGTCCGCCGCCTCGTCGGCCAGCCAGACCAGGTCCGGCGTCGCCAGGAACCGCTCCAGGGCCCAGCCGGCGTAGTCCTTCCAGTCGGTGACGAAGCGCAGTCGCCCGCCCGGCTTCAGCTTGCGCGCCAGAACGGCCGCGAAGGCGGGCTGGATCAGGCGACGCTTGTTGTGGCGCGCCTTGTGCCAGGGATCGGGGAACAGGATCATGATCCGGTCCAGCGAGGCGTCCGGCAGGGCCTCGACCACCGCACGGGCGTCGTCGGCATGCAGGCGCACGTTTTTCAGGTCGCCCTCCTCGATATGACGCAGCGCCGAGGCCACGCCGTTGAGGAAGGGCTCGCAGCCGATCATCAAGGCGTCGGGATGGGCCGCCGCCTGGGCCGCCAGATGCTCGCCGCCGCCGAAGCCGATCTCCAGCCACGCCGCTTTCGCCCCCGGCATCAGGACCTGAAGGTCGATGGGGCCGAGAGCGGGGTCGGGCACGGCGATGGAGGGCAGCAGGCTGTCGAACAGCGCCGCCTGCAGCGGCTTGATCACCCGCGACTTGATGCGGCCGAACGAGCGCAACGGACCGCTGGCGCGCGGATGCAGGGGGTCTCCGGGTTTCTTGGGGCGGGAAGCGGGCATGGCCGGGCCTATAACGCAAAATCACCGGTCGCGCCTCTGGGTGAGGGTCGGTGACAGGCCGGCGGCCTATTCGATGCCTTCGATGGTCCCGTCTTCGTTCACCACGACATATTCCAGCTCGCAGAAATTCAACCGCTCCTGCCAGGCGTCGCCGTCGTCAAAGACGATCTTGACGTAGTATTCGCAGGCGTCCTCGGAATCGCGAAAACGCATGGCGACGTCATCGCCGGCGGCCAGAATCCGGGTCGGCATCCAGTCCTGGCTGTAAGTGCCATTCGGACGGCCGGTCTGGAAGGTCATGATGGTCCAGGGCGTGCCGTTCACCAGGGTGAAGGTGTAGTAGTCGCCGTCCTGCACCGAAGCGGCGGAGGTCGGCGCTGCGCCGGCGAGCAGCGCGAGGGCGGTCATCGCGCCCACGATCTTGGTTGTCATAGTTAATCCCCCGACCGGGCGGACATCGCCGGACCTTGCGCGACATGCGTGCAAGGTCCGGGTCGGGTCAATATCCCGAGAGAGGTCAGTCAGATAGGATCAGGCCAAGGCCTTGAGCTGGTCGACCAGATCGGTCTTTTCCCAGCTGAACCCGCCCTCGGCATCGGGCTCGCGGCCGAAATGGCCGTAGGCGGCGGTGCGGGCGTAGATCGGCTTGTTCAGACCCAGGTGCTCGCGGATCGCGCGGGGCGTGGCGCCGCCGATCAGGCCCAGGATCTTGTCTTCCAGAACCGCCTCGGTCACCGCACCCTTGCCGGTGCCGTGCAGATCGACGTGGATCGACTGGGGCTTGGCCACGCCGATGGCGTAGGAAATCTGGATGGTGCAGCGGTCGGCCAGACCGGCGGCCACGACGTTCTTGGCCAGGTAGCGGCAGGCATAGGCGGCCGAACGATCGACCTTGGTCGGGTCCTTGCCCGAGAAGGCGCCGCCGCCGTGCGGGGCCGCGCCGCCGTAGGTGTCGACGATGATCTTGCGGCCGGTCACGCCGGCGTCGCCGTCGGGTCCGCCGATCTCGAAGATGCCGGTCGGGTTGATGTGCCAGACGGTGTCCGCGTCGGTGAAGCCGTCCGGCAGGACCGACAGGATGTGCGGCTTGACGATCTCGGCGACCTGTTCCGACGACAGGCCCGCCGCGTGCTGGGTCGACAGGACGATGGAGGTCGCCTTGACCGGCTTGCCGTCCTCGTACTGGATCGTAACCTGCGACTTGGCGTCGGGCTCCAGCCGCTTGTCGCCGCCGTGGCGGACCTCGGCCAGCTTCTTCAGGATGTTGTGGCTGTACTGCAGGGTGGCCGGCATCAGCTCCGGCGTCTCATTCGAGGCGTAGCCGAACATGATGCCCTGGTCGCCCGCGCCCTCGTCCTTGTTGCCGGCGGCGTCGACGCCGACCGCGATGTCGGCCGATTGCCCGTGCAGTCGGTTGATGAACTCGAACTTGTCCCAGTGGAAACCGGCCTGCTCATAGCCGATGTCTTTGACTGCGGCGCGCACGGCGGCCTCGATCTCGGCCTCGATGCCCGGCGCCCAGGCGCCCGAGGTGTCCATCACGCCATTGCCGCGAATCTCGCCGGCCAGGACCACCAGATTGGTCGTGGTCAGGGTCTCGCACGCCACGCGGGCATACGGGTCTTTGGACAGGAACAGGTCCACGACCGTGTCCGAGATGCGGTCCGCGACCTTGTCGGGATGGCCTTCGGAAACGCTTTCCGAGGTGAACAGATAGGTAGAACGGGACAAGGACGTCGCTCCGGGCAGCCGCTAGGGCGGGGGTTGCCGCGAGACATATAAAGATATGCTTATATGATCAAGCGCGGGCTGCGCTGATCAGCACAGGCGCCGGTCCGACCAGCGGCCGGTCCAGCCGGTCAGGCAATGGACGGTCGGCCAGTCGTGATCGCACCCATTGGTCGGCAACGGTCAACTCGGCGGCCAGCAGCGTCCTTTGTTCGGCCTCCCTCGCCGTGCGGGCGGCATTGTCGAAAGCGACGCCGGGGGTCTTGGAATAGGTCGAGAACAGGGGGCCGGCCAGGGTCGCCTCCAGCGCCTTTGTATCTTCGGCCACGCCGAAATGGCGGCCGGCCGCCTGCAGCACCGGTCCGGGGCGTGAGAACAGGGTCTCGGCGTCCAGGCTGACGGCATTGGGATAGCGGTTCAGGGCATCGGCGTAGATGCGTATCTGGGCCAGCCACAGGCGCGCGGCGGCGATGGCGGGGGCCGATGGCGGCGCATCGCAGGGCTCGCGGCGGTCAAGCTCGGACTTCAGCTCGGTGCTGACGCCCATGACCCAGTTGCGGTGATTGTCGGACCGCAGGATCGCCAGCAGATAGGTCTCGAGCGGATAATAGAGGAACACGGCCGGGGCGTCCGGCCGTTGGGTCATCAGATCGTCGACGATGAAATTCACCGGCACATTGGCCTTGGCGATGACCGGGGCGTCGGGGGCGTAGCGTCGACCCAGAAGACGCAACGCCAATCGCAATCGCGCCGCCCAGGCGTCGTCACGGCCGGCGTTCACGGCGTCCACGGCCAGCTGGCGCAGAACCACCGGCTCGCGCAGGACCAGATCGCCGGGCCCGTCCAGCGCGCGCGCCAGCAGGGTCGAGCCGCAGTGGGCGACATGGAAGATCCAGCCGATCTCGGCCATGGGCGCCCTGGCCTGGTCCAGCACGGTGGCGAGCTGGGCCGCATCGATCCGCGCCATCTGCTGCCCCGCGGGCTGGATGCGCCGATCCAGGAAGATGGAGCGTTCATAGGCCGCCCGGTCCATCGGCATCAGGCTGGCCTGCCCGCCCTCGAAGGCGAACAGATAGTGGTCTGGCGAGGCGATCAGATCTCTGAGGTTGAGCTGCATGGGCTTTCCGGTCGGGCGGTCTCGGGTCGCTGTATCGCGTCGATGTCGCACGACAGGCCGCGTCGCGCTATGAGGGGGCGTCCACCTTTACCCGCAAGCGGATGCCGATGCCCGAGTTCCTCTCGCCGACCCCGGCGACCCCCTATGCGATCGTTCAGGCCGGTGCAGGCGAGACGTTGGATGCCGTGCCGACTTCAGGAATCGGGGATCTGTTCCGTGAGCACGGAGCCGTGCTGATGCGTGGATTTCCCCTGACGCTGGACGATTTTCGCGCCTTCACCGACGTCTGGTGCGTCAGTTCGGTATTCAATGAGAGCCCGGACCGGCAACTGCTGGACGCGGCCCACAATATCCAGTCGGTCAACGGCGGGTCGCTGCCCTTTCCCTTGCATCCCGAGCTGTCGCGCGAGCCGTGGAAGCCGGACGTCTGCTTCTTTCTCTGCCTGCAACCGCCGGTGTCGGGGGGAGAGACCACGGTCTGTGACGGGGCCGAGATCGTGCGACGGCTGCCCGAGCACATCCGCGACGCCATGGCCGCACGACGGCTGCTGTATATCCAGCCGGCGGCGCCCGAGACCCTGGCCTACTGGCTGGGGACGGCGACGCCGACCGACGCCCTGCTGGCGGCGCCGCCCGCGTCCTGTCCCTATCGGTTCGTACGGACGCCCGCGGGCGTGATGCGTGTCTTCACCCGGCCAATGCTCCACCGCACCCGTTTCGGCGGGGCGCTGGCGTTCGGAAATTTTCTGCTGTTCGCACGCGACTATCTGGCCCTGCCGAACTTTCCGGTGATGGACAACGGACAGAGGGTTCCCGACGACTGGGTGGAGGCGGTGCGCCGGGCGGCCGAACCCGTCACCGCACCGATCCCGTGGCGGCAAGGCGACCTGGTGATGATCGACAACAGCCGCGTGATGCACGGACGGCGCGCGATCGTGGACGCCGATAACCGGCTGATCGCATCGTATTTCGGCTATCTGAGGGACGCGACGCGCGACCCCGAGGAACCGGCCGATCCCCCCTGGCGCCGCGCGATGTTCCGGCCGCCCGTCGCGAAGGCGGGCGTCGGCGTCTGATCGGCGAGAGAAGAGGTGGTGCGCTTAGGGGCATCACATCAATCACCTAAGTAATTGATTTCATTAAATGTCACCGTCCAGAAATTCTGAACGGCCCCCAAAAGGGCCCCCATCTGCTGGCGGCGCTAGTCATTTTTATCGCCAGCGGCCGGCTAGTTCGGCGAATCAATCCGCACCAGGGCGGCCCTGCCGGGGTCATATCTGAAATCGGTTATCGAGCCGTCTCGGACCTTTTGGACCGCCTCGTCGATCGCTTGCAGCGGAACGATGTACCACTCCCTCGGACGAACCGGATCGCCGAACCGGTCGGGGATGGTCAGGTCGAGGCGCGCGGGGGCGAACACCCGGTGCAGAAGGTTCTCCAGCCGGGTCCGGTTGATGTTGAACAGCCTGTAGGTCGCGATGATCTCCACCTCGGCCAAGAGATAGGTCGGGTCGGTGGTCGCCTGAGCGATCCGGGCCTCGACCGTCCCTCCCGTCACTCCGATTTTGTGGATCAGGTCGCGGTTGGCGGCGACGTCCGGGTGGTCGGATTTGCTGCGCAGGACGTAAATGGTGCCGCTCTCCAGATCGTCGTCCTGACTTTCGTGGCCGAACAAGGGGCCCGCGATCGGGTCGGTGATCCGGCGGCCGGTCTCGTCCTTGTAGAGCCCCCGCTGCAATGACCGCAGCAGTAGGTCGCTTTCGGTGCCGTTGTCATAGATGACACGCAGTCGGCTGTCGGGGCGGCCGTATTCCGTGACGAAGGATTCCAGCACCTCGGCCACATAGACCATCTGGCCGCCCAGGATGAAAAACTCGCCTGACTTGATCCCCGCGTCCTCGCCAAAACGACGGGCTTCACGGCCGCCGGTTTCGAGGTCACGCTTCACGGCGGCGAACAGCGGCTTGAAGATCTCGAAGTCCGCGCAGACCTTGCGGTTGGCGACTTCCTCGGCCGCCTTGACCTCGTCGCGGGACCGGACATTTCTAAGGACAGAAATGTCATCAACCCCGCCTGGCGCAACACCCAAGTCCGCCAACAGATCGGCGTCGTCATCAAACTCGACCGGTTCTTCGGCGACGCCGCTGCTGCCGTTCAGCAGGCCGTGCTTGTCCATGGGCTCGACCAGGACCCGGCAGTCAGCCTGGGCGCGGATTCGATCCAGCCGCACCGCATAAAGCCGTTCGAAGATGTCGCGGTCCTCGCCGTGGCGCGGCGCGTGGCCATGCTCGTCGACGAACTTCAGGATGTCCTCGAAGCCGGCGATGATCCGCTCCTCGCGCGGCGTGCGCGCGGCGGCCTTCTTTGTCTCGATCTCGACGCCGAGGTCCGACAGCAGCTCCAGATCGCTCAGCTCAGCCATTCGGGTTTAACGCCACATGCCGACGGAGCACTTCCACGCCCTCGGCCATGCGCCGTTCCCAGGCATCCTGCGACTTGATGTCGGGCAGCCGGCCGCGCTCGTCCCTGAACTTGCGGGCGCGCTTGGCTAGGTCGCGGGCCTCCTCGATCGGAATCCCCGCCCGCTTGCCGGCGATGGCCGCCTCGACTTGTTTCAGCATCTGCTCGTTCATCGACTTGGCCAGCACCGAATAGGCCGCTTCGAAGGGGTTGATGCCGTCGATCAGGTCGATGTCCAGTTCGCGGACGCTCAGGGCAAACTTGCGCACTCCGTCGACAAAGGCCGTGCTGCCCTTCAGCTCCGGGTCGTCGCCTCCGACCACCATGACCTTGGCTTTCTGCGTCATGTTCAGCGCCGCGACGGCATGCTGGCGGACGGCCTCCTGATCTTCGTCGGTCAGTTCGGGGAAGCGGTCGCGCACGATCTTGCCCATTCGCAACTGGGTCAGCTCCTGCGGGGCGGTTTCGTCGTCGAAGATGCCGCGCTCAACCACCGTCTTGTCCTGCACAAAGGCGGTAATGATCTCGTTCAGGTCTTCCTGACAGATGCGCTTGGCCTCGGGACTGGACGGAGTGACCAGCCCCTTGATCTCCATATGGAACTGGCCGGTCTTCTCGTTGAAGCCGACGTTGGCGTGCTTTCCATCCTCCTGATAGCCGGCGGGCCCGTAGTCGAAGCCTGGCTTGGGGCCGAGGTCCTTGGGCGTGAAGTCGAAGCGCGGGGCCAGCACCTGTTCCATCAGCAGGCTGGCGGCGATGGCCTTCAGGGTGTCGTTCAGGGCGTCGACGACCAGTTCCTGGCTGGCGTCCGGCTCGGCGATCAGGTTGGTGAACCGGGCCGAGGCCTTGCCCGGGGCGTCACGGGTGGCGCGGCCGATGATCTGAATGATCTCTGTCAGGCTGGATCGATAGCCGACGGTCAGGGCGTGCTCGCACCAGATCCAGTCGAAGCCTTCCTTGGCCATGCCCAGAGCGATGATGATATCGACATGGTCGCGGTCATTGCGATGGGCGGGGTCCTTCAGCGCGCCAATCACCTTGTCACGGCGCGGCCCGTCGTCGTCGACCAGGTCGGCGACCTTCAGCACCCGTCCGTCCGGCCGGCGGATCAGATGGAACCCCGTCGCCGGGTCCTCGCCCTGCCAGTCGCCCAAGGCGCTCATGATCTCGTTCGCTTCCCTGATCTTGTCGGACGTGCTTTCGCGCGCGTTGACGTTGGGAATGTGGACGATGGTTTTCAGCGCCGGATCAAGCACCTTCATGATGCTATCCAGATAGCTGCCGGCGTAGAAGAAATACCCGATGTCGAGCGTCTTCAGATGCTCATAACCGTTGAGCTGCTCGTGGTAGGTATAGGTCACGGTCACGAACCGCGCCTCGTCGCCGGGGCTCAGCACGGCCTCGGCGTCGCCCCGGAAATAGGACCCGGTCATGGCCACGATATGCGCTTTGTCGCGGGCGATGAACTGGGCGAGCTGCGCCCCCAGCCGGTTGTCCGGATTGGCGCTGACATGGTGGAACTCGTCGACCGCGATCAGGCACGCGTCGAAGGCCTCGACGCCCAGCTCGTCGACCGCGAACCGGAACGTCGCATGGGTGCAGACCAGCACCCGGTCGTCGCTGGCCAGGAACTCGCCCACCGCCTTGACCTTGGACTTGGCCACGCGCGGCTCATCGACGCCCGGCGCGTTACACAGGTTCCATTGCGGCTTGACCGTCCAGTCGGACCAGAAGCCGAACCGCGACAACGCCTCGTCGGCGAAGCTGCCGCCGATCGAGCGTTCCGGCACCACGATGATCGCCTTGGCAACGCCTTGATTGTGCAGCTTGTCCAGGGCGATGAACATCAGCGCCCGCGACTTGCCCGACGCCGGCGGCGACTTGATCAGCAGATACTGCTCGCCCCGCCGGTCATAAGCGCGTTCCTGCATGGCGCGCATGCCCATCTCATTGGGTTTAGTCGAGGCGCCGGTCTGGCCGGTGCGCAGGGAGACTGAGGGGATCGGCTTCGAGGTCGTCATGCTGGAGTCGCTCCGTCGCACAACGCGATCATGTCAGCCTCGATACGCTCTGCGCGAGCAGCGAGGCATGCCTCGTAGTCATCGGCGATGAGGGCCCCGTAGGGGATGAGGTGGCTTTCCAGCCGTTGCCGAACAACGCCCTCACCAAGCGACGCGGCCTTGGCCCTCGCGTTGATATAGGTGGACGGCGTCAGCGCCCCGACCTTCCGATTTGTGGTCCAGGTGATCAGCGCGCAGTTCAGGGCGCGATTGACGCGCTCGTCGGCGCGATCCCCGCCCAGAATGCCGACTGGATAGAGGTGGTGATATTCGCGGCTGTGGAAATTGTCCGGATTGATGGACGCCCCGTCCGCGAAGTCCAGACCGCCCCGACGAAGTCCCGTGGCGAGAATGGCGCGTGGCAGGCGATCCTTGCGGCCGGGCCATCCGGCGATCAGCAGCTCCTCTTTCGGCGGCAGCGGATAGAAAGTCTCGTCGAACAATTCGCAGTGCTGCGCGACATTGCCTGCGATCATGTCCCGCAACACGCGGTAGTCCGCATAGGCGCGCGTCGCCGAGGTCTTGCCGTAACGGTTGGTATAGCAGGCCCGCCATAGCGCCTTGCGGATCAGGGTCCGGGCGTTGCCGCCACTGTCGAAAGCATGCTCGGGGACGTCGGCCCAAAGCGCGCAGATCAGATAGACCGCGACATCGCTGGGCAGGCACTGCTCGTTATAGATGGCTTCCGACCGCAGGAAGGTGAGGCCGTGCTTGAACCCATGCTGCAGCCTGTTCCAGACCGACGGAAACAGACTTCCGAACTCCGTTTCCAGGTAGGTCTTCTTGAGCGGCGGCTTTCCCATCAACAGCGCGGCGACCGACAGGATTGTGTCCTCGATACGCCCGTAGTCACGCGCGGCGGGAATTGACCCGACCAGCTCCTCGACCATGTCGTGCAGCGAGTCGCCGGTCGCGCTTTCCAGCTGGGCGACGACGATGTCGAAATCCTTCAGCGGCGACGCCGAGGTGTTCATCTTGATGAAGACGTCCAAGGCCGTGTCGCGTCCGGTCTTGGCGCTCAGCGACAGGAACGGAACGTCATACTTCGCGACCCGCTGGCGCAGCGTCACGATACGGGTGATCACGTCGAACGACAGCGCCCCGCCTATCTCGACGGCACCTTTCCAGGCGTTCAGCCGCTCCTCGCCCAGCGAGCCCGGACAGAGGATGGTCACCGGAATGAGCCCGCGCTGGAGCATTTCCACCGGATCGTTCGCCCACACCGGCTGCATGACGCCCTTGCGATCCCAGCGCTTCACCGCCTCGATCTGTGGCGCGTCGACGTCCTCGTCCGGCTCGGCTTCTTCGTCCGCGTCGTTGTCCAACGTCGGCTTGAACGAGATCAGCAGATCGAGCCCTTCATAGTCGCCGGTCAGGCTCCGCCAAAGGGCCGTCATCCGCTGCTGTCCATCAAGCAGATGCATCGACGGCTTGGACTGGGGCGCCGGCGCGCCGACGATCGGGCGAGAATGAAACAGCTCCTTGTCCCCCACCTCTAGGCTCAGGACCCATTGATGTGATGCGCTCGATCTGCTCCAGGCTCTGCGAGGAGACTGGATATGAGCGACCTTTATTGGCTGACGGACGAGCAGATGGAGCGGCTGCAGCCGCACTTCCCCAAGAGCCACGGCAGGCC
>JAHJOK010000081.1 GCA_018820205.1 Alphaproteobacteria bacterium
CGCGCCCGCCGCCGGGTCCGCCGCGCGGCCCGCCCGCGCCGGCGTCGTCGCCCGCAAAGGCCACGCGCAGCACCGCCGCGACGATCATCAGGCCCAGCACCGCCGCGGCGGCCACAAGGAAAAAGTGACGTTTGATCACGCGGTCGAAACTCCGGATTCACAGCGACCCGGCAATAGCCGTTCCGCGCGCGCTGGCAACTTGAATAGTTTGTAACGTCAGCCGTTCCGGTTTCCGTCGCGAATACCGAAAGAACAATGTTCGTCGTGTTGCAGCTGCGCTCTAGGCGTCCCCCAACGCTTGTGCGATGCGATACGACCGGTCTGGCATGACCAGTGTGGCGGGGGCTCTGATGGGTAAGATCGCATATCTGGTTCGGTCCGTTGCTGCGACGGCGAACAGGGAACGCCACCGATGCCCGAATTGCGGCAGCCAGGATTCGCGACTGGTCGAGCGCAAATACGTGGTGACGATGCTGCGTCGCTGCGACGCATGCCTGCTGATGTTCAGGGCGCCGACCGACGCCCCGGATCACGGCGACGTTTTCTATAACGAGGACTACACCCAGGGCTTCACCACCGATTTGCCCTCGCCCGAAGCCTTGCAGGCGCTGATCGACAGTCGCTTCGCCGGTTCTGAGAAGGACTATTCGCGGTATATCCGGCTGCTGCACGACGCCGGCGTCCAGCCTGGGGCGCGAGTGTTCGATTTCGGCTGCTCATGGGGTTACGGCAGCCACCAGTTCGCGCAGGCGGGGTTCGATACCCTGTCCTATGAACTGTCGCGAGAACGCGGTCGCTACGGGGCGGAGAAGCTGGGCGTGCGTCTGGTCGACGACTTCGACGCATGGGCGAACACCGCCGAAGCGGAGGGGTCGCACGATGTCTTCTTCTCGTCCCACGTCCTGGAGCACGTTCCCTCCCCCGGCTCGGTGCTTCGACTGGCGCGGCGCGTGGTCAAGCCCGGCGGCCTGATCGTGACCCTGACGCCCAATGGATCGCTCGCCGCCAAGGTCCACCCTCGCTGGAGCAATCAATGGGGCGACGTTCATCCGAACTTCCTGGACGACGTCTACTGGAACCATGCGCTCCAGGACTGTCCGCGCATCCTGGGTTCGTCGCCCGTGACGCTGGACGCTGCGGCGAAGGCGACACTGGATGGGAGCGAGCCTGAGACCCGCTCGGTGAACGATCTGAGCGGATCCGAACTGTGCTGCATCGCCCGGACGCCGGGGCGCTAGAACCGTCGCCACAGCGCAATCAGCGCCCCGTCGGCCAGCGGCGTTTCGCGGCCGGCCACGGTGCGGCGCCAGCCCGCCTGCACGCTCCAGCGTCCCATATTGCGCACGACGGAGGTCTCGATCGACACCCACCGCGCGCCGCCCCCGTCGGTGATGCCGCCGAAGGCCTGACCCAGCACCATCCAGTTCTCGCCGAAATGGGCGCCTGCGGTGAAGTCAGCGCGGCTCTCGTCGGGCAGGCCATCGCGCATTCGCCGGGCGGCCTGGACCTCGATGAATGACCGATCCGGGCCCCATCCTCCGGTCGGGCCGTGGCCGATGCCCCCCAGGGACCGGCCGGCCGCGACCCGGACCTCCCAGTCCTGAACGCCCACGCCCGGTTGGGCGTAGCCGGCATTGCGACCCGACCCCGAGACGGCATAGCCGCCGTACAGGCTGAGCGCGTTCCGATCGTCGCGATAGACCTGCCAGGTCAGGCCGATCTCGGCCGGGCCGCCGCCGGCGTAGTCGACGAACGCATCCTCGCCGTCCTGCCAGTCCCCCTTGAACTGGACGGTGAGTCGATCGGTCAGGCCGTATTCGGCGAACACCCCGACCAGACGTTCCTTGCGCAGACCGGGCAGCGTCCGGACGACGCCGGCCGGATCATAGCCCTTGGACGCACGCATGAACTCGGTCTTGACGATGACCTGGCCGCCGCCCTTTTTTTGGGCCCAGCCGCTGGCATCGGCCGACGTCGCCGCCGTCGCGAGCAGGAGGCCCGCGAGACAGCGGTGACGCATCAGGCGTCGTAGCCGGGCGATTTCCGATCCAGCAGTCGCAGGGCGCCGGGCCAGGCCAGGGACGAGATGAAGCCGATACCCTTGCCCTGCTCCTTCGTCTCGGCCTGGGCCGCGTCCGGCGCCATCAGCACATGGTCGCGCCCGACCGACAGGGCGGCGATCTGCTGTGCGCAGGCCCGCTCCAGGAAGAACATCCCGACCCAGGCGGCCGCGGCTGTCTGACCGACCGCCAAGGTGCCGTGGTTCCTCAACAGCATCAATGGCTTGTCACCCAGATCGGCCACCAGACGTTCGCGTTCGTCATGGTTCAGGGCCAGCCCCTCATAGCCGTGATAGGCGACCTGATGCTGGAGCAGACAGGCATTCTGACCGATGGGCAGCAGGCCTTCCTGCTGCGCCGCCACCCCGACGCCGGCGACGGTGTGCAGGTGGATCACGAAATGGGCGTCGTCGCGCGCCGCGTGGATGGCCGAATGGATGGTGAAGCCGGCCGGATTGATGAAATTCTGCGTCTCCTGGACGATGTTTCCCTCCAGATCGACCTTCACCAGAGACGAGGCCGTGATCTCCTCGAAATAGAAGCCGTAGGGGTTGATCAGGAAGTGATGCTCGGGCCCCGGGACGCGGGCCGAGATATGGGTGAAGATCATGTCGTCCCAGCCGTGCAGGGCGACCAGCCG
>JAHJOK010000082.1 GCA_018820205.1 Alphaproteobacteria bacterium
CCAACCCGCTGGACGCCATGGTCTGGGCCCTGCAGAAATTCTCGGGCCTGCCCACGGAGAAGGTCGTCGGCATGGCCGGCGTGCTCGACTCGGCCCGCTTCGCCTATTTCCTCGCCGAGAAGACCGGCGTGTCGATCCAGGACATCCACGCCTGGACCCTGGGCGGTCACGGCGACGACATGGTGCCGATGGTGCGCCACTCGACCGTCGGCGGTCTGCCCCTGCCGGACGCGGTGTCGGCCGGAATGCTGTCGCAAGGCGAGCTGGACGCCATCGTCGAGCGCACCCGCAAGGGCGGCGGCGAGATCGTGGCCCTGCTGAAGACCGGCTCGGCCTTCTACGCCCCGGCCGAAAGCGCCATCGCCATGGCCAAATCCTACCTGCTGGACCAGAAGCGCGTCCTGCCGTGCGCGGTGTGGCTGGACGGCGAATACGGCCTGTCTGGCCTGTATGTCGGCGTGCCCGCCCTGCTGGGCGCGGGCGGCGTCGAGAAGGTCATCGAGTTCACCACCAACGACGACGAGAAGGCGATGTTCGCGAAGTCGGTGGAGTCGGTGCAGGGCCTGATCCAGGCGTGCAAGGACATCGACGCGTCCTTGGCTTGAGGGCAGGACGCCTGTCTCCTCCCTGTCGCGTAGCGATGGGGAGGTGGCGCGGCGCTTCTTCGGCGTCGTGACGGAGGGGGTCTTGGGGCGGCGAGGTCGGTGGCGTTTCAAGAACCCCTCCACCACTCCGTGGTCCCCCTCCCCATTCGCCAAGCGGCGAACGGGGAGGAGACGGTTCAACTCGCCGGGGCGGCCGCCGCGCCCGGCGTCGCGACAGTGCGGCCCAGGTCGACGGCCAGGCTGCGCCAGACCTGGATGGGGTCGTCCAGCTGGTTCGGGCCGCCGCCCTGGTTCAGCAGCACGTCGAACTGGGCCACGGCCTGACCCTCGCCGCCCTCGGCCTCGGGGGCGGCGTAGAAGGCCTTCACGAAGCGACGGTCGCCGTTCCAGCGGGCGACGATCTCGGGCGTGGCGTTAACGCCCTGGAACACCGCCGTGAACTGGACGTCGGGGCAGGATCCGTCGGTGCAGGAGAACAGCGTCAGGATCCAGCGCAGCGGGCCGTCGTCGACCAGCAGATAGACCCGGTCGGCATTGGACTGGGGCTCGGCCACCGTCAGGCCGGCGGCGGTCAGCCGTTCGCTGATCGCGGCGACCGTCAGGCCGGTCCAGGACGCGGGCGCGGCGGGCGCTGCGGGGGCTGCGGGGGCGGGAGCCTCCTGGGCGAAGGCCGGGGCGGCGGCGAACAGGGCGAAGGCGAGCGAGGCGGCGAGTTTCATGGGCATGTCATCCGTTGATGGGGCCACCCTAGAGGCTTTTGCGGCGAACCGAAGGCCGGGTCAGTCGGCGTGGGCCGCGTTTTCCAGCCAGTCGGCGCTGGACATCTCGTTCAGGCGCGACACCGTCCTTTCGAACTCGAAGGCGCCTTCTCCGGCCGGATAGAGCGCTTCCGGGGCGCCGGCGGCGGTGGCGACCAGCCGGGTCCGGGATTCGTAGAGGGCGTCGATCAGGGTCACGAACCGGCGGGCCGCCTGACGATTGTCGGGACTCAGAAGGGGAATGTCCTCGACGAACAGGGTGTGGAACCGGTCGGCGACGGCGAGATAGTCCTGCGGCCCCAGGGGCCGTTCGCACAGTTCGGCGAAGGTGGCGCGCGCCTGCTGGCCGGCCGTGCGTTCGATCCGCAGGTCGCGCCCCAGGACGTGCAGGCGAGCGGGGCATTCGGGCATGTCGCCCTTCAGTTCGCGCCACAGGTCCTCGAACGCGGCGCGCTGGACCGAGCCGTCATCGCCGGCGGGGATCGGATACCAGACCTGGGTCGCCTTGATCCGGTCCCGTCGCCAGTCGCGGGCGCCGCCCAGCTCGACCACTTCGCAGCGTTCGACGATCCGGTCGATGAAGGGGGTGAACAGCGGCCGGTTGATGCCGTCCTTGTAGAGCTGGTCCGGGCGCCGGTTCGAGGTGATGCAGACCACGACCTTTCGCTCGAACAGGGCGTCGAACAACCGGCCCAGGATCATGGCGTCGGCGATGTCGGTGACCTGAAGCTCGTCGAAACACAGCAGCCGGGCCTCGGACGCGATCAGGGCCGCCACGGGTTCGATCGGGTCGTCGCCCTTGTGCGCGCCGAAGACGGCCTTGCGGGCGTCGCGGTCGCCCTCGCGCCACTGGCGGATCAGGTCGTGGACCCGGGCCATGAAGGCGTGGAAATGGGCGCGGACCTTCCGCCTCTCCGGCGCGCAGGCGAAGAACAGGTCCATCAGAATGGACTTTCCGCGTCCCGGCGGCCCCCACAGATAGACGCCGCGAACCTGGGGCGCGCCGCCGAACAGGCCGCGTTTGCCCAGGTCTTTTTCCAGCCGCGACAGGGCCCGGATGGCCTCGGCCTGGGCCGGATCGCGCATCCAGACGCCCTGTTTCAGGCGGTTCTCATAAGCTTTGTGGAGTCTGCCGGGCATCACGCTTCGCTTTGGGTTCTGGACGTTCGTCTTATGCCCCGGCATGGTCTGAATACCGAGGGCGGGGGATCGCCACCATGAAATCGAACGAGAGCCTGCGCACGCTGCAGGCGGGTCGGGCCTTCGCGGCCTGTTCCGTCGTGCTGTTCCATACCGGCGGCGTGATCGCCTTGCCAAAGTATTTCGGCGTCGATCCGGCGCCCTGGGCGCATGCCGGCGATTCCGGGGTTCCGTTCTTCTTCGTCCTGTCGGGCCTGATCATGATGCTGGCGCATGGCGGGGACGGCATGTCTCGCCAATCTGCGCTGCTCTTTTGCTGGCGCAGGTTCCGACGCATCTATCCCGTGCTCTGGGCCGCGCTGCTGGTGTCGATCGTGGGCAATCAGGCGCTGGCGGGCGGTCAGTGGAGCCTTCCCGCGTGGGAGATCGTGAAGGCGTTCCTGATCGTGCCATCCCGGCCCGAACCGCTTTTGGCCGTCGAATGGACGTTGCGTCACGAGGTCATCTTCTACCTGCTGTTTGCGATCCTTCTGGCCAACGCCCGTTTAGGGATCGCCCTGATGGGCGTGTTCTTCACGGCGGCGGCCATCGGCGTCTTCGTGACCTATCCCTTCCCCCTGGGATTCTGGACCTCGCCTTACAACCTGCTGTTCCTGATGGGGATTCTCGCAGGCGGCCTGCTATTGCGTCTGACGCCCAGCCTGCGCTGGTCGGCGGCGGCGACGATAGTCGGAGCCGGCATCTTCCTGGCAGGCTGGATCGGGGCGGTGGTGGAAGCGCCGTTCATGAAGGCGCCCGGGTCGGTCCTGGTGTTCGGCGTCGGCGCGAGCCTGATCATGATCGGTCTGGTCGGGCTGGAGCGGGCGGGCCGTGTGCGGACCCCGGACGTTCTGGTTGTCCTGGGGGACGCGTCCTATTCGATCTATCTCATTCATTTTCTCGCCGCTTCGGCGCTCACCAAGGTGGCGGTTCGGGTCGATGACATCGTGTCCCTGTCCCCCGTCCTCTGGTTCATCATCGTCGCGGGCGGGTCGGTCGCGGCGGGAATGGTGTTCTACTACCTGGTGGAGCGGCCCTTGCTGGCCCGCCTGCCCCCTCGCCCCACGCTCCGGCCCGTCGCTGCTCCAGCGCAAATCTGAGCGCCCTCAAATGCGTCCCAAGGCGGACCCGGCTGCTGAAAAGCGGTTGCTTCGCTCCCGCGAACGCCTAATTGCGATCCTGCCCGCCTGATCTGCGGGCCTCCCCCATACCGCGCTCAAGCAGCAAGCGACCGCGTCGCGAGCGTCAGCGCGTCCGAAGGACTGAACAAGAATGGGCTATTCCGTCGCTATCGTGGGCGCCACCGGCAATGTCGGGCGCGAAATGCTGACCATCCTGGAGGAACTGGAGTTCCCCGTTTCGGAAATGCACGCGGTCGCCTCGCGAAAATCCAAGGGGATCGAGGTCGCCTGGGGCGACAAGACGATCAAATGCGAGGTCATCGACAGCTTCGACTTCTCCAAGGTCGACATCGTTCTGATGTCGGCGGGCGGAGCGGTGTCCAAGGAATGGTCCGAGAAGATCGGCAAGATGGGTCCGATCGTGATCGACAACTCGTCGGCGTTCCGCAAGGACCCCGACGTGCCCCTGATCGTGCCCGAGGTTAACCCGGACGCGATCAAGCTGGTGTCGAAAAAGAATATCGTCGCCAACCCCAACTGCTCGACCGCCCAGCTGGTGGTGGCGCTGAAGCCCCTGCATGACGCGGCGAAGATCAAGCGCTGCGTGGTCTCGACCTATCAATCCGTGTCGGGCGCCGGCAAGGAGGGGATGGACGAGCTGTGGAACCAGACCAAGGCCATCTACGGCCTGGGCGACGCCAAGCCGAAGAAATTCCCCAAACAGATCGCCTTCAACGTCATCCCCTATATCGGGTCGTTCAACGAGGACGGCTATACCGACGAAGAGACCAAGATGTGGGACGAGACCCACAAGATGCTGGATCCCGCGATCAAGCTGACGGTGACCTGCGTCCGCGTGCCGGTCTTCGTCGGCCACTCCGAGGCCGTGACGGTCGAGTTCGACCGGCCGATCAGCCCCGACGAGGCGCGCGCCATCCTGCGCGAGGCGCCGGGCGTGCAGGTGATCGATAAGCAGGAGCACGACGGCTACATCACCCCGGTCGACGCGGCCGGCGAGCACGCCGTCTATGTCTCGCGGATCCGCAAGGACCACACGGTCGAGAACGGCCTGGTGTTCTGGGTGGTGTCCGACAACCTGAGGAAGGGCGCCGCCCTGAACGCGGTGCAGATCGCCCAGCTGCTGGACGAGACGGGGACGATCAAACCCAAGAGCGGGTATCGCACCCTGACGGTCTGATATGGCGCCGCCCGCCCCCACCCGCGCCGCCTTTCTGTCGGCGGTGGGCTGCTACATCATGTGGGGGTTCATGCCCCTGCTGTTCATGGGCCAGGCCGCGATCGGGTTCGACGCGCTGGAGATCCTGTCGCATCGGGCCCTGTGGTCGGTGCTGTTCGCGGCCGGTCTGGTGCTGCTGGCGGGTCAGTGGAGTCAGGTCCGGACGGCCCTGACGCAACCGAAGACCGTGGCCTGGCTGGCCCTTGCGACGGGTCTGATCGCGATCAACTGGGGCCTCTATGTCTGGGCCACGACGCATCACGCGACGCTGGAGGCCAGCCTCGGCTACTACATCAACCCGCTGCTCAACATGGTGGTGGGGTTGTGGCTGTTCCGCGAACGGATCGACCGCTGGGGCTGGGTCGCGATCGGGCTGGCGGCCGTCGGCGTGTTGTTGCAGGCCCTGGCCCTGGGGCGGCCGCCGTGGATCAGCCTGATCCTGGCGGTCAGTTTCGGCGCCTATGGCGTCATCAAGAAGCGCATCCCGGTCGAGGCGCAGTCCGGGCTGTTCATCGAATGTCTGATCCTGGTCCCGTTCGGCGTCGCCTATGTCGCCTGGCTGCAGGCCAGCGGCGCCGGCCATGCGTTCGCGACGCCGGAAGGGTTCGGCTGGGCGCTGCTGAACGGGCCGGCGACGGTGCTGCCCCTGGCCATGTTCGCCTTCGCCGCGCGGCGGATGCCCCTGTCGACCATGGGGTTCATCCAGTTTCTGGCGCCGACGCTGCAGTTCTGCATCGGACTGGCGACCGGCGAGCATTTCACCATCCTGAGGGGCGTGTCGTTCGGCTTCATCTGGCTGGGCGCCGGGGTGTTCGCGACGGCGGCCCTGTTGCGCGCGCGGGCGGCGCGACGGGCGATGGCGGCGACGGCCGCGCCGGTCTAGCGTCCGGACCATGGTCGACCATCACCCCGAGTTGTCGAAGAGCCGCAAGCGCTGGATCCTCGTCGCCACGGTGCTGGGGTCGTCCCTGACCTTCATCGACGGTTCGGCCCTGGGCGTCGCATTGCCGTCGATCCAGCGCGATCTGGGCGCCGGTCCGGCGGCGGCGCAGTGGATTTCCAATGCCTATCTGCTGACGTTGGGAGCATTGGTCCTGATCGGCGGGGCAGCTGGAGACCGGTTCGGAAGGAAGCGGGTCTTCCTGATCGGGGTCGTCGTGTTCGCCCTGTCATCCATCGGCTGTGGTCTGGCCCCCAATGCGCAACTGTTGATTTTCGGGCGGGCGGTGCAGGGGATCGGCGCGGCCTTGCTGACGCCGGGGGCGCTGGCCCTGATCGGAGCGTCGTTTCCGCCGAAGGAGCGCGGCGCGGCGTTCGGGACCTGGGCCGGGGCCGGCGCCCTGTTCGGCATGGTGGGGCCCCTGGTCGGCGGGTGGCTGGCGGATCATGCCGACTGGCGGGCCATCTTCTGGATCAATGTGCCGCTGGCGGCCCTGACGGTGGTCGTGGCGCTGAAGGCCGTGCCCGAGAGCCGTGATGAGGACGCCAGGGGTCTGGACTGGCTGGGCGCCGTGCTGGCGGTGTCGGGTCTGGGCGCGCTGATCTGGGGGCTGACGGCGGCGCCGGACCTGGGCTGGACCCATCCGGGTGTCATCGGCGGGCTGGTCGGGGGCGCGGCGCTGCTGGCGGGTTTCCTGTGGGCCGAGGCGCGCGAGGCGCACCCGATGATGCCGCTGGGGCTGTTCCGGTCGCCGGTGTTCAGCGGGATCAACGGCCTGACGCTGTTGCTGTATTTCGCGCTGGGCGGGGCGATGTTCTTTTTGCCGTTCGAGCTGATCCGGGTGCATGGCTGGTCGGCGACCGGGGCGGGTTCGGCCATGCTGCCGTTCGCCGTGATCATGAGCCTGTTTTCAGGCGCGGCGGGCAGGCTGGCCGACCGGTTCGGGGCGAAACTGTCGCTCAGCGTCGGGCCGATGCTGGCGGGCGTGGGTCTGGTGTTGCTGGCGCTGATGCCGGCCGACGCGGGCTATGTCGCCGGGCCGCTGATGGGGATGACGGTGATGGCTGTCGGCATGACGCTGGCGGTCGGCCCGCTGACGGCGGCGGTCATGGGCGCGGTCGCCGAGGGTCACACCGGCGTGGCCTCGGGCGTCAACAACGCCGTGGCAAGGATCGCGGCCCTGCTGGCCATCGCCCTGCTGGGCGTCCTGCTGTCGGCGGTGTTCGTCGCGGGCGTGGATGCGCCGGACGCGCGCGAACAGCTGGGGGCCGTCATGGCGGGGGGCGAGGCCGGGCTGTCGGACGGGGCGATCGACGCCTTCCACGCAGCGTTCCGCGCGGTGATGATCGCCTGCGCGGTCTGTGCCGGACTGGGCGGCGTTCTCGGCCTGCTGACCGCGCCCGGCCATATCCCCGAAGAGGAACTTCAGAAGACCGTGTAGAGGGCCTCGATCAACCGTTGAGCGCGCGGGTCGCCGATCAGATAGGGCGACTGGCGGGTCATGGCGTAGGCGGCCGAAAGCCTGATCTCGGGGTCGGCCATGACGCAGCTGCCGCCCCAGCCGCAGTGGCCGACGGCGTCCGGATTGGGACCGAAGATGTCCAGACCCCGATTGCGCATCAGGCCGGCGGCCCAGCTGATGTCGAACGGCAGGACCTTGTCCCGGCCGCTGATCCGCTCACGCGTGGCGTCGGCCAGAACGCTGGGCGACAGGACGGTCTCGCCGCCCAGCCGGCCGCCATCGGCGACGATCCCCATGATCCGCGCCAGGTCCAGCGCCGTGCCGTGCAGGTTGGCGGAGGGAATCTCGATCGAACGCCATTCGGTCGAGCCGCGCCCGCCGGGGGCCGAACCCTTGTCGAGGAAGGCGGCGGTCTTGATCGCGTCGATGGGGCCGAGGTCGGGCGCCTTCGACGGCTTTTTCAACGCCGCGACGCGGCCGTGCTCGGCCTCGGGCAGGCCGATCCAGAGGTCGAGATCGAAGGGATCGGCGAAATCCTGGCGCAGGGCCTGGCCCATCGTCCGGCCGTCGGCGAGGCGGAACACCTCATTGGCCAGATAGCCGACGGTGATCGGATGGTAGCCGGAGGCGGTGCCCGGCGGCCACATCGGGGCCTGGGCGGCCAGGCGGTCCAGAACGGCGCGTTGATCGAACCAGATGGTCGGATCGACCTGCTCGTCGAAGCCCGGCAGGCCGTCCTGGTGCGACAGCAGCTGGGCCACGGTAACGTCCGCCTTGCCGGCGGCGCCATAGGCGGGCCACAGGTGGGCGACCTTCTCGCCATAGGCCAGCTTGCCGCGCTGGACCGCCGCGGCCATCAGAATGGCCATGACCGCCTTGCCGGTCGAGAAGACGGGGACCAGCGACCGGTCGGTGAGGGGCGTCTTCTCTCTGGGATCGGCGTGGCCGGCCCACAGATCGAGAACGGTTTCGCCCGCGATCACGACCGAAAAGCGCGCCGCCTGTTCGTTCAGCCCGTCGGGGGCGTCGGTGAAATTGGCAGCGAAGGCGTCCTTCACCGCATGGAAGCGCGGCGGACAGAGGCCGGAAATCTCGGGTACTGAAACGGTCATGCGGGGCTAGATAGCGGCCGATTGCGACGCCTGCCACCCGAGGACGCCATTCGCGGCGACGACGCCCGAGGCCAGACTGGCCTGCAGCAGATAGCCGCCGGTCGGCGCCTCCCAGTCGATCATCTCCCCGGCGACGAAAACGCCGGGCCGGGCGGTCAGCATCAACGATGGATCCATCGCGTCGAAGCGAATTCCGCCGGCGGTGGAGATGGCGCGGTCCAAGCCCTGGATGCCGGTCAGCGTCAGCCGAACGGCCTTGATCCGTTTCGCCAGCTTCTCGACGCCGGGCGGGATGTCCCCGATCTCACGCAGCAGGGCGATGCCGACCGGCGACAGGCCGCCAGCCTTGCGCAGATGGTTGGTCATACTGTCTTTTCCGCGCGGTCGGGCAAGGCGTTCCGCCAGGGCCGTCTCGCTCAGGTCCGGCCTCAGATCGACCACGAGCGTCGCCGAGCCTTCGGTGGCGATGGCGGCACGCAGGGCCGCCGACAGAGCATAGACGGCCCCGCCTTCGATGCCATAACGGGTGACGACCAGTTCCCCGCGCACGCTCTGGTCGCCGAACGTCAGCGTCGCGGGCTTCAGCACCTGACCGGCGAAACGCTCGATCAGGATGTCGGACCAGGCCACGTCGAAGCCCGAGTTTGCGGGCAGCAGGGGCGACACGGCCACGCCTGTCGCTTCCAGCGTCGAGACCCAGGCCCCGTCAGACCCCAGCCGGGGCCAGCTGGCGCCGCCCAGGGCCAGCACGGTGGCGGCTGGATGCTCGAGCCGTTCGCCGTCCGGCGTGTCGAACGCCAGCGCGTCTCCCTGCCAGCCGGTCCAGCGCGAGCGGGTGCGAATCTCGACGCCCAGCCCGGCCAGCCGACCCCGCCAGGCCCGCAGCAGGGGCGAGGCCTTCATGGCTTTCGGAAATACCCGGCCGCTGGAGCCGACGAAGGTCGGCTGGTCCAGACCGTGCGCCCATTCGATCAGGTCGTCGGGCGAAAAGGCGTCGAGCCAGTCGGAAATCGACCTTTCCGATTCGGCGTAGCGGGCGAGAAAGGCCTCCTGCGGTTCCGAATGGGTCAGGTTCAGCCCGCCGCGTCCCGCCATCAGCAGCTTGCGCCCCACCGAGGGCATTTTGTCATGGACGACGACGCGTGCGCCGGCCGTGGCCAGGGTCTCGGCGGCCATCAGCCCGGCGGGTCCGGCCCCGATGATGTGGACGGCGGTGTCGGCGGGATCGGTCATGCGCATCCTCTAGCCCGGTCGGGACGGTGGCGGAACGTCCGGCCTGCGCCTAAGTTGATGTCCAATGAGCGTCGCCTTCACGCGTGAGGAGGATCTGGAGGCCACGGCCGCCGATCTGCCGGACCGCCCCATCTCCCCGCATCCCAACCTGGTGACGCCGCAAGGCCTCGCCGCCATCGACGACGCCCTGGCCCAGGCGCGGGCGGCCTATGGCGCGGCCCAGGCCTCCGGCTCGATCGAGGCGGACCGGACGGCGATGGCGCGGGCGACGCGCGATCTGCGCTACTGGTCCGCGCGACGGGCCAATGCCCAGCTGGTCGAGACCGAGGCGGACGGCCGCGTGCGCTTTGGCGGTTCCGTCACCATCGAACGCGACGACGGCCGGACCCAGACGTGGCGGATCGTCGGCGAGGACGAGGCCGACCCGGCGAACGGGACGGTCAGCCATGTTTCACCCCTGACCCGCGCCCTGATCGGCAAGGGCGTAGGCGACGAGGCGGTGGTCGCCGGACAGGGCGTCGAAATCATCGCGGTGGACTGATCGCCCGGTCCACCCCACATTGATACGGACAAGCGCCGCACGGCGCCCAGGCAGCGCGCCTCCGCGAGGATGCGTCAGCGCCACCCAACCAAGGAGTGCCCATGGCCAGAAAACCCAACTACGGCTTCGAACGGATGGAACGCGAAAAGGCCGAGGCCGAAAAGGCCGCGCGCAAGGCCGCCGCCAAACAGGCTCGCAAGGACGCCAAGGCGCGCGGCGAGGACGTGGATAGCCCGGACTGGCAGCCGCCGCAGGACTGAATCAGGCGAACTCGGCCTCCAGATCGGCCAGACGCGCAGCCTGATCCTCGGCGATCAGGGCGTCCAGCATCGTATCGAGATCGCCTTCCAGGATCTGGGGCAGGCTATGCAGGGTCAGGCCGATGCGATGGTCGGTGACCCGGCCTTGCGGGAAATTATAGGTGCGGATGCGTTCGGACCGGTCGCCTGAGCCGACCTGTGACTTTCGCGCGTCCGATCGGGCATTGTCCTTCATCTGGCGCTGCATGTCGTAGAGGCGCACGCGCAGGTTCTTCATCGCCTTGTCGCGATTGACGTGCTGCGACTTCTCCGACGAGGTCACCACGATCCCGGAGGGGAAGTGGGTGATGCGAACGGCCGAATCGGTCTTGTTGACGTGCTGGCCGCCCGAGCCGGAGGCCCGATAGGTGTCGATGCGGATGTCCTTGTCGTGGATCTCGATCTCGACGTCCTCGACCTCGGGCAGGACGGCCACGGTGGCGGCCGAGGTGTGGATGCGGCCGCCGGCCTCGGTGGTCGGCACGCGCTGGACCCGGTGCACGCCGCTTTCGAACTTCAGCCGGCCGAAGACGCCGTCGCCTGTCACCGTGGCGATGATCTCCTTGTAACCTCCGGCGTCGCCCTCGGTCGCCGAATCCAGTTCGACCTTCCAGCCGCGCGTGGAGGCGTAGCGCGAATACATGCGGAACAGGTCGCCCGCGAACAGGGCCGCCTCGTCGCCGCCGGTGCCGGCGCGGACCTCCAGCACGGCCGAGGCGTTCTCGTCCGCGTCGCGCGGGGCCAGCAGCAGGGCGACGTCGCGCTCCATGTCCGGCAGGCGGGCGTTCAGCGTTTCCAGCTCGTCGGCCGCCATGGCCGCCATCTCGGGGTCCGAGGCCATGGCCTCGAGATCGACGATCTCCGCGCGGGACTTGGCCAGGGCCAGCACCGCGTCGGCGACCGGCTTCATCTCGGCGTGTTCCTTGGACAGGCGCACGATCTCCTGCCCGTCCGTGGCCGCGCCCATGCGCGCCTCCACCTGATGAAAACGGTCCAGGACCTGGTCGAGCTTGGACTGGGGCAGATGCAAGGGCGGCGTTCCGACTGGGAGAGAGGCGCGGTCTTACTCCGCCCGGACGCGGAATGTCGATGTTCACGGCCCGGCGTCCCGCCCGCCGGTCCGTGGAGCAACGCTATCGGTCGCGTTCAGTTAATTCCGCTGCTGCGTCGCCGTCGCCTGCGCTAGGGATCGCGGATCAATGAGGTCTGGATGGATACGTTCCTGCTGTTCCTGCTGGTCGGCGTTCTGGCCCAAGCCGTCGACGGCGCCCTTGGCATGGCCTATGGCGTGATCTCGTCATCGGTATTGCTGGCGTTCGGGGTGCCGCCCGCGACGGCTTCCGCCAGCGTGCATGGGGCCGAGGTCTTCACCACCGCCGCCTCGGCGGGATCGCATATCTGGCACAAGAACGTCGAGTGGCGGCTGCTGGCGCCCCTGGCCATAGCCGGGGTGATCGGCGGGGTCGTCGGCGCCTATATTCTGGCCGGGATCGACGGCCGGGTGATCAAGCCCTTCATCGTCGCCTATCTGGCCCTGATGGGTCTCTACATCCTGTGGCGGGCGACGCGGAATGCGCCGTCCCGGCCGATCCGACCCGCCTGGATCGTGGCGCCGCTGGGGGCCGTTGGAGGGTTCTTCGATGCGGTCGGCGGCGGCGGCTGGGGGCCGACGGTCTCATCGACGCTGGTCGGGGCCGGGGGCGAGCCGCGCCGGGCTATCGGCACGGCCAATACGGCGGAGTTCTTCGTCACCATCGCGATTTCGGCGACCTTCGTCTGGGCCCTGGTCACCGGTCACTGGAGGGAAGCCGACGCCCTGGCCAATCATGCGTCCGCGGTCGCCGGTCTGGTCGTCGGCGGGCTGCTGGCGGCGCCGTTCGCGGGCCATATCACCAAGGTCGTGCCCCAGCGGGTGCTGACCTATGGCGTCGGCGGCCTGCTGCTGATCCTGGCGACGTTCCAGGGGCTGCAGTTGTGGGGTGTCATCTAGGCCGGATAGGTCTCGCGAAAACTGCTCCGCTGTTCCAGGGCGTCGCGCAGGGTGACCAGGCGCGGCCGGCCCGTCTCGCAGTCGAAATCAGGGTGGCGAAAACCGATCCAGGTCATCGCGCAGGCCGCCGTGATCGCCCCCATGTCGAGGGGCTCGCCGGTCGGACAGTCCGCTTCCAGCACGTCGAGCGCGCGCGCCATGTTGGCGGTCCAGCGGTCGAGCCATGACGTCGAGCGTTCCGTTTCCGGCCGTCGTTTCTCCAGCACCAGTTTGACGCCCATCTCCAGCGCGGCGGCGCCCAGGGTCTCGACACGCCTGACCCGCCACCGGTCCGGCCCGTCGGCCGGCAGCAGACGCGGCCCGGACCCGTTCACGTCCAGCCATTCGCAGATCACCGGGCTGTCGGCGATGGCCAGCCCCTCGTCCGTGACCAGGGCCGGCGCCTGGGCGATCGGATTGACGGCGACCAGCTCGGCCGGGCTGGCGTAGGGGTCGACGGCGATTTCCTCGATGCGGTCTATCAGCCCCTTCTCACGGGCGACGATCCGGCATTTGCGGGCGAAGGGGGAGGGTGCGGTGATGTAAAGTTTCATGGGGTCCGGTCAGGGGTAGCGCTGGCGGGCGTGCAGGACACGAAGGATCCTCACCGCATCACCATCGACGCGATAAACCATGACATAGTTGGGATGAACGACGCTTTCGCGCGTGCTCTCGTTACGTCCGACCCTGTGCAGGTAGGGATGATCGCCCAGGCGCTCCGCCGCCCGTTCCAGGAGCGCCTTGATCCGTTGGGCGGCATCGGGATTTCGCGCAGCAATATAATGTGCGAGGCCGGTGAGATCCGCTCGCGCGCGCGTGTTCCAGATGACCGGAAGCAAGCGCCCTATTCTCGATAGCTGTCGATGATGGCCTGGGTTTCAGCCATGACCTGATCGTGCGGGACGTAGGGGCCTGGATCGTCCAACGCTTCCTGCACCTTGGCGCGGAACCAGACGTCGTAGGCTTCCTCTTCCTCGGTCGAGGCGAACTCCGAAACGATTGGGTCGAGGGCGGGCATGGTCGAAGGATGCGCCTTTCGGCGCAATCCCGCAACCAGCGGCCTTATTCCGCGGCCTGCAGGGCGGCGGCTTCAGCGTCTCGCGCGGCGTCCAGTTCGGCCGCCCTGGCCTCGACCATCTGGACGATCTCATCGACCATCCGGGCGTTGTCCAGCTTGTGGGCGATCTTTCCGTTCAGATAGACCATGCCCGCCCCCTTGCCGCCGCCGGTGAAGCCGACGTCGGTATAGAGGGCCTCGCCCGGACCGTTGACGACGCAGCCGATGATCGACAGCGACATCGGCGTCGAGATGTGGGCCAGCTTCTCTTCCAGGATGCCCACCGTCTCGATGACGTTGAACCCCTGACGGGCGCAGGAGGGGCAGGCGATGATGTTGACGCCCCGGTGGCGCAGGCCCAGCGACTTCAGGATGTCAAACCCGACCTTGATCTCCTCGACCGGATCGGCGGCGAGGGAGACGCGGATGGTGTCGCCGATGCCGGCCCACAGCATGTTGCCCATGCCGATGGCGGACTTGATCGTGCCGGTGCGCAGGGGGCCCGCCTCGGTGACGCCCAGGTGCAGGGGGCAGTCGATGACCTCGGCCAGCTGCTGATAGGCGGCCACGGTCAGAAAGGGGTCGGAGGCCTTCACCGAAATCTTGAACTCGTGGAAATCGTGATCCTGAAGAATGCGGGCGTGGTTCAGCGCCGACTCGACCATGGCGTCGGGGCAGGGCTCGCCGTATTTCTCGAGCAGTTCCTTTTCCAGCGAGCCGGCGTTGACGCCGATGCGCATGGAACAGCCGTGATCCTTGGCGGCCTGGATGACCTCCTTCACGCGCGACGCATTGCCGATATTGCCCGGATTGATGCGCAGGCAGGCGGCGCCGGCCTCTGCGGCCTCGATGCCGCGGCGATAGTGGAAATGGATGTCGGCGACCAGCGGCACCCTGGCCTCGCGAGCGATGGTTCTGAAGGCGGCGGTCGAGTCCTCGTCGGGGCAGGAGACGCGCACGATGTCGGCCCCGGCCTCTTCCAGTTCGCGGATCTGACCGATCGTGGCGTTGGCGTCCGAGGTCGGGGTGTTGGTCATCGACTGGACGCTGATCGGGGCGTCGCCGCCGACCGCGACATTGCCGACCATGATCTGGCGGCTCTTCCTGCGCTCAATATGGCGCCAGGGACGGATGTGGGCGTGGTCGCTCATGACAGGGTCAATATAGGCGCGCTGTCGAGACAAGGCCATGACGGCGGTAGCGGATCCTCAGCGCGGCGAAACCGTGGTGGTCAGCGTCTGGCCGGCCGCGGCCATTCGGTCGGCGGCCCGTTGCTGGGCCGTCGCCGCCGCGCGCGCCGCAGCCGCCTGGGCCGCCGCCGCCTCGGCCTGCACCTGCAGGGCCGTCTGCCGGGCAAGGGCCTGGGCCCGGCTGTTCAGTTGGCTCAGCGGGGTCAGGACGCCGGTCAGTCCGCCGCCGTGCTCGCCGTTCAGATAGACGTCGAAGGCCGTGGGATCGGACACGTCGATGGTGGCGGCGACCCCGGCCGGGGCGCGCCAGGCTTCGCCGGCCGCAAGCTGGCGGGCGAACAGAACGCGTCCGTCGGACATGCGCACGACCAGCGCGGCGGCTTTCTTGGCCTGAAGAACGACGTGAGAGGCGGTGGCCGAGGCGCCGTAGACCGCGCCGCGCGGATTGAAGGCGGCCTGGACCGGCGGGGCGGCGGCGGCGGCGGCGGCGGCGACGGCGGCCGGATCGGCGGGATCGACGTCGCCCAGCTGGGCCTCGAGACCGGGCGTGATGTAGAGGACGGGCGTGGTCTGGTCCGCCGGAGCGGGCAGGGGCGCGCCGACGCTGAGGGCGCCGCCCTGTCCCGGCACGTCGCCCAGGCTCCAGCTCTCGGGCACTTCGGCGATGTCGGAGGGCTGGGGCGCGCGGATCAGGCTGTAGCGCTGGAACACGTTCCAGCCGATCACGGCCACCACCAGGACCAGGATCGCGCCGACGATGCGGGGCGAATAGCGGCGGACCTCCTCGAAGGCCACGCCCGTCGGCGCCTGCAGCGGGACCGACCCGTCCGGCGTCTCGCGCTTGTAGCGCTCGACCGCCAGCTGTTCGTCCAGCCCCAGGGCGCCGGCATAGGCGCGCACATAGCCGATGGCGAAGACACGCGACGGCAGGGCGGAGATGTTGTTTTCTTCCAGCGCTCTCAGATAGCGCTCATGAACCCGGGTGTCGGCGGCCAGCTCGGCCATGGACTTGCCCGACAGATCGCGCGCCTTGCGCAGGCCCTCGCCCAGAGTCGCGGCGTCGGTGATGGACGGCACGGGGTCCTTCCAGTCCGGATGAGCCCGAAACTCGTCGGGGACATTCCCCGTATCCAGCGCCATAAAGCCCTGCCCCACACTCGGCCCGACCGCATCAACCGCCAGCGCCGTACTCGACCAGGTTCCGAATACCATGTCGGTATGACGAAACCCGCCTCCCCCCGGAGGTTCACGCGTATCGTCCTGTGGATAAACCATTTGAGCCGCCGGTTCAACGTCTTGTTAATCGTGATCGATCCCGAAGCGGGACCGTTCACAAACTGACGTTCAACTTTCGAGCCAGACTCTCGATCTCGTTGCGGATCGACCCGGCGGAGGATCCCAGCAGATTGGCCATGCCCCGACGGGCGGCCGCCAGGTCGGCGGACAGGATCATGCGCTTGACCGGCCCGACCCCGCCGGCCGGGGCCGACAGCCGGGTATAGCCCAGGGTGATCAGGGCGAAGGCTTCCAGCGGACGGCCTGCCAGTTCGCCGCACACCGACACCGGCGTGCCCGTCTCGGCGCAGGCCTTCTGGATCGACTGCAGGGCCCTGAGCGCCGGCGGGGACAGCGGATCGTAGCGGTCCGAGACCAGCGGATTGGTGCGATCGGCGGCGTACATGTACTGGAACAGGTCGTTGGTCCCGATCGAGACGAAATCGGTCAGGGGCAGAAGCGCGTCCAGATGCCACAGCAGACTGGGGCATTCGATCATGGCCCCGACGCGCAGCAGGGCCGGCAGCGGCCGTCCGCGCCGTCTGGCCCATTCGCACTCGACGTCGACCAGTTCTCGGGCCGCGCGGAACTCGTCGACCGTGGCGATCATCGGGAACATGACGCGCAGTTCGCGCCCGGCCCCGGCGGCCAGCAGGGCGCGAAGCTGGAGCCTCAGCAGGCTGGGCCGGTCCAGGCCGAGGCGAATGGCGCGGCGGCCGAGGGCGGGATTTTCCTCCCGCTCGGTGGTCTCCATATAGGGCAGGACCTTGTCGCCGCCGATGTCGAGGGTGCGAAAGGTCACCGGCCGGTCGCCGGCCGCGTCCAGCACAAGCCGATAGAGGGCGGTCTGGGAGTTCAGGCGGGGGAGTTCCTCCGACACCATGAACTGGAACTCGGTTCGGAACAGGCCGATGCCCTCGGCCCCGGTCTCGTTCAGGTTCTCGAGGTCCACCGCCAGGCCGGCGTTGGTCAGAAGCGTGATCCGGGCGCCGTCGGCGGTGACGGCGGGGACGTCACGCAACGAGGCGAACTCGGCCTGGCGCTGGCTGCGCAGGGCCATGCGCGACCGGACCGATTCCAGCATGTCCGCGCGCGGACGCAGGTGCGCCTCGCCGGTCTCGCCGTCGACGATGATAAGGTCGCCTTCGCTCAGCCGGTCGCGAATGCCCTGGAGGCGGCCGACGCAGGGAATCTGAAGGGCGCGGGCCACGATCGCGGCATGGCTGGCGGCCGAGCCTTCCTCGATCAGCAGGCCTTTCAGCTTGTGTCGCGGATACTCCAGCAGATCGGCCGGGCCCAGGTTGCGGGCCACCAGGATGGCGTCGTCCGGCAGGTCGCGCTGGCCCGGATGTTCGCCGCCCAGAACGCGCAACAGCCGATTGGCCAGGTCCTCGAAGTCGTGCAGCCGTTCCTTGATATAGGGGTCGCGGGCCTGGGCGAAGCGGGCGCGGTGCTCGTTGCGCACCCGGTCCACGGCGGCCTCGGCGGTCAGACCGCCGCGCACGGCCTCCTCCAGCGACCGGTTCCAGCCCCGGTCGTCGGCGAACATCCGATAGGTTTCCAGCACCTCGTAGGACTGGCCCGCCAGCTTGCCCTGACCGCCGTCCAGCAGGGTGTCGATCGAGGATTTGAGGACCGTCAGACCCTCGCGCAGGCGGATCTCCTCGACCTGCTGGTTGTCGGCCAACAGCCGTTCGGGCGGCAGGGGCGCCTCGTGCAGGATCACATGGCCGTACGCCAGGCCTTCGGCGAACCGCTGGCCCTTGATGCGTTCGGGCCGATGCGGCGCGAC
Source organism: Alphaproteobacteria bacterium (assembly GCA_018820205.1). Classification (GTDB taxonomy): domain Bacteria; phylum Pseudomonadota; class Alphaproteobacteria; order Caulobacterales; family Caulobacteraceae; genus Brevundimonas. The sequence goes on from JAHJOK010000082.1 coordinate 17,831, forward strand.
CTCGACGTCGCGCAGTTCCTCGGCGGCCAGAAGCTCGCCCGAGGCCACCGTCTCGGCCAGCACCATGGCGATGGTCTGGATGTCCTCGACCTCGTCGTCGTCATAGCGGCGCTCGGCCCGGTTCTGGACCACCAGCACGCCGATGGCCCGGCCGCCGCGTAGCAGGGGGGCGCCGAGGAAGGCGTGATAGGGATCCTCGCCCGTTTCCGGGCGGTAGGCGAAGCTGGGGTGGGACGGCGCGTCCGACAGGCTGATCGGCTGGGCCAGGCGCGCCACCTCGCCCACCAGACCCTCGCCGGGCTTTAGCCGGGTGTTGTGGACGGCGTCGCGGTTCAGGCCCTGGGTGGCGAACAGCTCCAGCTCGCCCGAGGCGCGGCGCAGATAGATGGAGCAGACCTCGGCCACCATCGACTGGGCGATGGTGGTCACCACGGCGTCCAGACGATCCTGGGCCGGGCCGCCATCGGCCATCGCCTCGCGGATCTGGCGCAGGAGGACGCGCGGTCCCCTGGTCGTCAATCCGCCTGCTGCCGGCATCGCCTCTCCCGTTCGGCTCCGATATGGGGCCGGGTGTCCTGCATTTCTATACCGCTTCCAGCCCGTATGCCGAATGCAGGGCGCGAACGGCCAGTTCGGCGTAGGCGGCGTCGATCAGAACCGAGATCTTGATCTCCGAGGTCGAGATGGCCTGGAACTTGACCCCCTTGTCGGCCAGGGCCTGGAACATGGTCTGGGCGACGCCGGCGTGGCTGCGCATGCCGACGCCCACGACCGAGACCTTGGCCACGTCCTCGTCGACCCTGATCTGTTCGAAGCCGATGGCGTCCTGGGCCTCCTTCATCAGCTCGGCCGCGCGGGCCGCGTCGCGACGGCCGGTGGTGAAGGTCAGGTTGACCGCCCCCTCGGACCGGGCCTGGGACTGGACGATCATGTCGACGTTGACCCCGGCCTCGGCCAGGCGGGTGAACACGTCGGCGGGGGCGTCCACGCGGTCGGACAGGCCCAGCAGGGTGATGCGGGCCTCGTCACGGCTCATGGTGACGCCGGACACGATGCGTTTTTCCACGATTTCCTCCTCGTCGCAGATCAGTGTGCCGGACTTGGCGGGCAACACGCCGTTTTCGTCGGGTTCGATGAAGCTGGACAGGACGCGGACCGGAACCCGCATGCCCATGGCCAGCTCGACCGAGCGGGTCTGCAGCACCTTGGCCCCAAGGGACGCCATCTCCAGCATCTCCTCGTAGGAGACCTTTTCCAGCCGCCGCGCCCGGCTCTCGATGCGCGGGTCGGTCGTATAGACCCCGTCCACATCGGTGTAGATGTCGCACGGCGCGCCCAGGGCCGCGGCCACGGCCACGGCCGAGGTGTCGGACCCGCCCCGGCCCAGGGTGGTGATGCGGCCGGTCGGGCTGACGCCCTGGAAGCCCGGAACCACGGCGATCTCTCCGGCGTCGAGGGCGGCGCCCAGGGCGTCGCCCGGAACGTCGACGATGCGGGCGCGGGCATGGGCCTCGTCGGTCAGGATCGGCACCTGCCATCCCATCCAGCTGCGCGCGTTGAACCCCATGTTCCGCAGCGTCAGGGCCAGAAGGCCCGAGGTCACCTGTTCGCCCGAGGCGACCACGACGTCATACTCGTCGTCGGACAGGGGCAGGCCGGATCCTGCCGGCCCGGCACCGTCGGTCCAGGCGACCAGTTCATTGGTCTTGCCGGCCATGGCCGAGACGACGACGGCGACGGAATGACCGGCGGTCACCTCGGCGGCGACGATGCGCGCGGCGCGGCGGATCCGCTCCAGGTCGCCCATGGAGGTGCCGCCGAACTTCATCACGAGCCGGGTAGGCGTGGATTTCGTCATCGTGGCCGCGTCATCGTGGCTGGGATCCCCGTCTTGCCAGAGCCGCGCAAAAGGGGTTCACCCTTGCGCCATGGCCGCTTCTATCGACCCCTCGCCGATGCGCAAACCCCAAACGGGGCAAGGTTTTGCCGATGGACCGCCAGAGACGGCGCAAGGGCCCTCCATCGACCCGGCCGATGTCGCGCGGTTTTCGGCCCAGGCGGCGGAATGGTGGGACGCCAGGGGACCGTTCGCGCCGCTGCACAGGTTCAATCCGGCGCGCCTGGCCTTCATACGCGACCGGGCCGCAGAGCGGTTCGGCCGCGATCCGAAGACGCGCGAGGCCTTCGCCGGCCTGTCCCTGATCGACATCGGCTGCGGCGGCGGGCTGATCGCAGAACCGATGCGGCGGATGGGGTTCGAGGTCACGGCCGTCGACGCCTCGTCCGAGAACATCGGCACGGCGCGCGCCCACGCGGCCGAACAGGGGCTGGACATCGCCTATCGCGCGGCGACCGTCGAACAGGTCGAGGCTGAAGGCGTCGGCCCGTTCGACGTCGTCCTGGTGCTGGAGATCATCGAGCATGTGGCGGACCCCGGGGCCTTCCTGCAGACCTGTTCACGGCTGATTGCGCCGGGCGGGATCATGGTGGTGGCCAGCCTGAACCGGACGCTGAAGTCGCTGGCCCTGGGCAAGATCGCGGCGGAATATATCCTGCGCTGGGTCCCGGCGGGGACGCACGACTGGCGTCAGTTCCCCAAGCCCGACGAGATCCGCCTGATGTTGTCGGCCGAGCCTGTGGCGGTGACAGGGCCGTTCGGCCTGACCTATGATCCGCTGTCGGACCGCTGGGGCGAGAGCGCGGACGCCGACATCAATTTCATGATGCTGGCCATGCGGGACTGAAGCGTCGCCTTACCGCGATTTCATCTACCTGTCTGACATGTAACGGGATTGTGGCGATCAGCGGTGGCATCGAGAAGGCTCGTTCAACCGGAGCCTTTTCATGACACGCCTTCTGATCCTCGCCGCAACCGCCGCCGCCCTGATGACCTCGGGCTGCATCACCGTGATCGACGCCGACAGCGACGACATGGCCTGGCACGGCAACGACGCCCAGCCGTTCGACGCTTCGCGCGAAGATTGCGACCGGCGCACCGAGAGCGGCTCGGCCTTCCGCGCCTGTATGGCTGAAAAGGGCTGGACGCGCGGCTAGACCCGGCGGGTCATATAGCGGGCGTCGGACCCATAGCCGGCCAGCTTTTCGGCCAGTTCCGGCGTCTCGCGGACCTCGAACCCGTGGCCGCGCCAGAAATCGGCGGCGTCGTTGACGGCCACCAGAGCCACGGTCGACCATCCGCCCGCCCTCGCCAGGTCCAGCACTGTCCACATCGCCGGTCGCGACCAGCCCTGCCCTCGTACGGCCGGCGTCAGGGCCAGGTCGTGCAGATACAGGACGGACGCATCGCCGGGGATCGCCTCGATCAGGGTGTTCAGGGCGGGGGCGGCGTCCGCCCGCCACGGGTAGGCGACCAGATAACCTTCCAGCCCCTGCGGTCCCGCCAGCACCAGACAGCCGGCAGGGTTCAGCCCCAGCCGGTTTTCGAAACAGGTCCGGCCCTCGAAATGGTCGGGAAAGCCGATGGCGGCGATCTCGGCGACCCGGTCGAGGTCCGCCGGGACCATGGGACGCCAGCCGAGGGCGGAATTCGCGGCGATGGTCAGGCGGTCGGGCATCTCGTGTTCAGCTCGGTCTTGTCGAAACGCCAGTCCATCGCCTGTTCGCGGTCGCCCATATGCCCTTCGATCCGGGCGGTCAGGACGTCGCCGGTCCGCTCATAGATCACCCGCTGGGGAAAGTCGTTGTCCAGGTTCTGGAACACCACGCGGGTCCCCGCCGCCTCCAGCACCGGAAAGGCCGTGGGGGCGGCGCCGCCCGGCTGGGCGACATAGGCCGTCAGGCCGTCGACGGGCGCGATGCGCGCGTATTCGAACATCGCCCCGCGCGCGGTCAGGGTCACCGCCGCCCCGACCAGAACGCCGCCGCGCGGATCGGTCCAGGTCTCCGACGCCTCGCGACCCTGCGAACAATCCAGCCAGTAGCCGGCCATCCACGACAGATCGGGCGGGACGGGCGAGGCTTGCAGGGCGACGGCGGCAATCAAGGGGGTCAGGAACATCGTAGGCGTTCTCCAGACGGCCGCATCGGGCGGCGACGACGAAGGTTAGGCCAGATGCGGCGGGCCGGGCTTGTAGGTTTGCGACGCGATGGCGCGGGCCAGTTCGACCTGTTCGCGCGCCCATTCGGTGGCCGTGCAGCCCAGGAAACGACGGAAGTCCCGCGCCATCTGGGGCTGGTCGAAATATCCCGCGCCGAGGCCGGCCTCGAGCCAGCCCCCGGCCTCCGGGGTCGGCTCCAGAGCGTGATCGAACACGCGCCGAAACCGCATCACCGAACGCAACGAGCGCGGGGAGACGCCGACCCGGTCGAGGAACCGCCGTTGCAGGGCGCGTTGTTCGGCGGGCGAGCGCGAGGGTTGGGGCGCGTCGTCCGCCAGGGCCTCCACCTCGGCCCGCACCATGGGATCGACGGTCCATCCCTGTTCCGCCCGCGCCGCCTCCAGCCGGTCGGTCAGGGCCCGAGCTTGAGCCTGCGGATCGCCGGACGGCGGCCTGACGCCGGCCAGTCTGGCGACCATGTCCAGCCTTTGGTCCGTGGCGGCGGACAGGGGGCCGCCCAGCCAGTCGCGTGCGCCGTCGGGGTGAAAGCGGACGGCGACCAGTTCGACCGGCCCGACCGGGCGGATGGCGATGGGCCGGGTCATCTGGCCGGCGAACAGGGCGGGCGGTTGCAGACGCCAGACGCCGTCAGGCCCCTGCTCCTCATAGGGGGCCGCGATGTCGAGGATCAGTTCGGGACAGCCGTCAGGGGCGATGCGCTGGACCGTGCGCGACGGTTCGGGACAGGCGTAGGTCCAGACCGCCTTGATCCAGGGCGTCAGGGACGGCGGCGGCGGGAACTCGTGGTACCGCTCCCCGGCCGACAAGGGTCAGTTCACCTTGGCGGGATCGACCGGCGCGGGCGGCAGGGCGGCGCAGGGCACGCCGTCCGCCTTCAGCGCCCGGACCTCGGCGGAGGTCGCCTCGCCGTAGATTTCGCGTTTCTCCGATGCGCCCTCGTGGATGGCGCGGGCCTCGCGGGCGAACGTGTCGCCGACGTAGTCGAAATTCCGTTCGACATGGCTGCGCACTTCCTGGGCCGCCTGCATCATCATGGTCTGGACCCTGGCCATCGCCTCGGGCGTGGCGTCCCGGCGTTTCGTGCCCGCGACGGCCGGCGCCATGATCTGTTTCGACACGGCGTGCGAACCGCAGAACGGACATTCCATCAGGCCGCGCGACGCCTGATCGTCATAGTCGCCGGACGACCCGAACCAGGCCTCGAACGGGTGATCGTGTTCGCATGTCAGGGCGTAGCGGATCATTCCGCGTCTCCGGGCGCCGAGAACGCGCGGTCATGGCGCAGCTGGGGCACCGAGGCGCGAGCGGTCTCGACGGCGCCGAGGTCCAGCGTCGCGTGCAACACGCCCGGTTCGTCATGGTCCAGTCTGGCGATCACCTCGCCCCAGGGGCCGACGACCGTCGAACGGCCCCAGGTCTTTCGCCCGTCCTCATGCGCGCCGCCCTGGGTCGGGGCCAGGATGAAGGCGCTGGTCTCGATGGCGCGCGCGCGCAACAGGATCTCCCAATGGGCCTCCCCGGTCGGCACGGTGAAGGCGGCGGGAACCGCGATCATGCAGGCCCCGGCCTTGGCCAGCTGGCGATACAGGTGGGGGAAGCGGATATCGTAGCAGACGCTGAGGCCCAGCCTGCCCCAGGGCGTCCGCGCCACCACCGCGCCATCGCCCGGCCGGATCGACGAACTCTCGCGATAGGTCTCTCCGCCCGGCAGATCGACGTCGAACACATGCAGCTTGTCGTAGCGGGCGACGATGCCGCCGCCTGCGTCGATCAGCAGCGACCGGTTCGCGGCCCGGTCGTCGCCCTGATGCCCCGACCGGACGATGGCCGAGCCGATCAGCAGCCAGACGCCCAGCTCGGCCGCCAGACGCCGAAGACCCAGCACGGCCGCGTCCTGTTCCTCGTCGGTCAGGGCCAGGCCGCGTCGATCGCGCCGCTGTTCGAGAAAGTTGGACCCCTCGGGCGTCAGGACGAATTTCGCCCCCTCTTCGGCCGCCTGACGGATCAGGGGCTCCAGATGGGCCAGTCCCGCCTGCGCCGTCGCCGGGGTGCGGGTCTGGATCAGGGCGACGGCGAGGCCTGTCACATCAGGCCGCCAGCAGGGCGTCGAGCTCGCCGCGACGATCCAGGGCGCTCATATCGTCGGCGCCGCCGATGTGTTTTCCGCCGATGAAGATCTGGGGGAAGGTCATGCGGCCGCCGGACTTCTCGATCATCTCGGCCTTCTTCGCCGGGTCGTTGGAGGCGACGATCTCGGTGAACTCGACGCCCTTGCGGGTCAGAAGACCGGTCGCGGCCGAGCAATAGGGGCAACCGGGTTTGGTGTAGAGGACGACGTCAGCCAAGGCGGAACTCCGAAAGAATGCAGTGGAAGGAGCCGGAACGCATGGCCGGCCGATCCGTCCCCTATCTAGGCATTTCCCGCGCCGTGCGCACCCTCGCGATCACGGCCAGATCGACCGCGCGTGCGCCGGCCTCCAGCAGGGCCCGCGCGCAGGCCTCGGCCGTGGCCCCGGTGGTCAGGACGTCGTCGACCAGCAGGATGCGCCGGCCCCGCACCTGAAGCGCGCCTGCGGGGGACACGACGAAGGCGGCCTTGACGTTCAGACGACGCCCCCGGGCGCTCCGGCCGCCCTGGGTCTCGGTCGGTCGCGCCCGGATCAGGGAGTCCGGCAGATACTGACGCCCTGAGGCGCAGGCCAGCGGCCGTGCGATCTCGGCGGCCTGGTTGAACCGACGGGCCAGAAGACGAGAGGCGTGGAGCGGCACGGGGACCACGGCGTCGGCCGCGTCGATCAGGGGGGCGGCGGCGCGGCCGATCCAGCGGGCGAACAGGCCGGCGAACTGCTGCTGGTCGCCGTGTTTGAACTTCAGGATCAGGCCGCGCGACGCAGCATCATAGACGCAGGCCGCCCGGGCGCGGGCGAAGCCGTAGGGGGCGGCGAGACAGGCGGCGCAGCGCTCCGAAGCGAAGTCGCCGCCGTCGTATTCGAACGCGGCGCCGCAGCCGTCGCAGACAGGATCCTCGAGGAAGACGACGCGGCTCCAGGCGTCGGCGCTCAGGCCCGCCGCGGCCGTCGCCTCGCGGCTGTCGTGCGACATCGGCGGCAGGATCACGTCGGTCAGGCCGCGTCCGATCGCGCCCAGTCGCAGACGACCGGCTTCCCAACGCGCACGCCAGACCCCATCCTCAATGCTCATGACCGCCTCCGGCCCTCCCCAGATTTTCGACCCCGTTCGCCGGGCCGCCCGGCTGGCGCGTTCGGCCCGCCGGTTCGGCGATGCCGACTTTCTGCATCGTCGGGCTGCAGATAACGCGGTTCTCAGCCTTGAGGCCACCCTGCGAGGTTTTCCGACCGTGGTCGATCTGTCGGCGCAGCCGGGGGTGTTCGGCGATCGACTGGCCGACAGCGACGCCGGCGACCGGGTCGGCGCCCCCGTCTGTCCCGCCGGTCCCGAGACGCGCGCGGCCCCGGGGAGTCGCGCGCTGGATATCGAAGACGGATCCGCCGACCTGATCGTCTCGCTGATGACCCTGCACTGGGCCAACGACCTGCCGGGCGCACTCAGCCAGATCCGGCGGGCGTTGAAGCCGGACGGCCTGTTCCTGGGCACGCTGCTGGGGGCGGGCACGCTGAAGGAGCTGCGCGGCGTTCTGACCGAGGCGGAACTGGCCGAGCGCGGCGGCGCCCAGGCGCGGGTGTCGCCCTTCGCGGACGGATTCGACGGGGCGGGATTGTTGCAGAGGGCCGGGTTCGCCCTGCCGGTCGCCGATGTCGACCGGCTGACGGTGCGTTATCCGGATCTATTCGCCCTGATCCGCGATCTGAGGGCCATGGGCGAGACCAATGTACTGGCGGGCCCGATCCGGCCCCTGTCGCGCTCCATGATCGCCCGGGCCGCGGCGCTGTACGCCGAACGCCACGGTGAGGCGGACGGGCGCATCCCCGCGACGTTCGAAATCGTCAATCTGGCTGGCTGGGCGCCGCACGAAAGCCAGCCCAAACCCCTGCCCAGAGGCTCTGCGAAGGCTCGGCTGGCGGATGCGCTCGGCGTGGTCGAACACGGCCGAGGCGAGCGATCCTAGAGCGGGGCGGCGTTGACCAGGACCTCGGTCCGACGACGCAAGGGTTCCTCGGCGCCGGCGGCGGTGACCGCGCCCGCATCGCCCGCCGCGGCCAGCTGAAACGCGGGCGCGGGCCAGCCGGCGGCGGTCAGGGCCTCGGCGACCGCAAGCGCGCGCCGTTCCGACAGAGACTGGTTCTGCGCCGCCGCGCCGGTGGCGTCGGCGAGGCCCAGCACCTGGACCGAGCGGATCTGGCAGCCCTGAAGCTGGGTCGCGGTCAGGCCGATGGCGGTCCGCGCCGCATCGGTCAGGGTGTCCGCGTTCTCGGCGAAATAGATGTCGAAGCGTCTGGCCGCGCAGGGATTCGGGGTCGACACGAGTTCGTCGCGGGACGGAGAGCCCATATTGGCGCAGCCGGACAGGCTCACGGCCAAGGTCGCGGCGCCCAGGATGATCGTCAGTCGCATCATCGTCTCCCTGTCATGAAAAGGGCGGTCCGTCGAAAACGAACCGCCCTTGAAATCACTTGGCGTTCAACGTCCTAGTAACGACGCTGACCGTTTTCCCAATAGCATTCGTCCTGACGGTTGTCGTAGCAGTAGTAGTACTGGCCACGGTTGTCGCGGTAACGCTGCTGGTTGTTGCGATCGGCCTGAGAGCCGCGCGCCGCGCCGATGGCGCCGCCGGCGACGCCGCCGATGAGCGCGCCGGTCGCTGCGTTGCCGCTGCCGACATTGTTGCCGATGATGGCGCCCGCGACGGCGCCGAGACCTGCGCCGATGGCGCCCTGGCGGACAGTCTGGCTGCTGCCGCCGTTGCCGTACGGATCGCTGGCGCAGGCCGAAGCCAACAGGCCAGCGGCCCCGATCGCGATAATCGCCTTGTTCATGGGATGGTCCTTCGTTCCTGGGTTTCGCCCCGGGAGCGAGAACGCTGGATTATGGTGCAGGTTCCGCGCCTATGCTCCTCATTAACGATGAAGTAGGCTGAAGCCGTGGCCGCGCGAGGGGCGCGGATCGCGGCACGACAGTAATCCAGGGGGGTTTTTCCGATGCGTTTTCCTGAACCGGTCCGGAACTCGGACGATCACGCCAGCCCGGTATGGGCGCGCAGCAAGCGCCGTTCGCGCGGGGGCGGGGGCTTTGTCGGCCTGATCGTCACCCTGCTGGCGCTGTTCGGCGTCCTGACCGCCGTGCTGGGCGTCAAGGAGCAGTCGCTGGCCGAAGGCGGGGCGATCATGGACGGCTGGATCACCGCCGGCGTGGCCAAGGCCAGGGAACTGGCCGGACAGGCGCCCGAGATCGCGGAGGCCGCGGCGGACGGCGCCGGCGAGGCGGCAGAGAAGACCGGCGACGCCCTGGAGGCCGGCGCCGCCGCCACCAGCGAGCAGCTTCAGCAGCAATAGTGAAGCTTGCGCCGGAACGGGCCGGGAGCCGGCGCGTTCGGGCCGAATGACCGACACGCTGACGCCCGCTGAGCCCACGGCGCCCGACGACGCGACCGCACAGGCGCGTGTGCTGACGCCACATGTCTCGATCGCCCGGATCGCGGTTCTGGTGAACCCGCTTTCGGGATCGGTCGGCTCGCGCGCCGCCAGCGACGTCGAGGCGATCCTGGCGGATTATGACTGTCAGGCCGAGGTCGTCGAACTGTCCGGCGAGACGATGGACGCCCAGATCGACGCGGCTCTGGCCGACGCGCCCGATGTCCTTTTCGTGCTGGCCGGTGACGGCACGGCACGGGCGGTCGCATCAAGGGCGGGGGCGAACGGGCCGCTGATCGCCCCCCTGCCGGGCGGAACTATGAACATGCTGCCCAAGGCGCTGTACGGCACGACCGACTGGAAGGCCGCGCTGCGCACGGCGCTGGAGACCGGCTCGCCGCAGTTCGTGTCGGGGGGCAGGGTCGAGGAGCACGCCTTCTATTGCGCCGGCATCTTCGGTTCGCCCGCCCTGTGGGCCCCGGCGCGCGAGGCCATGCGGACCGGCAAGCTCGACCTGGCCTGGACCTATGGCCGGCGCGCCCTGCGCCGCGCCTTCTCGGGCAAGATCCGGGTCGAACTGGACGGCGGCAAGGCGCGCAAGACCGAGGCCCTGGTGCTGATCAGCCCGATGATCTCGCAGGCCATGGACGATCCCGTGGGTCTGGAGGCGGCGGCCATGAACCCGATCGACGCGGCCCAGGCCTTCCGTCTCGCCGCTAACGCCCTGTTCAGCGACTGGCGTCAGGATCCGTCGGTCGTGACCCGGCCCGCCCGCCGCATTCGCATCCGCGCCCGCTCGCGCATTCCGGCGGTCCTGGACGGCGAACCGACGCTGTTGCCCCACGACATGGTGGTGACCTTCATGCCGAAGGCCTTCCGGGCGCTGGCGCCCGACCCGGCCGCGGCCGAGGACAGCGTCTGATGGGCGGCTTCGGATGAGAGGCGGCCGTCTGCTTCAGTTTTCCGACGTGCATTTCGGGGTCGAGCACGCCGACGCCTGCGCTGCCGCCATCGACTATGCGCACCGGACGCCGAACGACCTGATCCTGATCACCGGCGACATCACCCAGAAGGGGTATCCGGACGAGTTCGCCGCCGCCGGCGCCTGGATCAAGGCGATGCCGACGCCGCGCTTCGTCATCGTCGGCAATCACGACGTCCCCTATTGGGATGTGGCGGCGCGCCTGTTCTGGCCGTGGAAGGCGTTCGAGACCGCGACCGGCCATCCGGCGCATGACGGCGAGTTCGTGTCCGACATCGTGATGGTGCGCGGCGTGACCACGGCGCGCGGCTGGCAGGCGCGGGCCAACTGGTCCAAGGGCGTGATCGACCTGGTGCAGACCCGCCGGGCGGCCGAGGCCCTGCGCGCGGCGCCGGTCGGGGCGTTGCGGATCCTGGCCTGCCATCATCCATTGATCGAGATGATCGGCACGCCGATGACCGGCGATGTGAAGCGCGGCGACGCGGCGGCGGCGATTTTCGCCGAGGCGGGCGTGGACCTGATCACGACGGGACACGTGCATGTGCCCTTCGCCCTGCCGATCGATCTGTCGGACCGGTGTTCCTATGCGATCGGGTGCGGAACCCTGTCGCACCGCGAGCGCGGCACGCCACCCAGTTTCAACCAGATCGAATGGGATGATCGCCACATCACGGTGACCTCGATCGCCTGGATGGGGGGCCGGTTCGAGCCGAACCAGACCTGGCGCCTGCCGCGTCGTCAGGACACCCGCCACCGCGAAACCGCCCCCGACCCTGTCGAGCCGGGAGTCAGGGAGGCGGCGGCGGTTCGATGAATGAGACGGAGCGCAAACGTTGGGGCGGTCCGTGGCGGAAGGGAATCTTCTACGCCGCCCTCGTCGCCCTGCTCCTGATCGCCCTGATCAGCCTGGCGCGGGAAATTTTCTGAGGTCTGTCCGCCCGGACAAAGAAAAAGCCGCGACCCGAAGGCCGCGGCTTTTGTCTCTTTAGCCGGCGTCAGCGGGCTATATTCGCGTTCCGCGTCCCCGAAGTCCGCCCGCAACCAGCGAGATGACGAACAGGATGATGGCGATAACGGCGACGAATTTGGCGATCTCGAACGAGAAATTCGCGATCCCGCCGAAGCCGAGAACGGCGGCGACGAGCGCGACGACGAGGAAGATGATGGCCCAGCGAATCATGGACGATCCTCCGTGCTAGAGGGTTGACGAGAAGCGCCGCCCAACCTCGACGCCGCCTGTCAGATCAACGGCTTGGAGGCTGAGCCGTTCCACCTATCGTCGGTACCGCGTGCGGCTTTTCTCGGTGAAGGCCGCCGCGACCATCGTGGCGAGGGCCGGATTGCGAAGAAAGATCCAGCCGCCGGCCAGGGCCGCGACCGTGCCCAGCATCGGACGCGAGCGGAACAGCGCATAGGCGCGACCGCCCAGACCCTCGGGTTCCTTGTCGTCCTCGTCGTCATGATCCAGACCGCCGGCGGCCCCGAGGAACAGGACGGCCACGACGACGGCGACGATGGTGAACACGCCGGCGGTGATCGCTGCGGCGCCGATCGGCGACATGACGAGCGCCAGGGCGTAATAGAGGGTCGCGCCCAGGGCGACGACCGCGACGAAGGCGCTGGCGGCGACCACGAAGGCCGCCGTCAGCCGTTTAACGAGCCCCTTGCCGATCATCAGCGCCGACGACCCGCCAGCAGCAGGCCCAGGACGACGCCGACGCCGAGGGCGAGGGCCGTGGACTGGACCGGACGTTCCTGAACCCGTTCGGTGATGTAGCGCTGGGCTTCATCGAAACGCTCCGAGGCGTCGTCGTAATATTCACGGCCGCGCACGCGGGCCTGATCGTAATAGCCCCGCGCCTGGTCGCGCAGCTCGTCGGCCCGTTCGCGCACCCGCGCATCGGCCTCGGCCGCCTTGTCGCGCAGGCGGGACTCGGTCTCGGAAGCCTTGGCCTTCAGGCGTGCGGCTTCCTCGCGCGCGCCGACCTTCAGATCCTCCTTGAGGGTGTTCAGGTCGTCCTTGATGTCTTGTCGAGCCTTGGTCGTCGCCATGTGCGCGCTCCGTTATGTCAGCTTTGCCGTAGATAGAGGCCTCGTCCGGTGAACGCCACTGTCCTGCGCCGGTTCCTTTCATGGCGCGGCCGGGAGGGATGAGGGTCGAATAAGCCCGGCATCGGTCGAAGCCCGCGCGAGTCGACCCTCGACCCCTGACCCCTGACCCCTCTACAAGGTTCTCATGACCTCCTTCCTGTTCGATCCAGCCCCGACCGTCTCGCTGCCGATCGTCGGCGACGCACGACGGTTTCCGGTGCGTCGCATCCTGTGCGTGGGTCAGAATTACGCCGCCCATGCTCGCGAGATGGGGTCGGACCCGGAACGCCAGGCGCCCTTCTTCTTCTCCAAGCCCGGCGACGCCCTGGTCGGGGACGGCGCGGACCCGGCCTATCCGTCAGCGACCTCGAATCTGCACCATGAGGTTGAACTGGTCGTGGCGATCGGCCCCGATGGACAGGGGGGCGTCGCGATCGCGGGCTGGGCCGTGGGCGTCGATCTGACGCGGCGCGACCTGCAGGCCGAGGCCAAGTCGAAGGGGCGCCCTTGGGACGCGGCCAAGGGGTTCGACCAGTCGGCCCCCTGCGGCGCCCTGACGGCGGGCAACCTGCCCGATCCGTCCGGCGCCATCGTCCTGACCGTGAACGGCGAAACGAAACAGTCCTCGACCCTGGCCGATATGATCTGGAACCCGGCCGAGATCGTCGAACAGGCCGGGACGCTGTGGACGCTCATGCCCGGCGACCTGATCTTCACCGGCACGCCCGAGGGGGTCGGCCCTCTGGTCGCGGGAGACCGGGTGGAGGCGTCCATCGCCGGCCTGCAGACGCTGACGTTCACGGTGCGGCCATGATCCTGCACGGCTATTTCCGGTCCGGCGCGGCCTGGCGCACGCGCATCGCCCTGAATCTGAAGGGCGTCGCCTATGACCAGCGGGGCGTCGACCTGCGCACCGGGGTCCAGCGCGATGCGGATTTCCTGCGGCTCAATCCGCAGGGGATGGTCCCGGCGCTGGACATCGGCGACGCGGTCCTGACCCAGAGTCCGGCGATCCTGGAGTGGCTGGAGGAAGCCTATCCGGAGCCGGCCCTGCTGCCCGTCGATCCGGTCGGCCGCGCCCAGGTCCGGGCCATGGCCGCGCTGATCGGGTGCGACATCCATCCGCTGAACAATCTGCGGGTGCTGAAAGAGATCATGTCGACGTTCGGGGCCGATCAGGCTGCGACCCAGGCCTGGGCCGCGCGCTGGATGGTTCCGGGGTTCGAGGCCCTGTCGGCCCTGACCGAGCGGCACGGCGGCGACTGGCTGTTCGGCGACGCGCCGACGCTCGCCGATTGCTATCTGATCCCGCAGCTGGGCTCGGCCCGGCGGTTCGAAGTCGCGCTGGAGCCCTTTCCGCGCCTGCTCCGGATCGAGGCGCGGGCGATGGAACACTCCGCCTTCGCCGCCGCCCACCCGGATCGCCAGCCCGACGCCGACTGAACGAGCCCTGTTCGCCCGGTAAGGAAGCGGTAGGGTCTCCCTCAGCCTCCCTTAAACATTGCGCGTCAGTGTGGCCGGGTGAAATCAGCCGCATCCCCTTCCCCGGCCGCCAAACTGGCCCTGGCGGTCGTGACCGAGCCCGAACGCACCCAGTCGTTCGGCGGCGGAGCGATTCCCGCCGGCGCGCGTGAAGAGGCGATGCGGGCCCTGTTGCAGACGGCCGCCGACGCCGGTGTCGGACGAATCGCGACCCGGCCGGCAGGCGACGGCGAACGTCTGCTGGGTCAGGCCTGGCCGTTTCCTTCGCCGTTCGCGGTTTCGGTGCGGACCGTCTGTCTGTCGGAGGGGCTGGACCGGGTCGAGGCGCGCGCCCGTCGTTCGCTGGAACGGATGGGCCTGCCGCGCGGCGACGTCCTGCTGTGTTCCGCCGCCGGTGATCTGGCGGGGGCCGAGGGTCGCGCCCTGTGGGACCGGATGCTGGCTTTGAAGGATCGCGGTCTTTTTCGTCGCATCGGCTTTCTGGCGACGATGGAGGACGGGCCGATGCTGCTGGCCCGTCGGTTCCAGCCCGACGTCGTGCAGATGCCCTGCAACATTCTGGACCAGCGGCCGGTGACGGAGGGGACGCTGAGCGAACTCGCCGGACTGGGCGTCGACGTTCACCTGTCGTCCGTGTTCGCGCGCGGCCTGTTGTTCACCAACCGCGAGAACCTGCCCGACCATCTGGCCGATCAGGGTGTCGCCCTGTCGCGCACGCGCCGTCGCCTGGCCGAGGCGCGGATCGATCCGATGCAGGCGGCGCTGGCCTTCTGTCTCGGCCTGCCGCCGGTCGCCGCCGTGGTGGCCAGCGTGGCCTCGGCCGCCGAACTGCGCGCGGTTCTGGCCGCCGCCCACGCCCCCCGACCCGACCTGGACTGGGAGGCGCTGGCCCTGGGCGAGCCGGCCGCGCTGAGCGCGCCCCGACGCCAGCAGGTCGCCGCCTAGACCCCTCGTCTCGCCCTCACGCCTTCGGCGCAGGGAGGAGACATCCGAGCTTGAGCCGCCGCCTGCGATCCGTCACCCTGACGCGCTCCCATGAACGCGCCCCTCTCCCATCCGCCGAAGACCGATATCCGTGACGGCGTGACGCCGTTCATGGCGCAATATCTGACGGCCAAGGCATCGCAGCCGGACGCGGTGCTGTTCTTCCGCATGGGCGATTTCTACGAGCTGTTCTTCGAGGACGCCGAACGGGTGGCCGCCGCCATCGGCCTGACCCTGACCAAGCGGGGCAAGCATCTGGGGGAGGACATCGCCATGTGCGGCATGCCCCACCACGCCGCAGAGGGCTATATCGCGCGGCTGATCCGTCAGGGGTTCAAGGTCGCCATCTGCGAACAAATGGAGGACCCGGCCGAGGCGAAGAAGCGCGGCTCCAAGGCGATCGTGCGGCGCGACATCGTCCGGGTGGTGACGCCGGGAACCCTGACCGAGGACTCGCTGCTGGACGCGCGGGGCGCCAACCGGCTGGCGGCCGTGGCGATCCGGCGCGGAAGGGCGGCGGTGGCGGTCGTCGAACTGTCGGCCGGGGCGGTTGATTGCGTCGTCTGCGAAGTCGGCGACCTGGGCGCGACCCTGGCGGCGTTCCGGCCCAGCGAGGTCCTGGTCACCGACAAACTCTATTCCGATCCGCAGCTTCAGGGCGCGCTGGACGGATCCGGCGGGGCGGTTCAGGCGCTGGCGTCGGCCGTGGCGGAGCCGGCTGCGGCGGCCGGCCGGGTCGCGCGCCTGTACGGCGTCGCCTCGCTGGACGGGTTCGGGGCGTTCGAAGAAGCCGAGGTCTCCGCCCTCGGCCTGATCGCCGCCTATCTGGAGACGACCCAGGCGGGCCGGGTTCCGGCGCTGTCGCCGCCGCGCCGGTCGGGGGATGCGGGCTTTCTGGCCATCGACCCGGCGACGCGGTTGTCGCTGGAGATCGACCGGACCCAAAGAGGCGAACGCGAGGGGTCGCTGCTGGCCTGTATCGACCGGACGGCGACTTCGGGTGGAGCGCGGGCGCTGGCCGAACGGATCGCCCGGCCGCTGCGCGATCCCGCCGCCATCAACGATGGACTGGACGCGGTGGAATGGCTGCTGGAGCGGCGCGGGCTGCGGCGCGATCTGCGCGACGGGCTGAAGGCCTCGGCCGACGTGGCGCGGGCAGCAGCGCGGCTGGCCCTGGGACGCGGCGGGCCGCGCGATCTGGCGGCCATCCGCACCGGGCTGACGGTGGCCGAAGGGATCGCCGGTCTGTTCACCGTCTCGCCCGATCCGCTGACCGGACCGCCCGCGCGCATCGTCGGCTGTCTGGACCGGCTGACGCTTGCGCCCGACGTGGCGCGGCTGATGCTGGATCTGGCCGAGGGTCTGGCCGAGGAGCCGCCGCATCTGGCGCGCGACGGCGGGTTCGTGCGACCCGGCTTCCGCCCCGAACTGGATGCGGCCCGGACGCTGAGGGACGACAGCCGCAGGGTCGTCGCCGATCTGGAGGCGCGCGCCGTCACCGAGAGCGGCGTGCCCTTCAAGGTCAAGCACAATGCGGTGCTGGGCTATTTCCTCGAGACCACGGCCAAACACGCCGAGCCCCTGTTCCGGGCCGGTCCCGAGAGCCCCTTCATTCACCGCCAGACCCTGGCGGCCCAGGTGCGGTTCACGACGGTCGAACTGTCGGAGCTGGACGCGAAGATCAGCCAGGCCGGTCATCGGGCGCTGGCCATGGAGGGCGAGACCTTCGAACTGTGGCGCCAGACCGTGCAGGCCCTGGCCATGCCGCTGCAGGCCGTGGCCGACGCGCTGGCCGAACTGGACGCCACCGCCGCCCTGGCCGAATGGGCCGAGGAGGTCGGGGCGGTCCGCCCGGTCGTGGACGACAGCCGGATCTTCGTGGTCGAGGCGGGTCGCCATCCGGTGGTCGAGGCAGCGGTGAAGCGGGCGGGCGATCCCTTCACGCCGAACGACTGCAAACTGGACGGAGACGGTCACGGGTGTGCGCGGCTGTCGATCGTCACCGGGCCGAACATGGCCGGCAAGTCGACCTTCCTGCGCCAGAACGCCCTGCTGGTGGTGCTGGCGCAAGGCGGCTGTTTCGTGCCGGCGAAATCGATGCGGCTGGGCGTCGTCGACCGTCTGTTCAGCCGGGTCGGGGCCGGGGACGATCTGGCGCGCGGGCGGTCCACCTTCATGATGGAGATGGTCGAGACGGCCGCCATCCTGACCCAGGCGACGCCGCAGAGCTTCATCGTGCTGGACGAGATCGGGCGCGGCACGGCGACCTATGACGGACTGGCCATCGCCTGGGCCTGCGCCGAGGCCCTGCACGACGTGAACCGGTCGCGCACCCTGTTCGCGACCCACTATCACGAGCTGGCGCGGCTGGAGGAACGGCTGGACCACGTCTGCAACCTGTCGATGCGGGCGCGGGAGTGGAACGGCGAACTGGTCTTCCTCCACGAGGCGGCGCCGGGCGCGGCGGACCGGTCCTATGGCGTCCAGGTGGCGAAACTGGCGGGCGTGCCGGCCACGGTCGTCACCCGCGCCCGCGCCGTGCTGGATCGGCTGGAGACCGAAAAGGCGGCGCAGGGACGTCTGGACGATCTTCCGCTGTTCGCCGTGGCCGAGCCGCCGCCTCCGCCGATGAAGTCTGCGGTCGACGATGCGGTGGCGTCGCTGGACCCCGACGCGCTGACCCCGCGCGAGGCTCTGGAGGCCCTGTACCGGCTGAAGGGGTTGGCGAAGTGAACTCCTCTTCTTTCGTCATCCTCCGGCAAGCCGCGCTTGGCTCCCCCGGTCTCGCTGCGCTCGCCGGAGGATGACGAAAGTGGGGGAGTCCCTCGACACCCGCCTCGACGCGACCGTCTCCGCCTCCGGCGTCCGGCCCGCCGTCGCCGCCATACTGAAATCCCACCATGACGCCGCGCGTGAGAAGATCGCCGCGAAACTGTCGAACGGCCTGCCCGGCGTGGAAGTCGCGCGCCTGTATGCGGCGGCGGCGGACGAACTGCTGATCGCCCTGTGGCGGTTCACGACCGAGACGCTTTATCCGTCGCACAATCCGACCGAGGCCGAGAAACTGGCCCTGATCGCGGTCGGCGGATATGGACGCGGCGTTCTGGCGCCCTATTCCGATCTGGATCTGGTCTTCCTGCGGCCGTGGAAGACGACGGCCCGCACCGAGACGGTGGCGGAGTTCATCCTCTATGTCCTGTGGGACCTGGGGCTGAAGGTCGGGTCGTCGGCGCGATCGGTGGACGAGGCGCTGTCGCTGGCCCGGTCCGACATGACCATCCGCACCGCCATGCTGGAAGCCCGACCCCTGGTGGGCGATGCGGCCCTGACCGAGGATTTCCTGTGGCGGTTCCGGGGCATGGTCACCAATGCCGATCCCCGCCCCTTCATCGCCGCCAAGATGGAGGAGCGCGACACCCGCCACGCCAAGGCCGGGGCCACCCGCTATCGGGTCGAGCCGAACATCAAGGACGGCAAGGGCGGGCTGCGCGACCTGAACACCCTGTTCTGGATCGCGCGGTCGCTGGCCCCCGACAGTCCGTTGGGCGCCAGGGTCATGGACGACCTGCTGACCGCGCGCGAACGGCGCACGTTCGAGGAAGCGTTCGACTTCCTGTGGCGGGTGCGGGCGCATCTGCATCTGGCGGCCGGGCGCGCCGAGGAGAAACTGACGTTCGACCTGCAGCCCGAGGTGGCGCGGCGGATGGGCTGGCGCGGGCGCGGCGACGAACCGGCGGTCGAGCGGTTCATGCGTCGCTATTTCCTGGTGGCCCGCGACGTCGGCGCCCTGACCCGGGCCATGAGCGCCACGCTGGAGGCGCGCCAGCAGAAGAAGACGATGAGCCTGTCGCGGCTGATCCCGGGGCGAAAACGCAACCTGGGCGTCGAGGGGTTCTTCGAGGACGGCGGGCGTCTGTCGGTCACTGGGCCGGAGGTGTTCGCCGACGACCCGGTCAAGCTGATCAGCCTGTTCGCCTGCGCCGATCAGCACGATCTGGACGTCCATCCGCACGCCTTTTCGGCCGTGACCCGGTCGCTGGCCCTGGTGACGCCGAGGCTGAGGCGCGACCCGAGGGCCACGGCCGCCCTGCTGCACGTGCTGGCGCACGGGCAACAGCCGTACCGCGTCCTGACCATCATGAACGAGGCGGGATTGCTGGGCCGGTTCCTGCCGGAATGGGGCCGGATCGTCGGCCAGACCCAGTTCAACATGTACCACGCCTATACGGTCGACGAGCACACGCTGCAGGCCATCGGCATCATCAACGACATCGCCCGCGGCAAGCTGAAACCCGACCATCCGCTGGCGACCGATGTGGTGCATCTGATCGCCGACTATGAGGCGCTGATGCTGGCCATGCTGTTGCACGACGTCGGCAAGGGGGGCGAGCGGGGTCAGCTGGAAGACGGCGCCATCGCCGCGCGCCGGGCCTGCGAAAGGCTGGGGATCGAGACGCGGCGGATCGAGATCATCGTCTGGCTGGTGCGCCATCACCTGGCCCTGTCCGACTATGCCCAGAAACGCGACCTATCCGACCCGGCCACGGTCCAGGCCTTCGCCGAGATCGTCGGCGATCCCGAGCGGCTGCGGATGCTGCTGGTCCTGACCGTGGCCGACATTCGCGCGGTGGGACCGGGCGTGTGGAACAGCTGGAAGGGGCAGCTGATGCGCACCCTGTACGGGCGGGTCGAGGCCGTGTTCCGGGGCGAGACGGCGGAGGGCGCCGATCCCCTGGCCGATCATGCGGCGTTGGTGGCGCGGGCCGCCGCCGGCGGGGCGGCGGCCGAGGCGCATGACGGGCCGGGCGCGATGGACGCGACGACCGAAATCGCCCTGGCGGCCCGGGATCGGCCCGGCCTGTTCGCGGACCTGACGGCGGTTCTGGCCGCTGCCGGCGCCGACGTGGCGGGGGCCCGGGTGGCGACCACCGCCGACGGGACGGTGCTGGACGTGTTCCAGGTGCAGGACGGGGCCGCGCGCCCCTATGGTCACGACGAACCGCGTCGCCTGACCTCGCTGGTCGCGGCGCTGGAGGCGGCGGCGCGGGGCGAGACGCCAGTCCAGCCGCCGGCCATTCCGACGCCCTCGCCCCGCCGTGCGGCGTTCGACGTGCGGCCTGTGGTGATGATCGACAACGCCGCCAGCGCCGTCGCCACCGTGATCGAGGTGTCCGGGGCCAACCGGCCCGGACTGCTGGCCGAACTGTCGCGCACCCTGTCGGACCACGACCTGTCGATCCGCTCGGCCCATGTCGCCGGGTTCGGCGAGCGGGCGGTGGACAGTTTCTACGTCACCGACCGCAAGGGGCGGAAACTGAAGTCCGACGTCCTGCTGGACGAGGTTCACGCGGCCCTGGAAGCCGTGGTTGATCGCACGCCCGCGGCGCCCGACGGTCGCAAGATCACCGCCGCGCGGGCCAGCGCCCGCGACGTCTCCGAGCTTCGTCCGCGCCGCGTGGCGGTAAAGGCCGTTTCGCCCGACGCGGAACCGGGCTAAGTGCCCACTCTCCTCCGCCTCGAGCCTGTGAGCGTTCGACCTTGAGCCTGGCCCGCAACACGCTCGTTCAGGCGACCCTGACGCTGGGCAGCCGCATCCTGGGGTTCGCACGCGATCTGGTGCTGTCGGCCCGGTTCGGCCAGGGGCCGATGATGGACGCCTTCACCACGGCGTTGATGCTGCCCAACATGTTCCGTCGCCTGTTCGCCGAAGGCGCCTTCGCCCAGGCCTTCGTGCCCATCTATGGCGGGGTGCGGGCGCGCGAGGGCGAGGAGGCCGCGGCGGTCACGGCGTCGGAGGCCCTCAGCTTCATGTTCGCCGTCGTGGCGGCGTTCTGCATCCTGCTGCAGGTTTTGATGCCGTGGGTCATGCCGTGGCTGCTGTCCGCGTGGCGCGACGACACGGGCGTGATGTGGGCGGCCACGACGGCGGCCCAACTGACCATGCCGTATCTGGCCTGTATGACCATCGCGTCCCTGCTGTCGGGGGTGCTGAACACATCCGGCCGGTTCGCCCTGTCGGCGGGCGTGCCGGTGTTCCTGAACCTGTGCACCCTGGTCCCGCTGCTGGCGCCCAGTCTGATCCCGATGAGCCAGCCGACCGTCCTGATCGCGGTCTCGGCGGCCGTGACCGTGTCCGGCGTGGTCCAGGCGGGTCTGTTGTGGTGGGGCGTGCGTCGCCTCGGCATCCGGATCAATCTGAGCTGGCCCCGGCTGACCGCGGGCGTGTCGCGGACTCTGAAACTGGCCATTCCTGGCGTGCTGGCCGGCGGAGCGCTGCAACTGAACTCAGTGGTCAGCCAGCTTCTGACCGGTTCGAACGAAGGCGCCCGTTCGGTGCTCTACAACGCCGATCGCCTGTATCAGCTGCCGCTCGGCCTGGTCGGTGTCGCGATCGGCCTGGCCCTGGTGCCGCGCCTGACCAGGGCCTTTGTTTCCGGCGATCACGAGGGCGGGCGCAGGACGCTGGACGACGGGATCACCCTGTCGATGGCCTTCACCCTGCCGGCGGCCGTGGCCCTGTTCGTCATCCCGTTCTTCATCATCGACGCCACGGTGACGCGCGGCGCCTTCACCAGCGCCGACGCCGCGCGCACCGCCGACGTGTTGCGCCAGTTCGCCTGGGGCGTGCCGGCCTTCGTCCTGGCCAAGGTGCTGACGCCGCCCTTCTTCGCCCGCGAGGACACGCGCCGGCCGATGATCTTCGCCGTGGTCGCCGTGGCGGTGACGGTCGTGTTGGGATCGGGCCTGTTCTTCTGGTTCAGCCGCATCGGTCTGGACGGGGTGCTGGGCCTGGCCATCGCCACCAGCGTCTCGGCCTGGATCAATGTGGCGCTGCTGGGCGGGACCCTGATCCGCGAAAAGGCCTGGGGCCTGTCCGGCCGGTTCGTGTCGCGCTTCATCCGGGTGCTGGCCGCCAGCGCCGTGATGGCGGCGGTTCTGGTGCCGGCGAGCCTGTTCTATCGCGAGCTCAGCGCGATCTTTCTGGCCAAGGAGATCGCCGTCCTGGTGGTCTGCGGCGTCGGGGCCCTTGTGTATGGCGTCTGCCTCGTGCTTTTCCGCGCGGTGAGCGTGGCCGACCTGAAGGCGACGCTGAAGCGTGAACCGGGCGCCTCGGCCCCGACCGGACTGGATTGATGACTGACGCCTCCTCGACGATCACCGCCTATCAAGGTCCGCGCCGTATCCTGTCAGGGATTCAAGCCTCGGGCGCCCTGCACCTGGGCAACTATCTGGGCGCGCTGAAGCGGTTCACGGCCCTTCAGGACAGCGGTGCGCCCTGTTTCCTGTTCGTCGCCGATCTGCACGCCATCACCGTGTGGCAGGATCCGGCCCTGCTGACGGCCCAGACGCGAGAGATCGCGGCGGCCTATATCGCCTCGGGCCTCGACCCGGCGAAATCGACCATCTTTCCGCAGTCGGCGGTGCGGGCGCACTCCGAACTGGCCTGGATACTGAACTGCGTCGCCCGCCTGGGCTGGCTGGACCGGATGACCCAGTTCAAGGAGAAGTCGGGCAAGCACAAGGAACGATCCTCGGTCGGGCTCTATACCTATCCGGTGCTCCAGGCCGCCGACATCCTGCTCTACAAGGCCACGGAGGTGCCGGTGGGCGAGGACCAGAAACAGCATCTGGAGCTGACCCGCGACATCGCCTCGAAATTCAACACCGACTTCAATGCGCCCGGCTTTTTCCCCCTGCCCGAACCCCTGATCCAGGGACCGGCCACGCGCGTCATGTCCTTGCGCGACGGGGCGGCCAAGATGTCCAAGTCCGATCCCTCGGACCAGTCGCGCATCAACCTGACCGACGACGCCGACACCATCGCCGCCAAGGTGCGCAAGGCCCGGACCGACCCGGAGCCTTTGCCCGAGACCCTGGACGGTCTGGCCGACCGGGCCGAGGCCAAGAACCTGGTGGCCATCTATGCGGCCCTGGCCGACATCACCCGCGAACAGGTCATCGAACAGTTCGCGGGCCAGGGCTTCGGCGCGTTCAAGCCCGCCCTGGCCGATCTGGCGGTATCGTCGCTGGCCCCCGTCACCGCCGAAATGCGCCGGCTGATGGACGACCCGGCCGAGATCGACCGGGTGCTCAAGAACGGCGCCGAACGCGCCGCCGAGATCGCCGATCCGGTGGTCGACGAGGTCAAGAAGATCGTCGGCTTCTGGCGGGGTTGAACCGATGAGCGAGCACCTCGCGACGATAGAATGGGTGCGAGGCGAACAGCCATTTTCCGACAACCGCTACTCCCGCGCCCACGACTGGACCTTCGACGGCGGGGCCGTGGTGCGGGGTTCGTCGGCGCCGACCAGCGTGCCCGTCCCGATGTCGGACCCGGCCGCGGTCGACCCGGAAGAGGCGTTCGTCGCCGCCCTGTCCAGCTGTCACATGCTGTTCTTCCTCGCCTTCGCGGCAAAGGCGGGCTTGGTCGTGGACCGGTATCGTGACGCGGCGATCGGCGTGCTGGGCCGGGACGAGCGCGGTAGGACCGCGATGACCGTCGTGACCCTGCGCCCCGCGGTGGCGTTCAGCGGGACCGCGCCGACGGCGGAGGCGCTGGCCGACCTGCATCACCGCGCCCATGAGGCCTGCTATATCGCCAACTCCGTGCGGACCCAGGTGCGGGTCGAGCCGGGCTGAGGCTCAGCGCGCCTTCAGAAAGCCGACGAAGCGGCGGATGGATTCCGCTGTCGCCTTCGGGTCGTGCCGGATCTTCGGATGGGTCAGGCCCGGCTCGTCGAAGGCGTGGGTCGCGTCGACGAGCCACTCCTCGATCTTCGAGCCGGCCTCGCGGGCGTGGTCCAGGGCGCGTTCGTAGACGGCGCGATCGGCCAGATGATCGCGCGTCGGGATGATGACCAGGGCGTCCAGGGCGCGACGCCAGCGGAACCAGCGGCTGCGCGCCGGGAAGGCCACATAGGGATAGGGCATGAAGGCGCCGACGACGCCGCCGAGGTCGGCGTTCGCCGGGTCGACGATCATGGCCTCGCCGCGCCGCTCCAGCTTTTCCGTCATCAGGTCCATGATGGCCCAGGCGCCGTGGCTCCACCCGGCCAGAACGATGCGGCCCGGATCGACGTCGGGCAGGGATTTGACGCCGGTCGCGGCGGCCATCACGTCCCCGGCCCGCGTTCCGCCGCGCAGCAGCAGGCCGGTGCAGACGAAGGTGCGGACGAAGGCGTCGGACCAGCCTCGCGCCAGAAAGCTCTCGACCGTCACCGCCATCCAGCCGGCGTCGACGGCGGCGTCGGCATAGCGATGCAGGTGCTCGCGCACCCCGCCGCAGCCGGGAAAGATCAGCACGACCGGGAAGGGCCCGGCGCCGTCGGGCCGGCGGACGGCCAGTGTCGGTTTCAGCCGGTCCCAGCGTTCGGCCAGCGTGTCCATCAGGCGCCGGCGTGGACCGGGCGGGGGGCGACGGCGACGTCTTCCAGCAGGGCGCGGAACCGGCGGATCGCCTCGGCGGTCAGGTCGGGGTC
Source organism: Alphaproteobacteria bacterium (assembly GCA_018820205.1). Taxonomy (GTDB): domain Bacteria; phylum Pseudomonadota; class Alphaproteobacteria; order Caulobacterales; family Caulobacteraceae; genus Brevundimonas. Next base: position 42,477 of record JAHJOK010000082.1, read on the forward strand.
GTGGCGCATCGGCAGGGCAGTCATCGGTTCGTCGAAACTGTGGGTGCCCGGCGCGATCCAGGTCTCGACCTGGGCGCCGCAGTTCCGGACCATGTCGTGCACCCGCTCGGCGTTCCTGACCGTGGTCAGGTGGTCTTTCTGCGAGATCACGGCCAGGGTCTTCGGACAATGCCGCCAGGGCCGCATGCGGTTCAGGGCCGCGACCCCGACGTAGGGATAGGCCAGATAGGTCGCCTTTACGCCCGACAGATCGGCGGCCTCCGCATCCTTGACGCCCAGCGCGGCCGCCGGGTTCGGATCGCAGCTCATCGCCTCCATGATGCCCCAGCCGCCGTGGCTCCAGCCGGCCAGGACGATGCGGGTCTGATCCACGTCCGCCCGGGCCGAGACGCCCTGGATCGAGGCCACGACATCGCCGCCCCTCTGCCAGCCGCGCAGCATCAGGCCGGTGCAGACCGTGGCCATGGCGAACCCGCGCGACCAGCCGCGCGGCGCGTAGGAATCGACGATCACGGCCCGCCAGCCCGCCGCCCTGGCCGCCTCGGCATAGAGCGGCAGATGCCCGCGCAGACCGCCGCAGCCGTGGAACAGGATCGCCGTCGGACGCGGCCGGTCGTCGTCGGGACCGACGACCCGGGTGAAGGGCTCGAGCCTGGCCCAGCGGTCGGAGAGGGTGTCCATCAGTGCCGGAAGACGCGAACGCCGGTGAAGGCCATGGTGATGTTCTGTTCGTCGGCCGCCGCGATGACTTCCGCGTCGCGCATCGAGCCGCCCGGCTGGATCACCGAGGTGGCGCCGGCCGCCACCGCTTCCAGCAATCCGTCGGCGAAGGGGAAGAAGGCTTCCGACGCGCAGGCCGAACCCTCGGCGAGGGAGTGGGCCAGACCCTTGGCCTCGCCGGCCTCGCGGGCGCGGATGGCGGCGATGCGGGCGCTGTCGCGGCGGTTCATCTGGCCGGCGCCGATACCGGCCGTCTGGCCGTCCCTGGCGTAGACGATGGCGTTGGACTTGACGTGTTTGGCGATCGTGAAGGCGAACAGCATGTCCTCGATCTCGCGCGGCGTCGGCTGGCGGCGGGTGACGATCCTGAGGTCGGCGGGCTTGATCAGGCTGCGGTCGCGCGACTGGACCAGGAAGCCGCCCGCGACCGATCGGAACACCTCGCCCGGACCGTGCGGGTCGGGCAGGCCATCGGTGATCAGCAGGCGCAGGTTCTTCTTCGCCGCGAAGACTTCCTTGGCCTCGTCGTCGGCGCCGGGGGCGATGACGACTTCGGTGAAGATCTCGGTGATGGCGCGGGCGTCGGCAGCCGTAAGCGGGCGGTTTACGGCGATGACGCCCCCAAAAGCGGAGACCGCATCGCATTCCAGGGCGCGGGCGTAGGCCTCCGACAGGTCCTTGCCGACGGCCACGCCGCAGGGGTTGGCGTGTTTGACGATGACGCAGGCCGGGCTTTCGAACTCTGCGACCAGCTCATAGGCGGCGTCGGCGTCGGCGATATTGTTGTAGCCCAGTTCCTTGCCCTGGATCTGGGTGGCGTAGGCCACGCCGGGACGCGCCTCTCCGGTGCGATAGAAGGCGCCCGTCTGGTGCGGGTTCTCGCCGTAGCGGAGAGTCTGGGCCAGCGAGCCGGCGATGGATTTGCGGGCCGGGGCGGCGTCTTCCAACTGGCCGGCGAACCAGCCGCTGACGGCGGCGTCATAGGCGGCGGTGCGCGCGAAGGCGCGGGCGGCGAGCTGTTTCCGCAGCGCCAGCGAGGTCGAACCCGAGGTCTTCAGGGCCTCGACGATCAGGCCGATGGACTCCGCGTCCACGGCGACGGCGACGTAGCCGTGGTTCTTGGAGCCCGAACGGATCATGGCCGGGCCGCCGATGTCGATGTTCTCGACCGCCGCCTCGAAGGCGCCGCCTGCCGCAACCGTTGACTCGAACGGATAGAGGTCGATCCAGACGATATCGATCGGACCGATGCCGTGTTCGTCCATCGCCGCCTTGTGCTCGGCGGCGTCGCGCACGCCGAGCAGGCCGCCGTGGACCACGGGGTGCAAGGTCTTCACCCGGCCGTCCATCATCTCGGGGAAGCCGGTCAGGTCAGCGACGTCCTTCACCGGCAGGCCGAACCCGGCGATGGCGGCGCGGGTGCCGCCGGTCGAGACCAGTTCGACCCCGGCGTCGTGCATGGCCCGGGCGGCGGCTTCCAGCCCCGCCTTGTCCGACAGCGAGATCAGGGCGCGGACGGGTTTGACGGCGTCGGGCGCGGGCGGGAAGTCGGGAGCGGCGGGCATGGGGCGGACCTGAAGGCGGGAGGGGGCGGAAGCGCGGGGCCTTAGCACCCGGAAAGGGTCGGCGTCACCTCGAGGATCATGCGCCGATGTCGCCCGGGATCGGCGTATCGGCGGCCCTGACCCCGGCGAATGTCCATCGCAGGGTGTTGGCCAGTCCCATCGTGCCGGCGCGCACCAGCGGGCGGGTCAGCAGCGGCGCGGGCAGGCCGTGCATCCGTCGGGCCCAGCCGGGCAGCAGTTCGACGCCCGCCTGTATCGCCATCGACTGGATCGGGCCGGTCGCGCGGCTGGCCGGCGGCTGGCTGAGGACCAGGCGGGCCACCTCGCGGGTCCGGTCGTCGACCCGCAGGGCCGGTCGCATCCGCTCGATCAACCGGTGCGCCTCGGCGCGGGTCGCCGGCAGGGGATCGGCCCCCAGCATGGCCCCCAGTCGGGCCATCTCGGCGAAATAGCGGTCCTGATCGGCGGCGGACATATCGGGCTCGCCGTAGCGGATCCAGCCGTTCAGAAAGCTCCAGCACTCGGTCACATGGACCCAGGCCAGAAGGGTCGGGTCATCGACCCGGTACGGTTCGCCCGACGGAAGCGTCCCGCCCAGATGGCCGTGTATGGTGCGCACCCTGGCGATGGCCCGCTCGGCGTCCTCGCGGCCGCCATAGGTGGTCAAGGCGATGAAACGGGCGGTGCGGCGCAGGCGTCCGTGCATGTCGGCGCGAAAGTTCGAATGGTCCCAGACCCCGGCGAGCACCGCCGGATGCAGCATCTGCAGCAGCAGGCCCGACACGCCACCGACCAGCATGCCGACGACATCACCGTGAACCCGCCAGGCCACCGCATCGGGTCCGAACAGGCCGTCGGGACGGCGGACGATGGGGTGTTCGCCGCGCGAGGCGTCGTTGAACATCGCGACCACCCGCTTCGCAATGGCCCGCTGGGCGGGCAGGACCAGCGGGGATTGCAGCATCAGGTCGGATCGCCCGCAGCCCCGGCGGGGCTCAGCTTCCAGCGGATCTTGGTCTCGGCGTCAGTTCGGGCCGAGCCGCGCACCACGACCTGAAGCGAACGACGGGTCAGGCCGTCCTCGACATGGACCGAGGGCTCGATGGCGACGTCGGGGCCGTCGGTGCGGAACCACCAGCCGCGTCCGGAGTGGCCGCGCAGCAGGATCGAGCGACGGTCCCTCGCCAGGGAGGCCTGCACCCCGGGCTCCAGATGGAAGCGGACGGCATAGGGGGCGGCGATGACGCGGACGACGTCGCCATGGCCGGGCGCGGGATGCAGACGCTCTTCGGCCCGGAGTTCGTCGAGGCGCTGGTCCAGATAGAGGCGGCGCTGATGCAGCAGGCCGTAGGGGCCGGCCCAGGCGTCGTGCTCGACCTCCAGCCAGACGGCGCCGTCGCCGTCGCGACGCTCCGACGTCGCCTGATAGGCCCGGCCGAACAGACGCGGACCCAGAAGTTCGCCCTTCCAGCCGCCCAGGGGCTCGGCGAAGGGCTGTTCGCCCAGCGCGAGCGTCGAATGACCGGGGGCCAGCCGCAGGCCCTGACGGTCGGCGGCGCGGGGCGTCCAGCCGCAGCCGGTGACCAGCCGGTCGCGACCGCAGACGATCTCGAGCGCCAGGGGTTGGGCGCAGGCGGCCTCGGACCAGGCGCCTTTGCCGGGCGAGCCGGTGTCGGCGACGATGGTCATCAGCGGCGAGCGGATGCGGGTCAGGCCGCCGACGCTGCCGGCGGCGCCGGCCGTGGCCTCGGCGTGTTCGTCATGGGCGCGGGCGGCGGCGACGCGGGCGGGGGTGGAGGGTCCGCCCCCCTGAAAACCGGCCAGACGGCCGTCGGGCAGGGTCTGCAGCCGCAGGGCGGTGGTCAGGCGGATGATGGCGCCGCCCATGGCTTCGGGCGCGGATTCCGACAGCTGCGACAGGGCGTCGTCCAGGGTCAGCAGGTCGAGCAACAGCTCCATCCCCGCCTCGGGCGAGCGCGAGGCGTGGCCGCCGTCGCCGGCGACGGTGACGCGCAGGGCGCCGGGCAGACGGCCCAGGGCCGCGCGGCGGATCCGGGCGCCGGGCGGTCCGGCCAGAACGCAGCCGGCGACGGCGGCGGCCACCAGACGCTCGGCCTTGCCCGTCGTTCCGCCGGGCGGACGCAGCAGCTGACGCGCCTGACGGCCCAGGGTGTCGGCCAGACGCAGACGGTCGGTTTCGGACGCGACGGCGCCCATCCTTCGGGCCGCGCAGGACAGGTTGTAGACGCGCCGGGCCAGGATGTGCGGATCCCAGGCGAAGGGCGACCACCGGGCGAAGGCCTCGGCCCAGCCGAGCGTCAGCCGCAGCGCTTCGCGGGCGCCGCGCTCGCCCTGCTGCATCAGGCCCGGCAGCCAGGCGAAGGCGTGCAGGTCCACGGCGAAGGCGCGCGACGGACTGGGCCGGTTCCACGGATCGGCGGGGGCCTCGGCCTCCAGATGCACGCCGGCCAGCAGGAAACGGCCGCCCAGAACGGCCTTGCCCAGGGCCGCGTCGGCGGGGCGGAAGTCGCGCGGCGTAGCGGCGAAGGCCGTGACCTTGCCCGCCGACAGGGTCGCCGCATAGCCGGGCAGGCCATACAGTTCGATCCACATCTGACGCGTCAGGACGCGACCGACGATGGCGGGCCACAGGCCGGGGCCGGTGTTCAGTCCGCCGGCGCGGACAGGGGTGCGGACGGGCGCCCCGCGCAGGCCGGGAATGGCGTCGGGGCCGACGCTCGGAGCCTTGGGCGCGCGGTCGGCGAACGGCCCGATCGGGTTCATTCCGGGGCCCTGGCGGCCTTCAGGGCCGCGATATTGGCGGCGTAGGCGTCGGGGCCGCCCTTGAACACGGCGGTGCCGGCGACCAGGGCGTCCGCGCCGGCGGCGACGCAGGCCCCCGCATTGGCGGCGGTAACGCCCCCGTCGATCTGCAGGTGAGCGCGCGATCCGGCGGCGTCCAGAAGGGCCCGGGTGCGTTCGATCTTCTTCAGGGTCGAGCCGATGAAGGACTGTCCGCCGAAGCCCGGATTGACTGACATCAGCAGCACCAGATCGACCAGGTCGACGACGTCTTCCAGCACCGACAACGGCGTCCCGGGGTTGAGGACGACGCCCGCCTTGGCCCCCAGCTGGCGGATGCGGCCCAGGGTGCGGTGGAGATGCGGGCCGCTTTCGGGGTGGACCGTCAGGATGTCGGCCCCGGCCTCGCGATAGGCCTCCAGCCAGGGATCAACCGGCGCGACCATCAGGTGGACGTCGAAGGGCAGGGTCGTGTGCGGCCGCAGCGCCTTCACCACATCGGGGCCGATGGTGATGTTGGGCACGAAATGGCCGTCCATCACATCGACGTGGACCCAGTCGGCCCCCGCCGCCTCGATCGCGGCGACCTCCGCGCCCAGTGTGGCGAAGTCGGAGGCGAGGATGGACGGGCAGATCAGGGGCGTCTGGGGCATGGGCCGGGGATACGGCGGGACGGCGCGGGGGGCAAGCGCGGCAGACCCTAGATCCGCTCCAGCCGTGCGGCGAAGAAGCCGTCCAGGCCGCCCGTTTCGGCCCACATCGAGGGTAGGATGCGCAGCCAGCCTTCGGGGGTCAGGGCCTCGGGCGGGGCGCCGACGGCGGCGGGATCGGCGGGGCTGGTCCGGAAATCGGGGTTGCGGCGCAGGAAGGCGATGACCTGGGTCTCGCCCTCTTCGCGCTCCAGCGAACAGACGCAATAGACCAGACGCCCGCCGGGGGCGACGCGGAGGGCGGCGGCGTCCAGCAGCCGGTGCTGGACGTCGGCCAGTTTGGCGACCTCGGCGGGCTTGGTGGCGCGCAGGACTTCGGGATTGCGACGCAGGGTGCCGGTGGCGGTGCAGGGGGCGTCCAGCAGGACGGCGTCGAAGGTGCGGGGGTCGGTCCAGTCCTCGCCGGGCGTGACCACGATCTCGGCCGACAGGCCGGTGCGGTCCAGGTTCTGGCGCAGGCGACGCAGACGGGGTTCGGACCGGTCCAGGGCGACGACGCTGGCGCCCGTGGCGGCGAGTTGCAGGGTCTTGCCGCCGGGGGCGGCGCACATGTCCAGCGCGGTCTCGCCGCCCTTGAGGGCCAGCAGGCGGGCGGGGACGGCGGCGGCTGCGTCCTGGACCCACCAGGCGCCGGCGTCATAGCCGGACCAGGCAGCGACATCGCCCCTCATGCCGGAACGGACGGTTCCCCCGGGCAAGACGGTTCCCTCGACGGCCTCGGCCAGGGCGTCGGCGTCCTCGCCGGGCTTGAGGCTGAGGTCGGTCGGCGGTTCGTCGCGGGCGGCCAGGGCGATGGCGGCCAGGGCGGCCTCGCCATAGGTCTGTTTCCAGCGGGCGGCGATCCAGTCCGGCAGGTTGCTCTCGGCCGTGGTCAGGCCGGGGCCTTCGCGTTCGATGCCGCGCAGGACGGCGTTGACCAGCGCCTTGTAGGGCCGGGTCTTGGCGTCGCGCTCGGCCAGTTTCACCGCGGTGGAGACGGCGGCGAAGGCGGGGGTCTCCAGCACCAGGGTCTGGGCCAGGGAGACGCGCAGTATGGTGCGAACGGCCTCGGGCGGGGATTTCTGCAGGCGACGGTTCAGGATGGCGTCGATCTCGCCCAGCCGGCGCAGGGCGGCCATGGCCACGGCGCGGGCGAAGGCGCGGTCGGGACCGGCCAGGGATTTGACCTCGGGCAGGGTGATGGCCTCGTCCAGGCCGTTGCGGCGTTCCAGCGCGGCGTTCAGCAGAAGGCCGGCGGCGATGCGGGCCTCGACGCCGATGTCGGCCGCGCCGTCCGGCTCGGCGGGACGGGCGATAGGCTCGCGGCGG
>JAHJOK010000084.1 GCA_018820205.1 Alphaproteobacteria bacterium
AGAGCCGACCTTGCCTGTAGTGGGTCAGCTTCAGGCTGATCGGAGTCACTCGCAATCCTGCGCATGAATGGCAGCAATCGCCAACACGTGTCGTTCAACGCCGCCTATCGTGAGCGATGGCTTCACCTCCGGGTCGGCCGTTTCCCGCCTACTGGCTCTGGCCTCGCCCTTGGGTAGGGACTCGCGGAGCGAAGGAAGCAAGCACGAAGCGTGGTCAAGCGGGATGTTCGTTGTGCCGTTGTTTGCCAGGTGAACAGAAAATCTCTCGCCCCTTGAGGTCATCTTGACCTGTACTTCTCCAAGGTGGACTCCATTCCACCAACTATGTTGTCACACCCACCGGGCTACTCATAACGGCGCACTGTGCATAACGACTCAAAACGGTCGCTCAAACGAATAAAAATTCAGGGGACTTCTCGGTCAGATTTCCGCAGATTGCCGCCGAAACACCGTTGCACCTGCCAATGGGCTTCGGTTCGAGGCTCGACGGCGTCTAGATCAACCGGGTCGATTCACCATAGAGCGTAGGGCGGCACTTCAATGTCAATATCTTGTTGAGTGCCACGCGACCCCGTTTTCGTCCATCGTGACTTCTATGGTGGCCTGTGCGATGAGAAAGTTTATGCAAGCAACTGCCTCACCTGTTGCCAGGCTCAGTTGCTGCGCATCCTGTTCTCCGATGGAGCGATGAAAGAGTGCAGCGAACGTATCGATGATCCGTTGAGGCCCGGTAGTCAATGTCTGACGTAACCGATTCAGTGCACTATTTTGGCCTGACCTGAGCGAGTCAAGGCGTTCATGCAGTCCATAAAAGGGCTCGTTGTGAGAGGGGAGTACCAACACATCGTTGGGAACATCCCTCATTAGTTTGTCGAGCCCTTCGTACCACTCCTTCAGCGGATTGGCCTGTGGCTCGCTGGCGAACACCGAAACATTCGACGAAATCTTCGGTAGCACCTGGTCGCCGGAGATCAGCAGTTTCAAGTCGGGGCAGTACAGAGAGGCATGTTCTGGTGAGTGGCCGCCGGTGGTGATGATCCGCCAGCCATATTTACCCAACTGGACGTGGTCGCCGTCCTGCAACCGTCGGTAGCTGTCAGGCAGAGCGTGGATATGTTTACCAAAGCTGCCGAAGCGACTGCGGTAGCTTTCAATGGCTGCCTCCGACCAGCCGGCGCATCTATTGAAGAGCACGCCGTCGGGCGGGGCTTCGCGGTTCGTGTCGGCATGCATCACGCGGCAGGTCAGGTACTCCAGCCGGCTCATGTGCAGCGGCACACCAAAGCGACGCGTGAACCAACCAGCCAAGCCGATGTGGTCTGGGTGCATGTGTGTGGCGAAAACGCCTTGGAGTGGCCGTGCCAGCGGCCCGTGCGCCATGAGGGCCAGCCAGTCGGCCACGGTGTCGGGGTTATTCAGGCCGGTATCTACCAGCACCCAGCCATCATGGGTATCTATGGCCCATACATTGATGTGGTCGAGTCGGAATGGCATCGACAGTCGGATCCAGCGTACGCCCGGGGCGATCTCGACCCAGTGTCGTGACGATGGTGGCTTGAATGGATAAATAAGTGGATTGGCTGCGAGTTCAATCATTGCTATCGTTTCATGAGGTAAGCGACGGTATAGCCACTAGGTGCATCAGACCAATGGCTTTTTAGAATTTCACTGCTTGTTGTCAACCAGCAAGGGTGCGTCAATGGGCATATCTTCTTGGATTACCCACTCGACTGAGTCGAGCCTCAGGCGGGTCAATTGCCTGAACACTTCGATCAAATCGCTTTGCGTGGCGTAGTGAGAAGCCCCTGGCGTTAGCACCGCGCGCAAGGTTGCAGTTTCCCGATGCTGCTTTTTTTCAACGAAGATCTGGGCACGTTCTATAGCCGGGATCCGGATGATCAGCTCTTCCACGTTGCGTGGATAGATGAAAATTTCGCGTACTTTGACACCTTGGCCCACTCGGCCTTGCAACAAACTGATTCGTTCGACGAGACCATCCGGGGAATGGGCCAGCGCTTGCGCCACATCGCCTGTGCCAAAGCGGACCAGAGGCCAACCGCTGTCCAGCGTGGTGACCACTATCTGGCCGGGTTCGCCCGGCGGAAGGGGTGCGCCGGTGTGCGGGTCGCAGATCTGGACGAGCCGGTCAGGCTGGACCGTGTAGCCCAGTTGTCCTAGTTCCTCGTAAGCAATCAGCCCGAAGTCGCCGGTGGCATAAGCCGAGAACGTGCGGATTGCGTATTTCTTCTCCAATGCGCGGCGCTTGCCCATCCAGTCACCCAGTTCGCCGCCCAGCATTGCGGAGCGGACCTTCCATTGAGAAGGCAGGTCGTAGCCCATGCGCTCAAGCGTTTCGACCAAGGTCACGAAGAAGGAGGTGGAGGAGCAAATGCAGGTGATGCCCAGTTCCATGATGAGCTGCGCTTGTTGCTCGGCGCCGCCGGGCCCGCAGGGAATGAGCGTCGCCCCGGTGGCAGCAATGCCCGCATCTAGCAATAGGCCGGCTGGAACAAGATGGTAGGACCAGGTGTTGAGTACACGGTCACCGGGGCCGATTCCCGCCTGCCTGAACACATGCGAGAAGCCCTTGCCAGTGTCTTCGTCGAAAGAATGGGGTTCATAGACGGGGCCTGGGGAGACATAAATGCGGCGGATAGATGTGTCGTCGGCAGCGAGAAACCCACCGAATGGCGGTGACTGGCGCTGCTTATCAAGCAGTGAATCCTTACTTGTGACGGCGAGCCGTGCAAGGTCGGCAGGGCCTTGGAGATCCTGCGGCGTCATCATTGCAAGCTGATAGACCGCGCGGATGGCCGGGGCGCGGTCGTAGGCGAATTGCTGCGAAGCACGCAGTAGTCTGAATCGATCGGTGGTGGGTAACGTATGCATGGCGTTGCCGTCCTAGTGGCCCGTGAAGCGCGGGGTGCGTTTTTCGTTGAATGCGGCCAGGCCTTCGTGGAGATCGGCGCTGTGGGAATGCACTTCAGAGGCCAGAAGCTCCAATCGCAGGGCGGTGTCTAGAGGCTGTTGCAAACCATCGTCGACCAGCGTTTTCATGCGGCGCAGGCCAAGGGGGCTCTTCGTGGCAATTTTGTCGGCCACGGCTTGTGCAACGCTTTCGAGCTGGTCGTCGTCCACCACTTGGTTGACGAGGCCCGCTTCCACAAGATCTGCCGCGTCCACGAAGTCACCCGTGAAGAGAAGGTACTTGGCGCGTGTGGGGCCAATGACCCGCGGCAGGCGCACCGACCCCCTCCCTCCGGGGATCAGGCCGTAGTTGGCATGTGCGTCGCCAATTTTGGCGCTCCTTGCCGCCAGCACTAGATCACAGCACAGCACCAGTTCGAGCCCGCCCGCCAGAGTTATGCCGTTCAGGGCGGCGATCACGGGTTTTGGAAAGCGGTCAATCCGGTTCATGGTGGACAGTACGCTGTCCAGAAAGCCACTGGTGCCACTTTCGCCCGCTTGCGTCTTGACGTACTTGAGGTCGGCGCCCGCGCAGAAGGCCCGTCCAGTGCCCGTCAATACGACGGATATCACGTCTCCGCGGCTCTGTGCTTCGTTGAGTGCGTGGTCTATTCCCCGAAGCACCGCCGGGGTCAGCGAGTTCATTGCATCAGGTCGGTTCAGGCGAATCCACATGGTGCCTTTTCGTACGTCTGTAATCACAACCGGTGTCGACATCAGGGGTTCCTTGCTGGCTTGCGTGTTCATGGATCGATTCTGCTTTTGCCTCTGTTTTGAGGGACATGGGGTTTTCCATTACCCATAAGTTAAAAATTCTACCCTAAAGTAAAACAATTAAACAAATGGAGTTCTTCATGCGAAGTAAGAGCAGCCCGCTCATGTTCCCGCTATCGGGTATCAAGATCGTCGAGTTCGAGGGGATCGGCCCAGGGCCCTTAGCTGGGTTCATGTTGATGCAGATGGGCGCTGACGTTACTGTGGTCGGGCGGCCAGGTGCGAGCGCATTGCCTGATGAGCTCACTCCGAAGGACGGGGCGCTCTTGTCGCGCGGCAAACGACGCGTCACATTGAATCTCAAGAACGACGAGGACAAGGCGCGGGCGCTGGACATGGTCGCGCAAAGCGACGGGTTGATTGAGGGCAACCGCCCGGGTGTGATGGAGCGCCTGGGTTTGGGTCCCGATGTATGTGGTGAATACAACCCGCGGCTTGTGTATGGGCGCATGACGGGCTGGGGGCAGGATGGGCCGCTGGCTCAGGCCGCCGGGCACGACATGAACTATGTCGCTCTCACTGGGCTCATGTCGATCACCGAGCAACCGGGACACCCTCCCATGCTTCCACCCACAGTGGTTGGGGATGCTGCCGGCGCCCTCGGGTTTGCATTTGGCATGGTGTCGGCGTTGCTAGGCGCGCGGGATAAGGGCCAGGGCTGCGTGGTTGACGGCGCCATCATTGATGTGTTGGCAATGCTGTCGCCGCTCGTGCAACTGATTCGTCAAGGTGGCGGATTGGAAGGCAGCGAACCCAGTGTCTTCCATGACTCACCCTTCTACGACCGCTATCTGTGCAGCGATGGGCGATACATCACGGTCGGTGCAATCGAGCCACAGTTCTATGCATTGCTGTTGACGCAATTGCAGCTGACGGATGTCGACCCCGCACGGCAAATGGACAAGACTTTGTGGCCGTCTCTCAAGGCGCGGATTGCGCAGCGCTTTGCTTCCCAACCTAGTACGTACTGGAATGCACTGATGGAAGGCACTGACAGTTGCTTTGCGCCGGTGCTCACCATGGCCGAAGCCGCCGCTCATCCCCACAACGTGGCTCGTGGTTTGTACAGCGTGACTGAGCAGGGCGATATTGAGACTGCGCGGGGCATGCGATTCCTGCCGCTTTGCTGAGCCGCGAATGTGATACCAAGGGTAATCCCTGGCAAGCAGTTGAGAATTTTACTGTACAGTAAAAACATCTTACGCAAAGTAATTTATTTGACTTTCATGGATCAAGAAGATCCGCCACGGAGAAATGCGATGGAAGATATCTATGTGGTTGGTGTGGGGATGACGCCATTCGGACGGCATCTGGACAAAGACATCAAGGCGCTCACACGCGAGGCCACGGCGGCTGCTTTGGCGGACGCGGGATTGGAAAAAGAAGACTTGGAAGCGGCCTTTTTTGGGAACACTTCCCAGGGGCATATGGATGGCCAGCACATGATTCGTGGGCAAATTGCGCTGCGGGCCATGGGGATTGGGCGCATTCCGGTGGTGAACGTCGAAAACGCTTGTGCAAGCGGCTCGTCGGCGTTCGTTCTAGCCTGCAATCACCTCAAGTCGGGTGCTGGCGATGTCGCTTTGGCTGTTGGTGCAGAGAAGATGTTCTCATCCGACAAGCTCAAGATGTTCTCGGTGTTTGACAGTGCCTGGGATCTCTCGCGTGCAGAAGAGATTCGTGGGGAGTTGATGAAGATGGGGCGCGACGTGGCGGTGCCCGAGGGGAGTACCTCACCCAGGCCGTACAGCGTTTTCATGGACGTGTATGCGGCGTTTGCACGATCGCACATGCGCACTTTCGGGACGACGCAGCGCCAGTTAGCCGCCGTTTCGTCCAAGAACCACGCGCACTCCATGCACAACCCGCTGTCGCAGTACCGGATGGCTTACAGCATCGAAGAGGTGCTCGCCGCGCCGCCGATCACCTACCCATTGACTCTGCCCATGTGCTCCCCGGTGTCTGATGGCGCAGCAGCAGCCATCATTTGCACACGCTCGGCGCTTATGCGCTTGAACATCGATGAAAAGCGTGCCATCAAGGTGTTGGCGGCAGTAGTGCAAAGCGGTTCCGACCGGAGCGAAGACGACTACACCAACCACTGCACAGCACTGGCTTCGCGCAGGGCATATGAACTGGCAGGTGTTGGCCCAGCAGATATCTCGGTGGCCGAGGTGCACGATGCCACGGCCATGGGTGAAATCATTCAGACAGAAAACCTCGGTTTCTGTGAGTTCGGCATGGGCGGTGTGATTGCCGAGCGGGGTGATACCCGGATTGGTGGCCGCATTCCCGTTAATCCGTCCGGCGGCCTGGAGTCTAAGGGGCACCCTGTTGGGGCCACCGGTATTGCCCAAGTCCATGAGTTGGTAACTCAGCTTCGCGGGGAAGCCGGACTGCGGCAGGTGACTGACGCAAGGATTGCGCTGGCAGAAAACGGTGGCGGTCTTGAGGGCATTGAAGAAGCTGTTGCCTGTATCACCATCTTGGCGCGCTGAGCGCTGCACTCAATAAGAGACAAGAGAAACAGTATGGATGTCAAAAATACCATTGCCTTCGTCACAGGAGCTGCTTCAGGCCTGGGGCTCGCCACTTGCAAGGCATTGCTTGCGGCCGGAGCGAGCGTCATGGCGGTTGATCTGGACGAAGAGCGCCTTGCGAGCGAGGTGCTGCCGATGGGCGAGCGCGTGCGAATCCAGAAGGTTGATGTTTCGGACGAGGCCAGTGTGAAGGCTGGCGTAGACGCGGCAGTGGCGGAATTTGGTGCGCTGCATGTGGCGGTAAATTGCGCGGGAATTCTGGGTCCCTGCAAGACGCTTTCAAAGGGCGAGTTATTCCCGATGGATCTTTGGAACCGGGTGATCGCCATCAACCTGACCGGGACATTCAACGTGGTGCGCTATGCGTCGTTGGCCATGTCGCAGAACGAGCCCAATGTCGACGGTGAACGGGGGGTCATCGTGAACACGTCATCTGGTGCTGCGTGGCAGGGTCAAGTGGGCCAGGCCGCATATAGCGCCAGCAAAGCGGCGGTCATTGGAATGACGCTTCCGGTGGCGCGGGATCTTGCGCAACACGGAATCCGAGTGGTGGCCGTGGCGCCTGGTCTGTTTGAGACCGCCATGTCTGCAGGCATGCCAACGAAGGTGTCGCAAAACATTATTGACAACGTCATCCTCTTTCCTCATCGCATGGGGCAGGCACAAGAGTTCGGTGGACTGGTTCAGCACGTTGTGGAAAACGCCTATTTGAATGCCACCACGATCAGCCTGGATGCGGGTGTCCGTTGTTAGTCGTGGTCCATTGATCGCTGCGAGCATTCCCGCAAATGGATGCGTAGACCCTGCAAAGGTCTTATGAAGGAAATTCGATGGACAAAGCCAAGAATTCAGAGTGGAGGTGCCAATGAATGCAGCCATTCAAAGCCAGCGGGAAGGCGTGGTGCTGACAGCCCAGAATCTGCTGCTGCAGTTCGGTGGAGTTGTGGCGCTGAATGATGTTTCGATTGATGTGCGCAAGGACGAGCTGCTGGCAATCATCGGGCCGAACGGAGCGGGAAAGTCTTCTCTGATGAACTGCCTGAGCGGGTTCTACCGCCCCAAGAAAGGCGAGATATCCCTGGCCGGGCACAACGTGCGCGACATGGCGGTTCACGACGTGGCGGCACAGGGCCTAGCGCGCACCTTTCAAGGTACGCACATTTTTTCGGGCATGACCGTTATCGAGAACCTGATGGTGGGGCGCCACATGCACATGCGGGCCAATCTCGTGCAGTCATTTTTCCATTTCGGCCCGGCAAAACGGGAAGAAGTTTTGCATCGGGAGGTGGTGGAAGAAATCATTGAATTTCTTGAAATTGAATCCATCCGGCATGCGCCGGTGGGCAGCCTCGGTTATGGGCTTCGCAAGCGCGTGGACTTGGGGCGCGCACTGGCCCAAGACCCGAAGATTCTGTTGATGGATGAGCCTATGGCCGGTATGAATACTGAAGAGAAAGAAGACTTGGCACGTTTCATTCTGGATGTGCGCGAGGCAAAGCGCATTCCTATTGTTTTGGTGGAGCACGACATGGGTGTGGTGATGGACCTGGCTGACCGCATCGCTGTGCTGGACTTTGGACGCAAGATCGCCGATGGAACGCCCAAGGAGATCCAGGCTAATCCCGCAGTGCTTAAAGCCTATCTTGGGGAGGGCGTCCAATGAAACTCGAAATCGCGACCCTTCCCCAGTTGCTGCGCAAGCATGCGCATGCTAACCCCAACCGTCTTTCCCAGCGCCATAAGCAGCGCGGCATTTGGCGGGAGTACAGCTTTGCGGATGTGCAGCGCAACGTTCGAGAGATTGCGCTGGGCATGCACCAAGCAGGCGTCAAAGCGGGTGAGACCATTGCCATCATTGGTGAGAATGAGCCGCAGCATTACTGGGCCGAGTATGCCGCGCATGCACTGGGATGCAAAGTTGTATCCATGTACCCGGACCTCACTTCGGAGGAGGTGGCCTATCTTTTGGACGACAGCGAAGCAGTCATCTTGTTCGCGCAGGACCAAGAGCAGGTTGACAAGGGCCTGGATGTCCGGAACAAGACGTTGAAGATGCGCCACATTGTGTATTGGGATGAAACGGGTATGTGGTCGTATAACGACCCCATCCTGCAAACCTTCGATGGCATGCAGCGGCAAGGGCGTGAAATCCATCAACGTAACGGAAAGATGTACGACGCGCTAGTGGATGCGGGAGCCCCCGATGACATAGCGGTTCTTTCTTACACTTCCGGCACGACGGGGCAGCCCAAGGGCGTCATCCTCACGCATCGCTTTTTGATCGACAACGCCCAGCGCTTGATCGATTCCATGGATGTGAAGCCGGGTATGGAATACCTGAGTTACATCGCGCCATCCTGGGCCACTGAACAAATATATGGCATCACCATGGGATTGGGATTGCCCATGGTAGTGAACTTCCCCGAGGGCCCGGAGCAGGTGTTGTCCAACATTCGGGAATTGGCGGTGGAAGGTATGACATTTGCTCCGCGCCAGTGGGAAAGCATGGCGTCCTCTGTGCAGGCGCACATGCTCGACGCAGGACCCATTCGACGAGGTGTCTACGAGTGGGGCATGAAGATCGGTCACACCGTTAATGTGGGGCGCTTGGATGGAAAACCCGTTGGCCTGCTGGACCGGTTGCTGTTTCCTATCGCCAATGCACTGGTTCTGCGCCCGTTGCGAGATCTGCTCGGCCTGACCCGGCTGCGCTGTGCCAGCTGCGGTGGTGCCACCATGGCACCGGATGTGTTTCGCATGTTCCATGCCATGGGTATACCTCTGCGCAACATCTATGGCTCCACCGAAACCGGGTTGCTGACATGCCACCAGGGTGACCGATTTGATCTGGAGACCGTAGGGCACTGGATGAAGGCGCATCCAGAGGCGGGCCCACCATTGGAATGGCGCTTGAGTGCGGACGGAGAGCTGCAGATTCGTGGCGGAAGCCCGTTTCTGGGCTACTACCGCAGAGAGGGTTCCGTAGAGTCGAAGGTGAAAGATGGCTGGTTCTACACGGGCGATGCCGTAACGAAAACTGAGCTAGGCGAGCTCGTGTTCCTGGAGCGGTTGTCGGACCTCAAGCGTTTGCGCAGCGGAGAAACCTTCCCGCCGCAGTTCGTCGAGACCCGCCTTCGGTTCAGTCCCTTCATCAAGGACATCATGACGGTGGGAGACGAGACGAGGGACTTCGTGGCCGCTCTCATCAATATCGACATGGCTGTTCTGTCGCGGTGGGCAGAAGACAAGCGGATCGGATTTTCAACCTTTACCGATTTGTCACAGCGGCCAGAGGTCGCAGAGTTGATCAGTCAGGAAATTACCCGTGTGAATCAGTTTTTGCCGGCGCATGCGCGGGTCAAGCGATTCGCCAATTTTCCAAAAGAGCTTGATCCGGACGAGGGCGAACTAACACGTTCGAGAAAGCTGCGGCGCGAATTCCTGGAGGTGCGATACGCCACGCTGATCAACGGTTTATATGACGGCTTGCACGCCGTGCGTATCGATATTCCTGTGACCTACCAGGACGGTCGGCGCGGCAATTTCGAGGCTCTGGTGTCCATCCATGACACGGACGCCGCAGGGTCAGACCACCTGGGCGCAGCCCGAAGCAGAGGACGGAAATGATCGATTTTATTAACTACCTGATAAACGGTGCGCTGTCAGGGCTTCTGTATGCGTTGATCGCCATGGGTTTCGTCGTGATCTATCGCGCGTCAAAGGTGTTCAACTTTGCACAAGGTGAGTTGGTGGTCTTTGGCGGCTACATGGTGTGGTGGACGATTATTCAGATGGGTCTACCGCTGTGGGTCGGATTGCCCGTGGCATTCGTTAGTGCTGCAATTTTTGGTTTCATGATTGAGCGGATATTTTTTGCCCGTCTGGTTGGGGAATCCGTCTTCTCGATGGTCATGGTGACGATCGGTCTCTTGATTCTGATCCGAGGCGTTGTGTTGGTGCTTTTTGGTCCACAGGTGCGTGCTTTTCCGATCATCTTTCCTCTGGATCCGATCATCGTTGGCGATCTCATCGTCTCCCGTTCGATGCTCTACGGTGGAATTATGACCATCTTCATCGGCGTTGGCCTCTCCTGGTTTTTCAACCGGACAAGGGCTGGCTTGACCATGACGGCCGTGGCGGAAGACCACCAGGTGGCCATGTCCATGGGCATCTCGGTGCAGCGTTCCATTGCCTTTGCGTGGGTGCTGGGATCCGTGCTTTCCACACTGGGGGCGATAGTGCATTTGAGTGGCCGCTCCATCAACATGATGAGCTCCGACATCGGCCTGGCTGCCTTGCCGGTGGCCTTGCTGGCTGGGTTGGAGTCCCTCGCAGGTTTGCTGATCGCCGGTGTTTTGGTGGGTGTGATTCAGGGTTTGGCTTCGGCCTATCTCGATCCCCTGGTGGGGGGAGCGCTGGGCTCCGTCTTTCCTTTCATCATCATGCTGGTGGTGTTGTTAATTCGTCCCACCGGCATGTTCGGGTGGAAAACCATTGAGAGGGTATGAGCATGGATCCCGCAGGTGTATTCGCGACTTCTTTCGCCAAAGACCAAGCACTAATTCGCACGCGCAGCCAGGCGGTGGCATTGGGCCTGTTTGTTATAGCGTTGTTTGCGCTGCCCCTGATCAGCGAGGTCCGCTGGGTGGCGATCGTGACCTCTATGCTGATTACTGCAGTGGTGGTCATGGGGCTGCAGATCAATACTGGTCTAGCGGGTCAGATCAATTTGGGTCAAGCTGCGTTCATGGGGGTTGGTGCGTATGCAACAGCGCTCCTAGCGACGAAAGGCCACCTGCCTTTCTGGCTGGCTTTGCCCATCGGCGGGCTGTGCGCGGCGCTTTTTGGGCTGGTGTTTGGATTAACCGCAATGCGCATAAAGGGTTTTTACCTTGCCTTGACCACAATTGCTGCGCAGATTTTGTTCCACTTCTTTGTGCTCAACCTGCCTGCCAAGTGGCTGGGGGGATCTAACGGCATCACTCTGGAACCAGCACAGCTCCTTGGTTTCGTTTTCAACACCGATACCCGCATTTACTACCTGTGTCTGGTAGTGGCCTTCATCATGATTGCGGGCGCCTACGGCGTCGCACGCAGCCGCCATGGTCGAATTTTTGCGGCAGTGCGCGATGACGACGTGGCCTCAGGAATGATGGGCATCAATGTCGTGCGCACCAAGGTACTTGCCTTCTTGCTGGGTGCGTTTTACGCGGGCATCGGTGGAGGGCTCTGGGCTTACTACGTCAGGTTCGTGGCGATTGACCAGTTCACCCTGATCCACTCGATATGGTTCATCGCGATGATCATTGTGGGTGGCATGGGGTCGGTGACGGGCGCGCTGATCGGCGTGTTTGTTATCCGTACTGCCCAGGAGACGATCACCATCGTGGGCCCTTCACTGGTCGAGAACTTTTCCTTCCTGAGCGGAGATGTTGTTTTCGCAGTGATGAATATTTTCCTGGGTGGAGTCATCGCGGCCTTTCTGATCTTTGAGCCACGCGGTCTGATGCACCGGTGGAACATCGTCAAGCGGTCTTATCGCATGTGGCCTTACCCATATTGACCGCAATCCTGTTTTCTGCAGCCACCTTAGGCGCTGGGAAGGGCTGCTCCAATGCAAAGCGCTACTACAAAAGGAGACTTTTTTTATGAAAACGAATCGAGCAAAGTTGTCGGCAATGGTCAAACTGGGGCAACGCGGCGCTTTACTGGCGTCAGCCTTGTGCCTTGGCGGCATGGCACAAGCTCAGACTACTTACAACGTGGCTGGCCTGGCTGACTTCACCGGACCTTTCGCAGACATCATGAAAGATATGACGGGATGCCGCCGTGCGGTGCTCGACTGGTGGAGCGAAGAGGTCGGTAAAGCGCAGGGCGTCGCATTGCGAATCAAGGATTTCGACACCCGCTATGACGTCGCCCAAGTGGCCAGCCTCTGGCCAGGCATCAAGTCCGAGCTCAACCCGGTGGCTGTTCTGGGTGTGGGCGGTGCAGATACCAATGCGCTGCAGCAGCGCTTGCCTAGTGACAAGGTGCCTCTTGTCCAGTCGACAGCAGGATATGGATTTGCTTGGAAGGGTGATAACTGGGTGTTCAATGCCCGTGCCACTTACCCGCACGAAGCGGCTGCGTTTTATGTGTGGATGCAGAAGAAGTCGGGTTCGTCTGCTCCTCTCAAGGTGGGGGTGATTTCATCGGAAGTATCGCCGGCCTACGTGGACATCCACAAAGGTGTCGAGAAGTTCGCTAAGGACAATCCGAAGATCATTGAAGTCGTTGAAACGATTTATACCGAAGCACAGCCGACCGACCTTACCCAGCAGGTCAGCCGCCTGGTCCGCAAGGGGGCCACGGTACTGCAGGTGTTCAACAATACAGCATCGGTAGTGGCGACACGGCGCGCCCTGCAAAGCCTTGGAAAAACCAATATTCCGATAGTGGTTAGCGCTCATAACGGGTTGCTTTCGTCGGGGAAAGCGCTGGGTGACCTGAGCCAAATGGATGGAAACTATGAGGTCTATGGCATGGCCATGGCCGCCGAAGGCGCAACACCGGCACGGGACTTCTTCGAGAAACTGCGCAGCCAATACAAGTTGCAAGCCGCCTATAACTCTGCCTGCATTATGGGCATGAGCCAAGCGATGTTGACGGTTCGTGCCGTTGAAAATGTTGTCAAGGTCAAAGGTGCTGGCGGTGTGACGGGCGAAGAGGTTCGCGCTGCACTGCTGTCCACCCCCATGCCTACCGAGCGCAGTTTTGGCTTGTTGCCCAATATCAAGTTCAACAATGATGCGCCGTTCCCGACCTCGGGCACAGCCGTCAACATCGGCACCGTCGAAAAGGGAAAGTACAAACTTCTCGAGCAGAACGTTCCGGTTCCTGTGTTGAATTGTCCCGGGATAAGAGTTCTTTGGGCCTCCAATTCCTTGATTATCTGCTGC